>CAJTIR010000018.1 GCA_910576385.1 Lachnospiraceae bacterium
ATGGAAGCGTGCAGGATTTCCGGTTTGTGCTCAGCGAGCGGATAAGGAAGGAACTATTTTTTGCCACTTTGGTGAAAAAGAGCAAAAGTATGATAAAATCATCGGTTCTTATGAAAGTCTTGAAATGCCTTGTCCAGCAAAATGCCTATCATTTATAAAAGTTGTAAAGTGGTGTAAACTTATATAATATTGGGATTTTTAACAACTATAACCTTTCATCAATCTTTTCAGAAAATTTATTCCTCTTTTAGAGGCAATTTAACAAATACTTTCTTTCCTCAAAAAATGCTTTAAACACATAATCAGATATTTGTATGGTGCGGTAACTGGACGGCGTTTTCCATGTAAATTTCACACCTCCACAGCCTCCAAAAAATATCCAACAACTGCATATAAATTTAGTTGTTCTCAAATTATGTCAGTTGCTTGACATAACACCATAGTGAAATTATTCTGCAAACACAGGATGCCAATCTTCTTTCGCTGCTTCTGTGGTTGCTATTTCACTTTTATTTCCCGCGTCATCCACAAGACGGATGGAAAACGTGTCTCCCACATCAATAGATGTGATATTCGGCAAGTCATCCACATGGAAGCCAAGATTCATCCCATCCAATGTACCCATGTATTTCCATTTGCCTGTTTTCTTCTTGCTGTTTTGCCTCACATAGACATCACAGCCTATTTCACCTTCCACATCAATCCAACTGTAATCACCATCAAAAGGAAAAGATACCTTTGGTTTCTTGGGAGACGTGACATCTTTTACCTCTTTTGTCACATAGGGGCTTCTCTCTGTTTTATTTGCAGTATAAAACGTAAGTTTAGTTTCTGCTTTCTGCTTTTTGATGGAAAATTTCTGATATCCGCTTTTTCGATACTTGACCTTTTTTAATATTTTCGCACCGTTCTGGATATAGAGCGTATCCCCTTTTTTTGCATACACTTTTACTGAGGTAGATTTATCCGTAATCTTTCCGGCAACAACCGGCTTTTTCACGGAAGCGCTAACCTTCTTTTTAGAAATCACGCCATCATCCTTCACGGTTTTTACAACGGCAGGCCCGACAACTCCATCTTTTGTAGTCAGAGTAAAATTTAGCTTGACATGGGCTTTTTGCAACGGCAGCTTGACCGTCTTCTTCCCTTCGCGCTTATATGTTTTCTGGAAAATAGTCTCTGCATCGCTCGTAATCTTTAATGTGGTATTGTCATAAACATATACCCGCGCCTTATCCGTCTGGGTAGTAACCTTACCAAAAACAGTGGGTTCAAGCCCTGCCCCTTCAGGTGCTTCCCATCTGGCGTACACATCCTTTGGATATGCTGCTGTTAGGATGAAAACAACCGCCAAAATATATACCGCCAAATATTGTTTGATTTTTTTTCTTTTAAATAATTTGGAATATCAGATAACATAATTTCTTTTTCTTCCCCTTCCATATACAGTCTGCAGAGCATCCAAATCATAAGAACTTTGATCTGCATTTAATAAGCTTGGATAAGTATCTTCATATGTTTCCGTAACAAATAAATAATTTTTCCCCTTTGAAATCTCAGAAGCATTTTCAACAACATATTCATCATCACCAAAACTTCCGCCAGCACGCTTGACTATAATTGTAGATGAGTCAATACTTCCTTTGTATACTCTATCCACATCAATGGTATAAAGTGTATATGGCATCTCCTCGTCATCTACAAATCCTGTATCTTCATCTGGCCCTTCCCCTGTGCTCACATCAATCATTTGATATTCAATATTTTTCACTGTGCCAGTAAAAACCAAATCCGAAGATTCCACCAATTCTTCAGCTGTATTATATTGTGGATAGTCTGCCTGCAAAACAGTTACAGATGTCTCTTCTTCTGAAGCATCAACCTAATTGATTTTATATCCTATGCCGATGCCAGCTATAGCCAATACAGCACTCAATAACCCTGCTATGATTTTTTTCATCTCTATAATCCTCCCTTTTCTTATTATAACTTCTCGGAATCTTCAGCCTTGATTTTATAAGGCTTTCAGACCCCTATCTCAAAAAAATCACCCACTTTTTTTGCAAAAACACTTGACAAATCGCTCAAAATTTGCGGCGAAGCCGATTGATTATATTTTATTTCAATCGACTGGAGGCGATTTCTTTGTTACCTACAAATCCCGGCGGCCATGCCGCCTATCAGGATACTTTCGTATCCGATTTCCTTAAGTTTTATCCTGATCCCTTTGTTCTTCCAAAAAGCGCCTGGGATTATATCGTGCAGTTCTGGTATCTCGATCTTTCACCGACAGATTCCATTATGCAGGACTGTTGCTCTGTTTTTGGTCCGGAACCCAGGCTTCCTTCCTGTATGCTGCGATCCTACCTGCCTGCCCTGAAATTAAAAGTCACTTCCATCACTGTCTGGCGCCGTATGCTTAAGGAAACTCCTCTTTATGCCATCCTCAGCGGTTTCTCTTTCGGCGATACCCCTGGCGTCGGGACTTTTTATGATTTCTTCTCCCGTATTTGGATGGATAATTCTAACAACCTCTCCCCTAAAGACCGGTTTCCTAAAATGAAACCTCCCAAGGGGAAAAAGAAAGGCCAAAAGACTCCCTGTGATTCTTCCAGCGCGGCTTCCAGGCTTCTTCCTTTTCTGGAGCGCTGGCACTTAAAACCGGAGAATCCTTTTTTTCTCATTTTCCGCCTTTATCAGCAGCAGTTCCTCAATCTATCCATTCGCAAAGGTCTGATGGATCCCCGGCATCTGGCTCTTGCCGGTGACGGCGCTCCTGTCCGCACCGCCGCCCAGCAACGGAAAAAACGGATCTGTGACTGTAAGAATAAAGGCTGTTCTTCCTGCAATTGCAGACGCCATTATTCCCAACCAGACTGCAATTGGGGATGGGACTCCCACCGGGAATGCTATTTCTTTGGTTACCACCTCTACATGTATGTGGCTTCCGATTCCTACAGTGACCTCCCTGTATTTCCTCTTTTAGAGCGGACCTCCCGGCATGATATGCTTTCCTTTCTCCATTCCTTTTTCACCATGAAAGCATATCTTCCGAAATTCCGCCTTGAAAAGCTCCTTTTGGATTCCGCCCATGACGCTTACTCTGTCTATGAATACTGCAGACGGGAAAATATCACTCCTTTTATCGACCTGAATCCCGGCCATACCGGTCATTTCACTTATAAAGACGATTTCACCGTTGATGATAACGGCGTCACGGTCTGTAAACTGGGCTTACGTATGCATAAAGATGGATATGAGGCTGCCAAACACCGGGCGAAATACCGGCGCCCGAAATCAAACCGGAAACACGGCTGTTTCTGCGAGCATCCCTGTTCACCGGCAAAATACGGCAGGACCGTACATATTTTTACGGATGATAATCCAAGGTTATTTAACATACCGCCAAGGGACTCTAAAGCATGGGAAAAGGAATATGACAGAAGGACTTCTGTGGAACGCTCCAACAAGCGTGAGAAAGAGGACTATAAATTAGAAGACGGCAGGCGCCGCTCTACAAAGATGTGGCGCTGCCGCCTCTACGGCATCATAATGCTGCAACATCTTGATGCCTGGGAAATGCCCTCAACTGAGGCATTTCAAGAATCATTATTATGATTCGCCGCCTAATAATGATATTTTAGGCGATTCCATAAAATTTTTCAAGGCATAGTACCCGCTATGCCCAATGTTTATGTCCATTTTTCTCCAATTTCTTCTCCTGCACGATATTCAGTTGTCAATTTTCAGGTAGAATCTCATTCATTGAGATCCGAGAAGTTATTATCTGCGTCTACTGCCACAGAAGGCGTATCGCCTGCCGACTCGGCAGTGCCAAGCTCTGTTCCAGGAAGCGCACAGGCTGTAATCCCCAGGGCGCACGTCACTGCCAACGCTGTGATTGATAACTGTTTCTTCATTCTCTTTCTCCTCTCTTAAATTTGCTGTCTAAACTTCTGTTCGGGTTTGATAAATTTACTTAATTATATTAAGTTATTATTATTATAAAATCCAATCAGTTCGGGTTTGACAATTTGTTTATTTCAGATACGCTTTTTTTTATTTGTTATAGACAATATATCAATATTTCCTCTTAATGTCAATAGATATTCTAATATTATTTAGCAATTTAGCGTTTTGTTTTAGTTATAACTAAATATAATTTAGTTTACAAACTTATAGATATACCGATACACGACTATATAAGTACACCTTACTCTTCTGTATGCGGTGCATATCCCCTAAAATATTTTTATATTGCAAGAATCACAAAGCTGTTTTCTACACTAAAAAAGAATCCTGCTTTGCAGGATTCTCCGCCTGCGGCGCTTGTTAGGCAACGACCGAAACAAAGTGAAGAAAGACCCTGCGCATATTATTTTCATTCTATAGGAAAGCACTTTCACGCTTTAGCGTGACAAGGTTTTTCCTATAGAATAAAAAATGCCTGCACCATATCTGCAGACATCTTTCCATTTTATGTTTTAAACGTTTTTCACGCTTTCACGTTCAATAATATTAACCCCCAACTCTATTTTTAGGGACTGTTCCCTTTTATTCGAAATCCGATCTATTAAAAGCTCCACTGCCGCAGGTCCGAAAATATTCTTCGGAATATTGACAGTAGTTAATTTAGGGGATACCATTTGGGCAATCGGACGGTCATCAAATCCGACCAGAGAAATATCATCCGGAACACGAAACCCGATTTCCTGAATGCCCTGCATTGCACTGCAGGCCAAGAAATCATTTTCGGCAAAGAAAGCTGATGGAACCGTCTTCGCCACTTTTAAATATTCTTTCATACACTCTCTCGCTTCGCTTTCAGAATATCCAACTTCGACCACAAGCGAGCGATTATATTCTAATCCCAGCTTTCGGAGCAAGCGCTTATAAAAATGAAATCTCTCATCAAAACTATTGATCCGTACTTTACTTCGAATATATCCAATATGCCGATGTCCCTTATCATACAACAACCGGATTGCTTTTTCTGTTCCCAGACGGTTATTGACAGCTATGGAATCCACATCACTTTCTTGAAATGAATTATCTAAAATGACAAACGGCAAATCTGAATCCTTAAACACCTGAAGATCCTCCCTGGTCATTTCCACACCAAATATAACCAGTCCTTTCAAGCCATCTGACATCAGCTGACTCTTCTGTTCCTGTCTATCCATATCCTTATTCAAATAAATAAAATTCAGATTGTATCCATAATTGTTGATACATTTTGTAATTCCCTCAAGGATATATGTAAAAAATGGGGATTCGTCTATGATACATCCACTCCTCTTATATACGACAAATCCGATAGCCCCATTATTTACAAGACAGTCTTTCAACATATAGCCGCAACCAAGCGCCCTGATTTTTTGAATAATCTCTTCCCGTTTCTTCTCTCCCACGCCAGGCTTATTATTTAACACCAGAGACACCGTAGCTGTAGACACTCCCAACATCTCTGCAATATCTTTTGCCTTATATACCAAACATTCCACCTTCTTTGCAATTTCTTCCTTAATATAATATCATAGTTTCGTAAACCACGCGTTTATCATAACATATATGAAGAATACCAACAAGTGCAGATTATTATGACAAACATTTGTCCTTAATCCCCAAATTACGGTAATGCTCCTCAGTATTACCATATTTATTATAGAAAATTGTAACTATCCAGAACCCCATGGAAATAAAAAATCAGACCGTTCAAATTTATTTGATAAGGTCTGAACTTCTATTTCCATGAGGGTGATAATCCCCTAAGCCACAGACGAAAGCCTCTTTAGAGACGTAACAGCAGTACAGACAGGGGCTTACGCAGAGCATTCCTCGGAAAGACTTTTCTGTGAGGGGGCAATCCCGCTTATTTTATCTGCGATTTTCAATGTAACAGGAAAGCGGTTTTGAATATTGTTTCCAGCCAGCAAGGAGCCGGTTTCTTTATTCCCCACAAATCCATAACATAGCAAAGCTACCATGCAAAAAATTGTGGCAGAAACGACAAGACCTATAATTAAACTAAAATCGCTGATACTTTTTATCAAGCCTGTTACATAATAAGTCTTTGAATTAGATGTAATCAAAATATCAGATAAGAAATATCCTAAAAGCAAACCTAATGCTGCACCCAAAAAAGACACTGCTGCCGTAAAAACAAGAAAGAAAAATCGCAGGCCGCTATTTTTGAAGCCAACAGTTTTAATGCACCTGACCTGCTTTCTATTTGCTCTGAAAAATCTGTAAAAAACATAATAAATACTACTGTGGAAAGCCCAACAAGGGACATCCAAAACGTGTAGGCAAGTATCGTGATTGAATTGAGTGCATTTTTGTAAAATCGTTGGTTTTCCGTAAGGTTTTTAAGTTCATTCAGCTTGTCTATATTTCCGCCAACGGAACCCATAACAAAGAAAAATGAAAGTCAGGTCAATACAGTAAGAAGCAATAGCAGTGACAGAAAAATTTTGTCTTTCATAATTTGTTTAAAAAGCTGTTTATATACAAGTCCCATATTTACTCCCCCAAAATCATGTCATTCGCCGATATTGGATTTGCATTTACTATATCGCTAAAAAGCATTCCGTCTATCATTGTTATAATACGATGCATAATACACTTTTCTGCATGGGGAAATATGCTAACTGCCATAAGCCAAAGCCGACATTATATCTTGCCTTGATTCCATAGATGACTACCTATTCGGTAAAACCATTCCCCATCAAGTCAAAGATCAGGGAATTAGGATGTTTCTTTGCAGACAGTCCCATTTCAGAAATGAGTGGGGTATAAATACCATACTGGTCATCTGCAATTCGTTGACAGGCGCTCTAGTTGTCAGTTCAAAGGTCTTATTTTTATTTGTATAATCATGTGCAATCAAATTTTGAATTTCCCTTGAACCAATCCATTCCCTCATGTTTAGAATCTGCCCCGTCCACGCATAAGTTGTTTCCATTGTTTCGGATGGTACAATCATGGAAATCTTAGGATAGTTCACAGGGGTTTCGCTGAATGCCTTGTTAAAAGCCGCTGAATATCCAAAGAACAGACCGTTCAGGCTCTGCTGATATATTACCATTCCAGTTCACTCCCTTCGCTGATGCTTATTTTCACAAGGGCACGCCCAGCCTCATCCACGCTAAATAGTACTGCTGATTATTTTGAATTATTTATAATCCGAAATAATAAAATCACTTTATACTATAAAATAAATATTTATTATTTTGCATGGACTATTTATAACCCTCAATTGTCTCATTGCTCTATGCAAACATATATTCTTAAAATGTGGCTTAAACCCTCTATTCTTTATAACACTTTATTTCATTAAAGCTAATTTTCTGACATTCTCAAAATTGCTGTCACAAACATTCCGATTTCTCTCTCATAATATCGCTTTATCCCTTGATAATTCGTGGTTTCTCACATTATCCCGCATTTGTCCAACAATTCTCACAATATACCCTTTCTTTTGTCAATTATTCTGAGAGAGTACACTCATTACTAAGAACAATACTTTGCTCTGAATCCTCGTAAACCTATTTCACTTCCCTTCCGAATTTCCCGTACTCCTGCCGCTTATTGGAAGGTACACGAACCAGCGCCTTGCAATAGGCGCTCCTTGGGAATTTCAAGGCTCTGGAAAGCTGGGATACGGAGTAATAGGTCAAGTTGTTCTGGATAAAAGTCACAATCTCGGCTATTGTTCTTTTGCGAATACGGCGGCCGCTTATTTTAATATTTCATTCTCGATCTTAAGGCGCTGAATTTCTTTCTGGAGAGCCTTATACTCCTTGAGGGTAACAGTTTCCTTCTTTGATACTTTGATTGGGGAGAGCTGCTTTACCCAGTTACTGATAGTATAGATTGTTCAACTTTTCCTGTCCACACTTATATACTAACACCAATATTAAGAATACAAAAGGAGCAACCGCCACAAAGTGATTGACCTCCACAAATAGTAATATAAGCCTACCTGCATCCGCCAAGACTACAAGGTAGGCTTATTTATTTTCGTTTGTTCGAATCAGGAAGTTACCACCCAAAAATAACAGGCTCAAAATCTGGTATGTATGCGGCACCCCCGTGATGTAAAATTATATTTTGCTAATCCGTCTTTACTAAAGAGAAATCATATAGAGTAATCGTGGATTCAGGAGTAGCCAAGTCTTTCATTAATCCCATAGAGACAACCATTGTTGTATTTGGATCTGTGGATTTGTCCATTGTGAAGTCTACGGTAACCTCCCTTTCCTGATTCTCTTCTAATGCAATATCATCTCCGCCGTACCAGTCATATTCCGTGCTTAACATGGCAAGCTTAATCGTACGTGCTTTCGTAGACGTCGCTTTGAATGTAATGCGATAGCTTTTTCCTTCTTCAAGAGTAATTCCTTTCTGTTTAAGCTGTATATTCCA
Source organism: Lachnospiraceae bacterium (assembly GCA_910576385.1). Classification (GTDB taxonomy): domain Bacteria; phylum Bacillota; class Clostridia; order Lachnospirales; family Lachnospiraceae; genus Petralouisia. The sequence continues at coordinate 8,428 of CAJTIR010000018.1, forward strand.
ATCTTCTGTTCCGACGTTTTTAATATCATAGGCTGCTTTGCCTTCAAAGGAAACCTCTGCTTCTCCCGGCGGTGTGACTGCATTTTCCCAGCCTTCCATTCCCGAAACGAAATCACCATTCTTCAGCAGATTCTCTCCCGCAGGCTGCTCGCTGACACTTGGGGCATCTGTCTTTTCCAGATTAATGTTATCAATACAGATCCGGTGTTTTTCTGTAATCTGTACACCATCCACTGCTCCCATGGAGATACTGAGTACCGCCTTTGGATCTGTCTCACGCTTCATCTGGAATACAATCTCATATGTACGATAATCGTTTCCGAGTTCCACGATTTTTTCTCCGGAATACGGTGTCCAGTCATCGTCACTTGTACCGTCTCTTTGAATGGCAAACATCAGCTTTCTTGCAATGCTTGATTTTGCATCAAGGGACAGTCTGTACCACTGATCCTTTTCAAGCGCAACATTGTTTTGTTTTAACTGAATCTTCCATGCCTGATCACCAGTGTTCTCAATAGAGAAATCAGCCGCGTTATCCTCATTCAGGCTGTCTACCACATAGGAAGCAGCGGCGCTGCTGTCAATATATGGCTCATAGCCTGCAAATCCTGCATTAAAGCTTCCATTCTTAATCAGGGTGTCCTCCTCGATCCTGATATCATCAATGTAAAATACTCCTGGCATCTCTACATAGATTGCAAAATCAGTATTCGATGGTTCCTCGCTTAAAACGAGCTTATAATCATTTTTCTTCTCGGAACCTTCAAGCGCTGCGGTAAATGTCTGTCCCGCTGCCATTACCTTAATCTCTTTTCCGGATTCACCTTCTGAGGTGAAACTCAATGCATAATTTCCCGTTGTCAGCGCCAGTGCATCCTGTGAGATAATGACAGGATTTTGGTCAGATGTTCCTTCTGGTGCGTTTACCATCAGCCGCCGGAGATTATTTTCATTTGTTACACTTACCTCTGCCTCTTTATTTCCCTTGATTTCCCAGTATCCAAGACGTCCCTCGCCTTCCTGGAAACTGCCGTTGTACACATAATTTCCATCAGCCAGTATTCCCTTTTTTCCATCCGTAATCTCAATCTCTCTGACTTTTTTCAGGTTCACATTACTAATGTGGATGCCTGCGGTTGAGCCTGACGCCCCCATGTTAAATTCCAGACGTCCGTTCGCATCATTATTGTCTTTCATTGTGAACTCATATGTAAATGTCTGTTTCTCTGCTGTGAGGTTAACTGTTGTATCCTCCAGATATCTTCTGTAGGATCTGTCGGGAGCCGACACATCCACCTTCATGATTCTTGTCTCGTCAGCATATGCGTCAAATTTAAGTTCGTACACCCCGCCCTTTTTTATAGGCAGATCTGCCTGGACAAGCTGAACGCTGTAATCTACTGTACCCTCATTTTTGGTATTAATTGCAATCTCATTATTTTCGATTGCTGCAGAGGCTTCCCCTCCAAGTGTATTGAGAAAGACCCAGTCCTTTGCATCTGCGAGGTCTTCCTGCCCTGCAAAGTCTCCATTTACAATATAATTACCGTTTTTATCCGGATCTCTTAAAATTACTTCCTTCACAGGCTTTTTCACATTCTCGTCATAGCTGTCTTTCTGATATGCTTTTACATAATCGATATAGAAAGCAGAGTTTTTAATATCCGTAGTCTCATCTGGATTTCCTGGCCAGTTTCCGCCTACAGCCAGATTCAGAATGATATAAAACGGCTGATCGAACGGTGCGGGATAAGTGATTTCCCCCTGTCCTTCAGTAGCAGAATACCAATCGTCTTCCGTATGGATTAATTTTCCATCTACATACCAGCTGATCTTTCCTGGCGTCCATTCGACATCAAATACATGATACTCCGCCGAAAAATCCTTTGCGTCTTTATCCAAAGTATAATTACCCTGGCTTTCACTGTGCGGATTTCCATAATGAATGGTTCCATAGGAGGTATCCGTCTTATTTCCAAGTACTTCCATGATATCAATTTCACCGCATCTTGGCCACTGCCCGTACAGATTTTCATTGGTCGGCATCATCCAGAATGCCGGGAGAAAGCCTTGTCCTTTCGGAACCTTTACCCGCGCTTCAAATAAGCCGTATTTAAAATCATGCTTGTTCTGTGTGTTTACACGCCCTGATGTATAGGAAACGCTTCCATCCTCGCTTTTCTTTTCCACCGGCTTAAGTACAAGGTTTCCATCTTTAAGATAAATGTTTTCTTCGGAATCAACATAAGCCTGTAGTTCATTATTCACCCATCCCGGATCATGAAGCTCTACATTCCAGTCACCCCTGTTCAGAGAATCTGCGTCAAACTGATCCTCCCACATTAATTTATATCCGTCATAAGATAAATCTGTGTTTTCCTTGACATTAATACTTACATTTGCAGTCTTTCCATTTACAGACTTTACCGTTATCACTGCCGTGCCGGCGCTGATTCCAGTAACTGTCCCTTTGCTGTCAACATCCGCAACTGCTTTATTGCCTGAAGAATATGTAAGGGTTTTATTTGTGGCATTTGCCGGTGATACCACTGCTTTTATCTGTGCTTTTTCACCTGCACCGATGGAAGAAGGTGTGACAGTGGCCGATACACCCGTTACTGCAATCTCTTTTGGTACCGGTTTCTTTTTCACAACCAGATTGATGTATTTTTTTACCTTCTGTTTGTTTTTTCCCATAACCGTCACTGTAATTTTGCTCTTTCCCGCTGTCTTTGCAGTAATTTCCCCCTTTTTGCTAATTGCTGCCGCCTTCTTGTTACTAGATTTGAAAGTTACTTTTTTCTTTGCCGCCTTCGGTGCGACTGTTACTTTGACAATTTTCTTCTGCCCTGCTGTCATGGTATATTTTTTGTTCGTTACAACAGAGGAGCCGATTTTCAGCCTGACCTTTTCCACCTTTGGTACCGGTTTCTTTTTCACAACCAGATTGATGTATTTTTTTACCTTCTGTTTGTTTTTTCCCATAACCGTCACTGTAATTTTGCTCTTTCCCGCTGTCTTTGCAGTAATTTCCCCCTTTTTGCTAATTGCTGCCGCCTTCTTGTTACTAGATTTGAAAGTTACTTTTTTCTTTGCCGCCTTCGGTGCGACTGTTACTTTGACAATTTTCTTCTGCCCTGCTGTCATGGTATATTTTTTGTTCGTTACAACAGAGGAGCCGATTTTCAGTATGACCTTTTTCACCTTTTTAGGTGTGGCGGCCTCCGCCTGGAGAGGTGGTACTGCAAAAGTCAGTACCATGGCGATTGCCATGACAAAAATCAGCGCTTGTTTCATCATCTTTTCACTCATTTTCTTTTTCCTTTCTAGTGTTTTTTGTTCGATTATAATAATATTCCAATTATATTTGAAGGTATATCATATAAAACAAAAAAATATCAGATTAATGACATTACACCAGTTTACAAATTTCTTAATAAAAAAATGCCGCACAGAATGGCAACGGCTACCTGAATGGGCGCTGCTTTGTAAGCGTCATGCTCTGCGTGCCTGTATGGGATAAGGACAAAATCGTTTACCAGTCTGTGCCGCTTTCTTACCGAATGTGGCGGAAAAAAGAGTCCAAACTTCAACTTGCCGCTTCCATGATACGGCAGGCCATGCCTGAATTAATGGAAAAGAAAAATGTCATTATCCTATTTGACAGCTGATACGCCAAAAGCGCTTTCGTCTCTGTTGTTGAGGAATACCCAAACCTCAGCCTGATTGGGTATGCAAGGTACGATTCTGTCCTTTATGTAGGATGAGGCATTTTCGAAATACCGTAAGGAAAGCGTACAGGATTTCAGATTTGCGCTCAGTGAGCGGATCCGGCAGGAGGTATTTTTTTCCCCCAATACGCTAACCCTGTACTTATTCCAGACTTTTTACATACTCATAAATCCGTTTAAGCATCCCATCATTTCCATTTCCGCCACCCAACTGCCGTTCCAGTATGTTTCCAAATCCCATATATGTATTAAACCCAAGCATATATACAGCCATCGCCATTGCTAAATCTTCCGATTGTTCCGCATACACATTTGCCACTTTCCGAAATTCATCTATTACTGTATCATGTGGGACGGAAACGCTTTCTTCTTCATTTACAACTGCATTGATAACTCCTGGAAGTGCCATACACAAGCACAATCATCATCTTCAAGAATCTGCCCTTGCATTTTTATGTATGTCTTTGCAGAAGAAGCCGAATTCATGGTATTATGCTTATTTTTCATTTCCACATATAATGTATGGACAATATCTCCATCCGGCATTTGCCCGTACATGATTTTTAAAATCTTCTTCAGATATAAAACTTAAATTCCACGCCATTATTTCAATCCCTCCAATGACTTATATATTTCCACCGCAATATCATATGCTAAATTTACGGGAACTGCATTCCCCACCTGTTTATACTGGGATTGTACATTCCCACAAAATTGCCATTCGTCGGGGAACGTCTGGCACCTTGCATTTTCCCGGACAGTAAACGGCCTTGCTTCTAATGGGTGACATCTCTCTGTCTGCTTTTGAGAAGGAGATGTAAGCACTGTTAATGACGGTTCATCCAAGCTCATTCTTCTCAAAATACCCGTCCGTCCTCCTTCCATATCCCAACAACTTTTCATATATTCTTTTGCTATATTAGGGGCAATATCTCTCCAATAACCTCCTGGGGGTACAAGTTCAAATATTTTTCGTTTATTTTCTCCATAAGGACCCCAGGCCCATCTGGGCAATCCAACAAAATATCCCTCAAAACCGGCTTATAATCATGTTCTTTTGGAAATTCGAATGTAACTTTATTAATCAAATCATTTCATAGTGATAAAACAATGTTCCCCTAGCATCTTCAAGCCCCAATCGCTTTCCCGCATATGAAAATGCCTGACAGGGCGCACCACCTGACAATAAATCCAATTCACCTTTTTTTATACCGAAATAACCTTCCAAGCCTAAACAAGAAATATTAGCAATATCATCATTGATTACCCGCCAATTTGGACGGTTTATTTTTAAACTGTCCGCAGCATCCTTATCAACCTCAATTAATCCTAATGTGTCAAACCCCGCCTTTTCAATCCCTAATGCAAGCCCGCCTGCACCAGCAAATAGTTCAATCGCCGTATAATTCTTAGAAATATCCTCTGCAACATTATCCCTTTGTATTTCTACGACATCTTCTATATTACAATTCAGAGTAAAACATATTTTCTCAATAGACTCAAACGAAACTGGTTCATTTTTTCCCAATCTTGCCAGCACATTAAAGCTAATACCTGAAGCCTCCTTTAATTCTGTGCGGTTCATTTTTTTATCAATCAGCAGTTTCCATAATCTGTCATAACAAATCGCCATGTATATTCCTCCATAAACAAATTATAACAGAAAGCTGCCCCTTCTTATTTTTCCTTGCTGTCCTCTATTCTTTTTGATAAAATGTGTTTATATTCAACATTTGTTAATCACGAGAGGAATGATGTATATGGCAAGAGATTCTGCTGTTATCTCCAAAAACATGAGCAAAATACACAGCCAAGATACATCCATAGAGCTTTTGCTCCGTAAGGCTCTATGGCACAAGGGCTATCGCTATCGCAAGAACTATAAAAATTTACCTGGTTCTCCCGATATTGTATTAACCAAATTTAAAATTGCTATTTTTTGCGACAGCGAATTTTTCCACGGCAAAGACTGGGAAATTTTAAAATTGCGCCTTAAAAAAGGTAAAAATCCCGATTACTGGATTAAAAAAATTGAACGCAACCGCACCCGTGACTGGGAAAACGATAAAAAACTCTTTTTTCTCGGTTATACAGTCATTCATTTCTGGGGACAGGATATCATTAAACATACAGATGAATGCCTGCAAGTGATTAAAGAATCCATCTGGGATAACAAAATTTCTGAAACCACAATAGATACAGAACAATATGAATACTCTTACCACAAATAACAGAGGGGATTATCTCACCCCTCTGTTTAGATATAACACTCTCACTCCCTAACCACATCCTCAACTGTACTCTGACAACTGATATAGATTTGACAGGAATCATAATTTGCTTTGGGAACAGGCAGCAGGATCCCTCCATTCATTAGTGCTGCACCTGTATATTCCCCTGTCAATTCGTTATCCTTCCACATTTTGTAAATTCCCTCTGGGCGAAGTCCGCGGAATTTTATAGAATGGGCTGCTGGATTTCCATGCAGGTCAGTAAAGACCACGCCCATATATGCTTCTTTTCCTTCTTTATCTGCATACTCCCAAGCTGTAAAGTCATGATTTTCCAGTGGAGAAGTGATCCGATAATAATCTCCAAACTGGAACAGCCGGTAATGCTTCTTAAATGTACGAATCTGTTCTCTGGCCTCTTCCTTTTCTTCTGGCGTCAGCTTACTGAGATCCATTTCATAGCCGAATGTTCCTTGCATTGCACAGATCCCTCTCGTCTTAAAGGGAGTAACTCTGCCATTTTGATGGTTCGGGCACACCGACACATGGGCCGATACTGAGGACATTGGATATCCAAAGGAAGTTCCATATTGGATATGCAGACGCTCCACCGCGTCTGTATTGTCACTGCACCAAATCTGTGGTGCATAGTAGAGCATCCCTGCATCATACCTGCCGCCCCCGCCGCTGCATCCCTCTAACAGCAAATCGGGGTAACGCGCAAGCAGCGCTTCCATTACATGATAAAGGCCTAATACATATCTATGGCGCAATTCTCCCTGACGCTCCCTGGGAAGCAGAGTGCTGTAAGCCGCCGCCACAGAACGATTCATATCCCATTTGATGTACTGGATATGAGCCGAATCCATAATCGCAAACAATCTTTCCTTGATGTAATCCAACACATCCTCACGGGTCATATCCAAGACAAGCTGAGAACGAGCCCTGATTGGATTTCTGCCTGGGACAACCATTGCCCAATCTGGATGGTTTCTGTATAAATCGCTGTCCTCAGAAATCATTTCTGGCTCAAACCACAAACCAAACATCAAGCCCAGATCATTGACTTGATCTGCCAACTCTCCAAGCGTACAGCCCAATTTCTTCTCATTTACAAACCAGTCTCCCAGTCCTGAATCATCATTATCACGCTTGCCAAACCAGCCGTCATCCAACACCAGCATATCCAGTTCAAGCTCTGCTGCTTCCTTGGCAATCCGCAGCAACTTGTCCGCGTCAAAATCAAAATAAGTTGCTTCCCAGTTATTTACCAGAATTGGCCTGCGCTTATCTTTCCAACTGCTGCGGATTAAATGATGCTGAAAACTGTCATGATAACAATGGGATAATTTTGCCAGTCCAGTACCACTGTAGCCCATCGCTACCTCTGGAGTGACAAACTTCTCTCCTGGCAGCAGGCTCCAGGTAAAATCAGAGTCGTCAATTCCCATCACTAGTCTAGTCTGATGAAATTGGTCGACCTCCGCCTGTATATGGAATCCACCACTGTACAATAGAGAAAATCCGTAACATTCTCCATTATCTTCCGTGGTATTTTGAGCTGCCAGTATCACAAAGGGATTATGCTGATGGCTGGAAGTACCTCTGGTACTTCTCAATTCTGTAATTCCATGATACAACGCGACACGCTCCATCTCGCGTTCCCCTGCATGTCTTCCATAAAAATGTATCAGTTCCATTCCATCATGGTCCATATCCAGGCAGGCTGACAGAGCCTTATGAAGCCTGACTTCCCGATTCGTGCGGTTCTCAATCACTGCCGCCCTGGTAATGATATCATACGCTTCAAACACACCATACCATAAATGCAGATACAGCTCTTCCTGGCTGTCTTTTAACACAATCTCTAAAGTATCAACCTTTTCATCCTCTTTGGCAAACATTGCTGGAAGCCCTTTTAGGCCATATTTTCCCTTAGATACTTGGTAGCTGTCAAAAAACATCAGACAGTCGCTGACTCCCTGCCCTAAATCTGCGTGAAGACAGTCTACCCGATAATCTCCGCTTCCACAGACCGGAAATTCCTGAGGCAAAAAATCAAGAGAATAGGTCCTGTCCTCCCTGGCCTCATAAATATTTCCTGAAAAGCCCCGATCTGCCATAGATACCAGATAGGAATAATCACTGGCATCTGTTTTCTTGCCATAATAGGTATGCAGAAGGATCCCTTTACTGTCTGCTTTCATTTGATAGGTGCTGTTTTTGGTTTGAAGCGTAAATACATTGTCCTGAATAATAATTGCCATACAACATTCCCTTTCTTTCTTATACTAACCAGAGATATTCATAAGGTCCTAATTGAATATGGTTGTGATAAGACCTCACGCGCCTTCCGGTAATTAAATCCTGCATTTCCCCAGGAAGCCCAAACCAGTCAAATGTCTTGGAATCTACCCATTGTTCCCGCTCTGAAAAATTGGCAAGCACCAGCATTTTATCTTCTTTGTGAAAACAAAATACTGTATTGTTTCCGGTATCTACCGGAACTGATCGGTAATCAGCGCTAAAATAGTGGCTGGACTTACGAATCTGAATCATCGCTTGTATTTTGGAAAAGATTTGACCCTGAACTGTGCTCAGATCCCCTCGATGTTCTGCCGCCTCCCAATCCATGCTTACTCTGTGCAGCCAACGGGAATCCGTGGCATATTCCTGCACATTCTTATAATCCCAGTCATTCCTTTGACCGATCTCATCTCCGCTGTAGAGAAGAGGAATCCCTGTATAGGCGATTACCATTGCATGAAGCAGCAAGATCCTCTTAACTGCAAGCTCCACTTTATACATATGCTTTTCATTCATCGCCTGCTCTAAACCACAGAGAGAAGCAAGGGTGCCGCTGTTTCTTGCATCCTGGGTGATAGGATTGTACTCATAAAGTTCCCCAATGGCAAAACTTCCTGGATATCTGCCTTCCATAAACTGAATCATATACTGCTTATGCCGTTCTGGGTCAAGCCCCAATTCTTTTAATATTCCATTCTCAAAACCCCAGCCAATATCATCATGGCATCTGACATAATTAATCCATGTGCTGCCCTTAGGAATCCCATAATCAATGGATAACGAACGCTCCATCAGCCTTACATCTCTGGTAGCCAGAGAATTCCATAAAAGAACCATAAACGATGCATTATACATCACATTACATTCCCTGGTCTCGTGATTTCCAAAGTATTTGACAATTTCAAACGGCTCTACAATGGCTTCCCCAAGGAAAATTACACTTGGACATACCTGCTGTATAATATGATACATCATAGCGATCAGTTTATGTACATTCGGAAGATTCATGCAGGAAGTTCCCACTTGTTTCCAAATATATGGTATCGCATCCAGACGGAAAATGTCAACGCCTTTATTGGCAAGCGTCAGCATCACTTCCACAATTTTATTAAACACTTGCGGATTGCGGTAATTTAGATCCCATTGAAATTCATAAAACCTCGTCATTACATATTTTTTGATATCTTCATAATAAGTAAAATTCCCAGGAGCTACTTCTGGAAAAATCTCTGTGAGATTCTTTTCATATTCCTTTGGTATGGTATCATCATCAAACATAAAATACATGTCATCATAATCATGATCACCCTCCCGATATTTCTGTACCCAGATATGCTCTTTTGCGGTATGATTTAAGACAAAATCTATACATGTGCGAATCCCTTTTTTCTTTAATAGCTTCATCACTCGTTCTAGCTGTTCCATCGTACCGAATTTATCATCCACCATCAAATAATCTGATACGGCATATCCACCATCATTATTGCCATCTCTGGACTTCAACAATGGCATAAAATGTACATAGGTAATTCCAAGTTCTGCCAAATAATCAATCCGTTTTTCAAACTCTGTAAGATTGTTGCTGAATTTATCCACATAGAGCATCATACCAATCATTTTCTCTGATTGATACCAGGCATTCCCCTCCCGATCTGCCTTTTTCAAGGCAGCGGGACGGGTTTTTTTGGCCTGTTCCATAATAGACAGAAGCTGTTCCCATCTATATTGTGTAATTTCATTTGTTCCATAAAGTTCAAAATAGCTGCTTTTTAAATCCATACCTTTTATTCCCTTATTACTGTTTCTATTTTACTGCTCCATTCACAACGCCATTGATAATCTGTTTCTGGCATATAATATAGAAAATAAGTATTGGCAAAAGTGCCAGTAAATATGAGGCAAATGCAAGATTATAATTGGTTCCGAACTGAGACTGGAAATTGAGCTGTGCCAGCGGCAGTGTATTTACATCACTGCCAGACATAATAACCAGAGGCGTCATTACATCATTCCAAGTACTCATCGCTGTTAAAACGGCAACCGTTGCATGCATCGGCTTCATATTTGGAAAAATAATTTTCCAGTAAGTCTGCCAGACGCCGGCCCCATCGACACAGGCTGCTTCCTCTAAGGCGATGGGAATATTTCTTAAATAACCAGAATATAACAATACATTCATCGGCATAAAGAATACCACATATAACAGGATTACGCCAGCCCGATTTGCCAATCCTAACTGAGAAGTCTGTTTTACCAGAGGCATCATCAGCACTGCAAAAGGCACAAACATACCGCTTACAATATAAAAATAGGAAGTCTGAAATATTTTATGTCTTGCCATTTTACGGCCGATTACATACCCTGCAAGGGAATGCAGCAGAATACAGATAATCACCGTCACGCCTGTAAGCAGTAAACTGTTTCCCAGAGAACGCCAGAAATCAGTAACTCTCATGGCCTCCACAAAATTGTCAAAATTCCAGTTTGCCGGAAATCCCAAGGCGCCCGCCACATCATTTGTCATCTCGGAAGGCTTTTTAAAAGCGATAATAATTGTCATATAAAGCGGAAATAAGATAGTCAGGCATCCAATTGCCAGCAGTACATTGATTACATTGTTGACAGCCTTTCCGCCGACTGCCCCTTCACGACCCTTTTTATCCATTATAACTGCTCCTCCTTTCCACCTAAGAACTTCATCTGCAGGAACGAAATTATTACAATTACAAGAAAGAATACAAATGCATTTGCACTCTGGAATCCAAACTGTCCGCCGCTCATACCATTGTTATAAATCAAATATGAAATGGATTCGGTACTCTGGGAAGGACCGCCCTTTGTCAATGACATAATTTGATCAAATACCATCAAGGCATTTTTCATACACAGCACCAGGTTGATAGTAAAGAACGGAAGAATCAGAGGGAATGTCAAGTTCCAGAATTTCTTCCAGCCGCTGACTCCGTCAATCATACCAGCTTCATATACCTCTGCTGGAACAGTCTGCAGTCCAGAGATATAGATAATCGTGTTCATGGCAATTCCCTGCCAGGCTCCGACAATCACAATGGCAATCCAAGCCGTTTTACTGCTTGCAAGCAAACTATTCTGCAGAAATCCGATTCCGGTTGCCTCGCCCACTGCTGGAAGAATGTATGTAAAGATAAAGCTGAAAATATAACCAACAACCAATCCTCCAAGGATATTGGGCACAAAGTAGATTCCTCTCAGTGCACTTTTGGCTCTGATTTCACGGTTCAAGCCCAGCGCCAGAATCAGGCTGATCACATTGACTGCAATCGTCATAACCACCGCATACTTAAAGGTAAACAAATATGATTTTCCGACACGCAAATCAGAAAATAAATCAGCAAAATTTCGCAGTCCTACAAAATCATAATCACCATATCCTCTGTAGTTGGTAAGCCCATAATAAAAACCTTTCAGCAGAGGAAGTGTATTAAAACAGAAGAATAAGATCAGCACAGGAATTAACATTCCAAGAAAAATCTTATCATTTTTTGTCCATGCTTTATCTCTCTTGCCGCTACTTTCCATGTTCTATTCCCCCTTTTTTTGATATTCTTTTACTTTTCGGATAATGTCTTTATTATATCGAACCCATTCTTTATCAAATCTTGTCAGGAAAGTGTCTAAAGAATTTTCCCCATCATCAAACAAATAGGTCTGAATCATGGCGTCTACTGCCATCTCGCTTGGATAATGGTGATCCTGGTAATCAGCTACAATTCCATTGTCAATATAATCTTTCATTCCTTCTAGTTCTGACGCAATCTCAAAGTCGCCTTTCTTACAGGGAACTGCACTCTGATCATTGAGATATTCCTGAACATTTTCATCTTCTAAAAGGAAACGCAATACTTCATAAGCCTCTTCTTTATGTTCACAGTCTTCCATCACGCTGAACATTAAATCGTTTCCTGAATTTAAAATATTCTCTTCGGCATTGCTGCTTGCAGGAAATACAAAAGAGTCAATATTCATCTCAGGATTCACAGATTTTATCTGAGGAATCGCATAATTTCCTATCACATACATTGCCGACTGACCTCTGGCAAACGCGGTACAGGCATCATTATAACTATAAGCAACCGGATTCGGCTGGCCATACTTTAGCAATTCTTTGTCTTTCTGGGCAATTTCCCTGTAAGCCTCGCTAAAAGTAGCATTGCCGCTGTTTACCTGATAGGCAATATCTGTATCACAGAGATTTACGGCGATCGCATTCCAAGGCGCTAAGCAAGTCCAGATATCTTTGTAGCCAAAATACAACGGCTGTATGCCCTCCGCCTGTATGCTGTCACAGAGACTTAAGAATTCTTCCCATGTGGTGGGAATGCTCCAGTTATGTTCCTCAAACAGATCTTTGTTGTAGAGAACGCCCGCCGCATTCGCCATATAGGGCACTGCATAAACACCATCCTGCGGAACATACTCGAGTTCCTTATTGGTCGCAAGGTAATTCTCTTTAATACCATCCAGACCGTCAAAATCAGAGATATCCATCAGCATATTGGCATCCAGGAAATTGGAGTAATTGATATCGCCTCCAATCCCGATAATATCAGGATTATTTTCGCGAATAAACCTGGTCTTTAAAATTACCATCGCATCATTGGGTGAATCAATCACCAATTCAATATCATCATGAGAGGCATTAAATTTCTCCTCTAACGCCTCAAATACATCCACTGCCTCCGGTTTGTAGTGAACAAGCTCGATCACAACTTTTCCGTCTGCCCCTTCCTTTTTGCCGCAGCCGCCAAGCAGAAGTCCTGAGACAGTTGTTACAGCAAGGAATAATGCCATTATTTTTCTCTTTCTCCTTGTCATTTTTTACCTCCTTGTCTTTTTTAACAATTATTTTGTTAAAACCTTGCTTTTTGTATGCTTTATTTTATTTAGTTATGTTTTGTTTTGCAATATATTATGTACACAACCAACTTTATATACAAATTCTATGCCTGTTTTATGTATATTATTAATAAAAAATGACCTTGCTGCATTTGCAACAAAGTCATCTTTTGTAACGTTTGCGAAAATCCTCTCAGATATGAGGAGAATTAATATTTTTCACACTCTCCCGCACAATCAATTCCACAGGAAGTTTAAAGGATGTGGCAATCACTTCCTCGCCTCGAATGCGCTGCATTAGGAGCTTCACCGCTTCTTCTCCCTTTTCCTCCACAGACTGGCGGATGGTTGTAAGCATTGGCCTGCTCATTCTGGCATAGAGATTATCATCAAATCCAGCCACAGAAATATCTTCTGGTACACTCAACCCCTCCTCAAAGAAACGATTTACCGTTTCATTTGCCAGCAGATCAGACACCACAAACACAGCCGTATACCCCTCCTGTTTTGCCTGCAGCGCAAAATTACGAATCGCCTCCCTTCTCAAGTTGCGCTCATCTGGAAGATAATAGTAATCTTCGCTGTTATACTTTATTCCATAACCTTCCAGTGCATCACAATACCCTCGAAAACGCTCAAACGTACTGGAAATTGGATTTTTGCGATCGCAGAAAAAGGCAATCTTGCGATGTCCCTGTTTTAAAATAAATTCTGTCATCTCCTTGCCGCCCTCATAATCGGCAATCCCCACATTGTCATATTCTCCTTCTCCGCAATCTATAAATACCACTGGTTTGCCCACTTTTGCTGAAAAGTTCTGGCACTCCCAAGGGTCGACGCCAACCACTATTCCGCCCTGAATATTGCGAGCCTGCAGTTTATGAAAAATATCCTCCTGTTTTTGGGGGATTCCACAAACTGGATAGGCCCCAAACTCTTTAAGCTTGACACAAATCGCATTTAAAAGCTCTGAACAAAACGGATCCATGATCACATTTTCCTTGGAACGCAGATAAAAATCTACAGATATCAACTTTAATGCCTTGCTGTGATCTTCCTGACGAATGGTTCTGTGAAACTGATACTGAACCAAAGCCTCCTCTATTCTCTGCCTTGTAGCAGGAGACATCTTCTCGGTATGGCCATTGACGACATTGGAAACTGTTGTCGGACTAATCCCCAGAATGGATGCCAGTTCTTTAATTGTAATCATATTCGCTCCCCGATTTACGTATTTTCTTCAATCATTTTCCATACCTCATCTATCGTCGGCATTGAGCGGATTGCACCTTTTTTCGTTGTCACCAGATAGGCGGCGGCATTTGCAAAGATCAGCATCTGTTTTAAATCATCTTCTGTCAGTTCGTCGATATTGCGCTCTAAGAGATTATGCAGAATACTTCCGCAAAAGGTATCTCCCGCCCCGGTGGTCTCAATCGTTCCCCCCAGCTTAAAACTTGGCTGATACACTATCATATCTTTATAAAACGCATAGCTGCCCTTTGCTCCCGCTGTCACCAACAGCAGCTTTACTGGAAACCGGTCTCTTAATATTTGTGCACCCTTCTCAATCTCTTTCTCCCCAGTGAGAAATTCCACTTCCTCCTCAGAGATCTTACACACATCAGCCTGACTCAAACCATACTCCATCTTTTCTTTCGCTGTCTGTAAATCCTTCCACAATGGAATCCGCAGATTAGGGTCAAAAGAAATCAAAACCCCTGCTTCTTTGGCGGCATTGACTGCTTTCTCGGTGGCACGGCACACACCTTCAGCGGTCATCGAAAGCGTGCCAAAATGAAAGATATGGCTATTTTTCACTTGTTCTTCCTCTACCTGCGTCTCAGTAAGCATCATATCAGCTCCTGGATTTCGGTAAAATGCAAAATCACGATCTCCATTTTCAAAAGTTTTGACAAAGGCAAGGGTAGTATTTACCTCCTCATCAAAACACAGTCCATCCATACCAATCTTTAAATCTGCCAAAGTATCACGCAAAAGATCTCCAAACTGATCTTTTCCCACTTTGCCAATAAAATTTGTCGTCCTGCCGCATTGATTGAGCATGGCCAGCACATTGCAGGGCGCTCCGCCTGGATTTGCCTCCAACAAAGAATTTCCTTGATCAGAAGTCCCTGTATAGGTAAAATCAATCAATAATTCTCCCAATGCGGTTACATCATATTTTTTCATACTCCACATCCTTTCTGACGCCTTAAAAACTTTTATTTCTTCTGCTTGTATATTGGTCTATTGTAACAAAAAACGGATGGAATGTCATCCATTTTCTGCTGATTTTATCTGATCACAACAAGAACTCGGAAAGTATTTTTATCGATTAGAAAAAACTCACAAACGTATTGCCAACTAAACTGTAAAAGTGATAACATGACTATACAACTATTGTGTACATAGGAAAGGAGAACATTATGAAAAAATTTGTCTGCACTGTCTGCGGATATATCTATGAAGGGGAAAATGCGCCTAAAGAATGTCCCGTCTGCCATCAGCCTGGCGAAAAATTCAGAGAAGAGGCAGCAGAAAATAAAGATACGAACGATATCACTTTAAATCCCCCCGAAATAAAACAACCAACTGAAGCTTCCTCTTTGGATTTAAATTATGATAAAAATTTCTACCGCACTGACCGCTCCTGCCGCTATATGGAAGAAATTCATCAGATGGCTGTCACTGGAACCAGCATCAGCGGCGCTATGGGGACACAGATGCAGATGCCAAGCTGGGATGATATTCTGCTCTTGGGCGCGCAGTTAAACCCTGCCCCACTAGAGGAAGATGCTCCTGTCACCACCATGACTGTGATTGGAAAACATGCCAAGAAGCCGATGATTCTGCAAAATCCGGTCTATATCTCACATATGTCATTCGGTGCATTATCCAGAGAGATTAAAGTTGCCCTGGCCAAAGGTTCTGCTATGGCTAAGACTGCTATGTGCAGCGGAGAAGGCGGTATTCTGCCGGAAGAACGAGCCGCTTCTTATAAATACATATTTGAATATATCCCCAATAAATACAGTGTCACAGATGAAAATCTGCGTGCTGCAGACGCGATTGAAATTAAAATCGGGCAGGGCACAAAACCTGGCATGGGCGGACATCTGCCCGGTGAAAAGGTGACGGCAGAAATCGCAGAACTTCGCGGAAAAAAACAGGGCGAAGATGTACAAAGCCCCAGCAAATTTCCAGAACTTAACTCCAAAGACGATTTAAAAGATATGGTGACAATGCTGCGAAACCGCTCTGACGGCAGACCGATTGGCATTAAAATTGCTGCCGGACGCATAGAAAGAGACTTAGAATACTGTGTCTACGCCAACCCTGATTTCATCACGATTGACGGCAGAGGCGGCGCTACTGGCTCTAGCCCCTTGTTCCTGCGGGAAGCTACCACTGTCCCAACAATCTATGCCCTGCACCGTGCCAGAAAATATCTGAATTCTGTACATTCTGATATCTCCCTGGTGATTACTGGAGGGCTGCGCGTTTCTGCAGACGCCGCAAAAGCGCTCGCTATGGGTGCAGACGCTGTGGCTGTGGCCAGTGCAGCCTTGATTGCAGCAGCCTGCCAGCAGTATCGAATCTGTGGTTCCGGCAACTGCCCTGTCGGTATTGCCACACAAGATTCAAAACTCAGAAAACGGCTCAAAGTAGAACAATCTGCACAGAGAGTGGCTAATTATCTGAATGTAACCTTGGAAGAGTTAAAGACCTTTGCACGGATTACCGGACATTCTTCTGTACACGATTTAACTGTGGATGATTTGGTGACGATAAATAGAGAGATTTCAGAATTTACAGATATTCGGCATGCATAAGCCAAATACCACATAACAGGCTGACGGGATATCATAACTTCATTTCATGCAGCCGTTTGGACTTTGATTTGTTTGGCATCCTTATCCCTACATTTAGCCTTACATTAAGAAAAGCAGGACTGCACATTACTATGATTCCTGCTTTTCTTTTTAGTCTTATAAAAATTTTTACAATATCATGAATCGTATCTGCCTTACTACTGTTTACTGATTTCCAAATCCTCTGTGGAAATTCCCAGCATTTGCAGCTCTGCCCTTGCTATCTTCTCCTGATACTCCACTTCTTCCTGTCCATGTTTTTTAATGCGCTGGATATTCACATATTTCTCAATAGCAACTCTTTTCATTTCCTGCTCGTTCATTTGTTCCAAAACCTCCATTTTCCTATTCTCCTTTCGGTTTATCAGATTTACTATCTCATCTGATCATACTATTACAGCATATTTTACTTATCATTTCTAAACTATTCTTTTGAAATTTTTTACTCCACACATTTCAGTCAAATAAAGACGAGAATATCCCCTCGCCTCCTATTTGAATTCTTGTTATGTTGATTAGCATGTAGAAGTAGCTGCACACTAATTACTTAGCGCGCAGCCCCTTTTTGTACAAGATGTCTATGCTGCCAAAGGCAGCAAGACCTTTTGGCACTATAAGATCGGCTATTAGAAAAATAGGGAAACTCAAAAAATTATTTATACTCTTGACAGATACTCTCCAGTTCTGGTATCAATCTTAATTACATCTTCCTGTTCCACAAATAAAGGAACATATACAGTCGCTCCAGTCTCTACCACAGCCGGCTTGCTTGCTCCAGTAGCGGTATCACCCTTAAATCCTGGCTCAGTCTCAGTGATCTTTAATTCCACAAATAATGGCGGCTCAACTGCAAACACGCTCCCATTATGTGAACACATTTTTACCATCTCATTTTCCTTTACAAACTTTAAAGCATCACCGATTGCGTTGGCATCCAAAGCGATCTGCTCATAAGTCTCAACATCCATAAAATGGAACAGATCTCCATCGGAATACAGATACTGCATGTCCGCTCTGTCAATACGCGCTTGGGGACACTTTTCAGTAGGACGGAATGTTTTCTCCACAACCCCGCCGTTCTTAATGTTCTTTAATTTTGTCCTCACAAAAGCTGCGCCTTTTCCTGGCTTAACATGCTGAAACTCAATGATCTGGTATATATTATTATCTAATTCAATTGTAATACCATTCCTGAAATCTCCTGCTGAAATCATTCGAAATTCCTCCTTAAACTGTAATCGGGCCTATCTTGCCCTAATCCTTTTGTTATTGTCTGCCTTATGGACTATAACATACTTTTCTCATTTTATACTATAATGGAAGAATTTTCAACCTTTTTCTTCAATCTCACGGATCATGTCCACACGAATCTGGTGTCTGCCGCCCATAAATTCAGCATCCAGGTATGACTTTACTATATCCTTCGCCTGCTCATTGCCGACAATTCGCGCACCAAAAGCAATAACATTGGCATTGTTGTGTTCCTTAATCAGATGTGCTGTTGTTGTATCAGAACAGACACCGCAGCGCACGCCTTTGATCTTATTGGCAGCCAGAGAAATTCCTACTCCAGTACCACAAATCAAAATACCGCAGTCCACTTCCTTATCTGCAACCGCACGTCCCACTTTCTCACCATATTCAGGATAATGACAGCTCTCCTTGCTGTCTGTCCCCATATTTACCACCTCATGGCCCAGGCTCTTTACATACTCCATCACTTCCATCTTCAAGTCTACTGCTGTGTGGTCATTTCCAATTGCTATTTTCATCTATTCGTCCTCCCATTCCATTCTCTCCCTATTTTATGCATCAATTATCTTCTCCGCTGATAAAAAAATAGTACAATTCGCTCCAGATAACGCTTTAAAACAATTTGAATCTCTTCCCTAGGATCAATTGGTTTTGTAAGAATTGTACGAATTCCCGCACGATTAGCGCCATATACATCTGTAAAAATCTGATCTCCCACAAATAAAGTATTTCCCTTATGTGTTCCCATCAGCTCCATCGCCCGTTCATAACCGGAAACCTTTGGCTTTGCCGCCTTAAAAATATATTGTACCTGTACCTGATCATTGAACATCTTTACCCTTGGCTCTTTATTATTGGACAACAAACAACATTGATATCCCAGCTCTTTCAAATACACAAACAGCTTTTTAGCACGCTCATCCGCTGGCGCCCCATGAGGCACTAATGTATTATCCACATCAAAAATAATTCCCCGATAACCTTCTCTATATAAGCGCTCAAATTCTATCTCATATGCTGAGTTTAGATATTCACCGGGATAAAATTTTCTTAACATACACACATTCTCCTGCAACTGAACTCTTCTTGTTAATTGTCCAGCATTTTCTTCAATTCCTCCATAAAGGTATTTACATCCTTAAATTCCCGATATACAGAGGCAAAGCGGACATATGCCACCGGGTCTAGATCCTGAAGCCGATTCATCACCAGCTCACCGATTTTAGAACTTAAAATCTCTTTCTCTTCCCTGCTGAAAATCTCGCCTTCCAGTTCATCCACCAACCTGCCGATCTGCTTTGCAGATACTGGACGCTTATGGCAGGCACGCAAAATCCCCGCTTCCACTTTTGCCCTGTCATACTGCTCCCTATTGTCATCTTTTTTTATCACGATCAGTGGAGTAGTCTCTACCTTTTCATAGGTAGTAAAGCGCTTTTGACATTCATCACAGAGTCTTCGTCTGCGAATAGAATTATTATCATCTGCCGGTCTGGAATCAATTACTCTGCTATTATGGCTGCCGCAAAATGGACACTTCATTTTATTCCTCCTTGGTACAGGTATTTAATTTCAGTATAGCTTTCTTTTTTTCCCTTGTCAAACATATTTTCCCAGAAATCACTTTGGTTCTGGTTCTGGAATCTCCACTAAAATAATATCTGGCCCAACTCTTACCACCTGACTCCAAGGTATCAAAAGCTCACTTCCTCTGCCGAACATGCTCCACATCTTTCCACAGCCCGGAATAATCAGTGCCAACACTACTCCTGTACAGACATCAATATCAATATCCACTACAAATCCCAGACATTTGCAATTGCAGACATTGATAACCTCCTTCTCCTTTAATTCACACAGACGCATGGTATTCCCTCCCAATATTTTAGAATGCCTATCGCATCAAATCAATCTCACCTGAAATTATTCTAATTATAAGAAACTTCTTTCAAATTTCCATTAATTTAGAAATCCCCCTGCATTACTATATGATGCAGAGGGATAAAGGTTCCTATTTCATAAGAATTTGAAAGGTCTGAATATCTATTTTCATGGGTTCTGAATAGTTGAACTTTATTTTACTTCCTTGGTAGCAACAATATCCGCACCTGTTCCTGCCACGTTACTGACAATTGTATCTCCAATATGCACAGGAGCCTGTACTTTTATTTCCTTAATTTCCTGAATAATTTCAAATATCTTGTCTTTGGGAATATCTCTGTTGGTCTTCACAGAAACTACCGCGCTGCTCCCACCTTCCACGGCCACCGTGCTAGTGACAATTCTGGTAGGATTTGTGACTTCCTTTTTGGCATATACTTCTCCACGCTTACAAGTATTTCCAGCAATCTCTGTCGCCTGACCTTGATCTATCTGTACCTTGAGCTGGCATCCCATCGGACAGCCAATACAAGTCAGTTCCCTTGTCTCCATGTCTTTTCTCTCCTTCGCCTCTGTCATATACTAGGTTGACGCTCCCCATAGCTAAAGCAAGGGGTTACAACACATTTGATAAATAGTTCTTACAAATCAAAACTATTCTATTTTTACCGTAATCTGTGATAGATTGGGAAATGTTTTTAGCTCTTCTTGCTTCAATACCACTTCTTCCATTTCTCCAGGTACAATGACTTGCCGTTTCCTATGGATGACACGCTCCTGATTGAGATACACTGACACATAACAATTCTGATAGACATCTCCTACCCGAAAACGCACGGTATGATTTTCCTCCATGCGCTGTGGATGGATGGTCTTAGGCACAGTATAGCGCACACCTCCCTCTGCCACAATTGGAATATCCTCACCATCAAACAATAGATGTCTGGCGCCACCTCGCACATAAGCAGCAGCATGTTTTCCGGCGGCCTTAGCTTCCTGGGAGACAAAATCCACCAAATCATGGACATGGAGCACATTGCCGCAGGCAAAGACACCTTCCACATTCGTTTCCAAAGATTCATTGACCAGAGGACCCGCTGTCACTGGGCTGATCTCAACTCCTAAGCTTGTGGACAATTCATTTTCCGGTATCAGCCCACAGGACAACAGCAATGTATCACAAGTATAATGCTTATCTGTGCCTGGAATTGGTTTTCTATTTTGATCCACCTTGGCAATGGTAACGCCGCTGACCCGCTCCTTACCTTCAATATCCACCACCGTATGACTCAATTTTAATGGAATTCCAAAATCATCCAGACATTGCACAATATTTCTCTTTAAGCCGCCAGAATATGGCAGCAATTCTGCCACTACCTGTACTTTGGCGCCCTCCAGAGTCATTCTTCTGGCCATAATAAGCCCAATATCACCAGAACCCAAGATCACCACCTCACGCCCAGGCAGACACCCCTCCATATTTACCAGACGCTGTGCCGTTCCTGCAGAGTATATTCCTGCGGGCCGATAACCTGGAATATTTAAGGCTCCTCTGGAACGTTCCCGACACCCCATTGCAAGT
The DNA here is from genome assembly GCA_910576385.1 of Lachnospiraceae bacterium. GTDB lineage: Bacteria > Bacillota > Clostridia > Lachnospirales > Lachnospiraceae > Petralouisia. The sequence goes on from CAJTIR010000018.1 coordinate 30,164, forward strand.
ATAATTGCTTTTGCCTGAATCTCAAATAAACCATCCGCGCGATTCATAGCTGTCACAGTCTTATCTTCGGTAATATCTATCACCATTGTATTTAATTTATATTCTATTTTTGCTTCCTCTAACTGTTCGATATATCTGGCCGCATATTCCGGTCCAGTCAGCTCCTCTTTAAACGTGTGCAGCCCAAAACCATTGTGAATGCACTGATTTAAGATTCCGCCAAGCTCCTGATCTCTCTCCAGCACCAGAATCGAATCCACTCCATTTTCCTTGGCAGAAACAGCCGCTGCCAGACCTGCCGGACCGCCTCCCACAATCACAATATCATAATTTAACATGAATTTCTCCTTTTTAACTATCTTTATTTCTGCCCATAATAAGCTTGGAGCTTCCACCTGATTTGGTAATCTCAGAAAGCGGCAGATTGCATTCTCTGGCCAAAAGTTCCATTGTCCTGGGGGAACAGAAACCTGCCTGGCAGCGTCCCATTCCCGCCCTGGTTCTGCGCTTGACGCCATCTAAGGATTTTGCACCGAGCGGCCGTCTGATGGCATCTAAAATCTCTCCCTCAGAGACCAGCTCACAGCGACAGACAATCGTTCCATAGTCTGGCTGTTTTCGGATCAGCGCTGCATGTGCTTCCTGATCTAAGGTTTTGGGATCTAAGATTCCCTTTCTGGCTGCTATAAAATCTGTTTTCTCTTTTGCATTTGAAAGTTCTTTGATCATTTGAGCCACCATCTTTCCAATTGCTGGAGCCGCCGTCAGACCAGGTGATTCAATTCCTGCACAATCAATAAAGCCTTTGGCGTCCTCTGCCTCGCCGATCTGAAATTCATGTCCATCCTCATGGGCGCGCAGCCCTGCAAAAGAAGTAATCACCTGGCGCATAGGCAAATCTTTGACCGTTTGTCTGGCACGGGCAGTCAGCTCCTCAAGACCCTCCTGGGTGGTATTGGTTCCCTCTCTGTTTTCAATATCATCCGCTGTCGGCCCAACTAAAATATTTCCATGAACTGTGGGCGTTACCAGCACACCCTTTCCATACTTGCCCGGAAGCTGAAAAATAGTATGCTTAACATACTCTGCCACAGCATGATCTAACAGACAATACTCACCACGTCTGGGCGTGATATGAAGTTTTTTAGAACTTACCATATTGTGGAACTGATCTGCATAAACCCCCGCCGCATTGATAATATACTTCGTCGCAAAATCACCCTGACTGGTTTTCACTAGCCAAGTGGATTCTTGCTTCTCAAATCCAACCACTTCCGTATAGAAATAAAATTCTACTCCATTTACCGCTGCATTTTCTGCAAAAGCAAGATTCATGCCAAACGGACAGACAATCCCTCCTGTGGGCGCATACAAAGCAGCTACCGCCTGTTGGGAAATATTGGGTTCCATCTCAATTAGCTCTTCTCGGCCAATGATCCTTAAATCCTTAACACCATTTTGGATTCCCCGCTCATATAGTTCTTCCAGATTTGGCAATTCCTCTTTATGAAGACATACTACCAGAGAACCATTTCTTTGAAACGGAAAATCAAGCTCCCTAGAAAGCTCCTCCATCATCTGATTGCCCTCCACATTCAGCTTTGCCATCAAGGAGCCGCTCTTGGCGTCAAAGCCTGCATGCACAATGGCGCTGTTTGCCTTGGAAGTCCCGCAGCACACATCCTCCTCCTTCTCCAGTACACAGATATTCAATTGATATCTGGAAAGTTCTCTGGCACAAGCACAGCCTGATACGCCAGCTCCAATAATCACTACATCATACATGGTATTCACCTTTCTTTTGCCCATCCATAAGAATATTTGACGGCCTTTTCCCAGCCTTTGATCCTCGCGTCTCTCTCTGATCTGGAAATCTGAGGCCTAAAAGTTTGATCAATGGCCCAATTCTTGATCACTGTTTCCTTATCTGCCCAGTAATTAACTGCCAGGCCCGCCAGATAAGCCGCCCCCATCGCCGTTGTCTCCACACAACAAGGACGATTTACCGGAGCGTCAATGATATCTGCCTGGGTTTGCATTAAGAAATCGTTGGCGCTTGCACCGCCGTCAACTTTCAGAGAATTTAAGGCAATCCCAGAATCTGCCCGCATCGCCTGCAATACGTCATTGGCCTGGTATGCGATCGATTCCAGCGTTGCTCGAATAATATGGTATTTGTTTACACCACGAGTCAATCCCACAATAGTTCCCCTGGCATACTGATCCCAGTGAGGCGCACCTAATCCTGTAAAAGCTGGAACCACATAACAGCCATTGGTATCAGCGACCTTCTTTGCCATATATTCTGAATCGGAGGCACTGTCAATCAGCCGCAGTTCATCCCGCAGCCATTGAATAGCCGCGCCTGCCACAAAAATAGAACCCTCCAGAGCATAATTTACCTTGCCATCAATGCCCCAGGCAATGGTTGTCACCAGACCATTCTGAGAAAACACCGGCTTTTCTCCAGTATTCATCAACAAAAAACAACCCGTTCCATACGTATTTTTGGCTTCTCCTGCCTGAAAACAAGTTTGTCCAAACAGCGCTGCCTGCTGATCTCCTGCTGCACCGCCAACCGGAATCTCTCCGCCAAAAAAGGCAGCGTCTGTCATTCCATAGATACAACTGGAAGGTCTAGGTTCTGGAAGCATACAGACAGGAATATCCAATTCTCTTAAAATCTCCTCATCCCATGTTAAGTCATTAATATTAAACAACATTGTTCGCGAAGCATTGGAATAATCGGTCACATGGGCAGTTCCCTTCGTCAATTTCCAGATCAGCCAAGTCTCCACTGTGCCAAAGAGCAGCTCTCCTTGCTCGGCTCTCTTTCTAGCGCCCTCCACATGGTCTAAAATCCATTTCAGCTTTGTGCCGGAAAAATAGGCATCAATCACTAATCCTGTTTTCTGGCGAAAACTGTCTGTCAATCCCTTGCTCTTTAGGATATCACAGTATTCCGATGTCCGGCGGCACTGCCATACAATGGCATGATAGACAGGTTCCCCCGTCACCCTGTCCCATACAATGGTAGTCTCCCGCTGATTGGTAATACCGATGGCCGCAATATCCTCTGGGGAAGCCCCGATTTTCTGCATAGCCTCCACAGCCACCCCCAACTGTGTAGACCAAATCTCATTGGCATCATGCTCCACCCAGCCTGGTTTTGGAAAATATTGTGTAAATTCCTTTTGGGCAACACTGCACATCTCTCCCTTTTCATTAAAAAGAATACATCGGTTGCTTGTGGTTCCTGCATCCAGCGCCATTACATATTTTGCCATAACTACATCCTCCTCTCAGATTATTTTTACTATTGAAAACTCTTCTGATCTTCTTTATACTAAAATCATTGCAGCCGCACAAATTACCGCACGAACAGTAAGGAGAAACCATCATGCGTATCTGGTTTAAGTTATTTCAAGACAACCATCTGTTACAGGACACTGTGATCACAGATGACAGTGAAGATACTCGCACCCACAAGATTTTTCGGGCACTGGAACAGGTCTGCTACGAATTTGACCTCAGCAAACCAATTTGGCTGGACGCCACCATAGCCGAATTTAAACGCCATGCCAAAGCCCGCTTTTACCAAGACAATTTTGTGGAACAAATTGACTTTGATTACCTGGAAATCCATGTGATTGAAGAGTAATTTATCTCAGTGGGAGTCTAGTCTCCAACTGAGATAAAGCCTCCGGCGGATTGCAGGGGTGCGGATTTGTTTCTGTCAGCAAAGCTGACCCACAACCCTGCAGCAAGAACGCCGATGGCGTTCTTGGACTTTATCTGCGCTGCCGATGCGTCTCATACATCAGCAGCGCTGCCGCGATAGAAGCATTTAAAGACTCTACTCTGCCCTCCATCGGTATGCGAATATACTGATCTGCCAGGGCAGCCGTTTCCGGCGTAAGCCCGTTTCCCTCATTGCCAATCAAAAACCCACAGGCGCCGCGATAATCAGGCTGATCATACGATAGCTTCCCCTTTAAATGTGCCGCATACATGATAATTCCCTGTTTTTTCAAAAAATTTATTGTCCCTGCCAAATCTTCCGCGAGATAGAAGGGAACGCGAAACAGAGAACCCATTGTTGAACGAACCACTTTGGGATTAAAAATATCCACGGTCGTCTTACTCATAACAATACCTGTAACGCCTGCTCCCTCTGCGGTGCGCATCATCGTGCCCAGATTTCCTGGATCCTGAATCCCCTCTAAAATCAGCAAATGCGGACATTTCTCCATTGGCTGGTCTCCATTTTTTGAAACATTGAAATCTCCCAGTAATTTTTCCAGAGAGTATTGCGGCATTTTCACAAGACATAAAATCCCCTGCGGGGTTTTCGTATCACTGACCGCCGAAAATACTTTGTCGGAAACCACTTCATAGGAATAATCCTCTAAAAATCCCTGATTTTTAGGCTCTGCAAGAAAACTCTCTGATACATAGAGCGTCTCAATCTGTCCTTTGGGCGCCTCCTGACACATTTTTATTCCTTCTGCCACAAAAACCCGCTGTTCATAGCGGGTTTTTGCCTTTTTATTCAACTGTACAATACGCTTCATCTGCGGATTGGAAGAACTTGTCACCATAGTTTTTGTGTTCTCCTTACAGACTAAGATTTCTGCAGATTTCAAACTGATATTCTGAAATATTTTTCTGCATGCCAAGCGCCTCATCAATATCAAAATCAACAAATTCTCCGTCACGATAGCCCACGACACGGTTGGACTTACCCTGACACAGTAAATCTACTGCGTAAGCTCCCATTGTGGACGCATAGACACGATCCTTACAAGTAGGACTTCCACCGCGCTGCATGTGTCCCAAAATCGTTGCTCGTGTCTCCACGCCAGTTGCCGCCTCAATACGCTTTGCCATACTTGCAGAATGTCCGATTCCCTCCGCATTAATCACAATATGGTGTTTCTTGCCCTTTTTCCGATTGGCAATGATATTATTGACCAACACCTGTTCATCGTAATTATATTTTTCAGGCAGCAAAATATCCTCTGCTCCATTGGCAATTCCACACCACAAGGCAATATAACCCGCACCGCGGCCCATAACTTCAATAATAGAACAACGCTCATGGGAAGTGGAAGTATCGCGCACCTTGTCAATGGCCTCCATCGCCGTATTTACCGCGGTATCAAATCCGATTGTATACTCTGTACAGGCAATATCCAAATCAATTGTCCCTGGAATCCCTATGGTATTGATGCCCAATCCCGCCAGCTTCTGCGCTCCCTTAAAAGAACCGTCGCCGCCGATTACAATCACACCGTCAATGCCATGTTTTCTACAGATTTCCGCTCCTAACTGCTGGCCTTCTGCTGTTGTAAACTCTTTACATCTGGCCGTCTGTAAGATCGTACCTCCACGCTGAATCGTGTCTGACACATCATTTGCATGCATATCTATAATTTCTTCCTGAAGCAAACCTGCATATCCTCTTTTAATGCCCTTTACATTCTTTCCCTTTACAATGGCCTGCCGCACCACTGCTCGGATCGCAGCATTCATTCCTGGTGCATCACCGCCGCTGGTCAGCACACCAATTGTCTGAATCTCCTTTGCCATAACATGTCCCTCCTGTTATTCTATCCTTAATTTCACTTTTCCAATCTATTACATTCTAATCTCTTTTGGCAAGATTTTCAATGCTCTTTTCTACAACTTTTACGTTATTTTCACCCAAAAACTTAGTTAATCTGTTGATTATTTCAGGCATAATGGCAATATTACGGCTGGGTGGAAGCCGTTTCATCTGCTTTTCGCTGGAAATATAGATCACAATCTGGTCTTTTCCATCACTGTCCTCCAAAACCGAGAAAATTTCCGCTTCCTTCTGCTGATACGATTCTCTGGTTGGAAACTGCAGCCATAACTCTTTTTTTGCATCATCAAACGAATAAATTCGCTCACAGATCAGCTTGCCATTTTTTTCTTCCTCGGTTGACACACGCCCCCGCACAAATATCTTTTCATCCACATTCAATAAATGACTATTTTTTTGATAACTTTTGGGAAAAATAACAATCTCCAGCGTTCCCACCAGATCCTCTAAAGTGAGAAATGCCATTGTCTGATTTTGCCTGGTATATTTAATACTCTTATCGACAATCATTCCGCCCACCATTGCTGTTTCCCCGTCTTTGACCCTGGTCTGTCCGCTCTCCTCTTCGATCTGAAAATCAGTGGTCAGCCTAGTAATATTCTTACGCCATTTCTCCTGATATTCTTCCAAGGGATGGCCGCTGATATAGACGCCCAGCACTTCCTTTTCAAAGCCCAGATACGTTTCCTTGGGATATTCCCCCACATCTGGCATTTTGATCTCAAAATCAGCTTTTTCTTCCTCTCCGGCAAAGTCAAATAACGTCATCTGTCCTGCCAGGGAATGCTTTTTCTCCTGGGCAATGCTTTCCATCATCCCTGCATAGACCATCATACATTGCTTTCTGGTGGCTCCCAGATTGTCCAAAGCCCCTGCCTTAATGAGATTTTCCACCACTCTGCGATTGATCTCCTGATCTGCCATGCGCGTCAGAAAATCCTTGAGGCTGGTAAACAACCCTCTCTCATCTCGCTCTTTACAGAGCTTTTCAATAAAAGTATGGCTGACACTTTTAATAGCAGACAATCCATAGCGAATCGCCTCTCCTGATACAGAAAAACTGCTCTCGCCCTCATTGATACTAGGCGGCAGTACCGTGATTCCCATCTGACGGCAGGTAAAAATATACTCAGTAATCTTTCCCACATGGTCCATCACGGAACTCATCAGGGCCGCCATATATTGCAGAGGATAATAATATTTTAAATAAGCTGTCTGATAGGCCACCACTGCATAGGCCGCTGCATGAGACTTATTAAAAGCATATTTTGCAAAATCAATCATCTCATCAAAAATCTTATTTGCCACCTGCTCGCTGATTCCATTACTGATACAGCCTGGAACCCCCTCTTCCTGATTTCCATAGACAAAGTTTTTGCGTTCACGCTCCATAACATCTGTCTTTTTCTTGGACATGGCTCGGCGCACCAGATCACTTCTTCCTAAGGTATATCCTGCCAAATCACGTACAATCTGCATCACCTGCTCCTGATAGACGATACATCCATATGTTGGCTCTAGAATTGGTTCCAACTGAGGACAGTCATATGTGATACATTGAGGATTATTTTTGCCTTTGATGTATGCTGGAATAAAATCCATCGGCCCTGGACGGTACAAAGAGATGCCAGCGATGATATCCTCCAAGCTCTGTGGCTTTAACTCTTTCATAAAGTTTTTCATCCCAGCGCTCTCCAACTGGAACACGCCTTCTGTCCTTCCAGTTCCCAGAGAATCAAGCACTGCCTTATCATCAAAATCAATCTGGTCAATATCTATAAGTTCCGAATCTTGAAGATTTGGATTCTCCGCCCTCTGGCTGTCATGAATCAGCTTTACGGCATTCTGTATCACCGTCAAGTTGCGCAGCCCCAAAAAATCCATCTTTAACAATCCAAGCTCTTCTAACGTGGTCATCGTAAACTGTGTGGTAATCGCACCGTCACTCCCCCTAGAAAGCGGTACGAACTCATCCACCGCTTTGGAACTAATCACAACCCCTGCCGCATGCATGGAAGTATGCCTTGGAAGCCCCTCTAAGCGCTTTGACATATCAATCAGCCTTCGTACACTGTCATCATTTTCATAAACTTCCCGAAGGTCTGGATTCTTATCCAGCGCCCTATCAATGGTAATCCCAAGATCTGTGGGAACCTGTTTTGCAATATTATCAACAAAAGCATAGGGCAAATCCATCACTCGCCCCACGTCACGAATCACACCGCGCGCCGCCATTGTACCAAAAGTGACAATCTGCACCACACGATCCTTGCCGTATTTCTCACTGACATAATCAATCACTTCCTGCCGCCGCTCCACACAGAAGTCAATATCAATATCTGGCATTGTGACGCGCTCCGGGTTTAGAAACCGCTCAAAAATCAGATTATAGCGAATTGGTTCTATATTGGTAATTTCCAATGTATAAGAGACCAAACTTCCCGCGGCGCTCCCACGCCCTGGGCCTACGGCAATGCCATTCTCTCTGGCAAAATGAATAAAATCCCACACAATCAGGAAATAATCTACATACCCCATCTGCTGAATGATATCTAGCTCATATTGAAGCTGTGCTATGAGATCTTCCTGTTTTAAAGGTTCCTCTCTTCCTGGAATCACAACCATGCCATCTTCTACAAGATAGCGTCTTGCCAATCCTTCATAACAAAGCTTTTTTAAATATTCCCAGGCAGTAAAGCCCTCTGGCACATCAAACTGCGGCAATTTTGTAACCCCAAACTCAATCTCTACCTGACAGCGGTTGGCAATTTTCTGTGTATTTTCAAGCGCCTGTGGTGCATACGGGAATAAGGCTCGCATCTGTTCCTCAGATTTCACAAAGTACTGTCCGCCCTCGTAGCGCATCCGGTTCTCATCTGAGAGCTTTTTCCCTGTCTGAATACACAGCAGAATGTCATGGGAATCCACATCTGTATCATAGGTATAATGGACATCATTTGTGGCTACCAATTCAATTCCTGTGTCCTGGCTTAAACGCATAAGCTGTTGGTTGACATGTTTCTGATCTGGCAGTCCATGATCCTGTAATTCCAAAAAATAATTTCCTTCACCAAATGTTTTCTGATGCCACAAGGCTGCTTGCTTTGCCTCCTCATAGGATCCGCGCAGCAAAAGCTTTTGTACCTCCCCAGCAAGACAGGCGCTCAGTACAATCAATCCCTCATGGTATGTCTCCAAAATTTCCCGGTCCACCCTGGGACGATAGTAATATCCTTCCGTAAATCCTCTGGAAACGATCTTCATTAGATTTTGATAACCAATATTATTTTCGGCCAGCAAAATCAAATGAAAATAGCGTTCTTCTCCCTCCACTTTTTCTCGGTCAAAGCGAGAACCTGGCGCCACATAGACTTCACAGCCCAAAATTGGCTTAATCCCCGCTTCTTTTGCTGCCCGGTAAAAATCAATCACACCGTACATCACACCATGATCTGTGATTGCCGCCGAATCCATCCCCAATTCTTTGACTCTGGAGACATATTCTTTTATCTTATTTGAACCGTCCAAGAGGCTGTACTCCGTATGGACATGAAGATGTGCAAATGACATGGTTTCCTCCATTTAAGTATTCCGAATAGTTACAATATTTTCTTTTATTTTATCCTGAATTTCAAAAATATGCAACCAAAAACGCTGCCAATCAGAATGACAAATACCAGAAACGCTGCCACAGAAACACCAATTCCAGCCTTTTGCAGCGGTGTGGCATAGACCAGCTTCACATCATGTGTTCCGGCATCCAGCGCTATAGCCATATATTGGATATTTGCGCGCAAAATCTCTCTCTCCTCACCGTCAACATATGCCCGCCAGCCTGAGGCATATGGAATTGACAGACACAAAAGCTTAGATTTATCCAATGAAATATTTCCTGTGACTGTATTAATATCTACTTTCATATTCTGCAATGTATCTTCCTTCCGCGCTTTTATTTGCTCCTGATAATCCTCCATTGGCTGGCATTGTACCTGAAGTGAATCAAAAGAATATGTTCCAGTTTTCTTAAATTTAATTGTAACGGACTTAGCTGCCTCCTCGGAATATCCTAAATTGATCGTAAAATCATGGCGGTTATTATAAAAATTATTCTCTTCTGTATCATATTCCAGTATTCTGGTAATCCCCGTCGATGACTTCACTGTTATAGGAGCCGACGTCGGTTTCCCTTTCATTAAATCCTCCTCGCCTTCAAAGGACAGTCCGCAGACAGACACATAAGTTTCACTGTTTTTAAGTCCTGAAAATTTAAGTTTTACGGCCGCCTTAGTGGAAGTCACAACTAAGGTATTTCCTTTCTTCTGTATACCATCCCCCTTACAGATAAGCTTATAATCTATATCTTTAGCAGTCAGTCTTGGCGCCTGCCTGGTTACATTCTCTTCTTCCGCCAGGACACAAGTCTTTAGCATTGCCTCTTGTTTCTCTACAGCGGAAAGTTCTTTCCAGTCGTCTTCCAACATACAGCTATCGTATGTATAGGAAAGCGGCAGCGCATTGTCATTTCGATAGACACAATATCTTCCATCTATACCATGATCCACATAGGTAAATCCATATGGTACTGGGGCTTGAACATTGGCAGGCACCACATAATAACGCACAGACGCCAATGCTGTCTGCCCTGTCCTGCCATCATATCCTGTGTATTCTTGGGATCTGCTTTCCATCAATTGTGTTTCCTGTCGCAGCTCCATCACGTTGGGATTAGACAATGACCAGTAAAATTGTGTGGATGGTATGCCGGAATTAACACCTGCATTGGGTATAAGGCTGTCCCCAGAAAATCGGTAAAACTCTAAAACCCCATCCAGATCAGCAACTTGCTGTACAGCCGACGCCTCATTCGATGTCAAGCCAGCCACTGCCGCTTTTTCTACATGATTATGTGCTGCATTGACATTTCCCTCTGTAGTCATATTGTGCCAATAATTGTTATTAAAAATACTGAGAAGGACAATCAACAGCGCAGCCCACGATTTCATCTGTCCCCAAATGCCATTTTCCTTACCGCCCAGAAACAAAAGCCCTAGAAACAGAACAAGAAGTATCAGAGAGGAACGAATATCCCAGGCTGCTGCATCATTCTCCAGCCAGCGCTGCAGATATTCCAGCGCCATGCAAACAATAACATAACCGGATAGACTGCACAAAAGAAACTTTTTTTCGTTCTTCTGCAATTTCATCAAGGACGGCCATGCGGCGGTCAATATATAGGCAGCTACTAACGCAAACGCAAAACTCCAGCGATTTACCTTATACGAAAAACCATTTAGTATATGGCCAAACACAGGGAACGCAGACATAACCAGACACATCAGAAAAAATATCTTCAATATCTTTAAGTTCTGTTCTCCACGCTTATAAAACAATAGGAAAACAGCCGGCAAGACAGGCACCACAAAGCCCAGACAAAGCCAGGAGGGTGCCTTTCCCCAGGTGATAAGAGAGGCAGGATATTGCATATAATAGGAACCAGGATAAAACAGATGAATGGCATTCTCAACAGACATCCTGGAACTCTCCATAAATGCTGGTATCACAGGCAATAAAATGACAGCCGCCAGAAGCACGCCCAACACAGAAGCCGCCCCAATCCGACAGAACATCTGCAGCGCCAATTTAAAATCTGTGCGAAAGCTGACGATCATCCGTACCATAACATACACTATGGTCAGCAAAACCAACATATAAAAGAAATAAATATTGCTGACCGCTGAAAAAAATACTGTAATAATAAACAGGTAAGAGCGTTCCTTCTTCCATATCTTTTCCACACCCAAAATGAGCAGCGGCAGATAGATCATCGGTGTCAAAAAAAAGTGGTGCATCGCTCCTTTGATCGCCCAATAAGAAAATGCATATGCCAGAGAACCTGCCAGCACAGCATTTCTATTCTTCTGTCCAGTCTGAAAACAGAGACAGGAAAACGCAATACCAGCCAGATACATACGCAATATAATCATTGCATCATAATATATATACAGAAAACGTGTAGGAACAAAGACGGAAAACAACTGAAACGGATCGCCTATTACATAATAATGCATCGTCCGCAGAATATCACTGCCCTCCCCGATAGCAAAATCCCACGCTGGAATCACAATTTTGTGCTGAAAAAGCAGCTCTTTTACAATTGATTTAAGATATGTGCTATAGTAGACCAGCGCCCGATAATGCTGATGCCAGGCGTCGCCTGTATTGATCAATGTCCTGCCTGACAGAAAAGACCAGGAAAACACAAGTAGCGCTGCTGCCGCAAACAAAAGGGTATAGATAAGAAAATACTGCCATCTTCTCTGATTCAGCATCTTTTTATCTTCCCTGTACTGCTCAACGGTTCCCTCTTGTCCGTATTCACTTACTCCTCTAAGTCTTTTAAAAATCATCCGTTTCTCCTCCATGCCGTTTCCTCATTTCACTCTTGCTGCATCCTCACAGTTTGTCTCAGAAATGATAAAATGTGGTCGTCCCTTGGTCTCTAAATATATTTTTGCAATATACTGTCCCATGATTCCCAGACAGAGCATCTGCATTCCGCCAATAAAAATAATCGTGCAAATCGTTGAAGCCCAGCCAGCAACTGGATCTCCAAATAGCATTTTACGAATTATAATTCCCAATAATAACAGAAATGAACAGAATGTCATTCCTATTCCAAACCAGGAGGCAATACTGAGCGGCGCCTGAGAAAAATTGACAATCCCATCCATAGCATACCGAAAAAGTTTCCAAAAATTCCACTTGGTCTCACCCGCAACACGTTCTACATTTTCATAGGAAAGCCAATATGTGCGAAACCCGACCCATCCAAAAATTCCCTTTGAAAAACGGTTATACTCGCTCATAGAAATGATAACATCCACCATCTCTCGCTTCATCATTCGAAAATCTCTGGCCCCATCTACAATATCCGCATCCGAAATCTTATTTATAATCTGGTAAAACTTTCTGGCAAACCAGCTTCTGATCGGGGGTTCCCCGCTGCGATCTGCACGGCGTGTCGCCACGCTGTCATACGCTCCGCTTTTCAGAATATCCAACATCTGCGGCAGCAAGGAAGGCGGATCCTGCAAATCAGCATCCATGACTGCAGCATAATCCCCATGAATATTACAAAATCCTGCATACACAGCCGCTTCCTTGCCAAAATTGCGGGAAAAGGAAAAATATTTTACATGACTGTCCTGATCTGCAAGAGATTTCAGTATTTCAAGAGTACGATCTTTAGATCCATCATTGATAAACAGCAATTCATAATCGGTGTCCATATTCTGTATGACAGCCGTAATTTCTTTATAAAAAATCGGCAGTGATTCCTGCTCGTTATAACTAGGTACGATGATCGATAACATTTGCATGTTTCCTTTCAGACAAATATGAAAATCAGGCGCTGGTAAAATACCAGAACACTGGTAAAACAATAAGATTTACTTATATGATAACACATAAATTGCTTTCTTTGGAAATATTTTTATTGATTGCCACAAAATATCATTTTTCTGACATCTAAGTGAACCAGCATTTCATATGGATGCTTTACACAAAATTCAGAAAAAAACGGTATAGCCACAAAGACTATACCGTAATTTGATACAGAGATGCCCCCGCACCCTCCACTTCCTTATGTGAAGGGTACGAATGACAACCAATTTTTATTATTTTACAATTTTAACGCTCTTACTCTGCCCTTTATTCTTCAGCAATTTCTTATATGCTTTCAGTTTCTTAGCAGGCACCTTGATTTTGGCCTTTTTGTTGATTCCTGAGAAAGCTTTCGATCCTACCTTTTTCAAAACAGTACTCTTGATCGTAATCTTTGACAGTTTTCCATCCTTAGCGAATGCGCTGGCGCCTATGCTCTTTACATACTTGCCAATTGTAACACTCTTTAATTTCTTCTTGCTCTTAAATGCATTCTTGTCAATAGCTGTCACCTTATAGGACATACCATTGTATTTCACCGTTGCTGGTATGTTCAAGGATGTAATATTCTTATTTGATGTTCCGGTTACTGTCACCTCTTTGGCAGATGTAGTGGACTTGGTGATCTTGTACTTCACACTCTTAGAAGTGAAGGTCTTCTTCTTCATAACGAAAGATGCACCCTTCTTGATACCTTTAAAGGCATCCTTGCCAATCGTCTTCACTGCTGTTCCCTTAAAGGTCACTTTCGCCAGTTTCTTATCATTGTAAAATGCTTTGGTGCCAATGCTGGTGATATACTTGCCAATCGTTGCACTCTTTAACGTGCTTTGCTTTGTAAACGCATTTTTGTCAATGGATGTTACCTTAAAAGTTACATTCTTGTATTTTACAGTGTCTGGTACGGTGATGCTGGTAGATTTCTTGTTGATTCCTGTCACGGCCACATTCTTTGTTTTGCTGCTGTAAGCAGTAATCTTATATTTCAGACCGTTTGACATAGTGAATTTCTCACCCACTCTAGGAGTCGCAGCTGGTGGATTAACAACTGGTTTGTTTGCCTCTTCGATAGCTTTATTCAATTTATCCAGTGCTGCCTTAAGCTCTGCTTCACTGACATTCTCATTCTTCAATAATGCCTCTGCTTCATCAATTACTTTCTGCAGTGCTGCTTTCTTAGATGCACTTAAGTTTGCAAGCAGTTTCTTCGCTGCTGCGATCTTCTCATCCAGTTGATCTTTCACTGGTTTTTCTACCGGCGGCTTGTCATCACCAGCGTCTTCGATGGCTTTGTTCAATTTATCCAGTGCTGCCTTAAGCTCTGCTTCACTGACATTCTCATTCTTCAATAATGCCTCTATTTCATCAATTACTGCCTGCAGCGCTTCTTTCTTTTCTGCACTTAAGTTTGCCAGCAGTTCCTTCGCTGCTGCGATCTTCTCATCCAGTTGATCTTTCACTGGTTTTTCTACCGGCGGCTTGTCATCACCAGCGTCTTCGATGGCTTTGTTCAATTTATCCAGCGCTGCCTTAAGATCTGCTTCACTGACATTCTCATTCTTCAATAATGCCTCTATTTCATCAATTACTGCCTGCAGCGCTTCTTTCTTTTCTGCACTTAAGTTTGCCAGCATATCTTTAGCGGCTGTGAGCTTCTCATTCAACTGATCTTTCACTGGTTTTTCTACCGGCGGTTTATCTCCACCAGCGTCTTCGATGGCTTTGTTCAGTTTATCTAATGCTGCCTTGATATCTGTTTCACTGGCATTTGCATTGTTCAATACTGCCTCTACTTCTTCGATTACTGCCTGCAGCGCTGCCTTCTTTTCTTCACTGAGACTATCGAGCAACGCCTTGGCTGCAACAATCTGTGAACTCAATTCTTCTTTTGGTGTATCCTTCTCAGAATCCTCAATAGCTTTGTTCAGTTTATCTAATGCTGCCTTGATATCTGCATCGCTGGCATTTGCATTATTCAATACTGCTTCTACTTCTTCGATTACTTTCTGCAGAGCCGCCTTCTTTTCAGCGCTCAAATCTGCCAGTAAATCTTTCGCTGCCGTAATCTTATCAGTCAACTGTTCTTTATCGGTCTTATCGCCTTCGCTTGGAGCATTGCCGCCTTCCTCTGTGAACTGGAAGTAGTCCACGTTCATGATGCTGTCATCCTTCAGCAACTTCTTTGATGTATCAATGCCTGTCTGTAACTGCTTTTTGTGTGCATCAGATAAGGACGCAAGCTCTGATAGCTGCTGTGCATATTTAATCCTATATTTCAGCTTTTCTTTTAACAGTTTCTCTGTTGGTTTATACTGATCTGCTGTATCAATCGCCTGATTTAAAGTATCAATTGCTGATTTCAACTGTTCGTCTGTAGCACTGTCATTATTTGCCACTGCCTTCGCGTCACTGATCTTAGCTTCTAAGGCATTCTTTTTATCTTCTTCATTCCAAGCAAATCCAGAACTTACGTTTTGACCTTTGGTGATCTGCCGCTGCAGCTGTTCCTTTAATGGAAGGCTGCTCTCCGCCGCCTTAACTGCTGCCCACAGATTCGCCAGATTTTCCTGGTAAATTTCTGTGGTCGCACCGGTCTTCTTCTCATGGAAGAAAAGGAAAATATTCTGTGTTCCTGTAACTTTCTCAATATCGCCAGTTACCAACTGATAAGTATGGTTGCTTCCGGTTTCAGGAACGTCGATTGTGCCAATTGTTTTTCCTTCTGGATAGCCTACGCGCACTTCAATCGTACCGCCGTCTTTTGAGCCCACTGCCACAGTAATCTTGTCTGCGCCTTTGCTGCCAAAGTTTAACTGAGATACCGAAGTCCAGTCACCTTCCTGAAGGTCTGTCAATACCATATTATAATCTGTAAACAAATTACCTGGACGGCCAGTGGCAGTTGCTTTCACGCCTGCATTCCATGCAATGGTCTCCGCTTCGATTCTCTGATATGGATCCATCACTGCCAACTGCGGAATTCCCTCATAGGTACCTGAGATTGGCAGGATTTTGCCCTTGTCATCCAATTTAATCTCGTCAATATGTGTGGAACGGTAGCCGCGTTCTACACCCAATGCTTTTGATACTGTCTGTGCATGGTAAATAAAATAACTCTTGTTATTGAAGACAAATGTTGCATGATGGTTATTTCCACCTACGCCAAACCAAACCTGTGGATTGGAGAAAATCTCTCCTTCATACTTAAATGGTCCCATTGGGTTATCACTGACCATATAGCAGATTGTCCCCTGTTCCGGATATCCCTCTACTGTCGTTTGTGTAAAGTTAGAACAATAGGAGTAGTAATATTTATCACCAAATTTAAAAATACCACTGTCTTCAAACATACAGGGAGCGTCAATTTCCACTGCTTCTCCCTCAATGCTGATCATATCATCGCCCAACTTAGCGACTCTTGCCGTCTTAGGATTATCGTGCTGTCCGGCAGGAACGCCGCCGCCAAAGTATATGTATGCTTCACCGTCGTCATCTACCAATACCGCTGGGTCAAAGCACCATTCTACTTTTTCACATCCAGGTGTTTGTTTTGTAATCAGAGCTTTGCCAATTGGATCTCTCCAGGGACCCAAAGGAGTATCTGCTTCCAGTACGCCAATACCGGAGGCGTCATTGGCAAAATAGAGGAAGAACTTATCTTTTCCATCTACTTTTTTGTAAGCGATTGCCGGCGCCCAGGAATGGCTTGCCCACATTGCCGGGCCATTTCCGCCATTGAGGCCTGCCACTTCAATCTCACCGTGGTCTGTCCAGTTCATCAAATCAGCAGAAGATACCACTCTCAGACTGGTGATGTAGCCAAAATTGTTGGAATATGGGTTATCTTTATCTGAAAACTCATAGTCGTCTGCTGTCATATAAACATATATTCTGCCATTGTATTCAATTGCATAGGGGTCTGCCCCAAATTCATTGGTGGTAATCGGATTTCCATAACCAAACTTCTTTGCCAAAGCCTGTGTATTATCTTGATATTTTATTACAGACACATCATCCACATAAAAATCCATCAGATCGTTGTCAGCATTCGGGGTTGCTACGGTAGGTGTCTCCACAACCAGGAAGTTAGAGTCAGCAGCCATATCATATGGCATTCCCCAATCTCCTTTGATCTCGGTCCATTCACCCTTTTTCGCGGTTCCTGCTGCCAGTACCGTGCTCTCTGTTCCATTATGCAGTGTCAAGTTAAAGTCCTTTGTATCTGGGCCTGTTGTATATTTTACCCATGTAGAAACAGTATAATAGCTGCCCGGCGTCAATTTTTTGCTCATATCCTGTGCCGGTCCGTTGGTACATTTGGTACGGTTTGTCACTTTCACACTCTGGATGCCGGAATTATACTCATCGGCTGCCACTGCAAGGATCTCTGTCTCTCCCTGCTCATATCCTGTCCAGCTCTCTAAGCCTCGCTCAAAAGAACCGTTTCTGACAATGTTGTCTGAAGGTGTTGTCAAGGTTACATCATCAAGATAGAATACTGCCGGCGCTCCTTCTTCTACTGTCTTTCCCCAGCTCCAGTACATTTCAAGCACATTCGTATCTTTATCATAATCTGCTAAGCTGATCTCGCCGGATATTTTTGTCCATTTGGTGCTGTCTACTTGCGCAGCACTTCCAAAACCAGTATAGGAATCTTTGCCGCTTACCTGCCCTTTAATGGTTGGCGTCAGCGTACCGCTGCCGCTTTCCGTCTTTGCCCAGGCAGTCAATGTATATTTCTTTCCAGGAACCAGATTTCCCTCGTTCCAAAGCTGTAAAAGCTCATAGCGTGCGCCTTCCCAGCCTTGCGTATAATTGGACACTTTCAAGCTGGCATTGCCTTCATGCGCCACGCCTTCCACTCGCTCAACCTTAGCTCCACCCATGCCTTTCCAATTTACATCAATCGGGGCATTCTCAAAAGAACCATTGAAGAGCAAATCTTCAACCTGTGGTTGTTCTGGCTCTTCCGGCTCTTCTGGGTCTTCTCCTGCAGCCTTCTGATAGGTAATGGAGATGTCGTCAATCCAGTAATCCATCAAATCATCCGCTGTGGGATTTTGCGCATGCCCGCTCTCAATAAAGAATGTATTTTCTGTTGTGCTAAACGGGTATGTTACGCCCTCTACAACCGTATCAGCAGGCGTGTATTCAACGCGAAATGATACCCACTTGCCTTTTATTCCCTTAATCGCGCCATATTTTGCCTCACGGTATTTGTAATCTGGCCCGTTTTGGAATGTGACGTTAAAATCCTTCGTGTCAGGACCTGACTTATACAGGAACTTTCCTGTAATGGTATATTTTGTGCCTTTTTTTAGCTTACCAGAGAGATCATAACCTGCTCCTCCAGAAGTATTATTTCTACCCGACACATGCAATACATTATTAGTATCGTCTCCAGACACGGTCATCTGCTCTGTTGCTATGGCTGCACCTGAAAACCCACTCCAGCCGTCGATGCCACTCTCAAAATTTCCATTTGGCACAAGCTCTACGGTCTCCATCTGCGTCTCGCCCGCCCGCGCCTCTGCTTGTGCATTGACTGGAAGCATGGTTACTGTCATCGCCGCCGCTAGTGTTACGGCACACAGACGCTTCCATCTGTCTCTCATTGTTTTCCTCACAATTTTACTCCTTTCTTTTGGGGAGAAGGATTGTAGAAATCACAGATTCAAGAACGCTATTGGCGTTCTTGCTGCGGGGTGCAAGAAAGTTTCTCTGACAAAAAAATCCGCAGCCCTGTAAATCCGCTGGAGGCTTTTCTCTCAATGGGAGACCTAACTCCCACTGAGAGAAATTTGTTTTACTCATCACTTATAAAAGTGAGAGTTTCTCCGATGAGATAAAACTCCTTCCATCCTTCCTGGTTTTTATGTATATAGTATAACTTTAGTATAATAAATTATTTTTTTCATCCCCAAAAACTATAGTAATTGCACAAGAAAACAGTTATTATATTTACTTTTCTACATTTTTTTATAAAACACGCACAGTGCAGCCCTTAAAAAAACGCTTTTTATTATATAGAAAAGCTAAAAAAATTTCCTACAAAACAAAGATCCCTGCATGGCAGGATTTTCCGATAAAAAAACGGCGGCGTAGCCTATACTACACCGCCATTATATAACTGACTGCACTATGTCTGCCCGTTTTATAAAATGTTTCCATGTTCCTTCCTATTCTTTATAACTACTACAATACTTTTGATAAAAACTCTCTAAGCCTCTGATTTTTAGGATTGGCAAAAAATTCCTGGGGTGTATTTTCTTCACAGATCACACCCTCATCAATAAATATCACCCTTGTGGCCACCTCCCTGGCAAAGCCCATCTCATGGGTGACTACTACCATCGTCATGCCATCCGCAGCCAGCTCCTTCATCAGCTCTAAAACTTCTCCTACCATCTCTGGATCCAAAGCGGATGTTGGTTCATCAAACAGCATCACATCTGGATTCATGGCCAGGGAACGAGCGATAGCAATTCTCTGTTTCTGGCCGCCAGACAGCATGGCTGGAAATGACTCGGCCTTATCGGGAAGCCCGACACGTTCCAAAAGCTCTTTTGCTCTTTTTTCCGCTTCCTCTTTGCTCATCAATCCTAATTTTACTGGAGCAAGCGTAATATTATCCTTGATACTGAGATTTGCAAATAGATTAAACTGCTGAAAAACCATCCCTATTTTCTGGCGTACCTTGTCCACATCTGTTCCTGGGGCAGTAATCTCATTCCCCTCAAAAACAACACTTCCCCCTGTGGGGACTTCCAAGAGATTTAGAGACCGCAAAAAAGTAGATTTTCCACAGCCGGAAGGCCCAATAATTGCCACCACTTCTCCCTGCGTAATCTTAGTACTGATGCCTCTGAGAACTTGATGGTCCCCAAAATCCTTTTTTAAATCCTTTACTTCCAACAATATTTTATCGCTCATTGACTCTCAGCCTCCTCTCCAGTTTATTGACACACCAGGAAAGCCCTGTCACCAACAAAAGATAGATCAAGGCCACTACAATCAACGGCATAAATGCAGAAAATGTAATTCCACGAATGATATCCCCGCCATGCGTCAAATCGGTCAATCCAATATAACCACTGATTGAAGTTTCTTTCAACAGTACAATAAACTCATTTCCCAACGCTGGAAGCACATTTTTAAATGCCTGAGGCAAGACAATAAACTGCATGGTTTGACGGTAATTTAGTCCCAAACTGCGCCCCGCTTCCGACTGCCCTTCATCCACAGACATGATGCCAGAACGGACAATCTCAGCCACATAAGCGCCAGAATTTAATCCAAATGCCACTACCGCTACCAAAATCTTAGGTACATTGACAGAGGCAAAGATCACATAATAAATAATCAATAGCTGCAGCATGGTCGGTGTGCCCCGCATCACCGTAAGATAAATTCTGCAGATCACATCTGCAACTTTCATATGCCCTGTTTTGTCATGATTGGAGCGGATAATCGCTACCAAAAAACCAATCGCAATTCCCACAAGCACTGCAAAGAAAGATATTATGAGGGTATTGACAAACCCTTCTGCTATGTACCGATATCTGTTGTCATCGATAAAATTTAGTGTAAATTCATTGATAAAATCCTGCACAACAGCTCTTCCTCCTATTTTGCACGGACAATAATGACCTGTTTAGCTTTCGCATATGTATCTGTAAAATCAATACTCTGGAGACGCTCTTCGTTCACGGTCATACCAGCCACACCGATATCTGCCTTACCGGACTGTACCGCATTGATAATAGCGTCAAAATCCATATCAACGATCTCTAACTCCATGCCTAGTTTGTCAGCTACCGCCTGCGCCATCTCTGGATCAATTCCCACAATTCTGTTGTCCTCATAATATTCATAAGGCTTAAATGCAGCGTTCGTCGCCATCACAAGCTTTCCATTGGAGGTATCTACATCATCTGGTGATTCATAAGGACAAGTCCCCTTCGTATCTCCAACATAGTTTGCCATAATCTGATCCAAGGTGCCGTCTGACTTCAGCTCTGCCAGCGCGCCATTAATCTTATCTTTTAATTCTGTGTTGTCCTTGGCAATGGCTATTGCATATTCTTCGTCTGTATACTCTGTATCTAAAATCTTCAAATCCTTGTTCTGATCTACAAAAGCGCTCGCTGGCTCTGAATCAATTACTACACAGTCAATCTTGCCTTGTTTTAACGACTGTACCGCATCCGCACCTTTTTTATAGCGCTCTACGGTTGTATTACCATCACTCTCAAATTGATCTGTCACAAGTGTATCTCCGGTGGTTCCAAGCTGCACGCCAATCTTTTTCCCCGCCATATCATCTGGGGAATTAACCGTATTTGCAGGCACTCCGCAGCCTATAACCCCCGCCATCAATGCGCCGGTCAATAATAATGTTGTTAATTTCTTCCAATTCTTCATAAATATTCGTCCTCCTGTATTTGATATTCCATCGGAAATTAAGAATGCCTGGGCAATTCTGCCATAAAGCATATTTTTCCACAGTGAAATTGTATAAATATACGCTAGTCTGTATCTTATAACAATTTTAGAAAAAAAGCAACAGATTTCCCTTTGGTTTTTGAAAAACATTTGCGTTTTCCCATTTTGTAAATTCATAGTACCAAAAGGTTTCCATCACTTTATGATGGAAACCTTTTGGTACTGAAATATAGGTTCTTATAAAAAAATGGGAAACTAAAGTTGAAAAACATCATTGCATTTCTCTTTTTGTATCTCTATAATAATACAATAGTATAAATAATTTATCATTCAATGAAAGGAATCTGTTCTCATGAAACTATTAAAAAAAATTGGCAGTATTTTATTATGTCTGCTTCCAGTAGTCCTTGCTTTTGGCATTCAAATCATTGTCTCCTTTGGAGGAGTGTTTGTAAAGCTGATTTTAGAAATCGTTTCCCATCCAGATTTAATTAATCAGATGGCTGACCCAAAATTTATTCTCGATTTTCTCAGTGACAGTCAGTTCCTCGCCGGTATCTCAGCAATCTACGCTGTCATTGCCGCTCTTGCCCTGGGTTTTTGGTATTGGAAACAGTTTGTCCCTAAAAAACAACCCCGCCGGGAGATAGCTTCACTGATTAATCCAAAAATCTTCTGCGGTCTTGTGCTCCTTATGCTTGGTATGCAGTACATATCTAACTATGTAGTTATGATTCTTGCAGCCATTAACCCTGGATGGCTGCAAACCTATCAGGATCTGATGGAAAGTATTGGATTTGGAGATGTCACTTTGCTGCTGGCCCTGTATTCTGTGTTAATTGCCCCAATTAGTGAGGAATTAATTTTTAGAGGTGTAACACTAAAATTGGGCACAAAGGCCATGCCTTTCTTTGCAGCAAATATTCTTCAAGCCTTCTTATTTGGCGCATTTCACGGAAATATAATTCAAGGCGCTTATGCCTTTGTTGTGGGACTGTTCTGCGGTTATGTCTGCTATCAAGGCGGCAGTATCTATCTGTCAATCCTGTTCCATATGCTGTTTAATATCTGGGGAACCTTTGCACCAAGTTTTTTAAGTTATGACGGCAAATCTATTTTGATTCACATCGTGATTTTTGTCTTGGCTGTATGTTTTGCGCTGGCTGGGGTATTTCTGTACCAAAAGGGATTAAAACGAAGAACTCCAATGCCAGAAGCTTTTCAAAATCATTAAAATAACAGCTTTCCACCAGCTTAGAGCGTGTTTGAAATTGCTCTAAGCTGGTGGTTCTGACTTTTCGATATAACCCAAAATTTCAAAAAAACACTTTTTGAGGCGAATGCCCTCCATCTTCTGTTCCTCTTTTGACAACTCCTCAAAAGCTGTCTCTGTCCGCTCCGCCCCATTCCTTTTTACAAGTATTATTTTAACTTCCATATCACCGCCTCCGTTTTATCTTATGTCTGATAGTTTGTTCCACTTGCCTTCATTATCTCACATCTCATTGAAAAACATTGAATTCTTTTCCTTCTAACCTTCTTTTTCATAAATCATTGGCATAAAATCAACAAGGTGATATTATGAAGAACAAACCAAACACACGAATCGGCGCTATCTATGTCCGTGTCAGCACGGGAAGACAAGATGAACATGAACTTTCTCCAGATTCTCAGATCAAACTTGCCCTAGAATATGCCGCCAAAAATCAGATCACAGTCCCAACAGCATATATATTTCATGAAAAAGGAGGCGTATCTGGCAAACATGCCGATAAACGCCCCTATTTTCAGAAAATGATCGGCCTTGCCAAAAGTGAAGACCATCCCATTGATGTGATTTTAGTGTGGAAATACAGCCGATTTGCCCGAAACCAGGAAGAAAGCATTGTCTATAAAACCATGCTGCGAAAAAATTGTAAAGTAGATGTGATCAGTATCTCAGAACCTCTGGTAGAGGGACCTTTTGGAAGTTTGATTGAACGAATTATAGAATGGATGGATGAATATTATGTAATTCGGCTTTCTGGCGAAGTAGTACGGGGCATGACGGAAAATGCCAAGCGCGGTAATTTTCAGGCGCGGCCTCCGCTGGGCTATCGCATCGAACACAGAGGGGAACCCCCCGTTATCGTTCCTAAGGAAGCAGAAATTGTCAAGTTAATTTTTCAAAAATATGTGCAGGAACATCTCTCAATCCTGGAAATCTGCCGCCAGCTAAACAATATGGGACTGAAAACCCGCCAGAATAAAAATTTTGAAAAACGATCCCTTACATACATCTTGCAAAATATATCTTACACTGGAAAAGTCCGCTGGAATCGCATGGAAAACGAGAGTAACCGGCTTAAACCAGAATCCGAATGGATTATTGCAGATGGAAAGCAGCCTGCCATTATCTCAGAAGAACTATTTGCCGCTGCACAAAAACGCTTTCAAACAGAATATTCGCCAAAATACCGTAAGCCCTCTGTTGCAGTCACTCACTGGCTGGGCGGTCTCTTAAAGTGTTCTGCCTGCGGCTGCACCCTCTCAACCTCTAAACAGACAGACAAACGCTATGGCCGCACTTATTTTCACTTTCAATGCTGTGGTTATCTCAAAGGAACATGCAGTGTTTCTCACAGCATCAGCGAAAAAAAGATCGTACCTCATATTTTGGAAGCTCTCAATAAAGTCTTAGATACCTATACAATGACCTTTGAAATCCCAGACCAAACACTTCCTGATACCCAGTCTGAACAGACTTTATTACAACATGCACTGGAAAAACTTAATCAAAAAGAAGCCCGCATTAAACAGGCTTATCGAGATGGTATTGACACGATAGACGAATATAAAGAACAGAAAGAAATTCTCCAACAAGAACATGACGCACTCTGTCAGCAGCTTACCGCACTTACAGAAAATCAGATGACAACTGCTGCAACTATTAGACATAATATTTCTAAGGTTTCCTCTGTCTGTGAACTTTTGATGGATGATACCGTTTCGATGACGCAGAAAAATGAAGCGCTAAAAGGAATTGTTGAAAAAATTGTTTTTCATAAGGCTGAAAACTCCATCAGTTTGTTTTTTTATAGCAACTCAAACTTGTAAACTACCCATAGTCTGTCTGAAGCGAATGGGCTTCCTGCTTCATCGGTCTGCGCTTCGATTTTTGGCTGCCTTACCCCACCTGCCTAAGCCAGTGGGATTCCGGCAGCCTTATTTCACAAGCTCTTACGCTTACTGTTAGTGCAGCATCTTCCGTACCATATACATTAGTATAGATTTTTGACCTTAAACTCTCGCTCAGATTCTCTGCGCATATCTTTCTTGGCAATATCCTGCCGTTTATCGTAGAGCTTCTTACCTCTGGCCAACGCAATTTCCACTTTTACCAGACTGCCCTTAAAATAGACCTGCAGAGGAACCACGGTAAATCCTTTCTCTGTGATTTTGCCGGCAATTTTATTGATCTCATATTTGTGCAATAACAATTTCCTTGGACGCAGTGGATCTTTATTAAAAATATTTCCCTTTTCATAAGGGCTGATATGCATTCCATAGATGATAAGCTCACCGTTCTCAATACGGATAAAAGATTCCTTAACAGAACACTTTCCCATCCGCAGTGATTTTACCTCTGTCCCCGCAAGACTAATCCCTGCCTCATATTTATCCTCGATAAAATAATCATGAAATGCCTTCTTATTATTTGCAATCAGTTTGATACTATCTTTCCCCATTCTAATTCCTTTCTTCCTGCTATTCCTCTCAGAACCCTAACCACAGACATGCCAGCCTCGCTGTGATACACCTCTGCCAAAGCTTTTGTCTGTGGCTGAGGAAATTATTCACCTTCCTGAAAATAAATATTCATTTCTTTGCAAACAAATTTGAAAGATTTCAATATCTATTTTCATGGGTTCTCATATTACGCCAAAACAAAATCAATCGTTCTCATCAATTTATCTGTATCGGCCACCAACACCTCAATTTTTTGTCCCAGCTTGTAAGTCTTGCCGCTCGTCTCTCCTGTCAGTTCATAATTCTCCTCATCAAAGTGATAATAATCATCCGTCAGATTGGTGACATGAATCATGCCTTCCACGGTATTCGGCAGTTCCACATACATACCCCATGCCGTGACACTGGAAATCACTCCCTCAAATACCTCTCCAATATGCTCTGACATATATTCCACTTTTTTCAATTTATCGGTTTCCCGTTCTGCTTCGTCAGCTCTGCGCTCTCTGGTACTGGACTGTGCGGCCACCTCCGGCAAAATCTGCTCATAGTGGGAAATTCGTTTTTCATTCATCTTCCCTCGCAGCGTTTCCTTAATAATACGGTGAATCTGCAAATCTGGATAACGGCGAATCGGCGAGGTGAAATGACAATAATAGGAAGTTGCCAATCCAAAATGTCCGGTGCTCTGCGTACTGTATTTTGCTTGTTTCATAGAACGCAGCGTCAAGCGGCTGATCAATGGCTCCTGTGGCGTATCTTCTATTTTTTCCAACAATTTTTGTAATTCCTTCGGATGAATTTCATCCTGGCCAATCTTGATGGAATAACCAAAATTATTGATAAATGTCCCCAATTTGCGGATCTTTTCTGGATCTGGGGTATCGTGCACCCGATAGACAAAAGGTAATTCCTGCCAGAAGAAATCCTGCGCCACCGTCTCATTGGCAATCAGCATAAAATCCTCGATAATACGCGTCGCCACATTGCGCTCATATGGCTTGATCTCCAATGGTCTTCCCTGAGAATCAAGGACAATCTTTGTCTCAGGAAAATCAAAATCAATCGAACCTCGCTTTCTGCGCTTCTCCCTGAGAATTGCCGCCAACTCCTCCATCAATTCAAACATTGGCACCAATTCCTGATATTTTTCCCGCTCCTGCTGATCTTGATCTTTTAAAATCTTGCGCACACTGGTATAACTCATTCTCTGGTCTACCCGCACCACAGTCTCTGCAAGTTGATGGTCAATCACAGTACCTTTCTTGTCAATCAGCATAATACAGCTTAAGGCCAGCCTGTCCTCTCCGGCATTCAAGGAACAAATACCATTTGAAAGGATATGTGGCAGCATAGGAATGACCCGATCTACCAAGTACACACTAGTCCCTCGTTCCAAGGCTTCTGCATCCAGGGCGCTGCGCTCCTGCACATAATTTGTCACATCCGCAATGTGTACGCCCAAACGGTAATTTTCTCCCTCTTTTGTCAGAGTAATGGCATCGTCCAAGTCTTTGGCATCCTCGCCATCGATTGTCACCATCTGCCAGTCCCGCACATCCATTCTTCCAGCCATATCTGCGCCGCTTACTGGCTTAGACACATTTTCTGCCTGTTTCAGTACTTTTTCTGAAAACTCCATTGGCAGGTCATACCCTTTTACAATAGACATGATATCCGTCCCCGGATCATTGATATGTCCGATAATTTCTACAATTTTCCCCTCTGGATTCTTGCGCTCATTTCCATAATCAGTGATTTTGGCGACCACCTTATGGCCATCCACAGCGCCGTGGCAATGCTCCTGTGGAATAAAGATATCCTGTCCAAGCTTAAAATTATCGGGAATCACAAATCCAAAATTTTTATTCTTCTGGAACGTTCCCACAACTTTGCTAATTCCCCTCTGCAAAATTTTAACCACAGCGCCTTCCCGCCGTTTTCCTGTATGTCCTGGAAGCAGGGAAACCTGCACTCGATCGCCATGCATCGCGCCATTTACTGCGGATTCCGAGATAAAGATATCCTCCGCTTCCCCCTCCACAGTGACAAATCCAAAACCCCTGGCATTTCCAACAAACACACCTGTGATATATTTTCCTTCTGCTTTGCTGTATTTTCCACGCTTTGAAAGTTCAATCCTGCCCTCTGCCAGAAGCTGATTGAGCACCTCCTCCAATGCCGGACGTTCTTCCCTTGGCACATCTAAAAATACAGCCAGCTCTTTGAGTTTCATGGGTACATAGATGTCACTGCACATCAACTCATAGATCGTTTTTTTTCTATTTTCCAATAATTCTCTCTCCATATCTTCTCCTAATTGCACGAATGCGCATAATATTTCTCATCTTATAGGAAATCCGAAGGAATTTCCTATAAGATGAGAAAAGACTGCCGCACCCGACAGTCTCCTAAGTTCTAAAAGCTTCCAATATTTAATACAGCCGCAATCACCAAGAATAAAAATACCATGATCCTGGTAGCCATTACAAGTCTTCCTTCCATAGAACGTCCCTTGTTCTTGCCCCAGTATGTATCTGCGGCGCCGCTGATAGCTCCAAGTCCTGCTGATTTGCCTTCCTGCATCAAAACGATTACTGTCAACGCAATACTGATTATGATAAATGCTACAATCAAAACTGTCTTTAATACTGCCATTTCAAACACACCTCCTGCCAATAATACTGCTCATAACTTTTCTCATATTATCATATCTTGGTATATTTTTCAATAACTTTTAGATAAAAATTAGTAACTATTCATCCTTTCAGACAACAAACATTACAGTTCCCTTCGTCAGTACAATTCAAGAAACGCCCTTAGCATTCTTGCTGTGAGGTGCGAGTCAGTCACACTGACAAAAACAAGTCCGCACCTCTGCAATCCCACCAGAATCTTTTATCTCAATATTGACTGACAAGTGGACTGTAACTAACATTTCCTATATAAAATTAATGATCTAAAACTAATATAAATATTTGTCTTTAAAATTTATTAAAAGGATTTTTATACTCTGCCACAACCCCAAGTTGTTCCTCAATTCTAAGAAGCTGATTGTATTTTGCAGTACGTTCTGCACGGCAGGGCGCTCCTGTCTTAATCTGTCCGGCATTGACTGCTACAGCCAAATCTGCAATAAAGGTATCTTCTGTCTCTCCAGAACGATGTGAAATCACTGCACGATAAGCATTTTTATGAGCCGTCTCAATGGCCTCCATCGCCTCTGTCAAGGTGCCAATCTGATTCACTTTTATCAAAATGGCATTGGCCGTCTGCAATTTAATTCCTGCGTCCAGACGTTTGGTATTGGTGACAAAGAGATCATCTCCCACCAACTGAATCCGCTCTCCAAGCTGTTTGGTCATCGCCTGCCAGCCGTCCCAATCTTCCTCATCCAAACCATCCTCAATCGAAATAATAGGGAATTTTTCAATCAATTCTGTATAATAATGAATCATCTCCACTGTATCACGGACAACTTCTTGCCCTTTCAGTTTTGATTCTCCTGGGAAATGGTACATTCCTGTCTTCTCGTTATAAAGCTCACTGGCCGCTGCATCCAAAGCAATCTTAAAATCTTCTCCTGGTGTATAACCGGAAGCCTTCACCGCTTCCATAATCAATTCCAATACAGTATGCGTATCTGGCAAATCTGGCGCAAAACCGCCTTCATCTCCTACCGCTGTAGACAAACCCTTTTTCTCACAGATTTTTTTCAGATTATGGTAGACTTCGGCACACATCCGCAACCCTTCGGAAAAACTCTTAGCTCCCACTGGCATGATCATAAATTCCTGAAAATCAACGGTATTATCTGCATGTCTGCCGCCATTTAAAATGTTCATCATCGGCACTGGCATTCTTCTGGCATTGCTGCCGCCCAAATACTGATATAATGGCAGTTCCATTGCTTTTGCCGCCGCGCGTGCGCATGCCAGAGACACGCTTAACATGGCATTGGCGCCGAGATTGATCTTGTCGTCTGTGCCATCCTCTGCAATCAGACAGCGGTCAATCTCTACCTGATTCAAAGCATTTTTGCCAATCAGGATCTTTGCAATCTTGTCATTGACATGCTTTACCGCATTCTGCACCCCGAGACCAAAATATCTCGGCTCTCCATCTCTCAGCTCCACCGCCTCAAATTTACCGGTAGATGCCCCTGAGGGCACTGCCGCGCGGCCAATCGTTTTCTTGCCATTGCTGGTGGTCTCAACTGTCACATCTGCCTCCACCGTAGGATTTCCTCTGGAATCCAAAATCTCTCTTGCGTGAACCTCTGTAATCTTCAAACACAAACTCATAATTGTCTCCTTTCGCCCATCAAATATAGATAGATAATTGCAAAACTACTAAGTGATAGAAATTTCATATACAATTCTAGGTAAATATTTTATTTCATACAAAAGCACAAAATATAGAACGCACTAAGCTTTTTACTGCTAAAATATTGAGTCATGCAATTACCTAATTAGACATAGAAAAACAGCTTATATGGTAACAATACAAGCTGTCTATCTTTCTTCTTTTTACAGTATTTGCAGAAATTTGGTAATTATGCGGGCCTGAACAAATTATTACTCCGCCAGAGGTTTTCTTTCCATCTGCTCCATAACGTAAGACATTGGATAATAAATTGTATATCATTCTTTGAAGAGCATCCCTGTCATCTTGTACAAACATAGTCGTTTCTGGAATCCCGATCTCAACCTCAAATTCTATCTTTAATAAAATCTCATAAAACTCCAAAACATTTTCCCTACATACCTCTTCCAAATATCACGGCCAAAGGTGTTTTTATATCATGGGAGATATTAGACAAGCAAAACCAGGCTAAAATGGCCTGCGCAAAATTTGGCACAAGCACTTTCACGGTCAAATGCTGCAACCATTTCAAAATTCTCTGTTATTAAAAATTTTTTTAATATGTCATTTCATTAAATAATCTCCTTCTAATTCTATTGTAAACGATAACAATGAAAATTTCAAATATAGATACAATAAGATTAAAGTGAAAAGAACTTTAAACTTTTTTCTATTTCAGTTAGGAGCGTATTCGCTTGCCCTCTATCTTCCTCTTTTTCTTCTTCTATAGCGCCTCTGTCTAGGAACGTTTGAATCAGGTAGCGCCTGGTTTGGATTGTCAAATTCTTTTCCAAGTGCATTGGAAACTGCTTCTATAATACTATTACTCGAAAAGGTAGCTCCGCTGACTGCCTGTACATCCAACGATTGGGAATCTATAATTTCACGGATAACAACTCCCTCTGCACGGGTAAAAAATTCGCTGTCATCCTCATAAGAATTGACTGTGATATCAGTAATGGCACCATTTTCTACTACAACAGAAACTTTCGTCGTTCCTCGAAATCCAGTTCCTGTCCCTTCATATGTGCCGTCAGAAACAGTAGATAGATCAAAACCCCCAGACGGCTGAGGTTCCTCTGAATTCTCATTGGGCTGCGCTTGGTTTTCCTTCGTCCCTGGTTCCTCTGGACTCTTATCAGGCTGCGCTTGGTTTTCCTCCTTCTCTGTCTCCTCTGGACTTCCATCCGTCTCAAATTCCTCTGGATTTCCATCAGGCTCCATGCTGGTATCTTCTTGCTCTGTTGTCTCAGCGGCCAACTCCACTGCCTCTGAAACTGCTTCTATCAGACTGTTACTGGAAAAAGTAGCTCCACTGACGGCATCAACTTCCAGGGACTGGCCTGATATAATTTCACGGATGACGGAAGATTGTGCTTTATTAAAAAATTCGCTGTCATCTTCGTAGGAAAGTACTGTAATATCTGTAATATATCCATTCTCCACTGTCACCTGCACGTTTGTATCACCGCGAAACCCTTTGCCTGTACCAGTAGTAACACCATCTTTATATTTGCCATTTTGTTTTTTCTCCGAAATATCTTCTGTGGACGTCGATTCCGAAACAGCCGATTCCAAAACGGTTGGCTCAGAATCCGTCGATTCCGAAACAGCTAAATTAGAAATATTCGCTGATGTAATATTTCCCACGATCACCATACCGCCTATCACCGTGGCAGCAGTTGTCCCTGCCACAGCGCCTTTGGGACTGGCAGACAGACTTTCCCGCGGACATATAGTCAGACATTGCATACAATTGATACATTCTCCTGAAGTCACCGTGTCTTTTTTTGGTACATCAATTCCCATACTGCATCTTTTGGTACATAGACCACAATTGATACAAGTATCATTTTGACGATGTATCTGATAGGCTCTTTTACTAGAGACAATTGCAAATATGGCTCCCAGGGGACACAGATAACGGCAGAAAAAACGCTCTATAAAAATGGAACAGATCAGTATCGCCATTAATATGAAAAAACCCGCGGTTGGTATTGCCGCTGATACTGCGGAGAGATTTCCAGATACTAACATCCCAAACACGCCCCAGGGATTATAAGAGGAATCTACAGGCAGCGCCAAAATCCAAATACCAACAACAAGGAATATGAAAATAAAATACTTTATAAACTTCAGTAGATGATCAAACTGTGGCGGAAGCTGACGTTTTGTAGGAAATATTTTTTTAGATAAAAACGCAGTCAATTCCTGCAATGTTCCAAAAAAACAGACAAATCCACAGAAAAAACGCCCCCACAATGCTGTAATGATAAATACTGTCAATACAGTAATAAGTTGTGCAGACAGTGCATAGACCGAAAAACGGTCTTTGATTAATGCTGTCAATATATCTCCCACCGCGGAAAACACAGTAATAAACAATCCTGGAAACAAAAGAAAGGCAGCAACTTGAACAATATGCCGCATGAACTGCGTAAAAGAAATATGTTTTTTACTCATAATAAAACCTCCCAGTGAAATATCAAATATGTACAAGTTATCGTTCACTCATCCGTCAATCATGAACTGTAACAGTCTATACTTAATATAAAAAAGAAATATTGAAATTATATTGAAGAATTTCAACTTCTGTGCCATACTTTGAAATAGAAGGAGTGGTACTTTATGAAATTATTAGTGGTTGAAGATGAAGACGGTATTCGCGAAGCGCTGATTCATGAACTTTGTGCGGAAGGATATCTTGCAGATGGAGCCTGCGATGGAGAGGAAGGACTTGATTTGATTTGTACTGGAGTTTATGATCTTGTCATACTTGATATTATGCTGCCAAAACGCAGCGGACTAGATATTCTCCACACCATCCGACAGCAAAAAAGTACCATTCCAGTGATCCTATTAACTGCCCGCTCTGCGATTGATGATAAAGTAGAGGGTATGGACTGCGGTGCAGATGATTATCTGACCAAACCTTTTGCTTTTCCAGAACTGCTGGCACGCATCCGCATGGTATCACGCAGACACTATCAAACAGCAGTTGTCGACAACAACCTCTATGCTGGTAATCTGATCTTAGACACTGGCAGACATGAATTAGCCTCCACCGTCACAGAACGCCGCATTCGGCTAGGAAACAAAGAATACCAGTTATTGGAATATTTGATGCATAATACAGGACAAATTCTCAGTCGTGAACAGATTACAGAAAAAATCTGGGGATATGATTCCAACGCGGAATACAATAATGTGGATGTCTACATTTCCTTTCTCAGAAAAAAACTTCAATTTGTGTTCTCAGATATGCAGATTCGCACAATTAGAAGCGTTGGCTATATTTTACAACATCAAGAGGAGTCCCTGTGATGATTAAAAAACTAAAAAGAAATATTTTTTGGAGTGTACAACTCAGTGCAATGGCCATTTTATTAGGCTTCTTGATTCTGCTAAATATTTTAAACGCCATACACTCAGAACAGGAAGAGCAAAAAATAATGTCTTCCTTTTTAGACCTGGAGAATAAATCCCAGACAGACTGTCCGCGCCGCGGAAGAAGCGCCAAACTCATCAAAGCGCTTGTAAATGATGAGTTAAGTATGATTGAATTGAATAAAGATGGAGAAATCATCTCTGTGATCGGTTTCTCCTCGGAAAATCCAGACAGACTGGCAGCATTAACCAGAGAAATTCTTACCCAAAATCAGATTCAGGGCAGAATTGGCACACAGAAATATCTGATATCCACAACCAAGACTGGAATTACAATTGTGCTCTCCAATCAGGGCATGTTTGGTTATCATGTCATTCAGACAATCTTATTATCCATAGCAGTCTTTTTGACAGCCAGCCTCCTGTTTGCTGTACTCGCTTGGAGATTATCCATAAAGCTTGCAAGACCAGTAGAAGAAGTTTTGGAAGACCAAAAGCGGTTTATTGCTGACGCCAGCCATGAGCTTAAAACACCTGTGGCTATCATCAATGCAAATATTGCGATTTTAGAAAAAGAAACAGGTTCCAACAAATGGCTTAGTTTTATAAAAGAGGCGTCAGACCGGCTCTCTGTGCTGGTTGGCAATATATTAGAGTATGCACACGTTGATTATGCATGCAGCTCCACACAAAATGATCATTTTGTGCATTTCAATGCCGCAGAAGCTGTCATAGAGGCTTCTTTGCCATTTGAGAGTATTGCCTATGAATCAGGACTGACACTAGAACTTGATTTGCCAGACTGTGCAGATGCTGTCGGCCATGCAGAAGATTTAAAACAGATTATCGGCATCCTTCTCGACAATGCAATCAAAAATGCCAAGCTGGGAACTTCTGTCTCTCTGTCCACATCAACCATAAAAAAGCGTAAAAAATGGAGGGATGAACAGATTTTTTCAGTCTCTGTCAGCAATCTGGGAGAAACCATTCCCCCAGAACAGCTTCCCTATCTGTTTCACAGATTCTATCGCGCTGACCCTTCAAGAACATACGATGGAAAAAGCTTCGGATTAGGGCTTTCTATTGCCCATACTCTGGCAGAAAAAAACAAAGGAAGCCTTACTGTGTCCAGCAAAGATCATTTGACCGTATTTACAGTTACGTTTCCGGCAACATAATTTGTCTCCCAAACTCTGAAAAGAAGACCAAAACCAATGCTATAAACACTGGTTTCTCAAGTCATACCATCACTGACCTTGGAAAATAATCCAACATTTTCTGATCATTTTGCGAATCGCCAAACACCGCTATCTCTTCTTTCTGATACCCCATCTCCTTACAAATCTCCAAAATTCCCTCCAGCTTCCCAGTACCCTTCCTTGTAATCTGCATACAATTTTCCTCCCATAAAATCTGACAGGAAGCTGAGATTTTTAAATTTCTGGTCAGAGCCATCTGCTCTGGATTTGATAATCCCTTTCTATTCTTGCGATATACCAATGTCACTTTATAGATAGCATCGCCTTTTTGATAGACATGCATCTGAAAGCCATACTTATTCTGCTGCTCTGTTACCCATTTCAGCCAACAAACATCCATTGGCGCCGCCACATCCAGGCATCTGCCCTCTTTATCAAAATTTTCCATCCGCCATCTCCCACCGTTGGCAAAAACTCCGCCGCGAATCACCTGCCAGACAGCGGACAGCTTTCTTTGGGCCATCTCCAATGGCAATGATGTTGCCAGATAAATTTCACAATGGTTTGCCAGGCAGAGGAAACGTTCGGCCGTCTCTTCTTTCATGCACCTTTCTCCTTTGGGGACAAGGGTGCCGTCAATATCAAAAAAAACCGCTTTGGGATAAGCGGGAATCCGAAATGCCGGATAAGGCCAGAAAAAGGGCGTCATCTCATTCTTATGGTTACAGTAAGCCAGATAACAACTGCACTCTTTTTTCGTACAAACTGAAATATTTTCTTCCATCTTATTTTCATCAGAATCTTGATAAATATTTCCCAGTCTTTGACGAGAAATGTTGCAGCGGCGCATAGTTCCATCGGCTTCCACAAAACGGTTGTCCGCACACGTTGCAATATCTGCTCGGTGATGTTTTAGCTCCTGTCCAAAATAGGCGTCAATTTTTGTAAAAGCTGTAATTTCCTCCTCTGTATAGCGCCTTCTCATACCATCCATTTTATTAATCCAAAGATAAACTGATTCCGGCAGTTTTTCACGCAGCATACGTATGTTTTCTAACTGCTCTGGCACACCCACCGCACCCACGCAATAAGAAATATTTTGTTCTGTCAATAATTGACACTGTTGGATAAATTGTTCCACAGTCGTCATTTCAGGGTGAAATGTCCCCCATAAGCGCAATTTTCTCAGTTCTCCTCCCTGCTCTTTATAAACGGCAAGCATCTGCTCTATAGGAAAACTGAAATTACTCTGCGCACCCACCGCGTCAATCACAGAACTTTGGCTTAATGCCGCAAGCCCCTCCCAGTAATAGGAATAGAGCAACGCCTCCCCATAGGGAACAATCTGTACCGCGCCGCCGTTTTTCTGCTGAAGCATTCTTTCTGTAAAACGGACAAACGCCGCCTGATCTTTCTTTAAACTCTGTATATTGTAAGTGGTTTTTGAAAAGGGACAATAACTGCAAGAATAATTACAAAACTTTAAACTGCCCCGATAATACCATTGCCGTTTCATCGTGATCCCTCCAGCCACTGATCTTCGGCTCTATTTTGGCAGCTCTGAGAATCCATCAAGTGTCTGACCTGATCAGAAATTAAGCGCGGCCCCAAATAATCAGACAAGGCAAATCCCTGTTCCGTCAACGATAGAAATTCTTCTATCACTGCATATCCATGTTTCACCCAATCCAATAAGAGCGGAAAATCCTTCACAACCTCGCTGCCAAAATACATGTTATATTCTTTTAGGCAGATGCCACGCCCAAATAAAACATGTTTGATCACATATCTTCGTTTCTCTTCCTCTTTTGACAACAAAAATCCATGTGTAATCTTTAGATCATCTTTCTGTTCTATATAATTCTGCAAGATTGTGCGGCATTGTTTTGGCTCCACTGCATAAGGCATACAAAAATGCAGATTTCCGAGATAGCTTCTTCCCCCACAGCCAACCGAGATCGTGTTGCCAAACCCGCACAGTGATACTGGCGCTTCCCACAGAGCTTGTCCTGATTTCTGTTTGACAAAACGGCGCATGGAATACGGCTGATAGCCTGCCTCTTTCAAAAACTGACGCACAAATTGATACATCTCAAATGTGTCTTTGGAACGTTCCTCTCCTTGATAAAAAAGTTGCGTCCCTGATTTTATATACAATGGATATACAAAAAGTTCCTCTGGTTTAAACGCTAAAGCCTGACAGAGAGAATCCTTAAGGCTTTCCTTCGTCTGTCCTGGAATTCCATAAATCAAATCAATGTTCAAACAGTCAAATCCCACATTTCCAATCAAATCCAGAGCTTTTTTTGCAGACTCTTTGGTATGAAACCGATGTAAACTGCATAGTTCTGATTCCTGAAAGCTCTGCACACCAATACTAATCCGCGTCACACCCGCTTCCTTCAAGATACGCAATTTTTCCTCTGTTGTCTGGTTTGGAGAAGTTTCCACCACAATCGTCTGTTTTCCCGCTTCCATTCCAAAATAATGCTCTGCAATGGAAAATACTTCTTGCAGTAATTTTTCTGGCAATATTAGAGGTGTCCCGCCCCCTAAAGTCAAATCGGAAAACGCTGCATCTTGGGGTAAAATCTCAGCAATCTGCATAGCATGGCGCTGCATGGCTTTTACATATTCCTCCATCTGCCGCCCACTTTGTCCGGCAAGTGAAAATAAATTACAATACCCACATTTATACTGGCAAAAAGGAATATGAAAATACAGGCTGTTTTCTTTGCCAGACAGCCTGCCAATATAATCCTTCAAGTGCATGTTCTGAAGTGTCCGATATGCCAATTTATGCGGATAACTGTACATATACTGTATATATGGATTCATCTTTCAAATTCTCCTACAATAGAAAATGTTTATATGGAACAGTAGTCACAATGGGATGGTTCACGCCATGATACCAGACCCCATCCTCTCCATAACAAGTCCCGTGGTCAGAACAACAGATCACAAACGTCTCTCCCTTTTTTTGAAATGCCGCAAACAATTTTTCCAACTGTTGATCTACATATCGCAGCGCTGCCGCATGAGCCTTTCTGCTGTCCTTCTTTGCCCCCTCGATATAAAAATAATTAGGATAATGCAGTGCAGAGATATTCAAATACATTAAGATTTTCTTTTCTTCTGTGATTTGCTCTAACTTACGCACAGCAAAATCAATTTGATGTACAGCCGACTCCTTCACCTTACAGCCAAACGACGGATTCCAATAACTATGCTGAAAATAGGAAGGCATCACCTTGCCCACATCTGTGCGGTTGTCAAAAAAACTGACCCCGCCGATGCAGTATGTATCATAACCTTCCATTGCCAGTCCCTCAATCCATGTCGCGCCCTTAAAATCAAAAGCACCTTCTGGTGCCTTGCGACCCATTCCAATATCTGCTGAGAAAAAAAGTATCTCACGTTTTTTCATATCTAAAATATCCTCATCGATCGGGAAAAAGCCAGCAAACATCGCTTGATGAGAAGGATACGTAAAATTTCCAGGCGCCTGACATTTTCTCCAGTCCCCATAGCGGTTTAGTACCGGCGTCCCGCCGCTTTGCTGCTCTTCAAATGCCACATCATACCGCAGGCAGTCTAGACAGACAAATAAAATATGGCACTTGCCCACAATCTGATTCATATCCATTTTTTGCATATGATATTCCTTCCTGACAATGATCAAAATTTAACTTATATTGATAACTATTTTCAAAACCTCAAGACACAGAGCTTCCAGCTAAAAAACGCACCTGCTCCTGATAAATTCGATTTTCACGATAAATATCCTGATAAATCAAATCTCCCTGGCCATTGATCTCAATCACTCTTGGCCGCATAGTTCCTTTTTCCAACAACAGATCAATCCCTGTCATGGAACTGACTCCAAACGCTGTCCCCTCGCTTTGATAAGCTGTACATACTTCATAAGACCTCTTACATACCAATGCGATCTGCTCCATCACGCTTTCATTTAAATCTAATTCTTTTACATCCAACGCCTGATTATTTAAATGCAGATTGGTAATCGGCCCATTTGACTGACGTGCCACGATCGCGGCAATATGCCCAAACTGAAAAACAACCCGCAGATCATAACTTTTCCCATGATAATCCGCCTTGGGATGCCAGCGCTCCACCACACATCCCAACGACAGCAATTGATCTAACAGAGCGCAGATTTCTATCTTATTCTCCATGCAAACCAGCTTTTTGGTATTGACTAGCTGCCCATTTTCAAAACGACAGGAAGTGTATAGTTTCCTCTTTCCAGAGAGGGGATGCATACGGAAAGCCGCCACGCCAGCCGCTCCTGAAAAACACTCCGGTTTTATAAAAACGCTGTAACAATGCTTTTCTCTCAACATCTCTTCTAACTGTGAGACCGTCTCAATTTGTTCGCAAAACATCTCTGTCACTGCGATTCCCTGCTCTTTCAGACGTTGATTGGTTTCTCTTTTATGAAGCATCTGACAGATCATCTCCGGCGTATTTAGAAATTGACAATCTGCCTGTGCCAAATGCCGCAGATTCCTTTGATATGCTTTTAATTGTTCCTGCATTTGGGTAAAATAAACCGTCAAATAAGAGGGCGGGTCAATTTTTACCGCCGCCCCCTGAAATTGTTGTAAATCAAAATCTTCTCTCAAAGATTCCCATTCCACCATATGCAATCGTACACCGAGGTCCTGCGCTGCTTTTCTAAAAAAAACAGCTCGCTTGGAAGAGGAATCTCCGATTAAAATTATAGTTTTCTTCTCTGTTTCCATCCAGCCCACACTTACTCTGTCAGCATAGCATAATAATAGATTTCTCCACCATAATCGTCTGCTTCCTGCTGGTCTGCCACGTTTACCTGGATATCAGAAAGGTTCTGCAATTGCTTCACCATCTCATCTGACATAAAATGATGTATCAGTTCCACTTTTTTGATATTTGGATATTCCGGCAGTTTTTTCAACAGCATTTCTCCACCTTTATCTGTCATGGTACCAAAAGACAAATCCAGGGTTGTAATCTGGCTGAGGTACTTACAATCTAAAACAACTTCGGTAATCTCATCTTGAATCTCGCTGTCTGTTACCCCTAAATATGTAAGCTGTGGGAAATCAGATTCGGCCAGAAAATCTCGAATGGTAGAGATATCTCCATCAAATCCATAATCTTCTACGCCAATATACAACACTAATTTTTGCAGTGCTGGCAGCTTGGCTTTCTGGATGGATGCGATCACACTCTCTGGAAGTCCGCCGCAGATAATTTCCAACTGCTGCAAATTCTGATGTGTGATCTCTCCAAGCACCAGCTCATTACTTCCTTTAATTACCAGTCTCTCCAACTGGGGCATAGCCTCCCAGAGTTTGGAGTAGTTTCCCTGAATAATCCAGGAAACTTCACAATCCTCATAACCCATATCTCCGAAAAACAGACTTGTGACATGAGAAAATTTCTCCTTATTTGCCACAATTCCATCTATAATGATTTGTACGCCTTCCTCACCTTCATCCCAGCAATTGTCTCCCCAAGCTCCAATTACGATCTCATCTAACTCCGGTAACTGTGCATCCTCCATAATTTCCTGCAACAGATCTGCTGCCGTCTTCCCCTGATCATCATAAGTATAAGCAAACCGTTTACTTTGATACATATCCTTCCTCCTTTCATCCCAGTGATATCTGGTATCTATCTGTCATTTGTACAAGACTACTTTTTGATTTTGATTTTAACCTTTACGCTCTTATTCGTGCCATCTGTGGATTTAATGGTAATGGTCACTTTTCCTTTCTTACCTTTCTTAGTGGTGACAACACCTTTCTTTACAGTGGCAAGCTTTTGGTTGGAAGATGTATATTCTAACGTCTTATTTGCGCTCTTGCCGCTTGTCTTAACAACAGGTTTTAACGTAACTTTGCGGCCTGCCTTTACCGAAAGCGATTTCTTCTTAATGGTAATCTTAGTGACAGCGTGCTTCATAATTTTAATCTTAATGGCTGCACTCTTACCGCTCTTGTCTGCTGCGGTCGCCTTCACAGACACGGTCTTGCCTGCTCCTGCTTTCTTGACAGTCACTACACCTGATTTTATGGAAGCATAATTTTTGTCCTTCTTACTGAGAGAATACGTCAGTCTTTTGTTATCTGCATTTTTCGGTGAAACGGTAAATATCTTTTTCAAATCAAGCTTCTTACCTGCTGCAATTTTATAACTCTTGGCTGCCGCCTTGACAGATTTCACCTTTACTTTTTCCACTAATTTTCCTATTGCATCCAGCAAATCTTCCTTAACTAAATTAACCTCTAATTGTGTAGCATTTGGATTTGCCGCTACAGTCTCGGCAGCGGCCAGTTTTTCCTTCATTTCCTTGTAGCCTTCCTTATAATCTGCTTCCTTCTTAGCTTTGGCATCTGCTATTGCTTGATTTAATGCGTTCTTGTCTGCCAGCTTCGTAAGTCCTTCTACTGCTCGTTCCAATGCTTTTTTCTTGGCGTCATAATCAACCTTAGTTGCCGTCTCAGGATTCAAAGTCTTACATGCATTCAAAGCTTCCTCTAATGCGCTCCAGCTTGCTGGTGTATAATCCGCTTTGTTGATTTCCTTAATTTTCTGTTCCGCCGCTGTGACAGCGTTTTCCATCTCTTTCTTTGCTGCTAATGTTTCATCTTCCGTCTGGGGAATTACTTGATAGTATGCACGATAAGTAACCGTCTCGCCTTCCTGTGCTGTCACAGAAGTTACTTTTTCCTCACCCTTATACCAACCAGATTTTTCTGTGTCTAAAGTATAAGTTTGATTGTCTTTCACAATCTCGGTATCTGGCTGCTGCGTCATCGCACCAGGAAGCTCTTTTGTGACAACATCTTCGCTCTCTTTCACATAATCTGCGGCATCCGACGCCTTCAGATATGTCTCCACTTTCTTTGTGGCATAACCAGAAATCCAACTGATCTTGTGGTTTTTCATTTGATAGCTGCCGCGGACCGCTGCAAAATTCTTGATGATCCCATCCTTGGGATAGATACGGAATCCATTACCACCTGGCTGAGTAACCTCATGTTCAATCCCTTCTGGATCTGTGATATATATCTTGTAATTGCCTTTTGTCTTGTCAGTGACTGTGTCCATCACAATACGCACATGGTAAGTACTAACTTCATCAAAGGACAAGGCATCCACTTTCTCACCTTTATCTATCGCTTCATCCAATTCCTGATTTGTTGGAAAATATTTGGCGTTGTCTACCACCTGGCCATCGCCAACCTGGGTCTGAAAATAGGTTATATTATTACGGCTATACTTAAATTGAAGTCTGGCTCCAGTATCCCAGCAATTTTCAGCATGCAACGCAGAACCATCATTCGCTTTTTCTGGAAGATAGATCACTGCTCTGTCATGTGTAGGTTTTACATCCTCAGGAACAATATCATATTCCGCTACAAACAAACCTTTATATCCTTTCAATGCATGGATGGCATCCAACTTCTGTTGTGATGAACCATCCTTCAGGCCTGTTGCCGTTACATCCGCCACCGCTTCATCACATGGAAGTACATTGACTGTTACTGTAATCTTATCTTTCCCCACGGTTCCTGTCATGTTATGCTTGCCGGCTGCTAAATCTTTATCCCAATCACTCCATTGTATTGTTACAGGAGCCATAATTCCGTCATCCCCTGTTACATTGACTTTCTTTGGAAAAACAGGCGTATTGCCTTCTATCACAGTATATTCTTTGTCTGTGATGGATTCTAAATCCAAGAAATCCACATTATTGTCTCTTCCCTGCGCCTGCTGCGTAATGGCAGATTCTGCTGTGTCATCCATCCCAACTGCAGCCGCCATCTGTGCCGGTGTCAAGCTCACTGTTAAAGTGGCCGCCAACAAAAGTGAATTTGCCTTTTTCCAAAATTTCTTAACCATATCCTTCATCCCTTTCTAACATTAGTTAAGTTACAATAAAGAATAACTACATGATTTATCATAGCATATTGGACATTGGAAATAAAGAGAAAATCATCTTAGTTTTCCCTTTTTATTACTTATCATTGTTACTATTCTCTAGACTCTGCCCGTTTTTTCACAATCTCAAAAAAATCCTCCCTCACGCTCTCATATTTGGAAGGATCTCTAAGAATTGCTGAGGGATGATAGGTAGCAGTCAACGCACAGTTTTTCCGATATGTCCAGGTACCATGCTGTTTGGTAATTTTGAAATCTGGTGAAATAATACGCTGTGCAGCAACACGGCCAAGACAGACAATAATCTTGGGCTTTAGAAGAAACGTTTCATATTTCAGATATGGAAAACATGCTTCTTTTTCCTCCTCTTTTGGGTCACGGTTGCCAGGAGGATGACATTTTAAAATATTGGTAATATAAATCTCCGCTCTGTCCAATCCACAATCCCGCAAAAGATTATCTAAAATCTCCCCAGAGCGCCCGACAAATGGCATCCCCTGCTGATCTTCCTGCCCTCCAGGAGCTTCGGCAATCAGCATCAGATCAGCCTGATGATTTCCACGCCCCATCACAGGCAAATGCCTGGTTTGGCTTAATGGGCAATGGACACAGGCAGCAATATGCTGTTCAATGTCATTCCATGTATATTGCATATAATCTCCTCATTTGTGCACAATCTTCCATTTATAAACAAAAAGGAACCTGTCTGATTCCCACTTGCACACTTATTTTTTATTTTACTTCAATTGGATCTTTTCATCTGTTCATGCTCGGCTCTAATTTCCTGAAAAAGCTTTAAGACATCCCATTCCTGATTAGCAGGGGTCAGTACCGCCTTATAGGGAATGGGGCCAATCCCAGATTTACGAATAGCCTTTAACACGGCATCCACCTGTGAACCGGAAAGTCCCGCCATCAAGATCATCTCTCCCTCCAGCTCTTCCCCTGTATAATCTTCCTCCACAGTTAAAATCTCTTTATTTCCCGCCAGATAGCCCACTGGCTGCAGATAATCTTTTTGTGCCACTTCCCGAATTTTTATGTGCAGGGGAAGCAGTGCTCTGGTCAATTTATTCCGCTTGTCTTTTTCTTTAAAATGAAATAATAAAATTGTCTCTCTCATGGTTCCTCCTTCTAGTCCCAAAGATTACTGTTTCTCAATATGATAACCTTTTTCTATGTGATTTAATATACCAGTAACAGGACAGCTTGTCAAAATAATTGGCTTTGTTCTGCTCCTAGAAATCTGCAAACAACTGTAATAATATATATTTAAAAAGTTGCAAAGATTGTCTGTAAGAGAACAAAAATATCACTCAGAATGACAAAAGTTCTTACATAACTTTTTTCATTCTGAGTGATATTATGGTAGATCACGCAAACCATATCGCTGAAGCGATCCGCCGCAGGCCGGAAATCTCGTTTTGTGAGATTTTTTTACTATTTTTCTATTTCTTAATCTTAACGCTGGATGCCTGACCTTTCCCTTTCAGCAATCTCTGATAGGCTTTCAGCTTGCTCTTTGGCACTTGAATGGATGCCTTCTTGCTAATGCCCTTAAATGCTTTCGCACCCACTGATTTCAACTTTGTACTTTTAATGGTAATCTTTTTTAACTTCTTGCCTCCAATCTCAATCGTGTCAGCCACTTTAATGCTCTTGCCCTTCTTGCTCTTGACACCGCTTAGGGCAACTGTACCTTTTCCATTTGTCTTAGCATTTGTAATTTTATACTTGTAATTTCCAACAGTGTAAACGGCATTTTTCTTGACGGTGATCTTAAATGTCTTGGAGACTTCTCCCGTATAATTTCCCGCTCCTTTGATCTTTACGGCTGCTGTCCCAATCTTTGTGTTATTCTTGTAATTTACCGTGTAATCCTCATTGACCTTTAAGTTGCTGCCCTTGTATGTTATGGTCAGAGATGGCTTCTACACTTTACCTGTATAGTACTGATCCTTAATCTTGTTCACGACAGCCTCTGTGATGCTTTTTTTTCTGAAGGTACCATACTCTTATATTTTGCCTCCGCGTCCGTCAGTGCCTGATAATTACTTACAAGCTCCTTCTGTGCATTACTCATAAAACACCCCCTCACTTTCAATTACATCTGCTATCCGTATGTTTCTTTTTCGTTGCCTGTTCCTTTTGTTTTTCATACAGGCAGAAGTATTTTGTACTTGTCTTTGAGCCGATATAAAGGGTGCTTGCTAAATTGCGGTTTTTTCCGCCCAGCTTTCCACTCTGCACATTTTCATAGTTTTTACAGCGACATTCTGCACCGCCATTTCTGTATTTTTCAGACAAGACGGGAATATCCAGCAGACCGCACATATCATTGACTGCCAAGTCAAAACGTCGGATAACACCTCTACAATCAAGACAGCGGTTTAAGAATGAATACCAATCAAGCCGAAAAGGAAGTCTGTCAGTTTCTAAGAGCAGAAGAACGCTTAAATGCAGAACTGAAACAAGGACATTATGACAATTTCTTTGACAGCGAGGAAGAATGGCTGGAATACGAGTTAGAAAAGTTACGGGAATACATTACCGACTACATCAACGGAAAGAGCATTGAAGCGTCCGACCTTTACCCAATCAAAGAATTTATCCAGCATTTGAAGTTTCAAAAACTGTTAGACCGCTATGATGATTTATACAGCATGGAAATGATAAACCCCAACTCAAAAGAAGATATGGAACTGTTACGGGAAGTATTAAGGAATAACCATTTTGATGATGAGGACGAGTAATCTTTTTCCTCTTGTGAGAAGATACAG
Source organism: Lachnospiraceae bacterium (assembly GCA_910576385.1). Lineage (GTDB taxonomy): Bacteria > Bacillota > Clostridia > Lachnospirales > Lachnospiraceae > Petralouisia. The sequence continues at coordinate 75,094 of CAJTIR010000018.1, forward strand.
CAAACAAAAAGCCGATCAAGAGTGCAAAGCACCACCAATGGTGGCAAAACTCTTGACAGGGCTTTTTCTTTGCTGTGGTGGATAATCAAGAGGAAGAAAGGGATAAAATCTGATTACAAATCAGACAAAGGCAACGCAAGTATCGCAGTTTGAGCTTGTGCTACATAAGGATATAAAAGACCGTATCTGTAATACACTTTTTGGCGTTTTGCAGATACGGCTTATGCTCAAAATAAAGGAGAAATATAACCCATTTGTATAGCTTTTGTAACAGCTTCGACAGATGAAGTAACAGAAAGCTTCTCATAAATATGCTGTAAATGATTGGATAAAGTTCGTTCACTTATATATAACTCTTTTGCTATTTCTTTTCTTTTTTTACCACAACTTATTAAAGATAAAATTTTTTTCTCTGTATTAGTTAATTCTTCAATAATAGGTTCATTATTATCAGACGGAAAACAAGTATATCCCTGATATACTTTTATCAAAGTTTCAAATAATTTGTCGGGGCTAATATTCTTATTAAGGAAACCGCTAATATTTAATTTTTTGGCTTCATATTTATATACTGGTAAATCATAGCCCGTCAAAATAATAATTTTGAGAGTAGGTAAATCCTTTATTAAATTACCAGCAATATTCAAGCCATCATTATCTGTTAATTTCCCGAGATTTATATCCATTAAAACAATATCTATATTTTTGTGTCTTATAGTTTCTTTTAAAGATTGTATCTCTTGTGTTGTATAAAAATTTTCGATTTCTTCATATTCTTCAAAGGCAATAGCCAGACTTTTCGCAAAAAGAATATGGTCGTCAACCAATAAAATATTGATAAGAATTACCTCCATTCATCATAATTTCAATTTCAATGCGCAAACCTTGCGGAATATTATTTGATAAAGTAAGCGTTCCACCTAATTTTTCTACTTGTTCTTTGATTGAAGAAAGACCATTATGTTTTATATTTTTATTCATTTCTAATGTATTGGTCGAAAGAGTTTGTGTTCCATTGTCACAAACTGTTAGTTTTAATAGTTTTCGTTCTGCGGATAGTATTATCCATGCACTTTTTCCATCAGAATGCTTATATACATTTATTAATAATTCTTTTATCCATCTGTATATAAGTATACACCAGTTTACAACTTTTTTAATAAAAAAATGCCGCACAAGGCTTTCTGTTGTATAATGAATTTGACCAAAACATTACAAAGGATAGTGACCCTGTACGACAAACTTATTATACAATGAAAAAACTTTAATTGGTAGACTTTATCATTATTTTTACAAGTATTTTGAAACCT
>CAJTIR010000019.1 GCA_910576385.1 Lachnospiraceae bacterium
CCGGACAGCCCACTCACCTCCCCGTGATTTGTAGTATACCGAGTTCCCTACAAGAAGAATTATAAAGAAAAAATAGGCTCAGGTAAACCATTTTCATTACGTTTTGTGCCTGAGCGAAGCGAAAGGAATGGATATAAATATGGAACTAATCCACAGGCCACGGCGTCTTCGTGGAACTGCCACGCTGCGTCAGATGGTAAGAGAGACCAGAGTGAATAAGTCGTCTTTAGTATATCCTATGTTTGTGATAGAGGGGGATAATAGAAAGGAAGAAATTCCTTCTATGCCAGGACAGTACCGTTACAGTATAGACCGTATGGAAGAAAAACTGACAGAATTGTGTCATGCTGGAGTCCCTGCTGTGATGTTTTTTGGCATTCCTGCACAGAAGGATGCCTTAGGAACTAGCGCCTATCTTGAGGATGGAATCGTGCAGAGGGCATTTCGTAAGGCAAAAGAGGTCTGTCCTGAACTGTATCTGATCGGGGATGTGTGTATGTGTGAATATACATCCCACGGGCATTGTGGAATATTGTGCGGCCAGGAGGTTGACAATGACAATACGTTGGGATTGTTGGCAAAGACAGCCTTGTCTCAGGTACAGGCAGGGGCTGATATGGTAGCGCCTTCTGATATGATGGATGGGCGTGTGGCGGCAATTCGCAGAGTGTTAGATCATAATGGCTATATCAATACGCCGATTATGTCCTATGCAGTCAAATTTTCCTCTTCGTTCTATGGTCCTTTTCGGGATGCTGCTAATTCTGCGCCATCATTTGGCGACCGCAAATCCTATCAGATGGATTATCACAACCGCAGAGAAGCCATAAAGGAAGCGATGCTGGATGTGCAGGAAGGAGCAGATATTGTGATGGTAAAGCCTGCAATGGCCTATGGAGATCTGATTCGAGAGGTTAAGGATCATACCGATATACCAGTGGCGTCTTATTCCGTCAGTGGCGAATATGCTATGGTGAAGGCAGCGGTTCAGGCAGGTTTTATGGATGAGAGCAGTATTATCTGTGAGATGGCGGTCAGCGCGTATCGTGCTGGTTCAGATATCTATATCACTTATTTTGCAGAAGAATTGGCAAACTATATGGATCAGGGCAGAATTGGTTAGAAAGGAAGAACAGTGATGACGAAGTCAGAGCATTTATTTCAGAAAGCCGTACAAGTGATTCCTGGCGGGGTCAATTCCCCTGTGCGTGCTTTTGGCTCGATTGATAGTACACCAAGATTTATAAGAAGTGCTGAGGGCGCCTGTCTCTATGATGAAGATGGGAACTCCTATATTGATTTTATTGGTTCTTGGGGACCAATGATATTGGGACACAGCCATAAGGCAGTGATAGAAAGTGTGACGCAGGCTTGCCAGCGGGGATTGAGCTTTGGAGCTGCGACAGCCGCTGAGGTAGAGATGGCGAAGTTAGTCTGCAGTATGGTTCCTTCCATTGAGATGGTACGTATGGTCAACTCTGGAACAGAAGCGGTAATGAGCGCCATACGTGTGGCCAGAGGTTTTACCAGGAGAGAGAAAATTATTAAATTTACGGGCTGTTATCATGGACATTTTGATGCGCTGCTGGTACAGGCGGGTTCTGGGGTGATGACAGCAGGAGTGCCAGGCAGTCTGGGTGTGCCCGCTGGATGTATCAAAGATACACTCTTGGCAGAGTATAATGACCTGGAGAGTGTGCAAAGGCATTTTGCACGATGTACAGAGGAAATTGCCGCGGTGATTGTGGAGCCAGTAGCAGCAAATATGGGAGTGGTACCGCCTGTCCCTGGTTTTTTGGAAGGATTGAGACAGCTCTGTGATAATAACGGTGCATTGTTGATTTTTGATGAAGTGATTACTGGATTTCGGTTAGGGCCGGCAGGTGCTCAGGGATATTATGATATTGTACCAGATCTGACCACATTTGGAAAAATTATCGGCGGCGGGATGCCTGTCGGCGCCTATGGCGGCAGAAGAGATATTATGGAATTAGTAGCTCCCTTAGGCGGCGTATATCAGGCAGGTACTCTAAGCGGCAACCCGATTGCTATGGCGGCAGGAATTACTCAACTAACTATCTTAAAAGAACATCCAGAATATTATCAGCAGTTAAATGAGCGCGGAGATTGGTTTTATGGGCAGATAGAGCAGTTTGTGAAGGCAGCAGGATTGTCTTGCAGAGTGAATCATGTAGGTTCTCTGGGATGTCTGTATTTTACAGACCAGACTGTTGTAGACTATGAGAGCGCCAAAACTTCTGATACAAAAGCTTTTGCAGATTATTGCAACTATATGATAGATCATGGGATTTATCTTGCTCCCGCACAATTTGAGGCAATGTTTTTGTCATTGGCACATACCGATGAAATGTTAGAAAAAGTCTTAAAATGTATGAAACAATATTTTGAATCCTGATTCAACTAGATGTATGGGTATAATTGTTTACATCTTGTAGATGTTTGCAGTGATATGCTTACTTTTTTCTTACAAAAAATTTAAAGAATTTTAATTTTTTTTCTGTCGAAATGTTGTATACTGTAAATGGTGAAAGAAAGCGGCATGGTTAAAAACCTACCATTAAGGGAGCGGAGAGATTACATTGAACAATGAACAGAGAAGACGGCGGGAGGCATATCTGGCAAGAAAACGCCGTAAAAAACGCCAGAGGACGATTCAGATTTTAAAGCGTGTTGCAGTGTCTTGTGCGGCGATACTGCTTATTTTGTTTGTTTTGACAAAAATTGTTAAGCGTGATGAGGCGCCGCAGGCGGTTCAGGCACAGAAGGGTACAACAGTTGTCGAGAATACGGAAAAAGAGAAGGAAACGCCAAAGAAAAAGCCAGAGTTTCAGCAGAAAATAATTGAAGATGAGCCAGATTTTGAGGTGAATCTACTCACGCCCAATCCATATTCCAGGCCCCAGACTGCCTTAAAAGAGATAAGGGGGATTGTGATTCATTACACAGCCAACCCAGGAACTACAGCAAAGCAGAACCGCAGTTATTTTGAGAGCCTTAAGGACACCCAGCAGACAAAGGCAAGCAGTCATTTTGTGGTTGGAATTGATGGGGAAATTATTCAATGCATCCCCAGCACAGAGATTGCCTATACTTCGAATGACCGCAATGAGGACACGTTGTCCATTGAGTGCTGTCATAAAGATGCGACAGGGCAGTTTACCCAGGAGACCTATGATTCTTTGGTGGAGATGACTGCATGGTTGTGTGGAAAATTTAACCTTAAAGTGGAGAGCGTGATACGCCATTATGATGTCACAGGAAAGGAATGTCCCATATATTATGTGAAAAATGAGGACGCCTGGAAACAGTTTAAGGAGGATGTACAGGAATATTTGGACAAGTATGGGAAAGAACCAGATGAATCAAAGGAATGATGCATTAGAAAGTGGAGAATTACAGGAGAGTTTATGGTAAGAGAACAATATGAATGTCTGAGATCAGGGCAGGATTTGAGACAGAATCTGATTGCTTTAAAACAGATATTAAAGGAGGAGGGAGCCAGAAGGGAACTGCTTAAGATCCTTGCAGGAGATTACAGCATTCTGACTGGATTTCTGTCTGAATCTGATCCTAAAGTGCGCAAAAATGCAGCTATAGTGTTAGGAAGACTAAAACAGCGAGAAAATGTACTTCCTTTGTATGAAGCATATCTAAGAGAGACACAGCTTTTTGTAAAAAGTGATTATCTCAAAGCGCTGGCTGAATTGGATTATTCTGAATGTAAAGATTCACTGAACAAAGATCTAGAAAATCTTGAGCAGTATCAGCCGAAGGAAGAGGAGGAAAAGCATATCCGAGAAGAGCTGACGGCGCTGCGCAGGCTTGTGAATACAGGGAATTTCCATCAGAGACATAAATTCTGCGGTTATGATGAGACTTGGGAGTTGATTCTCACAACTGGCAAGAAATATCAGGAGATCACGGCGGCACAGGTGAAAGGCGGAGAAGTTTCGCTTTTAAAAAGCGGAGTGCGAGTGATTACCAGCCATCTAAAACCTATTTTAGAGATCCCAACTTACCACGAGATATTGTTTCCATTAAAGCTGCGCAAAATTTTCGGTGAACCGAAAGAGGTGGCAAAAGCGTTGGCGGAATCGGATCTCTTGAGATTATTGGATAAAGCGCATAAAGCAAAGGATGCGTTTTATTTTCGTCTGGGATTACACAGTCCAAAAACTTTGGAACAGCGCAGTGCATTTACGAAAAAATGTGCCTTTGCCTTAGAACAGCAGACAGCAGGCAAGCTAAAAAATTCTGCTTCTGATTATGAACTGGAAATTCGTTTGATTGAAAATCGTTCTGGCCAATTTTTGCCTTTGGTAAAGTTATATACTTTTACAGAGGAGCGTTTCTTTTACCGAAAGCATACAATAGCGTCTTCCATAAGACCAGAACAGGCAGCATTGATTGTCAGGCTTGCAAAGCCATATTTGAAGGAGCAGGCGCAAATTTTGGATCCATTCTGCGGAGTGGGAACTATGTTGATTGAGAGAGATCGGTTATGCCAGGCAGGAATGATGTATGGGATTGACATTTTTGGAGAGGCGATTGCAAAAGCCAGAGAGAACACGCAGTTAGCTGACCGAGAAATATATTATATCAACCGCGATTTTTTTGATTTTTCTCATAAATATCTCTTTGATGAGATTCTTACAGATATGCCAGATCGAGGAAAAAAGACAAGGGAAGAACATGATCAGTTCTATCAAGCATTTTTTGAGAAAGCAGGAGAAGTGTTAGCAGAACGGGGAAAAATGATTTTATACTCCAATGAGAAGAATTATGTCAAAAAACAACTGCGCCTGCATAAACAATTTTCGCTGCTTAAGGAATACAGTATGGATGAGAAGGAGCGTTATTATTTGTTTATCATAGAAAAACAGTAACTAGTTTTATGAGGTTTTAATAAACTACGAAAAAAATTATAAAAAAAATAAAATAGTTATTGACAATTACGTATAAATTTGTTATTATTTTAAAGTCGTCAGAACGACATGGCGATACATAATCGTCTGCGGAAGTGCTGGAATTGGCAGACAGGCAAGACTAAGGATCTTGTGTCTGTATAGACGTGTGGGTTCAAGTCCCATCTTCCGCATATTTGTTAAATAGCCGTAAATCCAAGGTTTTTTAGTAAAATCGAGGATTCGCGGCTATTTTTATCTTTGATTTTATAATTGTAATTTATGTTATATTACTATTACTAATAATATTTTTTGTCATGGCAAAATGATCGTTCCATTGAGATAAAAATTTAGGGTAGCTGGCGACTTATCTTAGTCGCCAGCTACCCTGTTATAATCTATTGATTTGAGATTAACTATTGCGGAGTCTGAATCGTCCTAACAGTTCTTTCATCAGAGAAGCTTGATTGGACAGCTCCATACTGGCAGCGGCAGATTCTTCACTGGTGGCAGAGTTTGTCTGTATCACACAGGAAATTTCGTCAATTCCTTTTGTCACCTGGGCAATAGCCTCTGATTCCTCTGCGGTAGCCTCTGTAATCAGATTAACGGATTCCAGAACATGGGTGGACAGATCTACTGTTTTGGCCAAAGAATCTGATACGTTTCTTACAATATTGCTTCCTTCCTCGACGGTATTGATAGAGTGTTCGATCAGATCTTTGGTTGCTTTTGCAGCTTCGTCCGATTTGGTCGCCAGGCTGCGTACCTCGTCTGCTACCACGGCAAAGCCTTTTCCAACTTCTCCAGCGCGGCTTGCTTCCACAGCGGCATTCAATGCCAAAATATTGGTCTGGAAGGCAATGTTCTCGATGGTAGCGATAATTTTGCCAATTTTTGTGGAAGAATCGGAAATTCTTTCCATTGCCAAAACCATTTCACCCATAAGTTTCGTGCTTTCGGTAATTTGTCCGCTTGCGAGCCTGGAGTGGTCATTGGCCTGTTTGCTGTTGTGGGCGTTGTTTTTGGAGTTATTGGAGATTTCTGTAATTGTGGATGCAAGTTCCTCTACAGAACTTGCCTGCTCGGTAGCGCCCTGCGCCAAAGCCTGGGAGCCGTTTGATACCTGCTGTGCCTCGGCGGCCACTTGATCAACACTGTCCTTGATTTGTCCCAGCGTACTGCTCAGGTTCGAATTGATAATTCGCAGTGACTGCAGCATGCCGCTCAATGCCCCAACATATATACTTTCATCCTTCGTGTCTACATCAAAATTGCCATGTGCCATTTCTTCCAGAAGATGGCATTCATCATTGATTACTTCTGTCAGTACATACTGACTGGTTCGCAAAGCATCGCACATTGCGCCTAATTCGTTGCGGCTTTTGTAATTAACTGGAATATCCAGTTTTCCCTCGCTAAAGCCCTTGAGCGCGACACTGACTTGTCCCACTGGCTTTGTGATGCTGTAAATAATCTGCAGCGCCATGATCAGTACCAAAACGGTTGCGGTTGCGGCAACTGCAAACATCGCATACCGTATCGACAGGCTGTCCTTTTGCTGCTGTGCAATAATTTGATTCTGCTCGTTTAAAAGCGTGTCAGAAATTCCCTGAGCGACGCTAATCATGTCATTTAACTTGGGTGTACAATTGTTTTTGATCAGACGGATGGCGTCCGCCTGTTTGCCGGAATTGATGGCGTCTAAAATATCTGCCAGCTCACTGTACCAATCGGTCATGTCGGTGATATATTCGTCGACCTTGTCATCGGACAAGGGATATACAGCCTTCAGTTCCTTCATGGATTCACTCAGCGTTTCCAGTGCGCTTTCTGCACGTGCCTGCAGATCAGCATTGTTTGGATCTGACGGGTCTAAAGCCATATCGCGCACATTTCGAGCCGCGTTATTGGTGTAGATACGACATTTTAGAATTAGTTCATTTGCCTTGACCTGGCTGTTAATGATGCCTGAATATGTATTGCTTTGATTTTTCAGGATATTCAGCATTACAATTATGATTGAAACGGAGACCAGTATGGTGATACCAAATCCCAGAATCAAACTTAGCTTGATTTTCATGTTTTTAAACATATACTTTTCCTCCCAATTGTAAAAATATAATTCTTTCTTTGTGTATAATATCATACCATTGTATTTTATAATTTACAATAGGAATGAATTTTGAGTTTCCCCATTTTTTATAATCACTGATATTTTAGCACCAAAAGGTCTTGCTGCCTTTGGCAGCATAGACATCTTGCACAAAAAGCGTCTGAAAAGCTAGCTTTTCCTAATGCTTTTATGTGCAAAGTGTTTCCATCATTTTATGATGGAAACCTTTTGGGGCTATGGATTACAAAATGGGGAAACTCAAAGAATGAATCTATTGTGTGAAGGTAAGTGATTGTTTACAGATTTTAAAGGATATGCTATGATAAAGTCACAATCTGCTTGGAAGTTCTACAATCATTTTATAAACAATAAAGTGTTTTTTCAGCAGAAATAAGGAAAAGAAATGAGATGAAATGTATGTTAGTTTTTTTAATTGGCGGCGTGGTGCTGATTGCAGTAATCATTGCAGTAATTGCGTCTGTGGCTGGAGCAGTTGCGGGCGGAGTGGTAGATGAAGAAAGTGAAGATTAGGAGAGGTGCCGTTTTATTTTGAGAGAACATGTGATAGATCGGATTTTGCCAGGCAGCATTGCAGAGGAGTTGGAGTTGGAGTCTGGTGATGTATTGTTGTCAGTAAATGGCCATGAGATTGCGGATGTCTTTGACTATCATTATTATACGAATGAAGAATATTTGATGGTAGTCATTCGTAAAGCCAGTGGAGAAGAGTGGGAGCTGGAGATTGAAAAGGAGTATCAGGAGGACTTGGGGATTGAATTTGCAAATGGTCTGATGGATGATTATAAGTCCTGCTGCAATCACTGTATTTTCTGTTTTATAGACCAGATGCCGGCAGGGATGCGTGATACTTTGTATTTTAAAGATGATGATTCCCGTCTTTCTTTTTTACAGGGCAATTATGTAACTTTAACAAATATGAAAGAGCAGGATTTGGAGCGAATTATCGCTTATAAATTAGGGCCTATCAATATATCAGTGCAGACCACCAATCCAAAGCTGCGCTGCCAAATGCTGAACAATCGTTTTGCGGGGCAGGCATTACAAAAAATTGATCGTCTTTATGAGGCCAAAATTCCCATGAATGGACAGATTGTATTGTGTAAAGGGGTTAACGATGGAAAAGAATTGGAGCGAAGCATTACAGATCTGATGAAATATATTCCAGTGATGGAGAGTGTTTCTGTAGTTCCAGTGGGATTGAGTCGTTTTCGGGAAGGATTGTATTTTTTAGAGCCATTTACCAAGGAAGATGCAAAGCAAGTGCTTGATCTGATTCATCATTTTCAAAATGTTTCTATGGAAATGTATGGAACACATTTTGTCCATGCCAGTGATGAATGGTATCTGTTGGCAGAGCGAGAATTGCCGCCGGAGGATAATTATGACGGCTATATCCAATTAGAAAACGGGGTGGGTATGCTGCGTCTTTTGAAAACAGAGTTTGCCCAGGCTTTAAAGGAAGCGGCGTCAAGGATGGAACAAGACGGTCAGTGTCTATCGTCAAATAACAGTACAAAGGAAGTGTTCCCACAAACTTGTATTACCATTGCCACAGGAGTGTTGGCAGCACCTACCATCCAGAAACTGGCAGCGGAATTTATGAAAATTTTTCCCCAAAAGAAGATTGAGGTGATTCCGATTATCAATCATTTTTTTGGCGAGCAGATTACCGTATCTGGTCTGTTGACGGGACAAGATATTGTAGAACAATTAAAGGGTAAACAGTTGGGCAGCAAGTTGTTGCTGCCATGTAATCTTTTGCGCAGCGGCGAGGAAGTATTTTTGGATGATATGACCTTGACACAGGTGAGAAATGCTTTACAAGTGAAGATAGATATTGTAAAATCAAGCGGCCGGGATCTAGTACAACAAATATTAAACAGCTGAATATATCAGAGAATTAATTTTCGTTGTACTAGTTGAGTAATGAGTAAAATAGGAGAATATAATGAGTAAACCAGTAGTTGCAATTGTAGGGCGTCCCAATGTGGGAAAATCCACCTTATTTAATGTTTTGGCAGGAGAACGCATTTCTATTGTACAAGATACGCCAGGAGTGACCAGAGATCGGATCTATGCAGATGTAAATTGGCTAAACCGCATATTTACTTTGATTGATACCGGTGGAATTGAGCCAGAGAGCAGTGATATTATCCTCTCTCAGATGCGGGAACAGGCACAGACTGCCATTGATACAGCAGATGTTATTTTATTTATTACCGATGTACGCCAGGGACTGGTGGACGCGGATTCTAAAGTTGCGGATATGCTGCGCCGTTCTCGAAAACCAGTGGTATTGGTGGTTAATAAAGTAGATAGTTTTGAAAAATTTATGCCAGATGTGTATGAATTTTATAATTTGGGGATTGGGGAACCAATTCCGATTTCCTCATCTTCGAAATTAGGAATTGGGGATATGCTTGACGAGGTGGTAAAGCATTTTCCGCAAGAATTGGAGGAAGAGGAAGAAGATATGAGGCCCAAAGTGGCTGTTGTAGGGAAACCAAACGTAGGGAAGTCCTCTTTAATCAATCGTTTATTAGGTGAGGAACGTGTGATTGTATCAGATATCGCTGGCACTACCAGAGACGCGATTGACACAGAGGTGATTTGGAATGACCGTGAATATATTTTTATTGACACAGCAGGACTGAGGCGCAAGAGCAAGGTTAAGGAAGAACTGGAACGTTTTAGCATCATCCGTGCAGTGACGGCTGTAGAGCGTGCAGATGTGGTGGTAATTGTGATTGACGCAACAGAGGGCGTGACAGAGCAGGATGCCAAGATTGCTGGTATCGCCCATGAGAGGGGCAAGGGCATTTTGATCGCGGTTAATAAGTGGGATGCCATTGAGAAGGACGATAAGACCATTTATAAACATACAGAGCGGATTCGTCAGATTTTAAGCTTTATGCCTTATGCAGAAATTTTGTTTATCTCTGCAAAGACTGGGCAGCGCACACAGAAGTTGTTTGATATGATTGATGTGGTCTTAGAGAACAATGCCATGCGTGTGGCGACCGGCGTGTTAAATGAGATTATGACAGAGGCGGTGGCCATGCAGCAGCCCCCATCTGACAAGGGCAAACGGCTAAAGTTATATTATATTACACAGGTAGCCGTCAAGCCACCAACTTTTGTGATATTTGTCAATGACAAAGAATTGATGCATTTTTCCTACACTCGGTATTTGGAAAACCGCATTCGTGATGCCTTTGGATTTCGAGGTACAGCATTAAAATTTATTATCCGTGAGCGGAAGGGGGACTGAGGATGCTGGCAGCAAGGGGAATTTGTATTGTAATTGGTTATATTTTAGGAATGTTTCAGACAGGTTATATTTATGGTAAACTGCATCATATAGATATTCGACAGCATGGCAGCGGCAATGCAGGGGCCACCAATACATTGCGTACACTGGGGTGGAAGGCTGGACTAATTACTTTTGCAGGAGATATTGGAAAAGCGATTTTGTCTATGGTGATTGCCTGGCTGTTGTTTGGTGAGAAATATCCAGATGGAGTAAAACTTTTGGAGATGTATGCCGGTTTTGGCGCCGTTTTAGGACATAATTTTCCATGTTATCTCAAATTTAAGGGCGGTAAGGGGATTGCCTGTACTGCAGGTTTTATTTTAGCGTTTTATCCACCAATGGCGCCTTTGTGCCTTCTGTTGTTTATCGTCATTGTTGCTGTTACGAAATATGTGTCATTGGGTTCCATATTGGTGATGATCTGTTATTTTATCCAGCTTGTGATTTTTGGCCAGATGGGACATCTTGGTGTCAGAACTGACTTGCTGCCAGAGGTTTATGTTGTGGGAGCGCTGTTCTCTCTGATGGGCATCTGGCGCCACAGAGAAAATGTGAAACGGCTGTTTCACGGAACAGAGAATAAATTTTCTATGGGAAAATCAGACAGTGAAAAATAGAAATGAGGTAATTATGGCAAATGTAAGTGTGATTGGTGCGGGGAGCTGGGGAATTGCCCTTGCTGTAGTGTTGGAAAGCAATGGACATCAAGTAACCATTTGGTCTGCGATTGAGGATGAAATTCAGATGTTGAAAGACAGAAGGGAGCATGTGACAAAGCTTCCTGGGGTTAAGCTTTCCGAGCGTATCTGTTTGACAACAGATCTGAAAGAAGCAATAGATGGAAAGGATCTTGTAGTATTGGCTGTACCTTCTGTATTTACGAGAGGCACAGCCGCAAAAATGAAACCTTATACACAAGAACAGCAGTTGATTGTCAATGTGGCAAAGGGGATTGAGGAAAAAACCTTAATGACTCTGACCGATATTATAGAGGAAGAAATTCCACAGGCGCGAGTGGCTGTCCTGTCTGGACCAAGCCATGCAGAAGAAGTGGGGCATGGACTCCCCACGACTTGTGTGGCAGGGGCGAAGACCAGAGAAGCGGCAGAATATGTCCAAAATGTGTTTATGAATGATGTTTTCCGTGTCTATACTAGTCCAGATATGCTGGGGATTGAGCTTGGAGGCGCCCTTAAAAATGTGATTGCCCTTGCTGCTGGTATGGCGGATGGTCTGGGATATGGAGATAATACCAAGGCAGCGCTGATTACCCGCGGAATTACGGAGATTGGCAGATTGGCGCTGGTGATGGGGGCTAAATACGAGACTTTAAGCGGTCTGACAGGAATTGGAGATTTGATTGTCACTTGTGCCAGTATTCACAGCCGCAATCGCAAGGCAGGGATGCTGATTGGGCAGGGCAGAACCGCTGAAGAAGCGATGGAGGAAGTACAGATGGTGGTGGAAGGCGTCTATTCTGCAAAGGCAGCGATGGGGCTTTCCGAAAAGTATCAGGTTCCCATGCCGATCATTGAGCAGGTGAATCAAGTGCTGTTTCATGATAAGCCTGTAAAAGAAGCCGTGCAAGAGTTGATGTTACGGGATAAAAAGGCTGAGCATGAGAAAATGTGGGAGGCAGCAGAGTGAATGGCGGCAAAACCTCTCAAAAGAGGGATCCTTCTGTGGCATCAGCCATATTGTTGGTTGGTTTAATTGCCGGTTTAATTGCAACCCTGGCAGTTCCTATCGGCTTTGGCACATATTATTTTATGAAGACAATTGCTGAGGAGAGTGATCTTGTATATAATGAGCAACAGACAAAAAAGATTGTTCAAAATCCAGCAATTCTAGAAGTGGAGCCAGGAAAGGAGTATCTGGCGGGCAGTCATACCAGATGCAAAGTTACGGTGGAACAGGCATATTTTCCGATTATTGGCGAGGAAATCCAGGAACTCTCTGAGGGAGAAAAGCTGGTAGCAGTAAAGGTAAAGTATCACACAGAAAATACAAATAACAGGGAGAAATACCAGTTTACAGGGGGCATTTATATCGGATTTGATCAGCAGTTTCGCAATGCTCTGACCATGTATGATATCAGCGGATATCAAAATTTATTTTCTTCTGAGAATATTCTTGACAGCTGGGATTTATGTCTGAGGGAACAAGGGGAAGGAATCTTTTTGTTTCTGGTTCCAGAGGGGATCGAACAGATTTGTTTCTATATGGATTCCCGCCAGGAAGATACCAATGATATCCAAAAGATTTATCAGATCCCGCTTACCATCGGAGCAGGAGAGGGGGTATAAGAATGGAGCAGCATGGAAAATTGTATCGTGCCAACGTGATACTGGCAGCGCTGTTTGGAGTCTTGCTTTTGGTGGATGTTTTGAGTATTTTTGGTGTCACGAATGCTTTTCGCAGACTGGAGAGCCAAAAATTAGAACTGATAGGGGAAGGAAACGGGGAAGAACAGTGGCAGCCAGGAGATGATCCCGATGATTATAATCAAAACTATGATTTCATTCTTATAGAAGATATTCAGGCCAAACCTTTGGGGACGCAGTGGCAAGGACAGAAAGCAAAACAAGGATATCAGTATTATCAGGTAGAGGCCAAAGTGAAAAATCAGGGAACGCAGGAAGAGCCAGCAGGGGATTTATATATTTCACTTACTGGGGACGGAGCCAAAGATTTGATCAAAACTAACAAGACAGACCAAGGTGACGACGGCCTGCAGCTGCATCGGGAAGGCGTGATTCCTGCTGGTCAGACAGGTCTGTACCAAGAGATATTACAAGTCAGAGACGGTGTAAAAAATATTACTTTTGAGTACTTTGGAGATGAGGCAGAGAAGTATCAAATCCCCATTAATCCTTGATTTTAAGTATGCTTTGGCTTTCTTCTAGCCCATCGCCTATAGAGAAGGGAATCTCCCATCTGATATACAACATGAAATGATAGATTGAAAGGAAGAGATATCCCGTAGCTTGCTGCGGGGTAGTTGACGTTTGTGGATGTAACCGCTGATGTTGCTTTGCGAGAAAGGGTAGCAGTGGACGTAAAAAAAGAGTTAATGCAGCGCTATGAGATTCAAAACAAACTTGGGCAGGGTGGAAATGCCCAGGTGTATCTTGTCTGTGACAGAGCCAGTAAGCGAAGAAGAGCGTTGAAAGAAATCATGAAGTCTCAGGATGGATTGTCGCAAGATTTGGCATATAGAGAAGCGGAATTGATTTGGAAGTTAAAATATCCATATTTTCCAGAGGTTCTGGAAGTGTTAGAGACAACGGAAGCAGTTTATATTGTGATGGAATATCTGGAAGGGGAGACCTTGGGCGCTCGTCTTAGGCGCATAGGTCCACAGACTTGTGAAGATGTGCTGCGCTGGGGAAAAGATTTATGCCTGATGCTAGATTATCTTCATCAGCGACATCCTTCAGTAATATATTGTGATTTGAAACCAGACAATATTATGGTGCAGTCTGGGGAAAATCTTCGACTGATTGATTTTGGTGCGGTTTTGGAACTGAAAAAGGATCGGGAAAATGCAGGGCCGCTTTTGGGAACGAAAGGCTATGCCGCACCCGAACAGTTTATATGGGGGCAGAACGTGGATGCCAGGACAGATATTTATGGATTAGGCGTCACCTTGTATCAACTTTTGACAGATAAAGATCCCTGTAAATTTCCTTGCAATAAGTACTCGATTCGTGACTGGAATCGTTCGTTGCCGCGCAAGTTGGCTCAAGTAATAAAAATATGTACCAAGGAGAATCCCAGGGACCGATATCCGTCCTGTGAGATATTGCGACAGGAGTTGTGTTCTTTGATGTGAGATTGTTTTGCAAATCGTAAGATGATATGGTAAAATATTATCAGTTATGACCGATAGAAAGGATGACAGAAATGGCAAAGAATCAGGAATACAGCGCCGAGAATATTACAGTGCTAGAAGGTTTGGAGGCCGTCAGAAAAAGACCAGGGATGTATATTGGAAGTGTATCCCGCAAAGGTTTAAATCATTTAATATATGAAATTGTAGATAATTCTGTGGATGAACATTTGGCAGGATTTTGTGATACGATTAAGGTGACATTGGAAAAGAATGGATCCTGTACAGTGGAGGATAACGGGCGTGGCATTCCAGTAGGGATGCATGAGAAAGGTATTTCTGCGGCGCGTCTGGTATTTACCACCCTTCATGCCGGAGGAAAATTTGACAATGACGCATATAAAACCAGCGGAGGGCTGCACGGTGTCGGATCCTCTGTGGTAAATGCCTTGTCTGCTTGGTTGGATTTGGAAGTCTATCGGGATGGAAAAGTCTATCATGACCGCTATGAGCGCGGCAATCCTGTGATTGAGCTAGAGCAGGGGTTGCTGCCGGTGACAGGTAAGACGCGTAAGAGCGGAACAAAGATTAATTTTTTGCCGGATGCGGAGATTTTTGAGAAAACTTGGTTTAAGGAGGACGATGTAAAGAGCCGCCTCCACGAGACCGCTTATCTGAATCCAAAACTTACGATCATTTTTGAGGATCGCAGGGGGCAGACATTAGATCATGTGGAATTTCACGAAGAGGAAGGTATTGTTGGTTTTGTGAAAGACCTCAATAAGAAAGTAGAGGCGGTTCATGATGTTGTATATTTTCAGGGAGAGCATGAAGGGATTACAGTAGAAGCAGCGTTTCAATACACCAATGAATTTCATGAAAATGTATTGGGATTTTGTAATAATATTTATAATGCCGAGGGAGGCACACACCTGACAGGGTTTAAAACAGTGTTTACCACTGTGATCAACAGTTATGCCAGAGAGCTGGGGGTATTAAAGGAAAAAGATTCTAATTTTACTGGTGCAGATGTTAGAAATGGTATGACCGCAGTGATTTCTATCAAGCATCCAGATCCTCGGTTTGAAGGACAGACCAAGACAAAACTGGATAATCAGGATGCGGCGCGCATAACCAGCAAAATTACTGGAGAAGAGATTCAGCGCTACTTTGATAAGAATCTGGATAATCTGAAAAAAGTCATTTCCTGTGCGGAGAAGGCGGCTAAGATTCGCAAGACAGAGGAAAAAGCAAAGACGAATCTATTGACGAAACAGAAATTTTCCTTTGATTCTAATGGGAAGCTGGCCAACTGTGAGAGCCGTGACGCATCCATCTGTGAAATCTTTATTGTGGAAGGAGATTCTGCGGGGGGGTCTGCAAAGACAGCCAGAGACCGGAATTTCCAGGCCATCTTACCAATTCGTGGGAAAATCCTCAATGTGGAGAAGGCAAGCATTGACAAGGTTTTGGCTAATGCAGAAATTAAGACGATGATCAATGCGTTTGGCTGTGGATTTTCTGAAGGATATGGGAATGATTTTGATATTTCTAAACTTCGATATGATAAAATTATTATTATGGCGGATGCAGATGTGGATGGCGCCCATATTTCTACGCTGCTTTTGACGTTGTTTTATCGGTTTATGCCAGAGCTGATTTTTGAGGGACATATCTATATTGCTATGCCGCCTCTGTATAAAGCAATTCCCAGTAAAGGGGAAGAAGAATATCTGTATGACGATATTGCTTTGAAAAAATATCGCAAGCACCGCAAAGGGGCATTTACCCTGCAGCGTTACAAGGGGCTGGGAGAAATGGATGCAGAACAGCTCTGGGAGACAACATTAAATCCTAAGACACGGATCTTGAAGCGGGTGGAGATTGAGGATGCCAGAATGGCGTCGGATGTGACAGAAATGCTGATGGGAACAGAAGTTCCTCCCAGAAGAGAGTTTATCCATGAACATGCACAAGATGCGGAATTAGATATATAAATAGATTGGAAATCTTTGCAGAAAGGAATAGACCATGCAGCAGAACGAACAGATTATCCGAACAGAATATTCAGAACTGATGCAGAAATCCTATATTGATTATGCGATGAGTGTAATTATTGCCAGAGCCTTGCCAGATGTGCGGGACGGCTTAAAACCTGTACAGCGCAGAACACTCTATGACATGCATGAATTGGGGATCCGCTATGATAAACCTTATCGCAAATGTGCCCGTATTGTGGGTGATACGATGGGTAAATATCATCCACATGGCGACAGTTCTATCTATGAAGCATTAGTTGTGATGGCGCAGGAATTTAAAAAGGGACTGCCCTTAGTTGATGGACACGGTAATTTTGGTTCCATTGAGGGAGACGGCGCGGCGGCAATGCGCTATACAGAGGCACGACTTGAAAGGATTACGCAGGAAGCATATTTAGCCGATCTGGATAAAGACGTGGTGGATTTTGTGCCGAATTTCGACGAGACGGAAAAGGAGCCGTCGGTACTTCCAGTTAAGGTGCCAAATCTTTTGATCAATGGAGCAGAAGGGATTGCAGTTGGAATGGCCACCAGTATTCCACCGCACAATTTTTCTGAAGTTCTTGAGGGCGTTAAGGCCTATATGAAAAATCCCAATATTTCCACCAAGGAAATGATGAAATACATAAAAGGTCCAGATTTTCCGACCGGAGGCATTGTCGTTAATCAGGATGATCTTCTGAATATCTATGAAACAGGGGCGGGCAAGGTAAAGATTCGTGGAAAAGTGGAAGTGGAGCAAGCCAAAGGCGGCAGACAACGTCTGGTGATTACCGAGATTCCTTATACAATGGTGGGGGCTAATATCGGTAAATTTCTAATTGACGTCGGTAATTTGGTGGAGACGAAAAAGACCAGCGATATTGTGGATATTTCCAATCAGTCCTCCAAAGAAGGAATTCGGATTGTGCTGGAATTGAAAAAGGGTGCAGATGTGGAAAATCTCTGTAATATGCTCTATAAGAAGACACGTCTGGAAGATACCTTTGGCGTCAATATGCTTGCCGTGGCAGACGGCAGGCCGGAGACTATGGGGCTTGTGCCCATTATTGGCCACCATGTGCAGTTTCAGTATCAGCTTGCTACAAGAAAATATCAGACTTTACTTGCAAAGGAGCTGGATAAAAAAGAAGTTCAGGAGGGCTTGATTCAGGCATGTGATGTGATTGATCTGATTATTGAGATCCTTAGAGGCGCCAAGAATATTAGAGATGCCAAAGATTGTCTGATGAACGGAAATACAGAGAAGATTCGTTTTCGCTACAAAGGTTCTGAGGCAGATGCAAAAGAGCTTTGTTTTACAGAACGGCAAGCGACAGCAATCTTGGAGATGCGTCTCTATAAGCTGATTGGCCTGGAGATCGAGGCATTAAAAAAAGAGTATCAGGCGACACTTTCCAATATCGCAAAATATGAAGAAATTTTAGGCAGCCGTGCGGCAATGGCTAAGGTGATTGTCAAAGAACTGACAAAATTTCAGAAGGATTATGGAAGAACTAGACGGACACAAATTGAAAATGCCAAAGAAGCGGTCTATGAGGAGAAAAAAATTGAGGAGATGCCAGTCGTTCTTCTGATGGATCGTTTTGGTTATGCTAAGACCATTGATGTTGCTGCCTACGAGCGCAATCGGGAAGCGGCAGATGGAGAAAATAAATATGTGATTCATTGTATGAATACAGACAAGCTCTGTATTTTTACGGATAAGGGGCAGCTACATATTGTAAAGTTTCTTGATCTTCCTTATGGGAAGTTTCGGGATAAGGGAATACCCCTTGATAATGTGAGTAATTATGACAGCGACGAGGAAAGCATTGTTTATATCAATTGTCTGGGAAACCTTCTGGGCAGGCATTTGTTGTTTGTCAACAGCCAGGGAATGTTGAAAGTTGTAGATGGGGAAGAATTTGACGTCTCCAAGCGTACGACAGCGGCAACCAAGTTGAATCAAGATGAAAAGTTACTGACAGTACAAATGTTGTCTGAAACAGAGGGGGAAAGTATTGTGTTACAGACAGAGAAAGGGATGTATCTGCGGTTTCTCGCAGCAGATGTACCAAAAAAGAAAAAGGGGGCGATCGGTGTCCGAGGGATGAAAATTACACCTTTGGATCAGTTAAAAGCAGTATTTCTCTTGGGTCAGGAGGAAAAAACAATTGTAGAGAAAGACAGACAGATTATGCTGCATCGGCTCAGGATTGCGAGCAGAGATCAAAAAGGTGTAAAGAAATAGGAGGAACATATGAAGGATAAGAAGATCATAAAATTTATAAGAAATAGTTTGATCGTGGTAATTGTTGTCTGTTTGCTGGTATTTTTTGGTTTAACTGCATTGATGTCATATGAGACACAGCAGACAGTGGCAGAGATCAGCAAAGTTTATATGAAGGAGATGAATGTGCAGCTTCAACAGAAATTTAGCTCTATTGTTCGTCTTCGTCTGCAGCAGGTATCAGGAATTATAGCTACAAATCCGCCGGAGCGAAACCAATATGGGCAGCAGTTGCTGGAAGATCTGACAGAGCGCTGCATAGTCAGAAATTTTTCCTATCTAGGATTTTTAAGCCAAGAAGGAGAATTGCTTGATATTTGTGGGGATGAGGTAGAGTTTGAGGATCCAGGTAATGTGCAAGTGTCTTTAGAGAAAAATGGTGAGTTTGTCTCTAAAGGCTTAACACAAGAGCAGGAAAGAGTGCTTTTGTTGGGAATAGAAGCACATTATCAACTAGGGGATGGTCAGAGAAGTATTGCTCTGGTGGCAGGTATTCCGATGGATTATCTAAATGAGGTATTATTTTTAGATACAGAGGATGAGCAGGTTTATTCTCATATTATAGACTTGCAGGGAAATTTTGTGATCCGAAATGGTGGAGTATACCAAGAAAATTACTTTGAGCGGATGAACGATGAGTATGGAGATATTAGTAAAAACCAGATAGAGACGCATATAGATGGGCTTGAGATGGCAATGAGTAAGGGAGAGGAATTTAGTGTGCAGGTTTGGACAGAGGAGGAGAAGCGCACAATCTATTGTTCCCCACTTTCAGAAAATTCTTTTTGGTATCTGGTGACAATTATGCCAGAGGGAATGATTGACGCCTCCGTCAAAAGGTTAGATTTTGTACGTATGGCTATTATGATTAGTTCCATGATGGTGATTTTGGTGACAATGGGATTCATCTTTTTTAAGTATTACATTTACTCTAAACAACAGATTAATGAGCTGAAAAAAGCACAGCGGGAGGCAGTTGCCGCCAATGCAGCCAAGAGTGAGTTTCTTGCAAGTATGAGCCATGACATTCGGACGCCTATGAATGCGATTGTGGGAATGACTGAGATTGCCCTCAAAAATATTCAGAGCACAGAGCGTGTGGAAGATTGTCTGCATAAGGTCAAGCTATCCAGTAAACACCTATTGGGGTTAATCAACGATGTTCTAGATATGTCTAAAATTGAGAGCGGCAAGATGACATTGAATATAGAGATTATGTCGCTGCGGGAAGTGATGGATGATATTGTAAATATTATTCAGCCACAAATAAAAGCACGTAGACAGCACTTTGATATTTTTATTGACAAAATTGTCTGGGAGGAGATTTACAGTGACAGTGTACGTTTGAATCAAGTACTGTTAAATCTTTTGTCAAATGCCGTAAAATTTACACCAGAGGAAGGAAGAATTGATATCCATGTGGCGCAGGAACCATCGCCGAAAGGAGAAGAATATATCCGAACCAGTTTTGTGGTTGCTGATACCGGAATTGGGATGACAGAAGAGTTTCAGCATAAAATTTGGGATACTTTTACCAGAGAACAGACAGAGCAGGTAAATCATATTGTTGGAACTGGACTTGGAATGGCAATTACCAGAAGTATTGTTGATCTGATGGGCGGAACCATTGACCTTAAAAGTGAGAAAGGGAAAGGGAGCAGCTTTACAATAACACTTGATTTAAAGAAAGCAGAGGAAGCCAGCGATGAGATGAGGCTTCCAGAATGGAAGATTCTGGTGGTAGATGACAACGAGCAGCTTTGCCTGACAGCGGCAGCTAATCTGGAGGAACTTGGTGTACATGCGGAATGGACGCAGGATGCAAGACATGCGGTTGATTTGATTGAAGAATGTTATAACAAAAAAGAAGATTATGATTTTGTATTGATTGACTGGAAAATGCCAGATATGGATGGATTGGAGACAATCTTTGAAATTCGAAAGAGAGTGGGTAAGAAAATACCATTGTTTTTGATTTCTGCGTATGACTGGAGTGATCTTGAAAATGATATTGGATCATTGGATATTGAAGGATTTATTTCCAAACCGTTGTTTAAGTCAACCTTGTATACGCGTCTCAAACAGTATGTAGAAGGGTTTGAAGGGCAGACTGACAGTTCAGACGGGCAGGAAATTGACTTTAATGGCAAGAAGATTCTTCTTGCGGAAGATATTGATCTCAATTGGGAGATTGCAAATGAGATTTTGTCCGCTACAGGAATGGAGCTGGAACGTGCCTGCGATGGTAAGGAATGTTTGGAAATGTTTGAGGGGTCAGAGCTTGGATATTATGATGCCATCTTGATGGATATCCGTATGCCAGTAATGAATGGATATGAGGCGACAGAGGCGATTCGAAAGTTGGAACGTAAAGACAGCGGTCTTCCCATTATTGCTATGACAGCAGATGCATTTTCTGATGATGCGCAGAAATGTCTGCAGATTGGTATGAATGCGCATATTCCGAAACCGCTGGATATCAAACAGTGTATGACTGTGTTGCAGAAATTTTTAAAATAACAGGAGGCAGCATGGAGAGAGAGACAGAGGTTGTAATTGTTGGTACTGGAGCTGCGGGGTTGTTTTGTGCACTGCAGCTTCCGCAGGATAAGAAAATAACAATTATAACCAAGGATGAGGCAGAAGGGAGCGATTCTTTTCTGGCGCAAGGAGGGATCTGTATGCTTCCCTCAGAAGAGGATTATGAAGCTTATTATGAAGATACCATGAGAGCCGGACATTATCAAAATAATCCTCAGTCTGTGGGAATGATGATTCGCAGTTCCAGACAAATCATTGAGATTTTGATCAGTTATGGCGTGGAGTTTGAGAAACTGAACGGCCAGTTAGCTTTTACCCGTGAGGGCGGACACTCCAGACCGCGAATTTTATTTCACGAAGATATTACAGGCAAAGAAATCACAGGAAAACTGCTGGAACAGGTCAAAAACAGAGATAATATTACGATCTATGAGTATACAGAGATGATTGATCTACTGTGTGAGAATCAAGTTTGTTGTGGTGTAGTGGTGACAGACAGGCAAGGGAATGTGGCGGCTTTAAGAGCGCAGCATATCATACTCGCCAGCGGAGGAATTGGCGGTTTGTACCGTCATTCCACTAATTTTTCTCATCTTACTGGGGACGCTCTTGCAGTTGCGCTGCGCCATAAGATTTTATTAAAAGATGTCAATTTTGTACAGATCCATCCCACGACGTTGTATTCTGAGAAACCTGGCAGAAGATTTCTGATTTCTGAATCGGTGCGGGGAGAAGGAGCTGTGCTTTATAATGCCAAGATGGAACGGTTTGTAGATGAATTGCAGCCTCGCGATATTGTGACAGAGGCCATTAAAAAGCAGATGAAAGCCGATGGAATGCCATATGTGTGGCTGTCTATGGAACGAATTGATAAGAAAGATATTTTAGGCCACTTTCCCAATATTTACAAACGATGCCTTAAGGAAGGTTACGATGTAACCAAAGAATGCATTCCAGTGGTGCCAGGACAGCATTATTTTATGGGAGGGA
The DNA here is from genome assembly GCA_910576385.1 of Lachnospiraceae bacterium. Classification (GTDB taxonomy): domain Bacteria; phylum Bacillota; class Clostridia; order Lachnospirales; family Lachnospiraceae; genus Petralouisia. The sequence continues at coordinate 22,050 of CAJTIR010000019.1, forward strand.
TTCAATCGGATTTAGAGGGAAGGACTTCTATGGAGCGGCTCTATGCCATCGGTGAGACAAGCTGTAATGGTGTTCACGGTGCAAATCGCCTCGCCAGTAATTCTCTATTGGAAAGTTTAGTATTTGCCAGGAGAGCAGCGCTGGACATTGCGAAAGAGGAAGCTAAGGAACTGCCAAAGGAGAATACAGTATTTTCTCCAGAAAATTATACAGATATAGAAAAGCTGCATCAGGAAAATAGGAAACTGGTACGGCAGGAAATAGAAAGGATGAAGCAGATATATGAACAACAACATAACCATGACATTAAATGTGGATGAATTGATTCTCTCAGCATTGCAGGAAGATATCTCCAGTGAGGATGTGACAACCAATGCAGTGATGCCAAAGGCTCAGAAGGGGGAGGCGCAGTTAATTTGTAAACAAGATGGCGTTCTTGCCGGACTTTTTGTATTTCGGAGAGTATTTGAATTGTTAGATCAGGATATAGAAGTGAGATTTCAGTTTGCAGATGGAGATCAGGTAAAAAAGGGAGATTTGATCGGTATCATTACTGGCGATATTCGGGCGATTTTATCTGGGGAGCGGACTGCCCTCAATTATCTGCAGAGAATGAGCGGCATTGCCACTTATACCAATTCCATTGCAGCGCTGCTTGCAGGCAGCAAGGTAAAACTGCTTGACACCAGGAAGACAACGCCGAACAACCGTATTTTTGAAAAATATGCAGTCAAGACAGGAGGCGGCTTCAATCACCGTTACAATCTTTCGGACGGTGTATTATTGAAAGATAATCATATCGGAGCAGCAGGAGGAGTGAAAGAAGCCGTACAGATGGCAAAAGAGTATGCTCCCTTTGTGCGCAAGATTGAGATTGAGTGTGAGACAGTGGAGATGGTACGGGATGCAGTGGAAGCTGGGGCGGATATCATTATGCTGGATAATATGGGCGTGGAGGAAATGAAAGAGGCAATTGCCCTAATTGACGGCAGAGCAGAGATTGAATGTTCTGGGAATGTTACCAAAGAGAATATTGAACACTATATTTCTCTGGGAGTAGATTATATTTCCAGTGGAGCCTTAACCCATTCTGCACCGATCATGGATATTTCGCTGAAAAATCTTCATACATTATGAGGAAAGGAGCATAGTATGGATTACGAAGAGAATAAGTATGCAAAAGCAGCAGAAGAGAATTTTTTAAAAGGTTATAATTGTACACAGGCGGTCTTTCTTGCTTTTCAAGACTTGTTTGAGATGGATGAAAAGACGGCGGCAAAGCTTAGTTCCTCCTTTGGCGGAGGTATGGGCAGGCTGCGGGAGGTTTGCGGCGCAGTCAGCGGTATGTTTCTAGTTGCTGGTATGCTTTATGGCTATGATACGCCTGGAGCACATCAGGAAAAGTCAGATCATTACAAACGCATTCAGGAGCTGGCCAAAGCTTATGAGTTGGAAAATGGCTCCATTGTCTGTCGGGAACTGTTGGGACTGAGTGAGAAGCGTCAGCAGCCTGTGCCAGAGAAACGCACAGAAGAGTATTATAAGAAACGTCCCTGCCCTAAGCTGGTTGGTATGGCGGCAGCAATTATGGGGCAGTATATTGAGGAACATCCCGTATCATCTCTGCAAGGAGAGTAAGGGATAAGCTCCAAGCTTATGATAAAAAAGGAAACCAACATGACGGTATTGGTTTCCTTTTTTGTAACTATTCAGAACCTATGAAAATAATATTTAGACCTTCCAAATTTATTTGATAAAGGAAGAATATATATTTTCATGAGGGTTCTAATGGTAATCTTTTATAATCATAAACTAAGCCAGTTTATTGACAGCCTGGGTTAAACGTGAGATTTTTCTGCCGGCAGTGTTCTTGTGGTAAACTCCTTTAGAAGTAGCCTTGCCGATCGTTGAAATCGCAGCGTTCAATGCCTTCTGTGCAGCCTCTTTGTCTTTTGCTGCAATGGCAGCATCGACTTTCTTAATCGAAGTCTTGACAGCAGAGCGGATAGATTTATTGCGTGCTGTTCTGGTCTGAGTTACTAAAATTCTCTTCTTTGCTGATTTAATGTTAGCCAATCCGTACACCTCCAATATACAAGTTTGTTACTCACCGTTTAAAGAAAGAACGGGAGATATTTTTCATCTGATATCATTCGCGGCAATCCAATTGACTGTTATGCGGAAATAGGACTGCACTATGTTCGCGGTTGTTCCATTAAAGCCGGACACGGACGATCTAATGTAAACATACTCATATAGTTTAGTCCCAAAATTTCTATCTGTCAATACATATTTTGTTTTTTTCTGCAAAAAATAGGAGAACAAGATAAGAAGGTTTTGGAGGGATGATAATGAGTCAGTTTCAGGTTCGTACCGACCTGGCGTTAGAAACCAGAGAGAAATTTAAAGAAGATAATGTGGAGATCAAAGGCGTACGGGTAGAAGAAGAGTATCACAGAGAAAAAGAGATAAAAATTACCACAATGGTAATTGAGACAGAAAATGGCGCCAAGGCGATGGGCAAACCAAAAGGAACTTATATTACGCTGGAGGCGGCAAATATGGACAGTCAGGATGAAGATTATCATCGGGAAATTTCTTTAGAGCTGGCAAGGATTATTAAGAGACTTCTGCCAGAAGGGAAAAATACATTTTCTGTACTGGTGGCGGGACTTGGCAATCGTGAAGTTACCCCTGATGCGCTTGGGCCAAGGGTAGTGGATAATATGATGATTACCCGTCATGTGTTAAAGGAATTTGGCAAATATGCATTTGGAGAACAAGAGGTCAATGCGGTCAGTGGGATTGTGCCTGGAGTGATGGCACAGACAGGTATGGAGAGCCAGGAGATTATTCGAGGGGTAATTAAACAGACGAAGCCAGATGTGATGATTGCCATTGATGCACTGGCGGCACGCAGTACCAGAAGGTTAAGCCGGACCATACAGATTACAGATACTGGGATTAATCCTGGTTCTGGAGTGGGAAATCATCGACATGGATTATCCAAAGAAACCGTTGGTATTCCAGTGATTGCCATAGGCGTGCCTACCGTAGTGGACGCGGCAACTATTGTCAGTGATACCATGCAGACCCTGATTCAGGCAATGGAAGAGCACAGTCATTTGAGTACTTTGAGTACTGGATTAAATGCCCTGAATGATATGGAAAAATATGAACTAATCCGTGAACTTTTATCCCCACAGTTAAACACGATGTTTGTCACACCGAAAGATATCGATGAATCTGTAAAACGTTTGAGCTATACCTTGTCAGAAGGATTGAACATTGCATTTGCATAAAATTTTTCGTACAGGCATATATTTAATTGTTTATAAGATTTTATGGGAAAGCAGTTGATTATACAAAATGGGAATGGGGAAATATTTGACAAGGAAAAGAAAAAAGGCTGTAAAGTACTTTCAATGGATGGCTGGAGGAATCAGCGTTTTATTTGTGTTTGTCTGTTATCAAAACATGTCGGCTGTAGGGGATGCTCCAGCGATGGGGCAGTTCTTAAATTTTATCCGTGAAGAAATTGCAGTATCGGCATGGAAAAATTGTATGCCTGTGATGCTAAGGGAGGAAGAGGGAGGAGAGGCAACACTGGGAAAGTTTTTGTTGGGAAAGATGGAACAATTTTATCCCATATATGCATTTAGCGGTACTTTGACGGAATATGATACACAGATTGAGAGTGACCTCACCTGCGGCATGTTAGAGGAGAATCAGGAAGCAAACCAGGGAGAACAGGAACTTCAAAAAGAGCAGGAAAAACAAAAAGAACAACAGGAACAAAAAGACCAACAGGAACAAAAAGAACAGCAAGAACATGAGAAAGAGAAAGAGCGGCAGACAGAAGAGGAGCAGACAGAAGAGGAGCAGGAAGTTGCCGCAAATAATGGAAACGCTGATTCCAAAGCCATAGAAATTTCAAGAGAAAAATTGAATGATTTTGATTATTTGGTGCAGAATTTTTACCAAATTGACCGAACTACAACGATCGACGGCAGTGAGTTAAATGCACAGGAAATGTTGGCAAAGGATATGAAACTGCAAGGCGGCGCAGAAAACATTCAGATTTTGATTTATCACACACATTCTCAAGAAGGGTATGCAGATTCTACACCTGGGGATCCGAATAGTAGCGTCCTGGCGTTGGGAGAGCGTCTGACACAGCTTCTCAGAGATCAGTATGGATTTAATGTCCTCCATCATATGGGGGAATACGATGTCAAAGATAGAGATAATGCCTATTCTTATGCAGGACCGGCATTGGAGCAGCTTTTGGCAGAAAATCCCAGTATAGAGGTGGTGATTGATCTGCATCGCGATGGTGTTCCAGATACTGCGCATTTGGTTTCAGAGGTAAATGGAAAGCAGACAGCGCAGATCATGTTTTTTAATGGATTGAGCAGAACAACAGCCAATGGAAATATTGCCCATCTGGCCAATCCCAATCTTGCCGATAACTTAGCATTTTCTTTTCAAATGAAGTTGGCGGCAGAAGAATACTATCCAGGATTTGCCCGTGCCACTTATTTAAAAGGCTATCGCTATAATCTTCATTATCGCCCGAAGAGTCTTTTAGTAGAAGTGGGTGCTCAGACTAATACTTTGGAAGAGGCTATGAACGCGATGGAACCATTGGCAGATATTTTACATAAAGTGTTATCACCCTAGATTTTAAGGACTTTATGGTTATTTCCGTGATAAATTATGCTGGAAAAACGAAAGAAGGTGTTTTTGATGGAAGCGAATTTAGAAAAACTAGTCAGAGTGTTGGACTGGCAAGAACTGATGTGCAAGCAGAGAAGTCAGCAAGAAGAATTATTGATGCAGTCAGTTAGCCGGCTGGAACCAGCTTATTGGACTGGTGTCAAGCTGGTAGAAGGCCATTTGTATGGAACCTTCTGTTTCCATAAAAGCACAGATGCCAAAAAACGTGATGTAAGTGCAGCATTTCTGTTAGATGAACAAGTATTTCTGCTGGTGACTCTAAAAGATGAGGATGGTATGCTAAATCAGATGAAAGAATATTTGTCTGAAATAGCGCCAGAAAATCCAAATCACATGGAGGAAGGGCTAGAAGCGGTCTTTGATGGGATATTGAAACAGGGACAACAAAAAGTTGAGGAAATGGAAAAATATTTGATTGAGATGGAACAGGAGATTGTAGGGGGCAGGATTAACCGGAATCGAAACCGCTCTATTTTTGAATGTAAAAGACTTTTGACCGTATGGAAAAATGATTATGCGCGATTTTTAGATTTGATAGAGGGCGTCAATGGCTTGGAAGAAAAGAAGAAGGAGACACAGGGGCAGATTCTCAATGAGGAAGCGGCGTGTTATTTCCGTATTTATGAAAATAAACTAAAACATTTGACAGAAGAAACACAATTTTTATATGAGGAACTGGTACGCATTCGGGAGGCGCTGGATGCGGCACTTTCATATGAACAGAATCGAATTATGAAAGTATTCACCACAGTAACAACCGTGTTTATGCCGCTGACTTTAATTACAGGCTGGTATGGGATGAATTTTGAAAGTATGCCGGAACTGCATTGGCAGTACGGCTATGTTTTTGTGGGAGTAATCAGTATTTTAGTGATTTTGGTCTGTATTTGGTTTTTTCGTAAGAAAAAATTATTCTAATATTTTCTAAACTTTTTATTAAATGTGTAATTGGATATTGACAAAAAAAAACAGGAGTGCTACATTTATGTACATAAGTTATTAGCACTCGATAGTAAAGAGTGCTAATAATAAAAAAGATAGCACAGGAAAATAGAAAAGACTACTCGGTAAGGAGGAATTGTAATGAAATTAGTACCATTGGCAGACAGAGTTGTATTAAAGCAGTGTGAAGCAGAGGAGACAACCAAATCTGGTATTATCTTAGCTGGAAGCGCACAGGAGAAGCCTCAGGAAGCAGAGGTAGTGGCTGTGGGACCTGGCGGCAACGTAGATGGAAAAGAAGTGACTATGCAGGTAAAGGTTGGGGATAAAGTAATTTATTCCAAGTATGCTGGAAACGAAGTGAAATTAGACGGAGAAGAATATATTATTGTGAAACAGAATGATATCCTGGCTGTTGTGGCCGAAAGCAACTAGCGATTGGCAAGCCAAAGGCGTAGACAGAGCGTGTTGCGAGGCCGTTCTGTGAGATTAGTGAAGGCGAGCTGAAAAGCGAAGGCTGAGGTTAGCGAACAGAACATCCTTGTGAAAGCAACTAGCGATTGGCAAGCCAAAGGCGTAGACAGAGCGTGTTGCGAGGCCGTTCTGTGAGATTAGTGAAGGCGAGCTGAAAAGCGAAGGCTGAAGTTAGCGAACAGAACATCCTTGTGAAAGCAACTAGCGATTGGCAAGCCAATTTATGATGAAGGGAACACAATTAGAATAAAAAGGAGACGAAATATTATGGCAAAGGAATTGAAATATGGAACAGAAGCCAGAAAAGCATTGGAGGCTGGTGTAGATAAATTAGCAAATACCGTAAGAGTGACATTGGGACCTAAGGGACGTAATGTAGTGTTGGATAAATCTTTTGGCGCCCCCTTGATTACCAATGATGGTGTTACCATTGCAAAGGAAATTGAGCTGGAAGACGCATTTGAGAATATGGGCGCACAGCTTGTCAAAGAGGTAGCAACCAAGACCAATGATGTTGCTGGAGACGGAACTACAACCGCAACAGTACTTGCACAGGCGATGATTAAAGAAGGCATGAAGAATCTGGAAGCTGGTGCAAATCCAATTGTATTAAGACGCGGAATGAAGAAAGCGACAGAAAAGGCAGTCGAATCCATTGCAAGTATGAGCCAGAAAGTAAATGGCAAAGACCAGATTGCAAAGGTAGCAGCTATCTCCGCAGGTGATGAGGAAGTTGGAAATCTTGTGGCAGATGCAATGGAAAAAGTGTCCAATGACGGCGTCATCACAATTGAAGAATCCAAGACGATGCAGACAGAGTTGGATCTGGTAGAAGGTATGCAGTTTGACCGTGGTTATATTTCTGCATATATGGCAACCGATATGGATAAGATGGAAGCGGTATTGGATGATCCTTATATTTTGATTACAGATAAGAAAATTACAAATATTCAGGAGATCCTTCCTCTTTTGGAGCAGGTCGTACAGTCTGGTGCAAGACTTTTGATTATTGCAGAGGATATTGAAGGAGAAGCGCTTACTACATTGATTGTTAATAAATTACGTGGAACATTCAATGTTGCAGCAGTGAAAGCTCCAGGTTATGGCGACAGAAGAAAGGCTATGCTTGAGGATATCGCAATTCTTACTGGCGGACAGGTGATTTCTGAGGAAGTCGGCTTGGATTTGAAAGAGACTACTTTAGATCAGTTAGGACGCGCAAAATCTGTCAAAGTACAGAAAGAAAATACCATTATCGTTGATGGAGAAGGCGATAAAGAGGCCATCAATGCGAGAGTGGCACAGATCAGAACACAGATTGAGGAAACTACATCTGAATTTGATAAAGAAAAATTACAGGAAAGACTTGCTAAATTGGCTGGCGGTGTAGCAGTCATCCGTGTAGGCGCTGCAACCGAGACCGAGATGAAGGAGAGCAAGCTGCGTATGGAGGATGCATTAAATTCAACCAGAGCAGCCGTAGAAGAAGGAATTATTGCTGGCGGCGGTTCTGCATATGTTCATGCAGCAAAAGAAGTGGCTGCACTGGCTGAGACTTTGGAAGGTGATGAAAAGACCGGCGCCAAAGTAATCCTCAAGGCTTTGGAATCCCCACTGTTTTACATCGTAGCAAATGCAGGATTAGAGGGCGCTGTGATCATCAATAAAGTGAAAGAATCTGAACCAGGTGTTGGCTTTGATGCGGCAAAGGAAGAGTATGTCAATATGGTTTCAGCAGGAATCTTAGACCCAGTGAAAGTGACCAGAAGCGCATTGCAGAATGCAACTTCTGTGGCATCAACCTTGTTGACCACCGAATCAGTAGTGGCAAATATCAAAGAAGATGCACCAGCAATGCCAGCAGGCGGCGCAGGTGGAATGGGCATGATGTAACATCGCTGAATATCAATCATAAAAAAGCTGCGGCGGCAAATCAAATTGCTGTCGCGGCTTTTTTTTGCTAAAAGTGGAATGAGCGGTTGTTGCGTTTTTTATGTTAAATACATAAAATAAAGGTAAATTTGGCGAATCGTAATTGTAGGGTGAGCCAGGTATAGTTATCTGGGAAACAGGGCAGAATGCTAACAAGAAGATACATCTAAAATGCAATTATCTCTATGTTAGATGACGAGTGAACTGTATTTGGAGGTGTTTGGGATTATAGAAAAAATATGCTTATAAGATTGTACCAAGACAAAAAATGTGATACAATAAAAAAATAGAATAAAATGAAAAGGAGGATTACCCTGGTGGGAAAAATTGCAGTAGTAACGGACAGTAACAGCGGGATCACTCAGAAACAGGCGAAGGAGTATGGACTCAATGTGCTGCCTATGCCTTTTTTTATAGATGGAGAGACTTATTTTGAGGATATTGATCTTACCCAGGAGCAGTTTTATCAAAAGTTGGAGGGTAAAGCAGAGATCTCCACTTCTATGCCGGCAGTGGGGACAGTCACAGAACTGTGGGATCAGTTATTGAAAGAATATGAAGGGATTGTGCATATTCCTATGTCCAGCGGATTAAGCAGTTCTTGTGAGACGGCCATGATGTTATCACAGGAATATAATGGCAAAGTACAAGTGGTAAATAATCAACGAATTTCTGTGACACAGAAACAGAGTGTATTGGATGCCTTAAAACTGGCAGAGGAAGGTAAAAATGCTGAGGAAATCAAGAAATATTTGGAGGAAGTAAAGTACGATTCCAGTATTTATATTATGGTGGATACCTTGTATTATCTGAAAAAGGGCGGTCGTATTACGCCGGCTGCTGCAGCTTTGGGAACACTTCTCAAGCTCAAACCAGTGTTGCAGATACAGGGGGAGAAGCTTGACGCCTATGCTAAGGCAAGAACAGTGAAACAAGCTAGAAGCATTATGATTGATGCGATTAAGAGTGATTTCGCAAAACGTTTTGGAGATGAGACGGGGAGTAACATGCATATTTTTGTTGCTTATACCAAAGATAAGGAGACGGCTTTGGATTTTAAGGCCCAGCTTTTAGAGGCATTTCCAGGCCAGGATATAGATGTGGATCCATTGTCATTGAGCGTGGCATGCCATATCGGTCCAGGTTCTCTTGCTGTAGCATGTTCTAAGAAATTATTTTCTGAATAGGGAAGCTTCAAATCACAGCATCGGGACCACATAGGAGGAGAAGCATGAAAAAAAGTATTGGGATAAAAGTTATTTTGTTATTAGGCATTTTATCAATTGTATTTTTGCTGTTTGCTGTTGCCAATATAGTGGCAATGTCAGAAATAAATTCCAGAAATAAAGAAATTTCGGAAATTTATCTGGAATTGCAGAAAATTGAAGGTAAAATGTCAGTGAATGTACAGGAATTTCGTGGTCTGATGGACACGGCGAAGCTCAAGGCGCAGGGTTCTGAAAAAATACAAAAGAAAATAGATGTGTTACAGGAATATTTTGATCGGATGGATGAATTGTGCCATAATACAAATGATTCTATTTTAAATGAGAGCTTCCAATCTTATAAAGGGCATTTTGAAGAATTTATGTCTCTGGGACTTACAGCGACTATTGCTGTGGAGGAAGGCGACACACTTACGTCCTTGTCTGTCTTGGGGGACTGCAGGGACAAAAGTGCTGATCTGGATGATTATAAGGCAGCTTATACGGAAGCAATGGAGAGCAGAATTGATAATGTGTCCAGAGGAATCGACGTTAAAATAGCCGGTACATATGTTTTTAATATTGTAATGCTTAGCATTTTTCTGTTTCTCGCATTGTGTACAGTGGCAATTGTAATTCGCACGATTGCCTGGCCTGCGAAGAGGGCAAGCAAACAGTTAAACCAAATTGTACAAAAGATTGAGGAGAATGAAGGCGATCTGACAGCGCGTATTGTGGTAAAGTCCCGTGATGAGGTGGGGCAGTTAGTCAATGGTGTCAACGGTTTTATTGAACAGCTTCAGTTGTTGATGAGAAAGCTGCAAGGAGAATCTGAACAAATGATGGCATCCGCAGATAATATTACAGTCAGAGTCAATGAATCCAATGAAAATGTAACGAATGTATCAGCAAATATGGAACAGCTTGCAGCCAGTATGCAGGAGGTTTCTGCGACATTGGAACAAATCGTGATAGGAAGTGAAGGTATCTATGAAAAGGTAAAGACAATGGCTGCAAAAGCGGAAAACGGAGCCTCTTTGGTGGAGGAGATCAAAGACAAAGCGCAGACAATCCGCAAGAGCACTGTGGAGAGTAAGACAGCGGCTAGCAATATGATTGTTGGAATCCGTTCTATGCTTGAGGAATCGGTGGAGGAGAGCCGCAGTGTTGGACGTATCAATGATCTGACCGGAGAAATTCTGGATATTGCCAAGCAGACAAATTTACTTGCCTTAAATGCCTCTATTGAAGCAGCCCGCGCCGGAGACTCAGGGAAGGGGTTTGCAGTTGTGGCAGATGAGATTCGTATGCTTGCAGATAACAGCAGAGATACAGCCAATAACATTCAAAATATCAGTAATATGGTCACGGATGCTGTGGAGAAACTTTCCCAGAATGCAGAAGATATGCTGTCGTTTATTGATGAGAATATCATGAAAGATTATGATGATTTTGAGGCTGTTTCTAATTATTACCATGATGACGCGGAAAGTGTCAATGAGATTTTATCAGAATTTGCCAGCAATACTTCAGAGATGGAGTCTATTATGCAGCAGATCAATAGTGGAATCAGCAATATTTCCTGTACGGTGGATGAGAGCGCCAAAGGTGTGGCCAATGCAGCACACAGTGCAGGGACATTGGTAGAAGCGATGGCACATATTCAGGAAGAGATAGAAAACAATCAAAATATATCCAGAGAATTGCGCGGCGAAGTGGAACGGTTTAAAAGGGTATAATTTTATCTCACAAGCGAAAAGAGAAGAGATCCAGAGGATTTCTTCTCTTTTCGTCATCTAAAATTAGGAAACTCTTGCGATTGAGATGAGAGGGCAAGGAGGTAATATGGATATTAATTTGGAATATTACAAATTTTTTTACTATGTGGGAAAGTTAAAGAGTATTACATTGGCGGCAGAGGAGCTTGCTGTTTCTCAGCCGGCAGTGAGCCAGGCAATTCGACATTTGGAGGATTTGCTAGGCAGTGCGTTGTTTGTGCGAACGTCCAAAGGGGTTCGCTTTACTCCAGAAGGGGAAGTATTGTATTCCTATGTACAGCGGGGATATGAGTATATCCGGCAGGGAGAACGGAAATTCCTTGAAATGCGTAATCTAGAAACAGGAGAGATTCGTATCGGGGCCAGTGATATGACGCTGCAGTTTTATCTGCTTGAATTATTGGAACGATTTCATGAGCGGCATCCGGGAATTAAAGTGGCAGTGACCAATGCGCCTACACCAAAAACATTGAGACACCTACAGGATGGACGAATTGATTTTGGTGTGGTCAGCACACCGATCAATTATAAGCATGGCTGGAAGATCAGAAAAGTTCATCAAATTGAAGATGTGTTTGTGGCAGGCAAAAAATTTCAGGGTTTAAAGGGCCGAATCTTAAGCTATAAGGAACTGGAAAAGCTGCCAATTTTGTGCCTTGAAAAAAATACTTCTACCAGAAATTATGTCGATCGGTTTTTGGAGGAAAATGGGGTAGTATTACAGCCAGAATTTGAGCTGGCTACCAGCAATATGTTGGTGCAATTTGCCAGAAAAGGGTTAGGTATTGCGTGTGTGGTAGAAGATTTTGTAGAAGAGTTTCTGAAAACAGGCGAATTGTTTCAGTTGAGATTTAGCCGCAGCATTCCCAAACGAGAGTTTTGCGTAGTCACGGACAGCCGGATTCCGGTGTCTGCTGCTGCAGGAAAATTATTGGAAATGATTGATATATAATAGGGTTGTGCTTTATGATATTGAGAAATGTTTTATTTTGGCAGTGAAATATCACAATCGTTTACTTGCTGAAGCGATATAAGTATATTTTATAATAAATATAATAAACATTGATTTTACTTATGTTAATAGATACGCTATACTTATGAAGTAAAAGGCATTCCCTCTGCGGCATGCAAAAAGGCCGTTTGGCGAATTGTAAAGATTGAATGCAGTAGTTTAAAAGGAGGAACTTTCATGGTAAAGGCGATTGTTGGAGCAAACTGGGGCGATGAAGGAAAAGGAAAAATTACCGATGCGATGGCGAAAGAAGCCGATGTGGTTGTGCGTTTTCAGGGCGGCGCCAATGCAGGGCATACCATTGTAAATAATTTTGGAAAGTTTGCATTGCATACGCTTCCAAGCGGTGTGTTTTATGAACATATCCATAACATCATTGGCCCTGGTGTGGCATTAAATATTCCAGTTTTTGTGAAGGAAATTGAGTCTGTGATAGCAAGAGGCGTTCCCAAGCCAAAGATTATGGTGTCAGAGCGTGCGCAGATGGTAATGTCTTACCATGTGCTGTTTGACCAGTATGAGGAGGAGCGTTTGGGAGGCAAATCTTTTGGTTCTACCAAATCAGGCATTGCCCCATTCTATTCTGATAAATATGCTAAAATTGGATTCCAGGTCAGTGAGTTATTTGATGAGAAAACTTTAGATGAAAAAGTAGTGCGTGTCTGTGAGACAAAAAACGTGCTGTTAGAACATTTATATCATAAACCATTGTTGAAACCAGAAGATCTCAAGAAGGAGCTTCTCGGTTATCGAGAAATGATAGAACCTTATGTATATGATACTTCCTCTTTTTTGTGGCAGGCTGTTCAAAAGGGGCAGAACATTCTCTTAGAAGGACAATTAGGTTCCCTAAAGGATCCGGATCATGGAATTTATCCGATGGTGACGTCCTCCTCTACACTGGCAGCTTTCGGGGCGATTGGCGCAGGGATTCCGCCATATGAGATTAAAAAGGTGATTACGGTCTGCAAAGCATATTCTTCTGCTGTTGGCGCCGGTGCTTTTGTCAGTGAGATTTTCGGAGAAGAAGCAGATGAATTAAGACGCAGAGGCGGCGACGGAGGAGAGTATGGCGTTACTACGGGGCGTCCAAGACGTATGGGATGGTTTGATGTAGTGGCAAGCAAGTATGGCTGTCAGGTACAGGGAACGACAGATGTGGCCTTTACGGTGTTGGATGTTTTGGGCTATCTGGAAGAAATTCCAGTCTGTGTGGGTTATGAAATTGATGGAAATGTCACAACAACGTTTCCGCCAACGGTAAAATTGGAGAAAGCAAAACCAGTGTTTGAAGTACTGCCTGGATGGAACTGTGATATTCGCGGGATTAAGAATTATGAGGAACTGCCGGAAAATTGCCGCAAATATATTGAATTTGTGGAAGAAAAGATCGGATTCCCCATTACCATAATCTCTAACGGACCAGGAAGAGAAGATATCATTTATCGGGAAAGCGGAAGGAAAGTTTAAAAATGATAAAAAATGTAATATTTGATGTGGGAAAGGTTCTGGTGGATTTTGACTGGCAGGGATATTTTGAAACTTTAGAGATGTCCCCAGAGGTCTATCAGAAAGTGGCAGAAGCCACAGTCTTGTCAGAAATGTGGAATGAATTTGACCGGGGAAAGCTCTCAGATGAGGAGATTTTAGAGAGTTTTCTGAGATCGGCGCCAGACTGTGAGGCACAGATCATACGTTTTTGGAATAACATTGGAAATTGTATCAAACGCTATGATTATACCTTTTCCTGGATTCAAAGCCTTCAAGAAAAGGGTTATAAAGTTTATTTGTTGTCTAATTATCCCAGAAGGATTTATTCTCAGAGCATTGAAGAACTGGCATTTGTGGAGCAAGTCGACGGGGCTGTGTTCTCTTATGAGGTACAGACAGTCAAACCAGAGCCAGAGATTTATCAGGCGCTGTTTCAAAAGTATGATTTGGATCCAGTTGAGTGTGTATTTTTGGATGATAATCGCAAAAATATTATTGCGGCAAATGAATTGGGAATGGCAACGATTCATTTTCATACAAAATCTCAGGCAGAAGAAGAACTGAAAAGCCTGGGGGTAAAATAAATCAAAAAGCAGTCTGATCATACATATAGGGACTTGCAGATTCTGCAAGTCCCTCCGTGTATTAGACGACTGGTTAAGAGTGGTCGTTTTCTGCGTTTTGTTCTGAGCTTCTTTTGATTAGTTTATAGATATAACCATAGACCCAGAGTAAGACAGGGAGCGCCATGCTTGCGAGCAGCGCTGCCATAAACATGGGGAAAAAGTCTTTTCCAAGGATGGCGAGAATCAGGGTTGTGAGATATAGTCCCAATAGTAGGACGATACCTAAGATGGCAAGAATTTGTTGTATTTTTTTCATTTTAAATGCTCCTTATCAATATTTTCTAATTTCTATCATATCTTGTCCCAAGTCATTTGGCAAGAGGATTCAAGTGTAAAAAAATAACCTGCAGAATAAAATGGGAGAGGAAAGTATCAATGGAACAGGAATTTATGAAAGAAAAGCCAGTGTTTCCGTTGGTGGCGTCTATGTCATTGCCAATGGTACTGTCAATGCTGGTAAATGCACTTTACAATATTGTGGATAGTTATTTTGTGGCAAAGGTCAGTGAGGATGCTATGACAGCGCTCTCGCTGGTGTTTCCGCTTCAAAATTTGCTGACGGCAGCAGGCGTCGGATTTGGAATTGGAATCAATGCAGTTGCCGCATATGAACTCGGCGCGCAAAAACCAGAGGCAGCCAGCAAAGCGATCTCGCAGGGGATTTTTTTTAATGCGATTCATGGGGTGTTTTTGACGGTTGTTTGTATTGTGGGAATGCCGGCATTTTTAAGGTTGTTTACCGAAAAATATCAGGTACTTGACTATGGTGTTGGTTATTCGAACATTGTATTTTTATTTTCATGCGCAGTGACCATAGGGGTATCATTTGAAAAAATTTTTCAGGCAGTGGGGAAGATGAAAGTGTCTATGCTCTGTATGCTCAGCGGTTGTGTGGTGAATATTATCCTTGATCCGATACTGATTTTTGGATTTGCAGGTATTCCGGCAATGGGGATTCACGGTGCGGCGCTTGCCACCGGCATTGGACAGATAGTTGCGCTTTTGGCATATATGATAATTTTTTGGGTGCGCCCATTGCCTGTTCATATTATTGCAAAGAAAAGCTTGTTTGAGGATGCTGTGTATCGAAAAATTTATGCAGTGGGAATCCCAGCAGCACTAAATATGGCGCTGCCATCGTTTCTGATTACTGCGTTAAATGGGATCTTAGCAAGTTTTTCTGGAATGTATGTATTGATTCTTGGTATTTATTATAAATTGCAAACCTTCATTTATCTTACTGCAAATGGCATTGTACAAGGAATCCGACCACTGATTAGTTATAATTATGGAGCGCAGCGCAGTGACAGAGTGCGGGCTGTTTTTAAGACAGCGTTGTTGTTAGGCGGCATAATTATGGCGATGGGCACGATGTTTTGTTTAGCATTTCCAGAGAGGTTGATGAAGTTATTTTCTGACAATTTGAAAACCATTACTTATGGGGCTCAGGCACTGCGGGTCATTAGCTGCGGCTTTGTGGTATCGGCAGTTTCTGTTATGGTCAGTGGTACATTTGAAGGGCTTGGCAAAGGAATGCCCTCGCTGGTGATTTCTCTGATTCGTTATATTGCCTTGATACCCATTGCATATTTGCTCAGTGTCATCTTTGGAGCAGTTGGCGTTTGGAATGCATTTTGGGTTACAGAGATTCTTGCAGCAGCGGTATCTTTGATAATGATACGATTGATATTTGCCAAGATGGTCAGAGAATAGGCGGGAGGAAGATATGAAACAGTTTTTACAGGGATTTAAAGATGGCAGTGCAATCGGCATTGGATATCTGTCAGTATCTTTCACTTTTGGGCTGGCGGCGGTGTCCTCCGGTTTATGTTGGTGGGAGGCGTTGCTGGTGTCTATGATGAACCTGACTTCGGCAGGGCAGTTTGCAGGTATCACTATTATGGCGGCGGCAGGTTCTTATATTGAGATGGCCATTTCCCAGTTTGTGATAAATCTGCGCTATGCTTTGATGAGCATTTCTCTTTCTCAGAAGGTTGATAGAGAGTTTCATACGGCGCAGAAGATGTTTTTAGGCTTTGCCAACACAGATGAAATCTTTGCAGTGGCTATGAGCCGGCAGGGAGAGGTCAGCAGCCAATATTTGGCAGGGTTGGCGGCGCTGCCTTATCTGGGCTGGACATTTGGCACTCTGGCAGGGGCGGTCTGTGGAAATATTCTGCCCCAAAATGTCAGTGATGCGTTAGGGTTGGCAATCTATGGAATGTTTATTGCCATAATTGTGCCTGCAATGAAGAAGGACAGACATATTTGTATGATTACGATGCTTGCTGTGGGAATCAGTGTGGCTTTGTATTATCTTCCAGGACTTCAGAAGATTTCCAGCGGTTTTGCTGTGATTATCTGTGCAGTAGCGGCTTCCGCGGTGGGAGCAGTCTGTTTTCCTGTGGAAGATCAGACACAGGAGGAAGTCTAAATGAAGACAGGAGTGTACTGGATTTATCTGTTGGTGATGTTTTTTGTCACATATCTGATCAGAGTTGTGCCCTTTGTGGTTTTTCGAAAAAAAATTGAAAATAAATATATACGCTCTTTTCTTGCGTACATACCATATACAGTGTTAGGCGCTATGACATTTCCGGCGGTTTTTTATGCCACAGGCTCGCTGGTGACATCTGCTGTTGGAGTAGCTGGCGCATTACTGGCCGCATACAGGGAAAAAGGGTTATTTACGGTCGCCATATGTGCCAGTTTAGCAGCATTGCTGGCGGGAATGCTGTGAAGTGCACTTTCATAAAATATAACTTTTAAATCTCTGTGATATGGTGTAGAATAGATATGGTATGAATTTATGATTAAAGAGGGCACAGCGCTTATGGAAAAAAAGATAGTTTTGATTGATGGACATAGTATTTTGAACCGGGCATTTTTTGGACTGCCGGATCTTACCAATGCAAAAGGGCTTCACACAAACGCTATTTATGGGTTTTTAAATATTCTTTTTCGGATTTTGGAAGAGGAGAAGCCAGAATATTTGACCGTGGCATTTGATGTACATGCACCGACCTTTCGTCATAAGATGTTTGCGGATTACAAAGGCACCAGAAAACCGATGGCGGAAGAACTTAGGGAACAGGTTCCAGTGATTAAGGAAGTATTGAAGGCAATGGGAGTGGTGATTGCAGAGCGGGAAGGATATGAGGCCGATGATATCCTAGGAACAATTGCCAAGCACAGTGAAAAAGAAGGATTGGAAGTCTGTGTAGTTTCTGGTGATCGGGATTTATTGCAGCTTGCCAGTGCACATATCAAGATACGGATTCCCAAGACAAAGCGCACAGGAACAGAGATTGAAGATTATCTGGAAGCAGATGTAAAAGAAAAATTGCAGGTGACGCCCACTGAATTTATTGACGTAAAGGCATTGATGGGAGACAGCGCGGATAATATTCCAGGAGTGCCTGGGATTGGAGAGAAGACGGCCACAAACTTGATTGTCACCTATGGCAGTATTGAGAATGCCTATGCCCATATTGATGAGGTCAAGCCGCCTCGTGCCCAGAAAAATTTGCGGGAATATTATGAGCAGGCGCAGATGAGTAAGACGCTGGCCACAATCGAGATTAATGCGCCGATTAAATATGATATCAATCAGGCTGTCTTGGGAAATCTGTTTACACAGGAAGCATATGACTGGATGCAGGAGCTGGAATTTAAAAATATGCTCAGCCGCTTTTCTGTGGAGACACCATCCAATCCCTTGGAACAGGATTTTCAGCGCATCACTAAGCGCCAAGAAGCGGACAAGATGTTTGCCAAAGCCAGAAAAGCACAGGCTGTGGGATTTCAATTGATTGCAGATCCACTGATGGAACCAACAGAGCCAGAAAGACAGCTCACCTTACAGGAAGTATATGGCTTGAGTGATAGCGGTAATACAGATTTGACAGAGAACGCACAGCAAGATGGGACGCAGGTGTTGGGGCTTTCCTTGGCGTTTGAAACAGAAAAAACTTCGGATGGTGCAAAAGAGATCTATTTTATTCCAGTGGGTGCGCAGATTACAGGCGCCTATTTAATAGAAGAAACAGAAAAGTTAATTCATCAGGGGCTTAAGATGGCGTCCTTTGATCTGAAACCGCAGTTGGCATATCTTTCTCATGTCAGGCAGGACCGATCGCACCTTTTAGACATTCTGATTGGGGCTTATCTGATAAACCCCTTAAAAAATGATTATGCCTATGAGCATGTTGCCAAGGAACATTTGGATTTACAGGTTCCTTCCCGTCAGGATCTGTTAGGGAAATTATCCTTAGCACAAGCTTTTAGAGAAAAACCGGAGGAGCTTTTGCAGTACGCCTGTTTTATGGCGTATACATCATTTCGGTCGGCGGCTGTGCTAAAGCAGAAGTTAGAGCAGATGGGAATGTGGAAGCTCTACTGTGAGATTGAAATGCCGCTGGTTTATACACTTTATGATATGGAGCAGACAGGGGTTCTGGTAGATGGCAGTCAATTAAAAGCATATGGAGAAAGCCTTTCAGGAAAGATAGTGGAACTGGAACAGGAAATCTATCAGGATGCGGGCGAAGAATTTAACATCAATTCCCCGAAACAATTAGGAGTGATACTCTTTGACAAGCTTAAAATGCCCTATGGCAAGAAGACTAAGACCGGATATTCCACAGCCGCGGATGTATTGGAGAAGCTGGCGGGAGAGTATCCTTTGGTATCTAAAATCCTTGAATACCGCCAGCTTACGAAATTAAAATCCACCTATGCAGAAGGGCTGGCCAATTTCATTGAGGAGGATGGACGGATTCATTCTAATTTCCATCAGACTATTACTGCCACAGGGAGAATCAGCAGCACCGATCCCAATTTGCAGAATATCCCGATTCGTATGGAACTGGGGCGTCAGATTCGCAAGGTATTTATTCCAAAAAAAGGATGTGTCTTGATAGATGCTGATTATTCTCAGATTGAGCTGCGGGTGCTTGCCCATATGTCAGAGGATCAAAATTTGATTTATGCTTATCAGCAGGCGCAGGACATTCATCGCATGACAGCATCTCAAGTATTCCATGTGCCATTTGAGGAAGTGACATCTCTCCAGCGTAGAAATGCCAAGGCTGTGAATTTTGGTATTGTCTATGGAATTAGTTCTTTCGGACTCAGCCAGGACTTGAGTATTAGCACTAAGGAGGCGGCAGAGTATATAGAATCTTATTTTGAGACTTATCCTGGCGTGAAACAATTTCTAGACAGTCAGGTGCAACAGGCAAAGGAGCAGGGTTTTGTCACCACAATGTTTGGCAGGAGAAGACCAGTTCCAGAGCTTTCCTCTAGTAATTATGCGCGACGTTCCTTTGGCGAACGGGTGGCAATGAATTCTCCCATACAGGGTACAGCGGCGGATATTATCAAGATTGCCATGATACGTGTCAATCAGTCTTTGAGGGAGCAGAATCTCAGATCCAAGTTAATTTTACAAGTACATGATGAATTGTTGATTGAGGCTTGGCAGGAGGAAGTGGAGCAAGTCAAAGCAATTCTGAAACGGGATATGGAGACGGCGGCTGACCTGGCAGTAAAGCTTGAGATTGATATGAATCAAGGGGCAGATTGGTATGGGGCACATTAAGAACTGCAGTTTTTGGGATAGCGGCAGTGGATTTGCAAAGAGATTTGTATCAGGGATAGGAGCTAGGTTATGCAAGTAATCGGAATCACCGGCGGAGTGGGGGCAGGAAAAACCGCCGTCTTGGAATATTTGGAAGAAAATTATAGGGTAAAAAATCTAGAAGCAGACAGGATTGCGCAGATGCTGATGGAGCCAGAGACAGATTGTTATCAAAAGCTTTTGCGGTTTCTCCCAGCAGAAGTATATCATGAAGATGAGACGATCAATCGTTTGGCATTGGCAGCGGAGCTGTTTGCATCAGAAGAGCTGCGGCAGCGGGTCAATCAGGTGGTGCACCCGGCGGTGAAAGAGTATATCTGTGGACAGATTGAACAATATCGTCACAATGGATTGTTTGATTATGTGATTATTGAGGCAGCGCTTCTAATTGAGGAACACTATGATGAAATTTGTGATGAGCTTTGGTATGTCTACGCTTCAGAGGAGACGCGCAGGCGCAGGCTGATGGAGTCTAGAGGGTATTCACAGGAAAAAGTGGAGCGTATCTTTGCCAGCCAGTTATCGGAGCGAGAGTATCGAAGGAATTGCCAGGCGGTGATTGATAACAGCGGTACAAAAGAAGAGACTTTTTTTCAAATTGCACAGATAATCAAAGACAAGGGAGAGATGAGACAGATGGAGCAGCAGTTAAATGGAGTGCCATTGGTGTTTGGCCTTGATATCGGAACCCGAAATGTGGTTGGTATGGTAGGCTATCGGGAGGAAAATGATTTTATTGTGGTAGGCGAGTGCGTCAAAGAACATGATACACGTTCCATGATGGACGGGCAGATACACGATATTGGTCGTGTGGGGCGAACAATTAGTACCGTAAAAAAGACCTTGGAAGATCAGCTTCGTTTGACTTTGAACGAGGTATGCATCGCTGCCGCAGGACGTGTGTTAAAGACAGTGACTACTACGGTAGAATACACATTTCCTGAGGAGACAGTAGTCACAGATGAAGATGTGCATACTTTAGATCTTTTGGGGATTGAGAAAGCACAAGAGATCTTGAATGAGAACAATGACACGCATTTTAAATTTTACTGTGTGGGCTACTCAATTGTAAAATATTATTTGAATGGTTATATCATTTCCAATCTGGAGGGGCATAAGGCAGAGGTGGTCAGTGAGGATATTATTGTTACTTTCCTTCCAGAAGATGTCGTGGATGGTTTGTATTCTGCAGTAGGACTTGCAGGATTAAATGTGGCAAATATGACGTTAGAGCCAATTGCGGCAATCAATGTGGCTATCCCAGAGGCATTTCGGATGCTGAATATTGCATTGGTAGATGTAGGGGCAGGCACCAGCGATATTTCTGTTACCAAGGATGGCAGTATTATTGCTTATGGTATGATTCCCAGTGCCGGCGACGAGATCACTGAACTTTTGGTACAGCATTATTTGGTAGATTTTAAAACGGCAGAGTATATTAAACTGTGTTCTACCACTGGGGAGGAAATTGAATATCAAGATATTATGCTGATTAAGCATAATATTCCCGCACAGGAAGTATGGGATCTGATTCAGCCTTTGGTGGAGGAGCTTGCAGAGGGAATTGCGGCTAAAATCAAGGAACTGAATGGGGGGAAGAGTGTCAGCGCTACCTTTGTCGTGGGCGGCGGTGGAAAAGTGCATGGTTTTATTGAACATCTGGCTTCTGAGTTGGAATTGCCTCCCGAACGGGTGGCTCTCAGAGGGGAAGAAGTGCTGCAAGAGATTCATTTTGAACAGCAGGAGGTCAAAAAAGATCCGCTGTTGGTGACGCCAGTCGGCATATGCCTAAGCTATTATGATCAGAAAAATAATTTTATCTTTGTGCGTTTTAATGGGGAACGGATCAAATTATATGACAATAATAAATTGACGATTGTCGATGCAGCGCTGCAGGCTGGATTTCCCAATGAGCAGCTTTTTCCGCGGCGCGGCAGGGCGCTTAATTTTTCTATCAACGGCAAGAAGCGGATTGTTAGGGGGGGAACCGGAGAATCTGCCATTGTATGCGTCAATGGGCGGCAGACAAATATCAATGCACCTTTGGAGGCTAACAGTAATATTGTCATTGAGCCATCCACCATTGGAGAGGATGCAGTCTGTCTTTTGGAGGATTTGGAGGAATATGGGTCTTCCATGTTGACTTTTGAGGTCAATGGGCGTCTGATTTCCTGTCCTAAATTTGCGGATGTCAATGGGAGGATGGAGTCGCCTAATTATATGATACAGGAAGATGACCAGATTGAGATGTGCAGTTATTACACTGTGGCACAGATTATAGAATTTATGGATGTGGAAATTGATATGTCCAGTGATATTTTGGTCAATAACAGACCAGCAGATCTGGATACGCTGGTGTATGAGAATTTTTCCATTGAATGGAATGAGCTGTCATACCGAACTTCTCGGGAGGAGATGGAACAGAGTACAGAGCAGATGCAGGAATCGGAAATGCCGCAAAATTATTTTAGCACAAAGCAGTCCGCCAATCCGGGGACAGCAGACAATCAGGAGCAAAATTTTGCTGATGGAGTTAATTCGGAAGAAAATGGTGAACTAGAGCGGGAATTGACCCAAGAAGAGCTGGAAGAAAAATTTTGGGAATCTCAGAGAGCAGCAGATCATGATATCCGTCCAACTATTGTCAAAAAGCCCGCCAAACCATCTCCGCTGCCTCCTCAAGAACAGATATTGCTTCAGGTAATCGTCAATAAGCGTCCAGTAGTATTGACTGGTAAAAAATCCTATGTATTTGTGGATGTATTTGATGCTATTTCTTTTGATCTGAATGCTGGAAATGGCCGGTCAATTGTCACCAAATTAAATGGGGAAACCACAGCTTATACTGCTTTGCTTCAGGACGGTGATGTGATAGAGATTTACTGGGAGGATTGACAGAAGATGAAATTGTGCAGTATTGCAAGCGGCAGCAGTGGGAATTGTATCTTTGCATGTTCCGATAAGTCCAGTCTGCTGATTGATGTCGGAATTAGTGGAAAGCGAGTAGAACAGGGCTTGAATCAGATTGGAATGACAGCAAAGGAGATGGATGGAATTTTAATAACGCATGAACATTCTGATCATATCAGTGGACTGGGAGTAATTGCCAGGCGTTATGGCATTCCTATTTATACTACCAAAGGGACAAAAGAGGCGATATTAAAATCTAAAAGTGTTGGTGAAATTCCCAAAGAGTTGTTTCAAGAAATCCAACCAGATAAAGAGATTGTGATTGGGGATATGATTGTCACCCCGATAGCTATCTCCCATGATGCAGCACAACCCACAGCATTTGTGCTGCAGCAAGCAAAAAAGAAGATGGCTGTGATGACAGATTTGGGCAGATATGACAGCTATATCACGGAGCGGCTGCAAAATCTGGATTTATTGCTGTTGGAGGCAAATCATGATGTACATATGCTGCAGGTAGGAACTTATCCCTATTATTTAAAACAGAGAATATTGGGGGATCGGGGGCATCTATCAAACGAATTGTCAGGCAGACTCCTAAGTGAAGTACTTCATGATCAGTTCAAAGCAGTAATTCTTGGGCATTTGAGCAAGGAAAATAATTATGAAAAGCTGGCGTATGAGACAGTGCGCCTGGAAATTGATATGGCCGATAATCCCTACCATGCGGGGGATTTTCCCATACATGTAGCAAAGCGCGATATGGTGTCAGATATTTTTGAGATTTAGTCAAGAAGGAAAAAGTTGTAGTAGAATGGAGGAAACTATGGAAAAGAACGTGGATCGAACAATTATTACTGTGGTGGGAAAGGATACAGTGGGAATTATTGCCAAGGTGTGTACTTATCTCTCAGAGCATCAGATCAATGTGTTAGATATCAGTCAGACAATTGTACAGGAATTTTTTAATATGATGATGATAGCGGATCTCAAAAATTCTGACAAGCCTTTTGATCAGTGTGCGAAAGAATTAGAATTGCTGGGAAAAGAAATTGGTGTGAATATTAAGTGTCAGCGAGAAGAAATATTTAATAAGATGCATAGAATTTAAGGAGCGGCGGCGTAATGATAAATATTTGGGAAGTAAATGAAACCAATAAAATGATAGAGCAGGAAAATTTGGATGTGCGCACAATTACATTGGGAATCAGCCTGCTGGACTGTATCGATTCGGATTTGGAAAGTTTAAACAATAAAATTTTCCATAAAATCACTTCCAAAGCCAAGAAGCTGGTGGAGACAGGAGAGGAAATTGAACGTAATTATTGTATTCCTATTGTAAATAAACGTATTTCAGTGACGCCAATTGCTCTGGTAGGGCAGGCAGCCTGTAAGAAACCAGAAGATTTTGTGACTATTGCAAAGACGCTTGATCGGGCGGCCAAAACGGTTGGCGTAAATTTTATTGGCGGATATTCGGCACTGGTGTCTAAGGGTATGACAGCAGGAGATGAGAATCTGATTCGTTCGATTCCGCAGGCGCTTGGGCAGACGGAGCGAGTGTGTAGTTCTGTAAATGTAGGATCCACAAAAACAGGTATTGATATGGATGCAGTAAAGCTGATGGGGAAAATCGTGCTCGAAACTGCAGAATATACCAAGGACAATGACTCTCTGGGTTGTGCCAAACTAGTAGTATTTTGCAATGCACCAGATGACAATCCTTTTATGGCAGGAGCTTTTCATGGGGTGACAGAGGCGGACGCCATTATTAATGTCGGTGTTTCCGGTCCTGGAGTAGTGAAAAAAGCATTGGAGCAAGTGCGTGGCGAGAGCTTTGAAGTGCTCTGTGAGACGATTAAGAAGACCGCGTTTAAGATTACTCGTGTCGGACAATTGGTGGCGCAGGAAGCTAGCAGGCGCATGGGTATTCCTTTTGGGATTATTGATTTATCTCTCGCTCCAACGCCGGCAATCGGGGATTCTGTGGCAGAGATTTTAGAGGAGATTGGTGTAGAATATGCCGGAGCGCCTGGAACCACCGCGGCGCTGGCGCTTCTCAACGATCAGGTGAAAAAGGGCGGCATTATGGCATCCTCTTACGTTGGGGGCTTAAGCGGAGCGTTTATTCCAGTCAGCGAAGATCAAGGAATGATTGATGCGGTGGAGGCAGGCGCGTTGACATTGGAGAAACTAGAGGCTATGACGTGTGTATGTTCTGTAGGACTTGATATGATTGCAATTCCAGGAGATGTACCTCCCGCTACGATTTCCGGTATTATTGCGGATGAGATGGCCATTGGCATGATTAATCAGAAGACTACAGCCGTGCGATTGATTCCTGTCATTGGAAAAGGAATTGGAGAAATGGTAGAATTTGGCGGTCTTTTGGGCCATGCGCCGGTGATGCAGGTAAATAAGTATGGATGTCAGGCATTTATCGACCGCAAGGGGAGAATACCAGCGCCTGTGCACAGTTTTAAAAATTGAGAAAGTTGAGAAATGATTGAGAAATGTGGTACAGTGTGTTATGATATAGATGCAAGTATGAGAAAAAACACCGGAGGTGGAATCTTTGAACGAGAGAGAAGATTATCTGGACAGATTATTGCGGGGGGTAGAAGAACCTGGCTCAGAGGAAGCACCAGGCGCGGAGGAGGATTTTTTCAGCGGTTTAGGCAGTGCATTTTCGGAAGAGCCAGAGGATGATTTCCTTCAGGCATTTGAAAAAAGTGTTTCCAATACATCCGATATGGGGTTGGATAGGGATTTTGATATGGGAGACATTGATCAGATTGTAAATAATGTCAAAAACGGCACTTTGGAAGATTTAGATCAATTCGGCACCCTGGACGATGGATTGGATTTATCAATTGATGAGTCTTTGCAGAATTATGCAGAGGAAGATACCGGATTTGATGATATTGGAACAGGGTATAAGGACGCAGAATCAGATTTTGTGGTAAATAATCTGGACGGAGAAGGAGATACAGCATATCAGCCAGGAGAGGCTAATCAGGAACTTTTGGATATGTTGTCTGGAATAGGGGAAGAACCTCCTGCAGAGGAGTTAGAATCGCAGGAGGATTCTTTTGCGATGGAAGAAGAGGCGCCATCAGAGGAGGAATCACTGGAAGCATCTTTGGATTTGGAGACGAATCCAGAGCCAGATCAGCCGATGCAAGTGGAGGATGCTGTAGAGAAACTGGCAAAGGAATTGGAAGGTCTGGGATTGGAGAATGATGAGCTTTCCATCTTGGACGAGGAGCCCAAAGAAGATCCTCAGGAGGAGTCTGAACAGGAAGAGACGAATGAAGAGAAGAAAGGGTTCTTTCAGCGGTTAGGACTGCTCCTGTTTGGGGAAGATCATGAGGAACCGGAAGAAGATCCTGCCACAAAGGAAGCGAATGCTGCGGCGGCTAAAGAGGCCAAGGAGCGCAAAAAGCAGGAGAAGAAGGAGAAACAGGAGCAGAAGAAGAAAGAAAAAGAAGAAAAGAAGGCTCAAAAGGAGAAGGAAAAGCAAGCAAAACCCAAGAAGGAAAAGAAACCAAAAGATCCAAATCCAGTTCCGAAAGGCAAACCACTTCCCAAGGGCCCAGTCGTCCTGATTATGTTGGTAGGCGTTTCTCTGGTGATTTTAATTAATCTTCTTACCAGTCAGGTGGGATATGCGATCAGTGTTTCCCAGGCAAAAGAATATTATGAACAGGGAGATTATGTGGCGGCCTATGGTTGTTTTGAGCAGGGTAAGGCGAAAGCAGCAGATCAAGAGCTTTACGATAAGGCCAGACTTACCGCATATGTGCAGCAGCAGATTGATAGTTATCAGGTATATCAAAAGCGGGATATGTATCATGAGGCATTAAGTGCGTTAATTCTTGGTGTGGGACGATACGATAAAAATGCTTATGAAGCGGCAGCTACAGGGGCAGCGGTAGAGTATGAAAAGATGCTGGAAAAGATTGAAAAGTCGTTAAAGAAGCATTATGAGCTGACCTTAGATCAAGCAAGAGAATTGTATGATATTCGTGAGAAAGAAGATTATACGCTGAAATTGTATGAAATTATCGAGGACTTAGGACTTGAGTAGAAGACAGAGGTGACAGCATGATTGCAGTGATTGATTATGGTGCCGGCAATTTGAAAAGTGTCCAGAAGGCGCTGAAATTTTTGGGTGAGGAGAGCTGTATCACTAGAGATCACAGAGAAATACGCACTGCGGATCAGGTGATTCTTCCGGGAGTAGGTGCCTTTGGAGAAGCAATGGAACAATTGAGACGTTATGAGCTGGATCAGGTGATCCATGAGGTTGTGGAGCAAGGAACCCCTTTTCTGGGAATTTGTCTGGGTCTTCAATTGTTGTTTGCAGGCAGTGAGGAGAACAATGGTGTGGAAGGGTTACATATCTTGGAGGGAGAGATTGTAAGGATTCCAGATCAGCCTGGACTTAAAATTCCTCATATTGGCTGGAATTCTCTGCATTTACAGAATCAGGGGCGGCTCTTTGAAGGGATTGCGGAGGGCAGTTTTGTATATTTCGTACATTCCTATTACCTGAGAGCCAAAGACACAAGGATTGTGAAGGCATCTACAGAGTATAGTACACAGATACATGCTTCCGTCGAGCAAGGAAATGTATTTGCCTGTCAGTTCCACCCAGAGAAAAGCAGCAGTGTGGGGCTTAAGATTTTAGAGAATTTCGCAAAGATAGGGGAGGTGTAACAGGTGTTTACAAAACGAATTATTCCCTGTCTGGATGTACATAACGGACGTGTGGTAAAAGGAGTAAATTTTGTCAATCTGCGCGATGCCGGAGATCCGGTTGCTGTGGCGGCGGCCTATGATCAGGCTGGTGCAGATGAGGTGGTATTTTTGGATATCACGGCCTCTTCAGACGCCAGAGACACTGTGGTAGATATGGTGCGTCGGGTGGCGGAGACCGTATTTATCCCATTTACAGTAGGCGGCGGTATTCGTACGGTAGAAGATTTTAAACTGCTTCTAAGAGAAGGGGCAGATAAAATTTCCATCAATTCCTCAGCGATCAATACACCTGAACTTATCAGCGATGCAGCAGATAAATTCGGCAGCCAGTGTGTGGTGGTTGCCATTGATGCCAAGCGCAGAGCAGATTGCAGCGGTTGGAATGTATATAAGAACGGCGGCCGCATTGACACCGGAATAGATGCAGTGGAATGGGCGGTGCGCGCCAATCACATGGGCGCTGGCGAAATCTTGCTCACCAGTATGGACTGTGACGGAACAAAAGCGGGCTATGATTTGGAATTGACCAAAATGATTGCAGACAATGTTTCTATTCCAGTCATTGCCTCTGGCGGCGCAGGGACGAAAGAACATTTTTATGAGGCATTGACAGAAGGCGGCGCGGAAGCTGCTTTGGCAGCCTCTTTGTTCCATTACAAGGAACTGGAAATATTAGATTTAAAACAATATCTGGCACAGAAAGGTGTTTCAGTGAGAATGTGAGAGACAAAAGAGAAAGGAGTATATTTTATGGCAATGCTGCAAAATGATTGGTTAGAGGCGGTTGGAGGAGAATTTAAGAAACCATATTATACCGATCTTTATAAATTTGTAAAAGAGGAATATAGTAATGAGATCGTCTATCCTCCCTCGGATGATATTTTTAATGCCATGCATTTGACGCCGTTGAGTGAGGTTAAGGTCTTGATTTTAGGACAAGATCCTTATCACAATCAGGGACAGGCACATGGTTTATGTTTTTCTGTGCAGCCGGATGTGGCAATTCCCCCTTCTTTAAAGAATATCTATAAGGAATTACAGTCAGATCTCGGATGTGCAATTCCCAATAATGGTTATTTGGTGAAATGGGCCAAACAGGGAATATTAATGCTCAATACGGTGCTTACTGTGCGGGCACATAAACCCCTTTCTCATCAGGGCAAAGGCTGGGAACAGTTTACAGACGCAATTATTGAGGCCGTAAATGCACAGGATCGCCCGATTGTCTATATGTTGTGGGGAAAACCGGCACAACGCAAGGCATCTATGCTCAACAATCCCAAACATTTGGTTCTGAAAGCTGCTCATCCGAGTCCTTTATCAGCATCCCACGGATTTTTTGGATGTAAACATTTCAGTCAGGCCAATCAATTTCTGGAAGAGAATGGTATGCAGCCCATTGACTGGCAGATTGAAGATGTGCTATAATTTGTATATGTTGTGAGCAGTGCCATATCACTATTCCATATATCACATTGGCAGGTGTAAAGTATAGAGAGGCAGACTCCGATCTATGCCTCCGGTAGATGACAGGCATGCGGAGTTGTTGCCAGCAAAGCTGACACGCGCCGCTCAAAGAACATTTTGGGTTCTTATAGTTTTAGATGGCAAAGCAGATCCGGGAAACGTCAGTGAACGGTTTCCCGGTTCTTTTTTATCATATAGGAACTTCCCTGAATTTTCTATATGGCTTAGAATGAAGTCTGCATAAATTTTTTGTAAATTGCTAATAACATTTTTAAAAACCACCTTTACAGGAGAAGGATAAAATGAGTATTATATTTGATAAAAAGCAACGACAGACAAATAAAGCAAAAGAACAGGATATGGAAAAGGAAAGGATGCAGGATAAGGTGCAAAAAGAAGATTTTTTATTGAATCAGATTGATGAATTTAAAGAGAAAGCAAAGCAGCTCCAAGGATTGTTGATGACGAAAGAAAGTAAAGTGGAAGAGCTTCAGAGTGTATTGGCGGAACGCGAAGAGAGAGCAAAACAGCTTCAAAGTGTGCTTGATCAGCATAAAAAAGAAGCTGATAAGCTGATACAGGTTGTGCAGGCGCAGATCAATGCACTGATTGTCAGAGTGGACGATCAATTAAAGTCAATGGATGAAAATGTCAGCAGTGAGATTGATTCCCTGGACGAGCGGTTCAGTGAACAAGTATCAGAACTGAACAGTAATTCCAGACAACAGATGGCAGAGATAGACAAGCAGTTCCAATATTTTTCACAGGCGTCTGAGAAAAATTCACAAGAGCAGACAGAAGCAATCAAGGCTTCATTGGAGGAAATTTCCACGAAACTGGAGGATGCCATCAAAAATATGGAATCAATTGCAGAGCTTCCCCAAAAACAGGTGGAAGACAAACTGGATGTATTGAAGGCTGAGCTGGGTGAAAAAGTACACAGTGAGAATGTAAAGTGTTATCGTAATATCCAGACTTTAGTGGAGGAATTGGAACAGAGGATGGACAGTAAAGATACGGGGGCACAGAGTTTGAATGCTATGAAAGGTTATTTTGGAGCTCTGATTCTGCTTTCAGTAGTCAATATAGCTGGATTGGCCGCAGTGATTGCCCGTATGTTTGGCTTCTTTTGATTAGATCAAAATGCAGAGGGAATAATATGGAGCAGGAAAAGAAAGTATGGGTGATCGGTCACAAGAATCCAGATACAGATTCGATTTGTGGCGCGATTGCCTATGCGGATTTAAAAAATAAAACTGGTACGATGTCCTATGAGGCAAAAAGAGCCGGTCAGATCAACGAGGAGACTAAGTATGTGCTAGGATATTTTGATGTGGATTTGCCGGAATATGTAACAGATGTTGGAGCACAAGTTAAGGATATAGAGATTCGCAAAACTCCTGGGGTAGGCAGCCATATTTCTCTGAAAACGGCCTGGGAAACCATGAAAGCACAGAATGTTGTCACTCTTCCAATTACGAGTCACAATGAAATTTTGGAGGGATTAATTATCACAGGAGATATTGCGACTTCCTATATGGATGTATATGATAATCGGATTCTTGCCAAAGCGCGGACGCAGTATAAAAATATTGCAGAGACTTTGGAGGGGGAAGTGCTTGCAGGAAATGCTCATGGATATTTTGTAAAAGGAAAAGTAGTTGCGGCCACAGAAAGTCCAGAATTGATGGAAGAATATATTGAAGATGATGATATGGTGATTCTGGGCAATCGTTATGAGGTGCAGCTCTGTGCCATTGAGATGAACGCCAGTTGTATCATTGTCTGCTCTGATGCAAAAGTTTCCAAAACAATTCAGAAATTGGCAGAAGAAAGAGGCTGTATTATTATCACCACACCGTATGACACTTACACAGTTTCTCGTCTGATCAACCAGAGTATGCCGGTGAAATATTTTATGCGGGAAGAAAATCTAGTTACTTTTGAATTGGAAGAGTATGTGGATGATATCCGTGAAGTAATGTCACAGGTGCGGCATCGGGATTTTCCTGTTTTGGATGAAAATGGAAAATATGTGGGAATGATTTCTCGCAGAAATTTGTTGAACATGAAGCGCAAGCAAGTGATTTTGGTAGATCACAATGAGCGTACCCAGGCAGTGGACGGAATTGATGGGGCAGAGATTTTAGAGATTATTGATCATCACAGACTGGGAAGTTTGGAGACGGTCTCGCCATTATTTTTCCGTAACCAGCCATTGGGGTGTACCTCCACGATTATCTATCAGATGTATTGGGAACAGGGAGTAAAAATTTCAAAGCAGATCGCAGGATTATTGTGTTCAGCTATTATTTCAGATACTTTGATGTTCCGTTCTCCTACTTGTACCCAGGCGGACCGCCAGGCAGCGGGAGTGCTCGCTGAGATTGCTGGTATTGACATAGAGGAACATGCCAAGAGAATGTTTCGCGCAGGGAGCAATTTTAGAGAAAAATCTCCAGAAGAAATTTTTTACCAGGATTTTAAGACGTTCTATGCTGAAAAAAGAGAGTTTGGCGTAGGGCAGCTTAGCGCTATGAGCGAGGAGGAGCTGCAGGCAGTTTCAGTGAAATTAAAGCCATATTTGGCACAGGTACAAAAAGAACGAAAACTGGATATGATTTATGTGATGCTTACCAATATTTTGGAGGAGAATACAAATTTGATTTTTGTAGGAGAACAGGCAAAGGAGATTGCTGAGAGTGCATTTCATGGACATGCGGTTGATCAGGGAGAAAGCCTTTTGCTAAAAGGGGTAGTCTCCCGAAAGAAACAGTTAATTCCAGCTTTGATGCTGGCGTTACAGGAAAATTAGGGATGCGGCAGAAAATGAAAAAGCAGCGAACAAATCAAAATCATTTACAACATGTGTCCGCCTGTCGCAAACAAGAGTGGAAGCCTGGGAATATGGTCTATCCTGTTCCAGCGGTGATGGTGACTGTGGCAGACAAAGAGGGAAGAGATAACATTATCACAGTGGCTTGGACAGGTACAGTCTGTACCAATCCGCCGATGGTCTATATCTCTGTTCGTCCAGAGCGTTATTCTTATCATATAATCCAGGAAACAGGGGAGTTTGTAATTAATCTTACAACTAGAGAACTTGCATATGCCACAGATTATTGTGGGGTTACTTCTGGCAGACAGACAGATAAGTTTGAGACTTTGAAGTTGTCAAGACAGAAGGCATCCAAGGTAAATCCGCCGTTGATTGGGGAAAGTCCAGTCAATATCGAATGCAGGGTGACACAATGCTTAAAGCTTGGCTCACATGATATGTTTTTGGCAGAGGTTGTGTCTGTCCATATCTCAGAACAGTATATGGATCTGAACGGAAAATTTCATCTGGAAAAGGCACAGCCTATGGTATATTCTCACGGAGCTTATTATGGTCTAGATCATGTTTTGGGAACATTTGGATATAGTGTGCAAAAGGATTCCAGTTTCGCACACCGCAGGTCAAATAAGCCTTCTGAAAGTAAGAAACAGAAGAATAGAGAGAAAAAATCCAAAAACAGTGGAAGGCACAGAAAAAAGGTGCTATAATAAATGTAAATATAAATGTAATAGAAGGGAAAGTGGTGAGAAGATTGGAAGAAGTAGCATTGTTTGATAATCTTAGATTCTGTACTGTATGCCACAGAACCCTGCCAGATACTTATGTAGGGGAATTGTGTCCTGCTTGTAAGGAAAACCAGTTATTTAGTGAAGTGAAGGAATATATTCGCTCTCGGGATGTGACAGAATATCAAGTAGCAGAACATTTTAATATTCCAAGGATCCAGGTTAGAAAATGGATTGCAGAGGGAAGAATCGAATATAAGGAGAAAGAAGAAAAGATTGCAAATCTGCATTGTTCGGAATGTGGAGCAACAATCACTTTTGGGACGCTTTGCCAGAAGTGTTATCATGAAAAATATAATACGCATGCTGTCTACGCAGCCTTGAAAGATCCAGGTGATAAGAGTAAGATGCGTTTCTTGGAGAAGGATAATTCTTCCTCGGATAATTAAGGGGGCAAAAGAACATATAGTTCAGAACATTTGTTATCAAATTTACATATTTTATGTTATCATTTTATGGTCATAATTGGATGTTTTGGAGATATGAAAGGAAGATTGTGCTATATTGAAAATAAGGAATGAATAGGGTATTGAGACTGTCTGTGCTAATTAAATTTAGTGCGGCAGTCTTTTTATATTTGAGATAGAGCGTCAAAGGTTTGGATTATTCATCTGATATACAGAAATCCCACAGAGTGAGATTTCTGTACATAATATTTATGTCTTTGTCTAATAAAAAATGTGTAACCTATGAACGTCTAAAAATAGTTCCTTTATCTAATCAGCAAATCCATCAAATAAGTATAGACCTCTTCGCTCTGTTTCTGCCAATTGGCACAGACAGCTTCGGCCTGTTCCTTGGTATTGACTGTGATCGTAAGATCAACCAGGGAGCGGTCTTTTTCTCGAATTTGGCAACGTGCCGCAAATTCCTGAGAGGTAGTTTTATAATAATCTGCAACAATGGAGATTTCTTGTTTTAATTCTATTTTATTTTCTGCAAAATAGGTGAGCACATCAGATTTGATCGCCGCAGATATTTTATCAGGAAAATATGACAAAGTTTCTTTACCTGCATCGGTGATGTAATAGTGAGTGTTGTTATGTGTGGATTCTGTGCGAATCAGCTCAGAGCTGATTAGTTCGCTGATTGTCTGCTGAATGGTAAAATAAGTAGTATATTCCTTGTCCAGCACAAAATTAGAAATTTGTGTGTTTGTCAGAGGAAAATCTACATGGTCTAACATATACAATACAAGTAATTTGTATTGAGTCAGGGCTTCCGCCATAGGTAGTCACTCCTTATCATGATAACATTTACCCTGCCAAGTGTCCCTCTTTTTTAGTGTATGTTCAATTTGATTCAGTACGCTGCGTTTTGCACTGCTCCAGAGAGGGGCTAACAGCAGGTTTTTGGGTCCGTCTCCGGTGAGACGGTGAATGGTGATTGTCTGGGGCAGCCGTTCTATGCAATCTACAACCAGTTCGCAGTAGGCATCCTGGGTCAGCAGAGGGAAAGGGGTTGTCTGATAAAGGGAACCCAGGTCTGTGTCAGATAATATGTGCAACAATTGCAGTTTTATTCCGAAAATTCCCAGGTTTCCCACATGAGACACGGTCTCAAGCATCTGTTCCTTGCTTTCGCCTGGAAGTCCTAAAATTACATGGACAATCACTGGAATTCTATAATGGTGAAGCATATCTACAGTTGTCTGAAAGCATTCCAGAGTAAATCCGCTGCGGATAAAACTGCTGGTTGCGGGATGAATGGTCTGTAAGCCAAGCTCAATCCATACAGGTTTCATTTGATTTAATTCTGCCAAGAGCCGAAATATTTCAGGTGAAAAACAATCTGGCCTGGTGGCGATGGATAAAATAACGACATCTGGATCCCTAATTGCTTCCAGAAAAATTTTTCGCAGATGTTCCACTGGAGCATAAGTATTACTGTATGCCTGAAAATAGGCGATAAACTTTCGGCAATTTCGTTTGCAGCGCATCTGTTCTTTGGCAGCGGCAAGCTGTTTAGAAATCGCAAGCTTGCTTTCTTGGGCAAAATCTCCACTGCCAGCTGAGCTGCAGAAAATACAGCCGCCTGTGCCCAGGGTGCCGTCACGGTTGGGACAGGTCATGCCGCTATTTAAAGACAGACGATATACTTTTTCACCAAAAGTGTGTTTTAAATAGTAGTCCACAGAGTAGTAGCGTTTTTGATTCCAAAACATTTTATTTTTCCAGTATGTGAGATTTGACTGCCTGGCTTACTACTTGGGCCACACGAGGATCAAAAGCTTCAGGCATAATGAAATCTTCATTTAGTTGCTTCTCGGAAACTAATCCGGCGATGGCTTTTGCGGCGGCTAATTTCATTTCTTCTGTAATTTGGGTGGCACGTCCTTCCAGTGCACCTTTAAAAATACCTGGAAAAGCCACTACATTGTTGACCTGATTGGGAAAATCACTGCGTCCTGTGCCAACCACTCTTGCACCGGCAGCTTTGGCAATATCGGGCATGATTTCGGGAACTGGATTGGCCATCGCAAATAAAATAGCATCCTGGTTCATCGAAGATACCATTTCAGCCGTTACAATGCCAGGGGCAGAAACTCCGACAAAGATATCGGCGCCTTTTAAGGCGTCGGCTAAAGTGCCTGTTTTCTGTTCCAGATTAGTGACTTCAGTCATTTTCTGCTGCATCCAATTTAAGTCAGAGTAATCTTTGCTGATGATACCCAGACGGTCACACATAGTGACATTTGTAAAACCATAGGTCAGCAAAAGTTTTGTGATAGCGATTCCAGCAGAACCCGCGCCGTTTACCACTACTTGACAATCTTCTTTTTTCTTGTTGACTACTTTTAAGGCATTGATAATTCCGGCCAGAACTACGATAGCAGTTCCATGCTGGTCATCATGAAAAACAGGAATAGAGAGAATTTCCTTGAGGCGTTCTTCAATTTCAAAACAGCGTGGAGCAGAGATGTCTTCCAGATTGATGCCGCCAAAGGCTGGGGCAAGATGGGTGATGGTTTTGATAATTTCTTCTGTGTCCTGCGTGTCCAGACAGATCGGAACGGCATTGATGCCGCCAAATTCCTTAAACAGCACGCATTTTCCTTCCATTACAGGCATCGCAGCTAAGGGGCCGATATTGCCTAATCCTAGCACAGCGCTTCCATCAGAGACGACGGCCACTGTGTTGGCTTTCATCGTGTATACATAGGCATTTTCAGGGTTTCCTGCGATCAGTTTGCAAGGTTCTGCCACGCCTGGGGTGTAGGCAATTGAAAGATCTTCTCTGGATTTTACGGGAGATTTGGCAATGGTCTCCAGTTTTCCGTTCCATTCTTTATGTAAGAATAATGCTTTTTCTTGTGTTGTCATAATGTACTCTCCTTATTATATTTACTCATTCAAAAGGTCTTGCCGCTAAAGCGACAAAGACAGAATGTAAATCTTTTGAACGAAACTAAGCTTATTATTTCTGTTAGTGCGACAGCCCTTTCAAAAATAACACTATTTCTAGAATATCATGAAAAAAAATACAAATCAAGAAAAAAGGACTTCCTATTTAGAAAAAGATAGTGTATAATGGTTACTATTCACAGCTCGGCTGTCCATAATGTCTACTCTGACATAAGTTCCCAATTATAACAGTCAAAAGGAGAAATGTATGAGAGAAAAGTATGAAAGTTTATCTGTAAAGGTGTTACGGGAGGTTGCAAAATCAAGAGGGTTGAAGCATCTTTCAGGACTGAAAAAAAGTGAACTGGTAGATCGTATGGTTGCAGAAGATGAGAGGATTGCTAGCGAAAAGAAGCCAGCAGAGAAAACGGAAGTCAAACATCAGGCAGAAGATAATCAGCAAGAGAAGATCGTGCAGCCCCGCGAAAGCCGGCAGGAGCGTGGAGATAAATATAGTAAAGGGGAACAAAAGGAGCGGCGTGAGAGAGCGGAGAAAACGGAGCACAATGAAAGGGCAGAGAGAGCAGAAAAAACAGAACGTAATGAGAAACTAGAAAGGCCGGAGCGCAGTGAAAAGCCGGAGAGAGCAGAAAGAATAGAGCGCAGTGAACGTAGTGACAAACCGGAGAGGAAATCTACAAAGATCATCACTGCAGATGGGATAGAGATCGATAATCCAGAATTAGACAGCGGCATCAGTGCACATGGAATATTGGAAGTGATGCCAGACGGTTATGGATTTATCCGTTGTGAGAATTATCTACCAGGTGAACATGACGTATATGTTTCACCGTCGCAAATTCGTAAATTTGGCCTAAAGACAGGTGATATTATCAATGGCAATACTAGAGTCAAGACCCAGCAGGAAAAATTCAGTGCGCTTTTATATATTCGCAGTATCAACGGATGTCATCCATCAGAGATATTACGGCGTCCTAATTTTGAGGATTTGACACCGATCTTTCCCAATGAGCGAATTCGCTTGGAGACCAGTCAGAGCGCTTATGCCATGCGGATTATGGATTTGGTTTCTCCTATTGGAAAGGGGCAGCGTGGTATGATTGTATCGCCGCCCAAGGCAGGGAAAACGACTTTATTGAAGCAAGTGGCAAAGGCTGTGACAAGAAATAATCCTGAAATGCATTTGATTATTCTGTTGATTGATGAGCGTCCAGAGGAAGTGACAGATATCAAAGAGGCCATTGGAGGGAAAAATGTAGAGGTTATTTATTCCACATTTGATGAACTTCCAGAACACCATAAGCGAGTGTCCGAGATGGTTATTGAACGTGCAAGGCGTCTCGTAGAG
Organism: Lachnospiraceae bacterium; assembly: GCA_910576385.1. Taxonomy (GTDB): domain Bacteria; phylum Bacillota; class Clostridia; order Lachnospirales; family Lachnospiraceae; genus Petralouisia. The sequence continues at coordinate 59,369 of CAJTIR010000019.1, forward strand.
CACAAAAAAGATGTAATGATTTTATTAGACAGCATCACCCGTCTGGCAAGAGCATACAATTTAATCGTTCCGCCCAGTGGAAGGACTTTGTCTGGTGGTATAGACCCTGCTGCTCTACATATGCCAAAACGGTTTTTTGGTGCGGCGCGCAATATGCGTGAAGGCGGTAGCATTACCATACTTGCCACTGCGCTAGTAGATACAGGCAGCCGCATGGATGACGTGGTGTATGAGGAATTTAAAGGCACAGGAAATATGGAGTTGATTTTAGACCGCAAGCTATCAGAACGCAGAATTTTCCCAGCGGTGGACATCACGAAATCGGGAACACGCCGCGAAGATCTTTTGTTGAATCGGGAAGAACAGGAGGCTGTGGAAATTATGCGACGTGCGATCAACGGCATGAAGGCAGAGGAAGCGGTGGAGAGTATTTTAAATCTCTTTGTGCGTACCAATCATAATCGAGAGTTTTGTCAGACGGTTAAAAAAACGAAACTGTTATAATTATTTGTTAAAATAACTTGCATCTAAAAAAAATCTATGATACAATAACAGAGCTGTTGTTTATATTATAGTACAAGCAGGAAAATCAGTTTTTACCTTATGAATTGCCATATGGTGTCATAGGGGGCTAAGGTTTAAAATATAGAATGAAGAGGTGAAAATATGAGAGAAGGAATCCATCCAAGTTATCACCAGGCAACGGTGACATGTAACTGTGGAAATACTTTTGTGACAGGTTCTACAAAGGAAGATATCCATGTTGAAATCTGTTCTAAATGCCATCCGTTCTATACTGGACAGCAGAAGGCTGCTCAGGCTCGCGGACGTATTGATAAGTTCAATCGGAAATATGGCATAAATAATCAATAAGGAGCTGTACGATATATCGTATGCTCTGCAGGTGGTTAGGTTCAACCAAAGGAGGATGTCTTTGTATTTGGGCATCCTCCATTTTTGTATGAGTTTTGAAAAAGAGGTGAATAGATTTGGCATATTCTGGTATTGGCGGTCAAGCTGTTATGGAAGGCGTTATGATGAAGTATAAAGATAGGTATGCTGTGGCAGTGCGTAAGCCAGATCATGAAATTATCGTAGAAAAAAGGATCTACCAGGGAATTTGCAAAAGTGAAAGACTGCGTAATTTAATTTTTATCAGAGGAATCATCAATTTTGTAGAATCTATGGTACTTGGAATGTCCACTCTGACATTCTCAGCTTCTTTTTTTGAGGAGGAAGAAGAACGAAAAGAGAACAAAACGAAATCCAGTAAAAAAGAAAAAACAGAAATGGGATTCACTGTTGCAGTGTCCATTTTGTTTGCGGTGGCAATTTTTATGGTGCTTCCTTTTTATGTCTCATTGTTTTTCCAAAAATTTATTTCCTCTGAGACAGCAATCATTTTGATAGAGGGATGTTTACGGCTGCTAATATTTTTTGGATATATTTTATTGATTTCTCAAATGGAAGATATTCGTCGCGTATTTATGTATCATGGCGCGGAACATAAATGCATTAATTGTATTGAACAGGGGATGGATCTGACTGTGGAAAATGTCAAGATCAGCTCCAGAGAACATAAACGATGCGGCACCAGCTTTTTATTTTTTGTAGTGATTATCACCATTATAGCGACAATGTTTATTCGAGTGGATTCTAAATTACTGCGATTGGTACTAAGGATTGCCATTATTCCATTGATTGCTGGAATTTCTTATGAAATTATTCGTTTTGCAGGCAGGAGCGACCATTGGATTGTCAATCTTTTTAGCAAACCAGGCATGTGGATGCAAAAGCTTACCACCAAGGAACCAGACGAGGAAATGATTCAGGTGGGAATTGCTTCTGTGGAGGCTGTTTTTGATTGGAAAAGCTATGTGGAGACAATAAGGGGGAGTGAAACATCATGACATTGGAAGCTGCATTGCGTTATGGAAAGCAGGTTTTACAGGATGCAGGGATTATAGAGTGTGAACTGGATGCCTGGTATTTGATGGAATATGTCTGTAAGAGGAACAGGAGCTGGTATTATCTCCATAGTTCGGAAGAAATGGAGTATGAGAAATTTCAAGAATATCAATTATTACTGAAAAAACGGGGGGAACGTGTTCCATTACAATATATTACTGGAAATCAGGAGTTTATGGGGTTAAATTTCAAAGTAAATTCCCATGTATTGATTCCGCGGCAAGATACAGAAACATTGGTGGAGCAGGCTTTGAAAGTGTTGGAGCCAGGGATGGAAGTGTTGGATTTATGTACAGGTTCTGGATGTATCATTATCAGCCTTTTAAAATATAAGGATATTATTGGGACTGCAAGTGATATTTCCAAGCAGGCGCTTTTGATTGCAAAGGAAAATGCGAAAAATAATCAGGTGAAGCTAAATTTGGTTCGCAGTGATTTGTTTCAAAATATTACAGGCAGGTATGATATGATTACTGCTAACCCGCCTTATATACCTACAGAGGTAATTGAATCTTTGATGCCAGAGGTGAAAAATTTTGAACCAGTGGAGGCTTTGGATGGCAAAGAAGATGGAATGTATTTTTTTAGAGAGATTGTACATGGGAGCAAAGCATTTCTAAAATCGAATGGTTATCTGTGTCTGGAGATTGGACATGATCAGGGAGGCAGGGCTGCATTTGTTATGGAAGAAAATGGTTATCGCAATGTTAAGGTTGTCAAGGATTTGGCTGGAAACGACAGGGTGGTCTGCGGAAATCTGCCCGCAGTGAAATAGAAAGGAAGAGAAAAATGTTTGATAAATTAGAGGATATTCTTCTTCGTTTTGAAGAAATTATGAATCAGTTGAGCGAGCCTGATGTAGCAAACGATACCAATCGTTTTCGTAAACTGATGAAGGAACAGAGTGATCTTGCGCCGATTGTGGAGGCTTATAAAGAGTATAAACAGGCCAAGCAAAACATTGAAGATTCCCTGGCTATGTTGGAGGAGGAGAGCGATGAGGAACTGCGGGAGCTTGCCAAGGAAGAGTTAAATGATTCCAAAGAAAAAGTAGAGACACTGGAAAATACCTTGAAAATTCTTTTACTGCCCAAAGATCCCAATGATGATAAAAATGTGATCGTCGAAATTCGAGCAGGTGCGGGCGGGGATGAAGCCGCGCTGTTTGCAGCAGAGATTTATCGTATGTATGTGCATTTTGCAGAAGGGCGCCGCTGGAAGGTGGAGACGATGGAATGTGAGGAAATCGGCATTGGCGGCATGAAAAATGTGACCTTTATGATCACCGGCCAGGGGGCATATTCTGTGATGAAATACGAATCTGGAGTTCATCGGGTACAGCGTGTGCCAGAGACAGAATCTGGCGGCCGTATTCATACCTCTACGATTACGGTTGCTGTGATGCCGGAGGCAGAAGATGTGGATATCGTGATTGATGAGAAAGATATCCGCATTGATGTGATGCGTGCTTCTGGAAATGGCGGGCAGTGTGTCAATACCACGGATTCAGCAGTGCGTTTGACACATTATCCCACTGGAATAGTGATCTATAGCCAGACCGAGAAATCTCAGCTTCAGAATAAGGAAAAAGCATTTGCGCTTTTGCGCACAAAACTCTATGATTTAGAATGCCAAAAGCAGCACGATGCTGAAGCGGAAGCCAGAAGAAGTCAGATCGGTACTGGAGACCGTTCCGAAAAAATCAGGACTTATAATTTCCCTCAAGGGCGTGTCACAGATCACCGCATTAATTTGACACTTTATAAGTTGGATAAAATTATGAATGGAGAGATTCAGGAGATTGTAGACGCCTGTATTGCAGCCGACCAGGCGGCGAAGCTAAGCAGCTTTGAGGATAATGCCTGAAAGTCTGAGTTTGCTGGGGTTCTGGGAATGTCCGGCTAGGACGGAAATTGAATAAATATGGGAAAAAGACGGTCACAGGCAGCTTCATCGACTGTCTTTTTTGTTTGTTAGGCTTTAGCCTGTTTCCCAAAGTTTCGTTTCTCAACAGAGAAACAAAACTTTGGGAAACAAATAAACCACCTGCTATGCAGGTGAGTCAGCATTGCTTTAGCTTACAGTAAAAAACCTCCAATGTTATAATAATGCAGGTTCGCCAACCGCATTAAGGACAAAGGAGGTTATCCATATGGATAGTAATAATTTATCACATACGAAGTGGAATTGTAAATATCATATTGTTTTTGCACCAAAGTTCAGAAGGAAAATCATATATGGGCAGTTAAAGCGGGACATTGCAAATATATTAAGTACGCTATGCAAGAGAAAAGGTGTGCATATAGTGGAAGCGGAAATGTGCAGTGACCATGTCCATATGTTAGTGGAGATTCCGCCAAGCATAAGTGTATCAAGTTTTGTAGGGTATCTGAAAGGAAAAAGAACACTAATGATATTTGAAAGGTGTCATTGACACGCTGCAAAAAATCCGTACTGCCTCCAAAGACAACGCCTATGCAAATGATTATGGGGATATATCGCTGTTAAAGGATTTTGCCGACAGGCATTCCCTCTCGGTGGTGGTCGTACACCATATCCGCAAGCAAAATGACAGCGACGTGTTCAACAAGGTGTCTGGCACGACAGGCTTGACAGGGAGTGCGGACGCTACCTTTGTGCTGGAAAAGGAGAGCCGTGCGTCCGATACAGCAAAGCTGTTTGTCACTGGCAGGGACACGCCTTAGCAAGAGTTCACGCTCCGTTTCCGTGATTGCAGTTGGGAACTGATGGAACGGCAGACACAGGAGCAGCTTGCGGCGGCAGAAATCCCGGCTGTCCTTTTTCGGGTAGTGGAATTTATGCGGGACAAGGAAAAATGGTCGGGGACGGCTTCGGAGCTTTTAGCCGCTATGGGAGAAAGCGGGGATTTATTCACGGTCATAACGAAATGGCTCAATAAGTACCGCTCCACATTCCTTTCTGAGAATGGTGTCCAGTACGACTACAAAAGAAAATACAACGGCAGGAAGATTACCCTTACAAAGTGTGTCGGTGGAGGACATGACAGCCATGACAGGTATGACGGCAGTTTTGGGATGCCCCCTCATGCTGTCACTGCCGACACGGACACAGATACCGTTCGTTCATCCGAAGCGGAAAGCGTAGGATAAGCAGGGCGTAGGCCCCATACGCACTAACTTTACAAAAAACATAGAAGCTGCTGCCGGATGGTTTTACGCTTCTCAATAAACGACATCTTTACCAGTTCCAAAATATCAAAAGACACTGTCTGGATGTTTGGCAGTATCATCATAAAAATTATAAAGGATACAAGTTTCGTCTCCCTCCATATGCTCTGGATTAATGGGAAAATCCTGCTGTCGCTTCTGACTGAAAAATATCTTGGGGATATTGATTTTTCCCCTCTTGGAACATCCGCAGGGAACCAGACCTCCCAAGCTTCTTCTGTCTTTGTTGGGATACTGCCTAATTGAAGCAGCGACTTTCGTCTTTTAAATACAAGTTCCACCTGCCAGCGCAAACGGTAACAGGAAAGAATTTCCGCTGGCAAAGAAGTGATTACAAACATATAATTGTGTGTGAATACTGTTTCACCACTCAGTTTCATCTGCTTTTTGCTTTCCATCTTTTTGATGCGCTTCTTTTCAGCAGCGATTTCCGCTTTTGTTTTTTTACAGGCGCAGCTCCTTAAGGGAACCAGCTTTTTTTCACTGTTTCTGACCTATGCGTTTAATTCCTCTGCAGTTTTTCCAACTGTACGCAGCCAGTCAGCAAAAACCAGCTTCCTGCCGCCGGCGTCATAGATATTGAACGCTTTATTTTTGATCCGGATAATAAAATCTCCTCCTGACGCCAGACAGCGCTCTATGCTTTTTATCGTCCCATATGCACGGTCAGCTATGACAAGGCATCCTTTGGCGGGCGTAAAGTTTTTAAGGCTTTCTCCTGTGGACTGTCCGGTTATTTTGAACTGGCTGCAGGTTAAGGAAAATATATCCACCGCGTAATGCAGATGCCACAGTTTTTTTACGGCGCCTTTTTCTGCAATGTCTGACGCATCAATGGCGAGAACCTGGTAAGGCTTGAGCCATTCGGGTTTCTTATGCTGAATGGCTGGATCCGGCAGAATATGCTGTGTAAGCCAGATAATCCAGTCCTTACATTTTACAAACCTTTTCATAAAACCGACATCGCTTATTTTGCCGATGCCGCTAATCAAAGCAAACTGGCTTACATCAATGAATGACTTATTGCCGGACAGATAAAATAAGATCAGGCGCAGCAGATCAAGAGGATTTTTAATTGTCCGCTTACTCGTAATCGCTTTTTTCTCAAAGCATGCCTGTTCCTAGCCTGGTGGCAGTAGTTTTACTAAATCATTTGTATCCATAAAATTCACTCTCTTTGATTATAACATGAATTTTATGGATTTACAGTAACAAAGTTAGTGCATATGGGGGGAAACACTGAACCGTGCGGTTTACGACAGTGACGGGAATTTACAGACCAGACCTTGCGGGGGAGCTCGCGGCGGTAAGATATGAAAGGGGCTGCTTCAAGGATGTATGTAAAGAGGATATTGTGTCCATTGAGAATGCTTTAAAGCCTGTCGAGCGTATTGCGTATGGAAAGGTCTGCCTGAAAGCATCATCCACGCTCCCGAAATGGGAAGGGAAATCATAGCAGGAAAGCACACAGCGTCTGGAGTCCCAAAAATGGGATTCCAGACGCTTATTTTTGGAAGAATTCATTGAAGTCGCACTGGAAGATGCCAGTAAGCGCAACCAGCATGTCGACGCTGGGGTTGTTTAAGCCATGCTCCACCTTGCTGAAGATGCCAGTAGTGACGTAGACGCCCTCAAGCTGCAGCCTGGCAATGACTTCCGTGGCTTTCATGCCGCGCTCTTTCCTGAGCCTGCGGATGTTTGAGCCGACAATGGGGTTTAAGCGCTGGTTAATCCTTTCAGCCATGTCAATCACCTCGTGAGAAAGATTATTATCCAAAATGGAAGAAAAAAGTGTCTAAAATGGAAGTTCTATGGTATAATATAGGGGAATTTTGAACGAAGGAGGACAAATTTCAGATGAGAAATAGGATAGTTTATCTGAAAAGTACAGGTGATGTAAGTAAAAGAAACAAATATGCCAGAAAATGGTAGATGAATTGATTATGGCAAGCGAAAAGGAGCAAAAAGCCAGAAAGTTGAAAGGTAGGGTAAAATTATGAAATACTGTGCGAAATGCGGTGCAGAGTTATCAGAAAATAGTAAATTTTGTGAAAAGTGTGGAAATAAGGTTAATGTGGATTTCCCAGATAATAGAAATAAAAGTAATAGAGCGGGAAAAATTGTGGCAGTGGTAGTTGTGGCAGCCATCATTGCTGTGGCAGTTTATTTGCAATATACCAAAATCCAAAAAGATAATGATTTGGTTAAGGAGGCAAGTATAGATGTCAATGAGAGGACATATGAAATATCCAATGAAGATATGTACAGCGAAGATGATATTTTTGCAGACAAAGAAGACAATGGGGAATCTCAGACAGGAAAAGAGAATGCTCAGACGAATGGGAAAGATGTAGAGAATCTGGGCGAAAATAGTATAGATTTTGCAGCAGAAGTAAAGCTGAACCGGGAACAGATCCGTTCTCAGAATAAGGTATCCCTGTTAGAAATTATCAACAATCCTGGGGTCGGGGAAGAAAAAAAGCAGGATGCCATCAACGCCATGATAGCCATGACAGATATTGCAGAGCGGGAAGCCGCTACTGAAATACTGTTGGAGGCAAAAGGGTATACGGATGTGGTGGTAAGTATTACGGACAACAATGCGGATGTGGTTCTGGATATGGGAGAAGCCAACGATGCAAAGCGGACGCAGGTAGAGGATATTGTAGAGCGTAAAACAAATATTGCAGCGGAAAATATGATAATTACTCCAATACAGAATCAGGCAAAGGAAAGTCAGACAGGAAAAGAAAGCGATCAGGAGAATGGGCAGAATGAAGATGTAAAGAATCCGGGAGAGGCTGTCCTTTCCAGTACGAATATAAGCAATGTAGATTTTGCAGCAGAAGTAAAGCTGAACCGGGAACAGATACGTTCCCAAAATAAGGTATTTTTACTGGAAGTGATTAACAATGTGAACATTACGGAAGAACAAAAGCAGGATGCCATCGACGCCATGATAGCCATGACAGATATTGCGGAGCGGGAAGCCGCCGCTGAAAAGCTGTTGGAGGCAAAAGGGTTCATGGATGTGGTGGTAAGCATAATAGACGACAAGGCGGATGTGGTTCTGAATATGGGGGAAGTCACTGATGCAAAGCGGGCGCAGGTGGAGGATATTGTAAAGCGTAAAACGAATGTTGCTGCAGAAAATATTGTAATTACTCCGATACAGAATTCAGCAGAAGAGGGGGATTCCACAGAAGAAAATGAAGCAGAGATGGAAGAGCCATAAGGTTGAAAAAGAATAGTAGAGATAATCCATTTCCATAAGGGCATAGCAAACAGACCATCTTGCGGTGGTCAATTAAAAATTGAATATGTAGCAAAGTTAAGGTTTATTCAGTAGCTGGCTTGATTTTATATCCCTGAAACTGTGCCATTAAGATTGCCTGTT
>CAJTIR010000020.1 GCA_910576385.1 Lachnospiraceae bacterium
AGGTTTCAAAATACTTGTAAAAATAATGATAAAGTCTACCAATTAAAGTTTTTTCATTGTATAATAAGTTTGTCGTACAGGGTCACTATCCTTTGTAATGTTTTGGTCAAATTCATTATACAACAGAAAGCCTTGTGCGGCATTTTTTTATTAAAAAAGTTGTAAACTGGTGTATTTTATTAAAAAAATGTATAAAAATCGAAGGAATGAAAAAACAAATAAGATTTTTATGTTCACTATTTATAGTTGTATTATTATAATGGGGATTTCACTGTTTATGATTGTTACTGGATTAGAATACGCGGGAAAGTATGTTGGTCATCCAGGATTTATGAAGCTAGCCAATAGTTTGACCATAATTTCTTTTTTTAGCATTCTGTTTCTTGTATTAATTTTATTTGGATGATACTAATAAAATATGAAAAAATATTTGGAAACAGAAAAATTATTGAGACAAACCCAAAAAAGTTATTATGAGACAATGTTACAAAAAGAGGAAGATACAAGAAGATTTCGGCATGATATTATAAATCATCTTATGTGTTTGCGGTAGCTCATAACAGAAGAAAAGCAGGTATTAGCAGTCGATTACATAGAAAATTTACAAAATGATATGATAAAAATTCAGGATAAATGTTATAACATAGGGAATTTGGTTATTGATTCTATATTGAATTATAATATTCAATTATTAGGAGAAGATGTTTCGGTTACAGTTGTCGGGAATTGTTCTGAAGAGATAGGTATTCATCAAGTTGATGTAAAAATGAATATATTGGAGGATGGAGAAGAAACAGAATATGTAGGAATGATACTTGATTGATTCCAGATAAGGATAAATTTATAGATTGTCAAAAGTTTTGAGTTTCCCCATTTTGTAATCCATAGCCCCAAGATGTCTATACTGCCAAAGGCAGCAAGACCTTTTGGTGCTAAAATATCAGTGATTATAAAAAATGGGGAAACTCAAATCAAAAGTATATTGAAAAAGTTTTTTGCATATGCTATAATGCCAATAGGCAAAAAAGATGTATGAAGTCCACGTTGACAAAGAAACGAATCCCTCGACCGTACTGCAATACAGTCGGGGGATTCTTCTTTTCTTTTATAGTGGCAAAGCACCCACTAGGCTAACTGTTGCCCTCGTCGTCACCGTCTAACCATTTGATGATGTAGTGGCAAGCTACACCGCCCAGAACGGCGATTAAAAAAGATGTAAGAAATTCCAACATTGACACCTCCTCCCTGTTGCGGGTGTCGGTGAGCAACGTAAGAATTATACCATATTATTTGATATTCTTCTATCTTTTCTTTAAAATGGTTTGTAACTGGGAGTGTGGCTGACGCGATCCGATGCTCGCTCTACCAGTGGACACTGTTTTAAAACCATCTTCCTTTGCAGTTGATATCTTTGATTTCTGCTTTTACCATCCGAGCAAAAGACCCTACTCCTTTTCTCCTCGGCTTTGTATCATCTGCTTTAAATATATTTTTATCCTTATCTGGTTTTATACTTATTCCATACCGATTTAAAATATGGAGTTATCACATCAACATAAATTACATTTGAATTTCCCCATTTTTTATAATAGCCGATATTATAATGCCAAAAGGGCTTGCTGCTTAAACGAAAAAATATGAGTACGATAGTCCCAAAATTATGAGGTGAATGTCATGAGATACAAGCATAAATTATGGTTTTTATTTTTAGTGTTTTTTGTGTGTAGCGCAGGATGCGGAAAAGAAAACACGCTGATGGGTGTTCCTTTTGGACAGGTGGAATTATGTAAAATTTATCATAGCAACGATGAAAAGGATATTGATCTTACATCAGAGGACGGGAAGAAGTTTTTGAAAGTTCTGTCAGAATTTTTTGAGAATAATAGAAATAGGATGGGGATAGTAGATTACGATATCGGGCTTAAGTGGCCGCAATTGAAAAAATTTGCTAGTAAGACGCAGAATAAGGATAATTATTATATATTTTTTCAGTTTAGTAATCAGCAGACAATCGAATATACAGAAAAACAAAGTTTATTAAAAATGGAAAATATGAGTGAAGAGAGGAGTGTCTGGAAGGATTGTGATGGTTTATTATTCGATGTAGAGGCTATGTTAATAAGTTGCAGTAAAAATGAAGAATTTTTTGGAACATTAGAAATAAACTATGCGGATATGGCTTGGGATGGATTTTCTGAGGTCTATGAAACATTTATGAGTGTGGAATAAGTCTAGTGTCTTGACCACATTGTATCTGGTAAAACTCTGTAGGGATATTTGTCTGAATATAATGTGGTCAAGATATTAGAAGGAGGAGATGTATATAGTGGGAAAAAAGCTAAAAATATGGCTGATCATACTGTTGAGTTGTCTATGTGGCTTGGCATGTGGAGAGAAAACGTTATTTTGGGGAGTGAAATTAAGTCAGATACAAAGTTGTAAAATTTATTATGGGGAAGATAAAAAAGACATAGATATTTTTTCACAAAAGGGTAAAAAGTGTTTAAAACGGTTAAGTAACTATTTAAAAAATAAAGAAGATATGTTAGAGGAATCAGAGGAGGGATTGAAGATCAGTTGGCCTGAGTTAGATACATATGCAGTAGAAAAAATGCCCTACTGTTATATATGGGTTCAATTTAAGGGACAACAGACAATATCCTTTGCAGGTGATGATGGAAAAGAGAATTTTAAGTGGAGTTGTGATTCTATTCTGTTTGATGCAGAAGAATTAAGGCTCTGTTATAGTGAGGGAAAAGAATTTCGTGGTTCTGCTTTTATTAATTATGAGAAAAGAAGAGAGGAAGATTTTTCTAAAGTATTTGATTTTATGGGGAAAAACATTTGAGTTTCCCCATTTTTTATAATAGCCGATCTTATAGTGCTAAAAGGTCTTGCTGCCTTTGGCAGCATAGACATCTTGCACAAAAAGCGTCTGGAAAGCTAGCGTTCCAAACGCTTTTATGTGCAAAGTGTTTCCATCACTTTGTGATGGAAACCTTTTGGCACTATGAATTACAAAATGGGGAAACTCAAAATAAAAACAGCCTTGACGGAATCAATTTTTCCATGTTATTCTTTAATTCCAGATAATAGTATTTTGGTTAAAAATTGGGAGAAAGGATGGAAAAGATTTATGAGGCTGAGAAAAACAGTCAGTATTCTGGTGGCGATGGCTTTAGTATTACCGTTGGGATTGTGCAGCTTTGAAGGGACTGCATATGCAGCCAACACAGAAAATGTCGCCTCTGTACCTGCAACAGAGCAGGAGAGTGGAAGGTATTATTACAATCAGCTTCCAGATGAAGCAAAAAGTTTGTATGATGCAATGTACAATATGTACACAAAAGGGATATTGAAGACGGGAACAGGAGATTATGATCTTGTTGCAAATGGTCATGTAACCCAGGAGCAGCTTGATGGATATGCAAATGGAAATATGACGCTGCTTACTTATATGGGAGCGGCAAGGGATGCTTTTTATGCCGATTATCCTGAAATTTTTTTTGTCGATTTTTCGTATATCTCAATGCGTGTGACACAGAAGTCCGGCACTTACTGCGCATACCTTGGCCCAGGAAGAGGAGATAACTATTTTGCTGCAGGTTTTACAAGTGAGCAGGAAGTGCAGGCAGCGCTTACAGAGTATGAAAACAAGATGGATGAGATTGTTAAGGGGGCAGATAGTGTTACTGGGGATGATGGGAAACAGCGGACACAACAGCAGATTAAATATGTTCATGATCATCTAATTCGTAATACATCCTATCGTATGGAGAATACCTGTGAGAAAGAAAATGTTGGACATATCAGAACCGTGTATGGAGCTCTGACAAAAGGGGAAAGCTTGTGCGAAGGATATGCCAGAGCGATGAAGGCAATGTTGGATCGATTGAACATTCCATGTGTTCTCGTGCAAGGAGGATTTCGGAGTAATGAAGACAAACTAGAACCTCACATGTGGAATTATGTTCAAGTTGATGGTAAATGGTATGGATTAGACGCTACCATGGATGACCCTATACCACCGATTCCTGATGAAGATGGAGGGAATGGAGTGGATGGATTTGAGAGATCCGATTATATGATTGTGGGAGCGGATGTCATGAACAGACGTCATGTTCCAGATGGTGTGATGTCAGAAGCAAACTTTGAGTTTGCCTATCCTGAATTAGAAGGAGATGGGGGGATGTTTTCCGAAGTCTCAGAAAATAATGGCTTAAAGGTATCATACAATGGAGAGGCAATTCAAGGGGGAATCAAAGTAGGCGTTTATAAAGTAAGTTATAATGGTATGGGCGTTGCGAAAACAATTGAGAGCGGAAAATATATATTGATGAAGGAAACACAATATATAGAGAATTCAAAAAAATGGATTTATGGCAGATGGGCCTATGCGCTTCCTGATGTATATCCACTCAATGATTCAGATACAGAATGGACGGTCACGGTTGCCAGTGCCCAATATGTGGAATTTGCAGTTACTAGTCAGGCGCCGGGCAATTATAAGACAACAGAAGGGGGCAGTCTTGAAAACTTAAGTTATAATGGAGATCCGCTTTTGTTTGATGCGCATACAGAATTGCTTTATAATCAAAATGGGACGTATCTGCCGCCGCCATATATCAAAAAAGCGATACCATCCAACACATCAAGAATTTATGTCGGAACGACACATCATATCAAGCTGATCTATCATGAGGATTTAAAGCTTGCAGAGGGGGCGACGGAGGCAGGGCTGAAGCTATCTATCCAACAGCCCAATACGTCAGCGTTAGAAAATAGCAAGATTGAAAATTTTAAATGGAATGGAACAGATACCATAGAATTTGATTTTACTCCTAGTAAAATGTGGCTGGATGATTCTATCAATTATGTGTTTGAGGCCACAGGATTAGTAGGTGTGGACAGTGAAAAGGTTCCGAAAAGTATAAGTTATACAGCGGCGAATAGGAAAGCTGTCTGTGCCTACAGATCAAGAGGGTATTTTTTAAATTTATTTGGAAGGCCTCAGCTTTTGGAAAATTCAGATCTTTCTAAGAAAGATCTGGAACAATGGAAGACAGAAGATGGAGAGGGAGTTACTCCCGAGATGGTCAATGGGCTTACGCTTGTTGTTTCTTCACCTTCTCATGCGCAGACAGATAATATGAACGACATGATTGACAATAAGTTTCCAGAAGATAATGTTCTAAAAAGTGAAACATATAACATTACTCCTATAACTTGTAACAAGAATGTCTTAAGTTTGGGAACTTCTGTGCGTTTATCCGTGGGATTTCCAGCAGGCTATGGGCCTGATGATGAAGGCGTCACCTTTAAGGCGTATCATTTTATCAGGAACAAGTACGGGGAAACAATAGGCGTGGAAGAAGTACCATGTGTGATTACGCGTTATGGTTTGGTAATTACCTGCAAATCCTTCAGTCCTTTTGCTATTGCAGCAGTGGAAGATGATGGCAAGAATGTAAAGACTTCCAAATCTGTTATCTTAGCGCATTCTGAGGGTGGACAGATAACTGGGGCAGACGGTGTCCTCACTTTGGAAAAAGGAGAGAGCAAAGAGCTTACGATACAGGCAGAAGAAGGTTCTGTGATTGATACCCTTGTAGTAGGCGGAAAATATCAAAAGATTACCAATAACAAATCTATGACAGTGAAAGTAAACTATCAGGATTTGATGGATGGTGATATTATTGAGGCACAGTTTGTGGCTGCCACCGTACAGGAAAAAGAAAAGCAGAGAGGGGAAGTTGTAGTACAGCCCACACCTGTTCCTGTACAAATAGGATTAAGCTCAGAAAAGATAAATGTTCAGGAAAATAAAAGATTTGAGATTAACTCCACGATCTCAGAAGCTTCAGGAGTGCATACTTATCAGTGGTATAAGAACGGGGCGGCATTGCCAGGCAAAACAGCGAAGAAGCTTGTTATTGAATCTGCCACGAAGCAGGATGCAGGCCAATATACTTTGGTTGTTACCACAGCGGCAGGTTCCGCCAGTGTCAGTGCTACCAGCAAGATCTGCAATGTGACGGTGCAGGAGGTTCCGAACCAGGAGGAGCGGCCACAGGTTCAAAATCCTCCAATGGTTTCAAACTTAAAAGCATCTTCTGCTGCTGTGAGCAAGGTGACATTGAAATGGAAAAAAGTCTCTGGTGCAGACGGCTACCAGATACAGCGGTACAGTCCGTCCAAACGTAAATTTGTGAAGATTGGCAGCACCACTAAAAATTCTTATATTGATAAGAAGGGAACAGCAGGCAAGGCATACCGGTATAAAGTAAAAGCTTACAAAAATGTAGATGATATCACTTATTTTGGCAAACTATCCCAAGAAGTTAAGGTGATTGTAAAGCCGAAAACTCCCGTTAAGGTGTCAGCGAAGCGTCTCTCAAAGACTTCTGTGCAGATTTATTTCAAACCTGTAAAGTATGCTACGACACATCAGATTTATAAATATGACAAGAAGACGAAAAAGTATAGTCTGAGTTATCAAGTAAAATCTAAAAAACTTTATAAGTACAATGCCAAGAAAAAGAAATGGACCTATGTGCGTAAAGTAACCAAAGCAAAGGATGGCCGTTTTGTGGCAAAACTTACAGGATTGAAAAAGGAAAAGAATCAGAAGTACTATGTTAAGGCGTCCGTTTCCAAGAAAGGATATAAGACGGTTTCCAGTGGTAAGAGTAAAGTTGTCAAAGTAAAATAGAAGCAATGCAAAAGTGAATAATATTTAATGTCAATTCATTACAGTCCGCATCAGTCAAGATAGATGAAATTTGTCTGAGGCGGACTGTAAGTATTTTGTGTTGCAGTTTGTTCTTCAGACAATATGGAGATAATTACATGCCTGCATGGGTGTGATAAAACACGAAAAATAGGTGGAGCTTTCATTGACACAATTTGTATTTCATGATATGATTCTAGTAAAGAATTTGCGAAAGAATCATAATAAGTTGGAGTTTAAAAATATTTTTATATATTGAGGGGGAGCAAATGATAAGACAGAATCTGATTCTGTATCATTGTAATGATTTTTTTAGATGTCACCGTTTTGTACATACAGAAGATTATATGATAGTTTCTAAAGAAGATGGAAATTGGCTTGGAACAGGCATGTATTTTTGGGATAATCTTGCAAATGCAGAGTATTGAATGAGAAAGAAAAATAGGAAAGAGCCATACAAAAATTATAGTATTGTGGCAGCAGAGATTTATTTAGATCAGCTTTTAGATTTGACAGATATCAATGTTTGTAATAAAATTGGGCGTTTATGGGAAGAATACCAGAAAAAGAATGTTATTAATGATGCAAAAGAGTATGGGTTAGGCTATAAATTAAATATTCTCTTTCAATCGATTCCGTTTTTTCGGGATAATTTTTATGTGACAAAAGTATATGGGAAATATAATAATACACCTAAAAATAAGCTTTGGACATATAATGTAAGGGGGAATCGTGCGGAACCGACTGCTTCTGTAAAGTGTATCTATTGTGTTCGCAATCAGGCAGCGATTGGTGAGAAAGAGATGAAAGGAAGTGAAAAGTGATGAATAAAAGGCAAAGTTTAGATATTTTAGATCAGTGCATAAATTGGGTGAAAGATGCGTCAGATAAAGATGTTGAGAATATGCGCAAAATTTACCAAGAAGAGACGCAAAAGGCTCTTTCCATAGAGGATAATA
Organism: Lachnospiraceae bacterium; assembly: GCA_910576385.1. GTDB lineage: Bacteria > Bacillota > Clostridia > Lachnospirales > Lachnospiraceae > Petralouisia. The sequence continues at coordinate 7,690 of CAJTIR010000020.1, forward strand.
GTTTATGTTTGATGACAGAAGATATACCATTTGTAGTATTTGATGATGATAATTCCTCTATTGTACAGGGAAGGGAACAATCAGTGTTGGAGGAAACGATAAAGAGATATCTTGGTAAACCGTGTATACAGGATGAACAAACCATTTATAACAATGGCGATGTGTTTCATGAGGTAGCAATGGATTGTTGGAAGGATGTTGCTGCGTAGGAGGTAAAGTGAGAGAGAGTAAATTCAGATTTAGGAATCCTGTGTTGGAATCAATGGAATTTATAGTTAATGAGGATTTTAATGAGGAACAGTATGAAGGAATTCGTATATCAGGCAAGACACAGATTGCGAAGATCAGGGGAAAAAATGAGGCGGGAGTGAAATTTCATCTCAAAATAGGTGAAAATCATTCAACAGCACCATTTTCTTTTGATATTATTATGAAGGCTGAATTTCAATGGGAAGATAGTATGGAGCAAGAAATGGTGGATAGACTTTTGAAATCCAATGCGCCTTCTCTATTGTTATCTTATATTAGACCAATTGTAGCAAATGTTACGGGAAATTCAGAATATCCTGCCTTTCATATACCATATATGAATATGTCTGAAAATGAGGCCGATTTTGAGGAGGTTGACGAGTGATATAGTAGACAATTACTTCATGTATGGTACCTATAGGTGATTGTATTTCATGATGGAGGAGATGTTGAAGAATCAGCATTTCTTCCATTTTTTATTATAACACCAGTATCTATGTATGTTTTTCAATAGACTATGTTTTTAATTTATGGTATACTCTTTTTAATTCATCTTTCAAGATGCGGCACGTCAGAAGCCTGTCAGTCATTTGATATGCTTTTGTATGAGCCGCAGTTTTTTGATTGCTGACAAATTGTAACATAGTATATTTTCTAACAAGAAAACGATAAGGAGAGCAGATATGAATATTTTAACTGCAGAGCATTTATATAAAGCATACACAGCAGAGCGAATCATTTTAAAAGATGCTGCATTCAGCCTTCAGGAAGGGGAAAAGGTCGGTGTAATCGGTGTCAACGGTATGGGGAAGTCTACCCTTTTAAAGATTCTTGCGGGTGAGGAGGATCCAGATGAGGGAACAGTGATCATGGGAAATCATGTAAAACTGGCATATTTAGAGCAGACCCCGTTATTGGAGGATCAGGACAATATCTTAGAGGCAGCAATGAAAGGGCTGGATGCACAGGATATGGTGTTAGAAAGTGAAGCCAAAACCATGCTTCATGATTTGGGTTTTGTTGATTTGACAGAGAACGTAAAGCATTTATCTGGTGGACAGAAGAAGCGCATTGCGCTGGTAAATGTGCTGCTGAAACCAGTGGAAATCTTGATTTTGGATGAGCCGACCAACCATCTGGATCATCAAATGTCCCAATGGCTGGAGGATGTTTTGGTACGCCTCAAATGTGCTGTGGTGATGGTGACGCATGACCGTTATTTTTTAGATCGGGTGGCAGACCGAATTGTGGAGGTAGAGCATGGCAGTATTTATAGTTATCCTGGCAGTTATGCGGATTATGTAGCGTTGAAGATGCAGAGGCAGAATATGGAGCAGGCAAGTGAGCGAAAACGGAAAAGTATTTTAAAAAAGGAGCTTTCCTGGCTGGCACGGGGCGCCAGAGCACGGTCCACCAAACAGAAAGCGCATATTCAGCGAATTGAAGATATGTTGGCAGCGGAGGGGCCAATCGAAGAGCAGACGGTAAAGTTATCTTCTGTGTCTTCTAGAATGGGAAAGAAGACGATAGCAGTTTCCAATCTCAGTAAATCATATGGAGCGCAGACATTAATTGCAGATTTCTCTTATATTTTTCTAAAGAATGACCGCATTGGAATTGTGGGGCCCAATGGCTGTGGCAAGTCTACACTGTTAAAATTGATTTTAGGACAGATACTGCCAGACAATGGCGCCGTGGAGATTGGAGAGACGATTAAAATCGGCTATTTTTCTCAGGATAATTCTCATATGGACCCATCTATGAGAGCAATTGAGTATGTGCGCGAGGAGGCCGAATATATGGATGTCGGAGAGGGAAAAATCAGCGCAGCCATGTTAATGGAGCGTTTTTTGTTTGACGGCACCATGCAGTGGTCTTTGATTGGCAAATTATCTGGCGGTGAGCGCAGGCGGCTGCATCTGCTTCGGGTATTGATCGGAGCACCCAATGTATTGATTTTGGATGAGCCGACCAATGATTTGGATATCAAGACATTGACAATTTTGGAAGATTATCTGGATGCGTTTGAGGGAATCGTGATCATTGTCTCCCATGACCGCTATTTTCTGGAACGTCTGGTTAATCGAATTTTTGCTTTTGAACAGCAGGGACATTTGCAGCAATATGAAGGGGGCTATCTGGATTATATTCGGGCACGTGAAGACAGATATTCTCAGACTGGAACCATAGATAGAAATTACAAAGGAAAAGGGCAGGAATCTGCAACTGGAGCAATAGATACAGTGCCAGTTGCGGAAAAAACAAAGTCGATTTCGTCTGGGGAGACAACACAGAAGGGAAAACCCAGATTTGGGGAAAAGAAATTAAAATTTACCTATAAAGAACAGCGTGAATATGATACCATAGACAATGAGATTGCTGAATTAGAAATGAAAATAGAAAAATTAGATCAGGAGATGATGGCCAATGCCACAAATTCCATGAAGTTGTCAGAGCTTGCCTTGGAGAAGGAACAGACAGAGGTACTGCTGGAGGAAAAAATGGAGCGCTGGGTATATCTCAATGATCTGGCAGAGCGAATAGAACAGCAAGCTTAATCGTTGGTTCATCGCAAGACAATATCACAACTGTGAGCGATCAGAAGCCAAGTGGAAAAAATTTCAGAAATTACAAAATAATCGTGATTGAAATAATATTTAAAAAGGAATAAAATGAGGAGGGAGCAATGGCAAAAGAAAAAGAGATTAAGACAAATGCGATGCGTATTTTGGATAAAAAAAATATCTCTTATCAAGTACTTCAATACCAGTGTGCAGATTTTATTGATGGGATCCACACGGCAGAAAAGAACAACGTTCCAGCAAAACAGTCTTTTAAGACCCTGGTGCTTCAAGGTAAGAGCAGGCAATATTATGTATTTGTGCTGCCTGTGGAACAGGAAGTGCAGCTAAAGGTGGCTGCAAAGCTGGCAGGAGAAAAATCCATTGAGATGATTCCGGTCAAGGATATCACCGCAGTGACTGGATATGTCAGGGGCGGCTGTAGTCCTCTGGGAATGAAGAAACAATATCCGGTTTTTCTGCATAGTGTGGCTCTGGATTATAAAGAGATTTATATTAGCGGCGGCAGAATTGGAAGTACTTTGTGTCTGTCTGTGCAGGATTTGATCGCAGCCACAGGAGCCAGAACTGGAGTATTTTAGAAATGAAGATGGGTTTCATTTGGAGGAATAAAATATATCATAGCAGAAAGGGAAAATGATATGGCGTATCAGATTATTACAGATGGTTCCTGCGATTTGGGACAGGAGATACCGAGGCAGGCTGGGATAACAGTAGTGCCTTTTTATGTAACTTTTGACGGACAGAATTATAGAAAGGAAATCGAGGAGATCAGTGTCAGAGAATTTTATCAGTTAATGGTAGATCATCCGAATCAATTTCCCAAATCTTCCCTGCCTTCGGTACAGGATTATGTGGATGCTTTTACCCCATTTCTCAAAGAGGGAAAAGATGTGATTTGTCTATGTATTACCATTAAATTCAGTGGTTCTTATAATTCCGCAAAGACAGCGGCAGAGCTTTTGGAGGAAGAATATCCAAATCAGCGGATAGCTGTGATAGACACCACAGTAGACACTGTCCTCCAGGGAATTTTGGTGCTGGAGGTGCTGCGGATGCAGCAGGCAGGTTTTAGCTTTGAGGAAACCTTAGAGGGCATTGAGCGAATCAAACCTACTGGACGAATTATTTTTACAGTTGGTAACTATGAATATCTGATTCATGGCGGCAGAATCGGTAAAGTCATGGGAACGGCAGCCTCTACGCTGGGCATTCGGCCGCTGATTATGCTGCGGGAGGGTGAAATTTTTCCAATTGGTATTGCCAGAAACCGCAAAAAATCAATGAAACGTCTGATTGAACAGACCAAAGAACATTTTTCCAAGATTGGGGAATCTCCAGATGATTATCAGATTGTAGTGGGGTATGGTTATGATTATCAGGAGGCGGTTGAATTTCGAGATCAGCTTCTTACATCGTTAAAGACATATTCAAATATTACGGACATTGACATTTATCAGATCGGCGCTACAATTGGGGTTCATACGGGACCCTATCCGATTGGACTGGGATTACTCCGTAAGTATGAAAAGTAACATATTTGCAGGATACGGGAATAACAGTTAGAGCACATGAAAAAGTGTAATAATGGAGGATAACAATGCAGATTATTATTGTAGGCTGCGGAAATGTAGGGACGACAATTGCTCAGCAGCTAAGTAAAGAAGGGCATAATATCACAGTAATTGATATGGATGGGCACAAGGTGGAAGCGGTGGCAAATCATTATGATGTGATGGGTATCGTGGGAAATGGCGCCAGCTTCTCTGTGCAGAATGAGGCTGGAATAGAGAAAGCAGATTTGATGATAGCTGTAACTGCCTCTGACGAGCTTAATATGCTCTCCTGCCTGATTGCAAAAAAGGCAGGGGACTGCAGCACAATTGCCAGAGTGCGCAATCCTCTTTATAATAAGGAAATAGCATTTATTAAAGAAGAGTTGGGGCTATCTATGGTCATAAACCCAGAATATGCGGCAGCGTGCGAGATTGCGCGTCTGCTTAAATTTCCTTCTGCCATTAAGGTGGACACCTTTGCCAAAGGGCGGATGGAGCTTTTGAAATGTAAGATAAATGAAGGCTCCATCTTGCATGGACGTCCGCTTACTTATCTCTCAAGCGGGCTTCACTGTGATGTGTTGATCTGTACGGTGCAGCGTGGGGATGAAGTATTTATCCCTGACGGAAATTTTGAGCTTCGGGAAAAGGATGTGATCTCTGTAGTGGCGTCTCCAAAGAAAGCCAATGAATTTTTCCGCAAAATTGGGATGGCCACGAACCGTATTAAAAGCTGTATGATTATCGGCGGTGGGGAGACTACATATTATCTGGCGCAACAGCTTCTGCCAATGGGAATAGAGATCAAGATTATTGAGCAGAACAAGGAGCGGTGCAATGAGCTCAGCGAACTTTTGCCGCAGGCTTTGGTGATTCATGGGGATGGGACTGACCGCAATCTTCTCTATGAAGAAGGACTGCCGCGGATCCATGCGTTTGTGTCCTGGACTAGTATGGATGAAGAAAATATTATGCTGAGTCTTTTTGCGAAAAGTGTTTCTAAAGCGAAAACCATCACCAAAGTGCATCGGATTGATTATGATGAGATTATTGAAAATCTGGATTTGGGAAGTGTGCTCTATCCCAAGAATATTACTGCGGAATATATTTTGCAATATGTTCGTGCCAGGCAAAATTCGATTGGCAGTAATATTGAAACCTTGTATCAGCTTATTGAGGATAAGGTGGAAGCTCTGGAGTTTCGGGTAAGCAAACAGTCAAAGCTTGTTGGTGTTCCTTTGAAGGAATTGCGGCTTAAGGAAAATCTGTTAATTGCTGGTATTAACCGCAAAAGGATGAGTATTACACCAGGCGGACAAGATACCATTGAGGTGGGAGATACTGTGGTAGTAGTTACTACTAACCAAGGATTCCATGATTTGGAGGATATTTTACGGTAAGAGAGGAAACGGATTATGAATTATTCGATTATCAGATATATTCTTTGTCGTGTCCTGGAATTTCAGGCATTGTTTTTGGCACTGCCCTGTCTGGCAGCGTTAATCTATGGGGAAAGAGAAGGCTGGGCATATTTTTTGGTACTGGTGGTTTGCCTGGCTGTGGGGGAGGCAGGAAGGCTGAAAAAGCCAAAGAGTACTGTGTTTTATGCCAGAGAAGGGTTTGTAGCAGTTTCTCTGAGTTGGATTATATTGAGCATTACTGGCGCGCTGCCTTTGTTTTTATCAGGGGAATTTGCCAGTTATACAGATGCCTTGTTTGAGACAATTTCTGGTCTGACGACCACTGGCGCAAGTATTTTGTCAGATGTGGAAGCGCTTTCAAAGTGTAATCTATTCTGGCGTAGTTTTACGCATTGGATTGGCGGAATGGGAGTATTGGTATTGATTTTAGCTGTCCTTCCGCTGGCCGGAGGCTATAATATGTACCTGATGCGGGCAGAAAGTCCAGGGCCAACAGTGGGAAAGCTTGTGCCCCGTGTGCGTCATACCGCGCGTATCCTCTATGAGATGTATATTTTTATGACGGTAATCCAAATTATACTGCTGCTGATTACCGGAATGTCTCCGTTTGAGGCAATGACTTTATCCTTTGGTACCGCGGGAACGGGAGGATTTGGGGTTTTAAACAGCAGTATAGGCAGTTACTCGGTTGCTTCACAGGCAGTAATTACAATATTTATGATTTTGTTTGGGATTAATTTTAATGTATATTATCTACTGCGGGTGAAAAAGCCGATGGAGGCATGTAAGCATGAGGAAATGCGCTATTATCTGGGGATTATTATGATTGCTGTTATCTTGATCACAGTCAATATTCGGGATAGTTTTTCATCATTGATGGAGGCGTTTCACCATGCAGCGTTTCAGGTGGCTTCCATTATTACAACTACAGGATATTCGACCGCAGATTTTAATCTGTGGCCGGAATTTTCCAGATTTATATTGGTATTGCTGATGTTTGTGGGAGCTTGTGCGGGCAGCACTGGAGGCGGAATTAAGGTATCACGTGTGATCATTATGATGAAATTAGTGAAAAATGAACTTTCCTATCTAATTCATCCCAAGCGGGTAAGGCAGATTCATTTTGAGCAGCATGTAGTTACAAAGGAAGTATTGCGCTCGATCTCTGTATTTTTTATTGCCTATGCCTTAATCTATGGGGCATCCGTGTTGTTGATTTCTCTAGATAACTTGGATTTTACTACCAATTTTACAGCAGTGGCGGCAACGCTTAACAATATCGGGCCAGGATTGGAGCAGGTCGGTCCTGTCAATAATTTTTCAGTATTTTCTCAACCAGCAAAGATTGTGTTAATGTTTGATATGCTGGCGGGGCGTCTGGAATTGTTTCCATTGCTGTTGTTGTTTACACCTTCTACTTGGAAACGTTCTTAAGAGAGTGAGAGAAAGGATGTGCAGATATATGCGTCAGATGGAATTTAAAATGGAGCGCACAGGGCTGCTAAAGGAAGGAGATATCCTCCCAGTAACAGAAGGAAAACTGCCCACCTCTTATTATTACACTTTAGGAAAGGCATATGCGATGTCTGCCAACTATACCTTCTCGGAGCGCTTGAAGTCTAGAGAGGGCAGAGTGGTTAAGATCCATGAGACGCCAAAAGGGTTCTTTGTGACAGTGGAATTTGAGGAGTGAGGAAAATCAGATGGAATCAAGAGTGGCAATTATTGGCATTATTGTGGAGGAGGAATCTTCTGTGGAAAAGCTGAATCAGATTCTTCATGAGTATGGATTGTATATTATTGGGAGAATGGGGATCCCTTACCCCAAAAAAGGGATTAATATTATCAGTATTGCGGTGGATGCGCCGCAGGATGTGATCAGCGCCCTTTCTGGTAAGCTGGGAAAACTGCAGGGCATCAGCAGTAAGACGGCATATTCTAAAATATAGAGGTGCCATACAGAAAGGAGCGCATATGAGTTTAAACAGTACACCTTCCGCTGACCGTGTCCATATTGGATTCTTTGGAAGGAGAAATGCAGGAAAATCAAGTGTCGTCAATGCGGTCACTGGGCAGGATTTGGCTGTGGTATCGCAGATTAAGGGGACTACCACAGATCCTGTACAGAAAGCAATGGAGCTTTTGCCGCTGGGTCCAGTGGTGATCATAGACACGCCTGGAATTGATGATGTAGGAGATTTGGGAGAACTTCGAGTAAAAAAGACGAAGCAGATTCTCAACAAAACAGATGTGGCAGTGTTAGTTGTCGATGTTACTGTGGGAATATCTCAAGCGGAATTAGAGCTTTTGAAAATTTTTCAGCAGAAGAATATTCCCTATGTGCTGGCGTTTAATAAAGTGGATGTAAGTACAGCGTATAAAAGTGAGAGTAGTCTGTCCAAGGGCAAGTTTGAGCAGCAACCGCTATTACTATCCCAAGAGGAAGCTAATATTATTAGAATTAGCGCTAAGACAGGATTTCAAATCCAAGAATTAAAAGAAAAAATTGCTCGTCTTGCAGTACAAGAGGAATCGAAACAGCGTATTGTGGGAGACTTGATTCAGCCTGGGGATTTTGTGGTGTTGGTAGTTCCCATTGACAAGGCTGCGCCTAAGGGAAGACTGATTCTTCCGCAGCAGCAGACGATCCGCGATATTCTGGAATCTGATGCGTCAGCGATTGTGGTTCGGGAATATGAACTGAAACGAACCATTAATAATCTGGGAAAACAGCCGGCATTGGTAATTACTGACAGTCAGGCGTTTGCCAAGGTGAGCTCAGATACACCAGATCAGATTCCATTGACATCCTTTTCTATTTTATTTGCGCGCTACAAAGGAAATCTAAAGACGGTGGTACAGGGGGCAGCGGCAATCGAATCTTTGCAGGATGAGGATAAGGTATTGATCTCAGAGGGCTGCACACATCACAGACAGTGTGACGATATCGGTTCTGTGAAGCTTCCGCGCTGGCTTAAGGAATATACCAAAAAACAGCTTCAGATTGAATTATCCTCTGGCACGGAATTTCCAGAGGATTTATCAGATTATAAGCTGATTATTCACTGCGGCGGCTGTATGCTCAATGAAAGGGAGATGAAATATCGTCTGAAATGCGCGAAAGATCAGGATGTGCCAATTACGAATTATGGGATTGCCATTGCCTACATGAAGGGGATTTTGCGGCGCAGTGTGCAGCTGTTCCCAGAGGTTTTTGCAGAGCTGCCCAAAGAATAATGCTGGGACAAATTATGAATTTGTAATTTTTTTGTAACTATTCAGAACCCTCATTAGAGGCGAATGACAGCTTTGCTGGCATGTCTGTGGATTGGGGGTCTGAGTAGTTACATTTTTTAATCACATACATAGTTTTAATTTAGGAAACATATTCATGTGTTTGTTGTGTAGTATGGTAAAAATTTTGTTGACATTAACTATGATATTCCATATAATTGAATAAAGTGCATTATGCAAACGGCTCGAATCGACCTGTATTGAGTAACATATTCAATTAAATAGGAGTAGCTAAATGAAACAAAAACTTTTTTGGATTTTGATTGTCTTACTTGCTTTCATTATAATAATTGTTCTTGTGGGCGTTATGGTTTTTATTTATAGTGGTGACAAAACATCAAACACGGAACTCTCATTTGAAAATATAGAACTGACAGATACAAGTTTTACTGCACAATGCATATTTATTTCCAGTGGTAAGAGTTTTCGAAAATATGATTATACGATGGAAGGCGATACTTTATATCTCACAGTATATGGCGGGCTTGTAAACAGCAAATATCCGAATGGTAATTTTGAGATTGTTATTGAGGATCACCTAGAGAATATTACCAAAGTATGTTTGAATGGAACTGACGAGGTGACTGTTTTATATAAACGTTAGCTTGGATTTATTCGCTCAGAGACGCACCGATTTTCTGTTTCAAGAGAGCTGTAAGAGATTTTGATGAAAAAACAGAGTAATAGTGTTCCATGTGAACAAAGAATAAAATCCCTCAACCGTATTGCAGTACAGTCGGGGGATTTTTTTTAGAACGGCAAAGCAAATCTATAATGTGGTTAAGGGATTGATGGATTCGGGAAGACAGTTCAAAAATGGGTTCTTGGAATCTTGAGATGGTTTACCAGAGTTTAGTCGTCAGTTAAATATTGAATGGAGGCAGCGATGGCAGAACATATTCTGGTGGTTGAGGATGAACAGGAAGTGGCAGATTTACTGGAACTTTACTTAGAAAATGAGGGGTATCAGGTGTTTAAGTTTTATCAGGGCACAGAGGCCTTGCAGTGTGTGCAAAGGGAAGTTATTGATTTGGCGCTTTTGGATGTGATGCTGCCTGATATGGACGGATTTCAGATTTGCCGCCGGATTCGGGAAAATCACTATTTTCCAATTGTTATGCTGACTGCAAAAGTAGAAGATGTGGATAAGATCAATGGCCTGATGCTTGGAGCAGATGATTATATTACCAAACCATTTAATCCCTTGGAGGTGATTGCCAGGATTAAAACGCAGCTTCGCAGATATCACCATTACAATGAGATTGAGCGAAATGCACAGCCAAAGGAGGACAAGCAAGAGTTGGAAATCCGTGGATTGGTGATCAATCAGCGCACGCACAAGAGTAGTTTGTTTGGCAGGGAATTGGAATTGACGCCTCTGGAATTTTCAATTTTATGGTATCTCTGTGAACATCAGGGAGAGGTGGTGCCCTCAGAGGAGTTATTTGAGGCAGTCTGGAAGGAAAAATATCTCGACAACAATAACACCGTGATGGCGCATGTGGGGAGGATTCGAGAGAAAATGCAGGACTCTTACCGCAACCATAAATTTATTAAGACAGTCTGGGGTGTGGGTTATACTATTGAAAAGTAGAATTGAGGAAAACCATGAATGACTATAAACAAATTAAATCTATCATCTTGGGACGATTTTTCCGAAAAATGACCGCCGCTGGTTTGGTATGTCTGGCAGTTTTGTTGGTTTGCCTTTTTGCGGGAAAGTTTTTTTTGAGCACTTTTACTTGGTATGGGACAGAGGGATTCTATCCGCTGCTGCACTGGATTTCTGACAATCAGCAATTGTTTGTGGCGGTTATGTTTATGGCTGGTCTTTTTGTGATCGGTATTATTTATTGGATTAAACTTCTGAATTATTTCCAGGATGTGATGAAGGCGATGGAAGAGCTGACGACAGAGGAACATCTCATCCACCTGCGTCCTGAGCTGCGTGAAGTGGAACAGCATATGAATCAAGTACAATTTCAGATTCATCGCAGTGAACGGCTGGCAAAGGAAGCTGAGCAGCGCAAAAATGATTTGGTGGTATATCTCGCCCATGACCTGAAAACGCCGCTTACTTCGGTGATTGGTTATCTCACCTTGCTGCGGGAAGAAACACAAATTTCACCGGAGCTTCGAGAAAAATATTTATCCATTTCCCTGGAAAAAGCAGAGCGTCTGGAAGATTTAATCAATGAATTTTTTGAGATAACCCGTTTTAACCTTACACATTTAGAGCTGGAGACTGTGACTGTGTCACTGAAGCGAATGCTGGAGCAGATTATTTATGAATTTTATCCGCTTTTCTCAGAAAAACAGATAGAATGTCAATTGCTGATCGAGCCCGAGGACATAAAAATTACTTGTGACACAGATAAGATGCAGCGAGTATTTGATAATCTTTTGCGCAATGCGTTACTCTATGGTTATCAGCAGAGTACCATACAAATCAGGGCGAAACAGTGGGAGAAATCTTTATTCATTCAGGTAGAGAATCATGGTGCTACCATTCCACAGGAAAAGTTAGCGCGGATTTTTGAACAATTTTATCGTCTGGACACGGCCAGACAGAGCAAGACAGGAGGCGCAGGGCTGGGACTTGCCATTGCCAAAGAGATTGTGGAGCGCCACGGTGGAAAGATCAGTGCCAAAAGCCAAGAGGAGCGCACGATTTTTACCGTAGAACTTCCTATGAAAATCGAAAGTCAATCTTCATAAAATCTTAAAAAATCCGCGAGAAAAAACGGAAACACTGTTTGAACTTTTTGTCTATACTGTAAGTAGAAAATATATCTTTCAGATACAGGTTATTTTATGTATTTTACAAATCAGAAGACAGAAAGGAAAAGCGTTATGAGATATCAAGATATTGCAGATTTGAAGATTTATCCAGATGAGAGACAAGGAAAAACGATTGAAATTATAGAAAGTTTTGGAAGTGATAGAAGTTATAGTACAACGGGCAGAGGCGGTAAAAGGATTACACAGAGAAAAAGGCGTGCTATAATGCGCACAAGGAGAAGGATCTTTTGTGCCGCTGTATTGGTGACAGCAGCAGTGTTCTTTGTGAACGGGAGGACGCTGCTGCCCACCATGTTTCAAATTGGCGCTGGCAGAGTGCAGAATTTTATGAGAACAGTACAGCGGGAGGACTATCCCCAGGAATTACTGGAAATGTTAGATCGCAATGAGGAAACTTATGATTATGTGACCAATTATCCCAATCGAGACCAATATATGGGGCAAAAGATCGATCTTTCTGGTGTATGCCAGCCAGGACAAACGCCATTGCTGATGCAGTGGGATCTGCGCTGGGGATATGACAGCTATGGAGATAGTATGGTGGGCGTTGCTGGCTGTGGGCCTACCTGTATGACAATGGCTTATCTATGTCTTACTGGAGATACTTCGATGGATCCGCGGAAGATGGCAGAATACGCGGCACAGAAAGGGTATCATTCTGAGGCTGGGACAGCTTGGAGCTTTTTTACAGAAGGAGCAGCAGAGCTGGGACTTTCCGGCAAAGAATTGCCTTTGAGTGAGACGGCGATGAAACGAACGATTGATCAGGGGGGCGTGATTGTCTGCAGTATGCGTCCAGGAGATTTTACTACCACAGGACATTTTATTCTGCTTAGGGGCTATGATGACAAAGGTTTTTTTGTCAATGATCCCAACAGCAGGAAGAACAGTGAAAAGCAATGGGACTTTGAGACTTTAAGTGGTCAGATTAAGTGCCTATGGGAGATTACAAAATGAGATACAAAGGATTGATTTTTGATTTTGACTATACATTGGGGGATTCCACAGAGGGGATTGTGGCCAGCGTCAATTATGCCTTGGAGAAATTGGGATATGCTGCGGCAGAACGTGAGGCTGTGCGTAAGACAATAGGACTGCATTTGGAAGAGACCTATCGTGTCTTAGTGCCAGAAGAAAAAGAGGCAGAAGCGTCAGAGTTTGCTCTTCTGTTTCGCAAGAAGGCAGATCAGGTGATGACAGAGCAAACACAGTTTTTTCCAGGAGTATTATCTCTTCTTGAAAAGTGGAAGAGTCAGGGAATGAAGCTGGCAATTGTTACGACCAAGTATCATTATCGAATAGACGCTATTTTAAAAAAGTATCAGGCCAATCACTTGATTGATGTGATTGTGGGTGGGGAAGATGTCAGGCAGCCCAAGCCAGATCCGCAAGGAATTTTTCAGGTGCTGCAAATCTGGGATATGTCTAAGGAAGAGGTGTTGTATATGGGAGATAGTGTGGTGGATGCCAAGACAGCGCAGGCGGCCGGTGTGGATTTTGCAGGAGTGACGACAGGAGCCACCGTGAAAGCAGATCTGGAAGCTTATCCCAATGTGGGTGTGTTTGCAGGGCTTGAGGAACTTAAGATCTAAGAATGACCTAGAGTCTGGCATCATCTCCACCTGATACCAGAAAAGTGCCAGCAGAGTTATTTGTCCATAAATTTGTATAGAAAAATGCCAGCAGAGTTACTTAGTTATAACTCTGCTGGCATTTTTTATTTGCGTGTCTTTAAGGCCGCTTCTACAAATCCTTTAAACAGAGGATGCGGCCGGTTTGGTCTGGACTTCAATTCTGGGTGTGCTTGTGTGGCCACAAACCAGGGATGATCAGATATTTCCACCATTTCTACAATTCTGCCGTCTGGGGATAAGCCGCACAGTTTCATACCGCGTTCCGTAAGTACAGAACGGTAATCATTGTTGACTTCATAGCGATGGCGGTGTCTCTCGTGGATAGTCTCCTCTCCATAGACCTGAAAGGCTTTGGAGGTCTTGTCCAATACACAGGGATAAGAGCCAAGGCGCAGCGTTCCGCCAATATCTTCCACGCCGTTTTGATCTGGCATCAAAGCAATGACTGGGTGTGTGGTATTCGGATCTAGCTCAATACTGTGAGCGTCATGAAAATTGCATACATGTCTTGCATATTCGATGATAGACACCTGCATACCCAAGCAAAGCCCAAGATAGGGGATTTTTTGCTCCCGTGCATATTGGGCGGCAATAATCATGCCCTCCACACCACGGTCGCCAAAGCCGCCAGGAACCAAGATACCCTGAACATCTCCAAGCAGTTCTGCTACATTGTCGTTGTTTAATAATTCCGAGTCTACCCACTTAATATTGACAGTAGCGCGTTCTGCAATTCCGCCGTGTTTTAAAGCTTCCACAACAGAAATATAAGCATCGTGTAGCGCGGTATATTTTCCTACTAAGGCAATTTCAACCTCTTTGTCAGGATGACGCAAAGCGTCTACCATATCCTCCCAGTCGGTTAAATCGGGCTGAGGACATTCCAGATGGAGACATTCACAGGCCACCTGTGCCAAATTCTCTTTTTCCATAGCAAGCGGCGCTTCATAGAGATATTCTACATCGAGATTTTGTAGAACACGGCTGCACGGCACGTTACAGAATAAGGAAATTTTGTCTTTGATTCCCTGGTCTAAGGGATGTTCCGAACGGCAAACAATAATATCGGGCTGGATTCCCATGCCCTGTAACTCTTTTACACTTGCCTGGGTGGGCTTGGTCTTCATTTCTCCAGAAGCGCTGATATAAGGAATTAAAGTGACATGAATTAGAATCGCATTTTCATGTCCGATTTCATGCTGAAATTGCCGGATGGATTCTAAGAATGGCTGACTTTCCATATCGCCTACCGTTCCACCTACTTCAATAATGGCAATATGAGTGTCTTTGGTAGAAAAGTTGCGATAAAAACGGCTTTTGATCTCATTGGTGATATGAGGAATTACCTGGACAGTTCCGCCGCCATAGTCCCCCCGGCGTTCTTTCTGCAATACAGACCAATATACTTTGCCAGTGGTGACATTAGAATTTTTTCCTAGATTTTCATCAATAAAACGTTCGTAATGTCCAAGATCCAGATCCGTTTCAGCACCATCATCCGTGACAAAAACCTCTCCATGTTGGATTGGGTTCATGGTTCCAGGGTCAATGTTGATATAGGGATCAAATTTCTGCATGGTAACTTTGTATCCGCGGGCTTTCAGCAGGCGGCCCAGGGAAGCTGCTGTGATCCCCTTTCCAAGTCCAGAAACAACACCACCAGTGACAAAGACGTATTTTACGGGCATAGGTAGCTCCTCCTTCTAAGTGTATCAAATTTTAATAATAATTAATATATTATACAACCTGTACCAAAAGAAATCCAGGATTTTTGCAAAAAAGTTTAGAAAATCTTTAGAAATTAGTACAAAAGTTTAGGAAGAATATATTGATTTTCAAAGGGAATAAACATATAATAAAGTAGTATCGCGAAATAGACAGTTGCGGTATTCAGGAGGAAATCAATGGAGAACAAAGGAAATAACAATAACGGCAATAAAAATAATGGTAATAACCGCAATGGCATGACGATAATGTTGTTTATTCTTGCCGCGCTGATGGTGCTGTTTTTTACAAGTCTTTTAAACAGTTGTGCTAAAAGCGTTACCAATAAGGAGATCAGCTATTCTGAGTTTATCAACCTGGTGGAAAGTGATAAAGTTGAGAAGGTAAAATTTACCTCTAATAAGATTGAGATTACACCAAAGGATGATAATAAATTATATCGGGTTACTTACTATACAGCGGAACTTCGTGATGATGAACTGCTTCCGTTACTAAGAGAACATAATGTAAAGTTTGGCGGAACCGTGGAGGATGTGTATTCAACTATTTTATGGAACCTGCTCAGTTATATACTGCCATTGGTGTTGGTATGGGTTTTGCTGTATTTTTTGATCTTTCGCAAGATGGGCGGCGGAGGAGTCATGGGTGTCGGCAAAACCACAGCCAAGGTCTATGTGGAGAAGTCTACTGGCGTTACCTTTAAGGATGTTGCAGGGCAGGATGAGGCCAAAGAATCCTTGCAGGAAGTAGTTGATTTTCTGCATAATCCAAAAAAATATACAGATATTGGAGCAAAATTGCCCAAAGGCGCGCTGCTTGTGGGACCTCCAGGAACTGGTAAGACATTGCTGGCCAAAGCAGTTGCCGGTGAAGCAAAGGTGCCGTTCTTTTCGCTGGCGGGTTCTGATTTTGTAGAAATGTTTGTCGGCGTAGGCGCCTCCCGTGTACGTGATTTGTTTAAAGAGGCACAAAAACAAGCGCCTTGTATCATTTTTATCGATGAGATTGACGCGATTGGCAAAAGCCGTGATACCAGATATGGCGGAAATGACGAGCGTGAGCAGACGTTAAATCAGTTGTTGGCAGAGATGGATGGTTTTGATACTTCTAAGGGATTGTTGATTTTAGCGGCTACCAATCGTCCAGAGGTGCTGGATAAAGCATTGCTGCGTCCAGGGCGCTTTGACCGCAGAATTATTGTAGACAAGCCAGACTTAAAGGGGCGTGTGGAGACTCTGAAAGTTCATGCCAAAAGTGTTCTTATGGATGAGACTGTAGATCTGGATGCCATTGCACTGGCAACATCTGGCGCAGTAGGTTCCGATCTTGCCAATATGATCAATGAGGCAGCCATCAATGCAGTCAAGCATGGCAGAAGATATGTCAATCAGGGGGATCTCTTTGAATCGGTGGAGGTAGTGATTGCCGGAAAAGAGAAAAAAGACCGCATTATGGGACCGAAAGAAAAGAAGATGGTGGCATACCATGAAGTAGGCCATGCATTGGTGACAGCGCTGCAAAAGGATGCAGAACCAGTGCAGAAGATTACGATTGTGCCCAGAACGATGGGAGCATTGGGTTATACCATGCAGGTTCCAGAAGAAGAAAAGTTTTTGATGACAAAAAATGAATTGGTGGCGCATTTGGTTACTTATATGGGTGGTCGTGCCGCTGAGGAGATTGTATTTGATTCTGTGACTACTGGAGCTTCAAATGATATTGAGCAGGCCACGAAAATGGCGCGGGCTATGGTGACGCAATATGGTATGTCTGAGAAATTTGGACTGATGGGGCTTGTCACGGTAGAAAATAAATATCTGGATGGCAGAGCCAGTCTAAATTGTGGTGAGGAGACAGCAGCCCAGATTGACCAGGAAGTAATGAAAATATTGAAAGAGAGTTATGATGAGGCAGTACGTCTGCTTCAAGAGAATAGAAGTATTCTGGATGAGATCTCACAATATTTATATGAACATGAGACAATTACTGGTAAGGAATTTATGAAAATTTTCCGCAAGCTCAAAGGCCTTCCAGAACCGGAGGAAAAGACTGGGGCACAGAAGGCAGCAGAGAGATTCAAGGTGGAAGAAACTTATGTGAACAGCACATACAAAGAACAAAGAGATCACAATAATTACAAGGAAGAGAAAGGCGGCAGTACCACTAGAAAAGAGAGTGGCAGCAGTCAGAAAGAAGAACATTTTTTGGCTGAGGCCAAGCCTTTACCGTTAGCCCAGCCAGAACAAATTCCAGCAGGGATCACTATTTTGGAGGATTCCCAGCCGCAGGAGACTTCGGTACAATTAAAACCGCAGGAACCGCCAGCAGGACTTACGGTTTTAGAAGAATCCTGGACAGAGGAAGAGACAATGAATATGCCTGTCTTGGAGGAGAATGTAAATTTTCGAGTACCAAAATTTTTGCAAAGGCAGCTTTGGGATGTTACGACAGAGGAGGAGACAGCGTCTGAGGAGCCAAAAGATAAAATTGATATAGATCCTTCCCAAGAAGAGCAGGTTTTTAAAAAAGAGGAAGAGAGTGTTGAGGAGGAATTGCCACAGGAGAGCAAGTCAAACTTGAATGATCAACCGTCTCAGCAGATAGAGGAGAAACCAGAATTAGTACAAGAGATGATAACAGAGGAACTGGGCATAGAACAAACGTCAGTGGCAGAGGAAGATATCACCCATCCGTTAATTTTAGAGAGAGAGAATGAATTAGCTGCAGAGAATTTTTTAGCGAAAGTTGAGCCAGTCACTGAGCATTTGTCTGAAGAACCAGAAGAACCCAAGACAGAGCAGGAGGAAGAACCCGGCAAGTCTGAGGTTTTTCGGGAAGAATCCGATTCTATGTCGGCGGATGACTTAGAGAAAGCGGAGCCAGTTAGTGAGACTTTGCCAGAACAACTAGAAGAGCCAAAGGAAAAGCATGAGGAGATAACAGAAGAGCTGACCGATCATCCAGTGATTTCTAGGGAAGAAGCGAAAAAAAAGTCACATTCTCCCAAAATCAGGATTGTTCGGGCAGAGCCGCGAAAAGCTGTTCAGAGAAATGTCAGAGGGGAAAATGTCCCAAAGTCAGAAGCACAGAAGGTAACTCAAGCGAAGAGCAGAAAGAAAACGATAGTAAAGATAGAACCCCCAAAAGCGCATCAGGAGAAACCACAGGAGAGAAGTATACCGAAAGAAGAACCAAAAAAAGTTACTCAGGAAGAACCGCAGGAGAGAAGTATACCAAAAGAAGAACCAAGGAAAGCGCACCAGGAGAAACCACAGGAGAGAAGTATACCGAAAGAAGAACCAAAAAAAGTTACTCAGGAAGAACCGCAGGAGAGAAGTATACCAAAAGAAGAACCAAGGAAAGCGCACCAGGAGAAGCCGCAGGAGAGAAGCATACCGAAAGAAGAACCAAGGAAAGCGCACCAGGAGAAGCCACAGGAGAGAAGCATACCAAGAGAAGAACCCAAAAAAGTTATCCAGGAGAAAAGTGTACCAAAGGAAGAACCCAAAAAAGTGACACAAGAGAGGGTCAAAGCGAAGAGTATACCAAAGACAGAATCACAAAAAATATATCAGGAAAAACCGCAAGAGAAAAGCGTGCCAAAGTCACAACCAAAAAAAATGATATATGAGAAGTCTCAAGAGAAAAGTATGCCAAAGCCAGAACCCCAGAAAGCATCTCCGAAAAACTTGAAAAAGAAAAATGTGGTAAAAAAAGTTTCTGCAGAAAAAGTTACAGATGCAAAAAGTTCCGCTGAGGAACAAAACAATATCACAAAAAAGGTTTCCCGTGCAGCCGATGATTTTAAAGAATTGCCCAAAGATATTGCCGTGGCAGAGGAGAATGTGCATAAGGCTGCTGAGACAGTGGAATCAAACGATAGTGAAAACTATTTAGATAAATTGTTAAAAGGGTTAGAATAATGTTTGACATTCAAGAAGAATTAAAGAAGCTGCCCCAGAAGCCAGGGGTGTATCTAATGCATGATGCAAAGGATGAGATTATTTACATTGGTAAAGCAGTTAGATTGCGGAATCGGGTGCGCCAGTATTTTCGTCCCAGTCATAATGAAGGGCTGAAAAAGGAGCAGATGGTGAGACAAATTGAGAGATTTGAGTATATCATCACCGATTCCGAACTGGAAGCGTTGATTTTAGAATGTAATTTGATCAAGGAACACAGACCCAAATACAATACGATGCTGCGGGATGACAAGTCATATCCCTATATTAGAGTGACGCTGGGAGAAGCATTTCCCAGAGTCCTCTTTTCACGTCAGATGAAAAAAGATAAATCACGCTATTTCGGACCATATACCAGCGGCGGAGCCGTAAAAGATACCATAGAATTGATTGGGAAGCTGTATTCCCTGAGAACCTGCAGTCGTTCTTTGCCAAAAGATATTGGAAAGGAGCGTCCCTGTCTCAATTATCATATCCACCAGTGTATGGCGCCTTGTCAGGGTTATATTAGCCAGGAAGAATACCGCCAGAAAATAGATCAGGTGATGGCGTTTTTAAATGGCCATTATCAGCCTGTAATGGAGGATTTAGAGCACAAGATGCAGGAAGCTTCTGAAAATATGAATTTTGAAAAAGCGATAGAGTATCGGGAATTGCTCAAAGCTGTAAAACAGATTGCCCAGAAGCAGAAAATTACTAGCTCGGATGGGGAAGATAAAGATATTGTCGCTATGGCTTCAGATGGCGAGGATGCAGTGGTTCAGATATTTTTTATTCGTGATGGGAAATTGATTGGGCGTGATCATTTTCATGTAAATGTGGGGAGTGAAGATACTAGGTCACAGGTGCTGGCGACTTTTGTAAAGCAATTTTATGCTGGTACTCCATTTATTCCCAGAGAGCTTATGCTTCAGGAGGAAATTGAGGAATCAGAAGTGATTGCGGAATGGCTGACGCAGAAACGGGGGCAGAAAGTATACATTCGGGTGCCAAAGAAGGGAACTAAGGAGAAGCTGGTAGAGCTTGCGGCCCAAAATGCCAATATGGTACTGTCTCAGGATAAAGAAAAGATCAAGCGGGAGGAAGGGCGCACGATCGGGGCGCTCAAGCAGATTGGCAGTCTTTTGGGGCTTGAAAATTTGAAACGGGTGGAGGCTTATGACATTTCCAATATCAGTGGTTTTGAATCGGTTGGTTCTATGATAGTCTATGAGAAAGGAAAGCCAAAACGCAGTGACTATCGAAAATTTAAATTGCGCACAGTCACTGGGCCAGACGATTATGGTTCCATGTATGAGGTGCTGACCCGACGTTTTTCTCATGGAATCAAAGAATTGGAGGCTTTAAAACAGCGGGATATGGAAAATAATTATGGCAGTTTTACCCGTTTTCCAGATCTGATTATGATGGATGGAGGAAAGGGACAGGTCAATGTGGCGCTTCGGGTGCTCGAGGAATTAGGATTAAATATTCCCGTGTGCGGCATGGTAAAAGATGATAATCACAGGACACGTGGGTTATACTATCATAATGAGGAGATACCCATTGACCGCCATAGTGAAGGTTTTAAATTGATTACTCGCATCCAGGATGAGGCGCATCGGTTTGCGATTGAGTTTCATCGTTCCTTGCGGAGCAAAGAGCAGGTGCATTCTGTATTAGATGATATTCCTGGCATTGGCGCCACCAGAAGAAAAGCGCTGATGAAGAAGTTTTTATCTCTCGATGGCATACGAAATGCGGATGTGGAAACGTTGGCAGCGATTCCTTCTATGAACGAACAGGCTGCAAAGTCAGTTTATGAATTTTTCCACAGTCCAGCAGTTGAAGGGGATTAGGTTCTATGGTAAAATACGTTAAAGGCAGAGAAGTTTCGCGTTTTGCCTGTGTATGTAGAGAATAGGAAACATGGAGTCCATCCAAGATATGCTGCCGGAAAGTCCGGAGAAAAGGAGTAATAGAATGAATGGTGTAAGTGTAAAAAAAATAGTAGAAAAGATGAAACTGAAGGTATTAAATCCTGAAGTGGATATCAAGACCCGCAAAGTGACTACTGCAGAGGTCAATCGCCCAGCATTGCAGTTGACAGGATATTTTGACTATTTTGATAACAGCCGAATTGAGATTATCGGTATGGTGGAATATACCTATATGCAGAAATTAAGCGAAGATCAGAAATTAGATGTATACCAGAAATTCTTTTCCCATAATATCCCTTGTGTAATCTTTAGCCGTGATTTGCAGCCGGATGAAAATTTACTGCGGATTGCAACTGAACATGAAACCCCATTGTTATCTACAGATTATGGAACTTCTGCATTTATGGCGGAGTTGATCTATTACCTTGGCGAAGCGTTAGCTCCCTGCATCTCCATACATGGAGTGCTGGTGGATGTATACGGCGAAGGACTTTTGATTATGGGCGAGAGCGGGATTGGTAAGAGTGAAGCTGCTCTGGAGCTGATTCGCAGGGGCCACCGCCTGGTCAGCGATGATGTAGTGGAAATCCGCAGAATCAACGAGCATACACTGGTGGGAACAGCGCCAGATATCACAAGATATTTTATTGAACTGCGCGGCGTAGGAATTATTGATGTCAAGACGTTATTTGGTGTGGAATGCGTAAAAGAGAAACAGAATATTGATCTGGTGATCAAGCTTGAGGATTGGAAAAAAGAAAATGAGTATGATCGTCTGGGATTGGAGGAGGAATATACAGAATTTTTAGGCAATAAAGTGGTATGTCATTCTCTGCCAATTCGTCCAGGACGAAATCTGGCTGTGATCTGTGAATCAGCAGCCGTAAACCACAGGCAGAAGAAGATGGGGTACAATGCGGCGCAGGAGTTATATCGTCGGGTACAAGCAAATCTCCAGAAATCTTCCGATGAGGAAGAAGAGGAATAAAATTTGTAACTATTTCCAGGGGATGAATAGTTACTAAAATTTAATATATTATAAATATTTGGAGGCATTGCAGAACAATGGAACGAAAAAATGCATGGAAAAAATATTCAGAAGAAAAACGAAAAGCAGTATTTGCTTTTGGAGAAGATTATAAAAAATTTATTTCTGACTGCAAGACCGAGCGGGAATGTGTCACAGAACTAATTGCCCAGGCGCAGGCCGCAGGATTTGAGGATTTAAAAGAAGTGATTGCCCAAGGGCGCAAGATTCAGACAGGGGATAAATTATATGCGGAAAATATGGGAAAGATGCTGGCTGTGTTTGTGATTGGCAGACAGCCCTTGGAAGAAGGCATGAATATTTTAGGCGCTCACATTGATTCCCCAAGGCTGGATTTAAAACAAGTACCTTTATATGAGGACACAGAACTGGCGCTTTTTGACACACATTATTATGGAGGCGTAAAAAAATATCAATGGGTGGCGCTGCCGTTAGCGCTTCACGGAGTAGTTGTCAAGAAGGATGGCACAAAGGTAGTGATCAATATTGGAGAACAAGAGAATGATCCAGTATTTGGTATCAGTGATCTTTTGGTGCATCTTGCTTCCGAACAGTTGGAGAAAAAAGCCTCCAAGGTGATTGAAGGGGAGAATCTCGATCTTCTGGTGGGCAGCATTCCTTTTGAAGATCAGGAACAAAAGGATAAAGCCAAAGAAGCAGTCAAAACAAATGTATTACGGATCCTCAAAGATCAATATAATATAGAGGAAGAGGACTTTTTGTCTGCTGAGGTGGAAGTGGTGCCGGCAGGCAGAGCGAGAGACTATGGTTTAGATCGCAGTATGATTATGGGTTATGGCCATGATGACCGTGTCTGTGCATTCCCATCCTTTGCCGCAGTTTTGGATGCAGGAGTCTGTGAGAAAACCAGCGTTTGCCTGCTGGTAGATAAGGAGGAGATTGGAAGCGTCGGTGCAACGGGTATGCAATCAAAATTTTTCTCTTATGCAGTGGCGGAAATTATGGAAGCGATGGACGGTTTCCGTCAAGTGGCTTTTAACCGTGCTATGACAAATTCTAAAGTATTATCCTCTGATGTAAGTGCAGCTTATGATCCTCTCTATGCTTCAGTGATGGAGAAGCGCAATTGCGCATATTTTGGAAATGGGCTGGTATTTAATAAATATACAGGTTCCAGAGGTAAGAGTGGTTCCAATGACGCCAATCCTGAATATATGGCAGAGCTTCGCAGGATTATGGAGGATAATGATGTGTCCTTCCAGACTTCTGAGCTAGGCAAGGTAGATCAGGGCGGCGGCGGTACGATCGCTTATATCCTGGCGAATTATAATATGTCTGTGATTGACAGTGGTGTGGCAGTTTTAAATATGCATGCGCCTTGGGAGATTATCAGCAAAGCAGATCTCTATGAGGCGAAACTTGGATATACAGCATTTTTGAAAGAGGCATAATGTGAACGAGATATTTTTTCGAGATTTACAACAAATAGCAGGAACAGAGAGATGTTTTGCAGGGGAAAACATGAGCGGCCACACGACATTCCGTGTCGGAGGACCAGCAGAATATTATGTCCGTCCAAAGCGAACACAAGTGGCGGAGATCCTCTCTCTTTGTCAAACCTATGATATTCCCTGGCTTGTGATTGGAAATGGCAGTAATCTTTTGGTCGGGGATGGCGGAATAGAGGGCTTGGTTTTGGAGTTTGGCCAAGAAGCAGCACAAGTCACCGCAGAGGGCAATGTAATTACAGCTCAGGCTGGGGCGCCGCTCTTTGCGGTTGCTAGAAAAGCAGCAGAACATAGTCTTACAGGGATGGAATTTGCTTCTGGTATTCCTGGCACGATCGGCGGGGCTGTGGTCATGAATGCCGGTGCCTATGGCGGTGAGATGAGCCAGATCGTGAGGAAGGCAACTGTGTTGACGCCAGAAGGGATTGAAAAAGAGCTTTCTTTGGAGGAATTAGATTTTGGCTACCGTCACAGTAGTATTCCAGTGCATCATTACATTGTCTTGGATGTGGAGTTGTTGCTGCAGCCGGGAGATGTCCGACAAATTGAGGAACGGATGGCAGAACTGCGCAGTCAGAGAAGTAAAAAGCAGCCGTTGGAATACCCCAGTGCGGGGAGCACCTTTAAACGGCCAGAGGGATATTTCGCCGGAAAGCTGATTGAGGATGCTGGACTTAGGGGGTATCGGGTAGGCGATGCACAGGTGTCAGAGAAGCATTGTGGTTTTGTGATTAATCGAGGGCAGGCAGCGGCTGCCGATATCCGTCAGTTGATCTCGGATGTACAAAAAAAAGTGGAAAATCAGTTTGGTGTAAAATTAGACACAGAAGTTCGGTTTCTTGGGGAATTTAATAAAATTTGAGTATACGCACACTGCAGCCAAACAGGGTTTTTCGATGAATGATACAGAGTAAGGAAGTTTGAATTTCCCTTTCCTCTGATATAGCTGCTGTCAAAAGATCGGTGGTGTTTTGTATACCAGAAAGGAGGAGGCGAGTGAAATTTGTAATATTAACTGGAATGTCTGGAGCTGGGAAGAGTACCGCGCTTAAGATCATGGAGGATATTGGCTATTTTTGTGTTGACAATTTGCCGATTGCCCTAATCGATAAGTTTGCAGAACTGGCAGCATTGCAGGATGCGGAATTACAGAAAGTGGCTGTCGGCGTGGATATACGCAGCGGCCAGTCGCTGGGAGAATTGCAGGCGGTGTTGGATAAGCTCAAGCAAGATGGCAAGAGTTTTGAAATCCTTTTTTTGGATTCGACAGACGAGGTATTGGTCAAACGCTATAAGGAGACACGGCGTACACATCCATTGGCAGGCAGCGAACGTGTAGATAAGGGCATAAAAATGGAACGGCGGCAATTGGGATTTTTGAGAAGTCAGGCCGAATTTATTATAGATACCAGCAATATGCTTACCAGAGAATTGAAGACAGAGCTGGAAAAGATTTTTGTCCAAAATCAAGATTATAAAAATCTTTTTATCACGATTGTCTCTTTTGGATTTAAGTATGGAATTCCCACAGATTCGGATTTGGTGTTTGACGTCAGATTTCTGCCCAATCCCTATTATGTGGAAGGACTGCGGCAAAAGACTGGCAATGATCCAGAGATTCAAGAGTATGTGATGCAGTATAAGGAAGCAGGGCAGTTTTTAGATCAATTGGAGAATATGGTGAGGTTTTTAATTCCGAATTATATTACTGAGGGCAAGACCCAGCTTGTAATCAGTGTAGGATGTACAGGCGGTAAACATCGCTCTGTGACGCTTGCCAATGCGCTGTATGAGCGTCTGCGGGATCAGAAAGAATATGGAATCAAAATTGAGCATCGCGACATTCACAAAGATGCGCTCCGCAATAAATAGAAAGTTGGGAGGGCAGGCAGATGTCTTTTTCAGGTGATGTGAAAGAGGAGTTATCAAGACAATTTCCCAAAGGAAGACATTGTCAGATTGCTGAAATTGCGGCAATTTTGGGGTTTACAGGAAGGATTGAGGAAGTACAGGGGGCAAGAACTCTTAGGATTTACACAGAAAATATTTCCCTTGCCCGGAAGTATTTTCTATTGATGAGGAAGACGTTCCATGCAGATGTGACAGTATCTGTGAGACAGAATGTGTATCTTCACAAAAATAGAATATTTATGGTTTCTCTTTCAGAACCGAAGCAGATGCAGCAAGTTTTACAGGCAGTAAAATGGCAAAATGGAAGACAAGAGAATATTCGCACAGAGGAGTTGGCCAATCGGCTATTAGTACAGAAATCCTGCTGTCGGAGAGCTTTTATTCGAGGCGCGTTTTTAAGTGCAGGTTCTATGAGTGATCCAGAAAAGGCGTATCATTTGGAGATTGTCTGCAATAGCCAGGAACGTGCCAGGCAGCTTCAGGAGATTATCAATAGTTTTGAGATGGAGGCTAAAATTGTTCAGCGAAAGAAAAGTTATGTAGTATACCTCAAGGAAGGTTCACAGATTGTAGATATATTGAATATTATGGAAGCACATGTTTCTTTGCTGAATATGGAAAATGTCCGTATTTTAAAGGAAATGCGTAATTCTGTCAATCGTCAGGTCAATTGTGAGACAGCTAACATCAATAAGACAGTAAGCGCAGCAGTCAAGCAGGTGGAAGATATCAATTATATCAAATCCATGCGTGGGCTGGACAGTCTGCCAGATAATTTAAAGGAGATAGCATTGATTCGGCTGCAATATCCTCAGGCTCCATTAAAGGAGTTGGGAACTTTTTTAGAGCCGCCAGTAGGAAAATCAGGCGTCAACCATCGTCTGCGAAAGTTGTGTGAGATGGCAGAGGAGATCAGGCAGACACATGAATAGTAGGTGTGTTGGAAAAAGTAAAGTAATTAGAGTGAACGAACCGACAGGCAGTTTTAGAAAGAACTTGGAAGAGGTGGTTTGGGATGAAAAAGAAGAAACTTTTATTTGTATTTAATCCTTTTTCTGGGAAAGGGCAGATCAAAAACAAGCTGGTTGATATTTTAGATCAGTTTGTAAAAAATGGATATGAAGTGACAATTTATCCCACCCAGAAACCGCAGGATGCCAAAGATTTGGTAGCGAAACGAGCTGGCAAATATGATTTGGTCGTATGCAGTGGTGGGGATGGCACACTAGATGAAGCGGTGAGCGGAATGATGGAGCGGGAACGAAAAGTTCCAATCGGCTACATTCCCTCTGGAAGTACCAATGATTTTGCTGGTTCTCTTAAAATTCCTAAGAACATGATTAAGGCGGCGCAGACCGTGGTGGGCGGGGTACCGTTTGCCTGCGACGTCGGTAACTTTAACGGAGAATATTTTGTGTATATTGCAGCATTTGGGCTGTTTACAGATGTCTCTTATGCTACCAGACAAGAGTTGAAGAATCGGATTGGCCACTTAGCCTATATCCTTGAAGGAGTGAAGCGGATTCCGGGGATTCAATCTTACCATCTAAAGATTTCTGATGGCAGACAAGAGATAGAGGACGAATTTATCTATGGAATGATTACAAATTCCACTTCCGCAGGGGGATTTAAAAATATTACTGGCAAAAATGTAAAGCTGGATGATGGTATTTTTGAGGTCACTTTGGTGCGGATGCCGAAAAATCCGATAGAGGTCAATGAGATTATCAGAAGCTTGACCAATCTGATTGATGATACTGATTTGATCTATACCTTTAAGACAGATTGTCTGAAAATGAAATCTTTGGAGCAAATTCCCTGGACTTTAGATGGGGAATATGGCGGCAGCCATCGGGAAATTACAATAAAGAATGAGAAACAGGCCATTGAGATCATGGTCAATGCTCCAGTTTGACAACTTTCTTTTTGAAAGATCTTTTCTTTTTGGAAAAAATAAGGTAAACTATATTTCAGGTTGGAGTTTTTGCTTCATCTGATATAAGCCTACGGCGAATGGCAGGCGCACAGCATTGTAGTTGTCAGCAAAGCTGACCTGTGCGCCGCTGCAAGAACGCCTTAGCGTTCTTGCGTTTTAGTACAAGATTATAAGGCAGGTTTTCTGACTGGTACCATGTAAACGAAGTCATATAGTTTATAACTTTATAGTACAGTGTACTAGGGAGAAGAAAACAGAAATGGAGGAAAAGAAATGTTAGTATCTGCAAAAGAAATGTTACAGAAAGCAAAAGCTGGACACTATGCTGTGGGACAGTTTAACATCAACAATTTGGAATGGACAAAATCTATCTTGCTGACTGCACAGGAATTAAAATCTCCAGTAATCCTGGGAGTTTCCGAAGGAGCAGGAAAATACATGACTGGTTATAAGACGGTAGTTGGCATGGTCAATGGTATGCTGGAAGAATTGAATATTACCGTTCCAGTAGCGCTGCACCTGGATCATGGCAGCTATGAAGGATGTCTCAAATGTGTGGAAGCAGGATTTTCTTCCATCATGTTCGACGGCTCTCATTATCCGATTGACGAAAATGTTACAAAGACTACAGAACTTGTGAAAATTGCGCATGATAAGGGAATGTCCATTGAGGCAGAGGTTGGCTCCATCGGCGGTGAGGAAGACGGTGTTGTCGGTGCAGGAGAGTGTGCAGATCCCGATGAATGTAAAGCAATTGCAGATCTAGGTGTGGATATGCTGGCTGCTGGTATTGGAAATATTCATGGAAAATATCCTGAAAACTGGGCAGGCTTAAGTTTTGAGACTCTGGATGCAGTACAGCAGAAAACAGGGGATATGCCTCTGGTACTTCATGGTGGTACAGGTATTCCTGAGGATATGATTAAGAAAGCAATCTCTCTTGGTGTGGCTAAGATCAATGTCAATACAGAATGTCAGTTATCTTTTGCAGAGGCTACCAGAAAATATATTGAAGCAGGAAAAGATCAGGAAGGCAAAGGTTTTGATCCTCGTAAACTGCTTGCTCCGGGTGCAGATGCAATCAAGGCAACCGTAAAGGAGAAAATGGAATTGTTCGGTTCTGTTGGTAAGGCTGAATAATATTTGATTTTCCTGTTTTTTATTTGCATATCATTATTAGTGCCAAAAGAGGTTTTTGCACTAACAGGAATGATAAGGTATAGAATTGCAAAACAAAGCTACTGCGGCGCGAAATCTGCGCCGCAGTTTGTATATGCACAGGGGCGCGTAAGGAATTTTACTGCTTACGCAGTATGAGCCCCGCGCGCAGCGAGTAGAGGAAGAAAATCTTCCCTACTCGATGGGAGGCTAGCTATGTATAAATTATTGATTGTAGAAGATGATGCGGTGATTGCTAATTCTATTCGTGCGCATATGCAGAGTTGGGGATATGAGGCGGTCTGTGTAGAAGATTTTCGGGAGGTGCAAAAGACCTTTCTCGCGGAACAGCCGCAGCTTGTATTGATGGATATCTCTTTACCATTTTATAATGGATATCATTGGTGTGACCAGATACGTAAAATTTCCAAGGTGCCTATTATTTTTATTTCCTCAGCCTCCGACAATATGAATATTGTCATGGCTGTAAATATGGGCGGAGATGATTTTGTGGCCAAGCCCTTTGACCTCAATGTATTACAGGCAAAGATTCAGGCGCTTTTACGGCGTACGTATGATTTTGCAGGCGACAATCATTTGATGGAACATAAAGGGATGATGTTTGACACCGAAAAAGGACTTGTGACATATGCGGGCGTTCAGGCAGAGCTTACAAAGAATGAAATGGGCATTTTAAAGACTTTGTTGGAGCAGAAAGGCAAGATTGTCACTAGAGATAAGCTCATGGAAAGACTCTGGGAATCGGATAGTTTTATTGATGATAATACGTTGACTGTGAATGTGGCCAGGCTGAGGAAGAAACTGGAGGAAGTGGGTATTGAGGAAATGATAAAAACCAGGAAAGGAATTGGCTATGTGGTGGATTAAAGGATATTTCAAGCGCCATCGGCTGGGCTTTTTTCTGTATCTTATGTTTATACTCATTTTTGCAGTAATTTTTTTCTTATATAAGCTGCCAGTAGAGGCAGTTGGATATGCCGCAGTTCTTTGCATAGTCTTTGAGATGATTGTCATTTTGGCCAGTGGATGGAAATATCGCAAAAAGACGGAGGAGTTAAGTTGGCAGATCGAAGCAGTCAAGAAGGGCGCAGAGCGTTTTCCAATGCCAGAGGATGATCAGGAATTGATCTATCAGGAGATATTGAAAAATTCCAGGATGCAGTGGCAGCAGGAGGTTATAGATTTAAAGAAAGAGAAAAAAGATGTAATTGAATATTTTACGTTATGGACACATCAGATTAAGACACCGATTGCTGCCATGCGTTTGCTGCTTGAACAGGAAGTATCAGATATCGGACAGTATTATGAACACAAGAAGCAGGTACAAGCAGAATTATTTCAGATTGAACAGTATGTGGAAATGGTCTTGCAATATCTGCGCCTGACAGACAGTATCAATGATTTTTTGCTGGGGGAGTATGAGTTAGATCCAATCATCCGCCAGGCGGTGCGTAAATATGCACCAATGTTTATCCGCAAAAAGTTGAAGCTTCAATATGAATCTATAGCAGTGAAAGCGGTGACAGATGAAAAGTGGATGGTATTTGTGTTAGAGCAGCTTTTGAGCAATGCCATAAAGTATACATCTTCTGGCACGATTCAAATCTATATGGAAAATGGCTGTCTGGTAGTGGAGGACAGTGGGATGGGTATTTTGCCAGAAGATTTGCCGCGGATTTTTGATAAAGGTTATACCGGATATAATGGAAGGCGTGATAAGAAGGCGTCTGGCATTGGGCTATACTTAGTCAAAGAGATTTTAAATAGACTTGGACATAAGATCCTTGCAGAATCAGAACCTGGAAAGGGAACAAAAATGAAGATACTGTTCTGATTAAGGAGTAAACTGTGACAATGTGGATGATAAAGTAAGATAGCAGAATCGGAATATCTTGATCAAATATCTATATTAAGATATAATATGACTATATCAATCATCAGGAGGAAAACATATGGAAGCAATTAGACCATCTTCAGATTTAAGAAATCATTATAACGAGATATCCAGGCAGTGTCATGAGGATAGATGTGCAACAATAATTACAGTAAATGGGCGCGGAGATACAGCAATACTTGGATTACAGGATTATTACCAAATGAAATCAGAATTAGAATTATTGCGTACATTGGCAGAAGCAGAGAACGATGTGAACAATGGCAAAGTAGCACCCATACAAAAAACATTTGATGATATAAGAAAATTACTGTTAGAGAGGGAAATGCAATGAAATACAAGATTATCCGCACAGATAAAGCAGATGAACAATTAAGAGAGATTATTTTTTATATTGCAGATGATTCTGGGAGTGTGGATATAGCGCTTAAATATTTGGATAAGGTTGAAACGGCAATAAATCGTTTGGAGGATTTTCCCATGTCTGGAACTGTACCGAAATACTCAGTTCTCCGAAAACAAGGTTACAGAGTTCTTATAGTGGAAAAGCATCTCATATTTTACAAGGTAAATGAGAGAGATAAAATTGTCATAATTTATGCTGTTGTGGATGGAAGAAGAGAATATAGAAATTTGTTGTAGATATTAACCTTACAAAAACGTAAGAAATAATTGGGAATTGTAAGCCAAAGTTAAGGCATGACAGTTCCTTTTTTTGTATACTGATTTCAGAAACAATTACTATAGCCAAATGCAGAGGTTAAAGTATTTGTATATTGTGAAAGATTAAGAGCATGATTTGAACAAAGGCAGCAATCAGTAAAAGGAGGATATTATGGCAATTTTGGAAGTAAACAATATAAAAAAAGTGTATACCACTCGTTTTGGAGGAAATCAGGTGCAAGCGTTGTCAGATGTCAGTTTCTCTGTGGAAAAAGGAGAATATGTGGCGATTATGGGAGAGTCTGGTTCTGGTAAGACCACACTCTTAAATATATTGGCGTCCCTTGATCGGGCGACAGCCGGCCAGGTACTGTTAAATGGTAAAAATGTTTCCGCAATCCGCGAGGGAGAGCTGTCCGCTTTTCGCAGGCAGAATCTTGGTTTTGTATTTCAAGATTTTAATCTGTTAGATACCTTCAGTTTACAAGATAATATTTTTCTGCCCTTGGTCTTGGCAGGTAAAAGTTACAATGAGATGCGCAGCCGTCTGATGCCCATTGCA
The DNA here is from genome assembly GCA_910576385.1 of Lachnospiraceae bacterium. Classification (GTDB taxonomy): domain Bacteria; phylum Bacillota; class Clostridia; order Lachnospirales; family Lachnospiraceae; genus Petralouisia. The sequence continues at coordinate 39,496 of CAJTIR010000020.1, forward strand.
GAAAAACTTAGTATCAATGAGATTTTGAGTAAATATCCTTATGAAGTGTCTGGCGGCCAAAAACAACGTGCGGCAGTGGCGCGCGCCTTGATCACCAATCCCCAGTTAATTCTTGCTGATGAACCGACAGGAGCACTGGATTCTAAGGCGGCAGAGGGGTTACTGTCCATGTTCCAGAACATCAATGAGGAGGGGCAGACAATTTTGATGGTGACACATTCCATTAAGGCGGCAAGCTGCGCCAAACGTGTACTGTTTATCAAGGATGGCCAGGTATTCCATCAGATTTATAAAGGCTCTAGCAGCAATGAGGAGATGTACCAGAAAATTTCTGATACCCTTACAGTAATTACGACAGGTGGTGAGAGAAATGAATAGATTTTTCTATGGAAGGCTTGCCTTTAGCAATTTAAAGAAAAATAGCGGATTGTATCTGCCCTATATTTTAGCCGCGATCGGTGTCAGTGCTGTGTACTATATTATGGGGGCAATTTCTAGGGATGAGGGCATTAAAAAAATGCCTGGAAGTGGGGACGTAGCAATGATACTGGGGTTAGGCTGTTGGGTTATTGCAATTTTTGCCGTGATCTTTTTGTTTTATACCAACAGTTTTCTGATGAAGCGCCGCAAGAAAGAATTTGGCCTGTTTAATATTTTGGGCATGGAAAAACGCCATATTGGGAAAATGATGTTTTGGGAAATGGTGATGGTGGCAAGTGTCAGTATTGTCTTTGGAATAGTGGTTGGTATTTTGCTCAACAAATTGGTGGTTTTAATACTAATGCGCTTAGTTGATTTGGAAGTACCCTTTGGTTTCAGTGTTTCGGTGGAAGCCATTGTCAATATGGTAATCCTATTTGGCTGTATTTTTGTAGTAACCTTGATTTATAATCTATTTCAAGTACAGAAAGCAAGACCAATTGAATTGCTGCAAAGCGCTAATCAGGGTGAGAAAGAACCGAAGACGCGTTGGATTCTGACGGTAATGGGGTTACTTTTTCTGGCTGGGGGGTATGGAATTGCACTTTTAGTGAAGGATCCAATCAGTGTGCTGCTGTTGTTTTTCCTGGCAGTGATTCTGGTTATAGCAGGCACATACTGTCTTTTTACCGCAGGAAGTATTGCAGTATTGAAGCTGCTGCGCAAAAATAAAAATTATTATTATAAGATCAATCATTTTACATCTGTTTCGGGGATGATCTATCGTATGAAACAAAATGCTGTGGGACTGAGCAATATCTGTATTCTTAGCACTATGGTTCTGGTCATGATTTCTGGTACAGTCTCCCTGTATATGGGAGTGGATGACAGCATGAAAGAACGATATCCCAAAAATATTAATCTGACAGGGTATGATTTAACGTCGTCCGAGAAAGAGGTAATGAGAGAATTGGCCAGACGCGGGGTATCTGATCTGGGAATTGAGATGGAGGAAGTGCTGGAATATAATAGTTTATCTGTTACAGCATATAAGGATGGAGAAACGCTTCATCTGGGAGAACAAGGTATTGTTTCTAAGGGAGAGGTAAGTGTCATGCAATGGATAACAATGGAAGATTATGAGCATCTCGGCGGCAAGCATACAGAACTTATGGAAGATGAGGTTTTGGTATATACAATGCGCGGAGATACCAATGATCAACAGTACCATTTGGGTGATAAATCTTTTCGGATTAAGGAATATTTACCAGAATTATTAATTGGCGGTACCAAGGCTGAAGTGGTCTATGATGTATATTTTTTGGTTGCAAAGGATGAAACTGTATTACAGGAGATCCAAAAGATACAAAAGGAGGCATATAAAGACCGCGCAAGCAATATAAATACTTTGATTTATATGGATGTGACAGGTGGGAAGGAACAGGAAATTGCCTGTGCAAACCATATCAAAGAGTTGCTGGAAGCTCACAATCAGTCGTTGCCTGAGGAGGAGCAGATAAATCTTCGTGTGGACAGCAGAGAGGATAATAAAGAAGGTTTTATGATCTTCTGTGGCGGATTTTTGTTTTTGGGAATTTTCCTGGGATTCGTATTTCTGATGGCTACGGTCTTGATTATCTATTATAAGCAAGTTTCAGAAGGGTATGAAGATAAAGGGCGTTTTGAGATTATGCAAAAGGTTGGAATGAGCAAGAAGGAAGTCAAAGCCTCAATTCGCAGCCAGGTTCTTAAAGTATTTTTCCTGCCCTTGGTGATGGCTTGTATTCATCTGACAGCAGCATTTCCAATGGTGAATCGGTTGATTTTACTGTTTGGTATGGTAAATGCGCCGTTGTTTGCAATCTGTACGGTGGCGACCGTTGGCGTGTTTGCAGTAATTTATGCAATTGTATATGGTATTACTGCCAGATCATATTATAAAATTGTGGGATGAAAAATGTAACAATTCAGTACAACTTCTTGCCACATATCATAAAATAGTATAAGATAGTTTTGCAGAGTAGAATTAAGGCCAGGGTATCAAAGGAAATCTTTGATATCCTGGCTAGTATAACGAATATGAAAGAACAGATTTCATTTTCGTTGTACCAGAATGTGGATAGTAAGGAGGTTTTCCTATGAATATTGTAGTATTGGCGGGAGGGCTGAGTACAGAACGCGAGGTATCTTTTGTGACAGGCAGCAATGTGGCTGAGGCTTTGCGCAAAAATGGGCATCAGGTAATATTGCTGGATGTTTTTATGGGTTACAGTGATCAGGAAGAGGATTTAGAAGGCATATTTGAGCGTTCCCTGGAAGTTAGCATAACGACTTTTGGAATTTCTGGCCAGGCGCCAGATCTCGAAGCAGTCAGAAAAAGCCGCAAGGATCAGAGCGCTTGTCTGTTTGGACCAAATGTAATGGCGTTGTGCCGTATGGCGGATATTGTTTTTCTTGCGCTTCATGGAGAGAATGGAGAAGACGGCAGGATTCAGGCAGCATTTGATTTATATGGCGTCAAATATACAGGAACAGGTTATCTGAGCAGCGCTTTAGCTATGGATAAAAGTCTCTCCAAGCGCTTTTTTGCGGCCAATCAGATTCCCACCCCTGCAGGGATAACCATCAAAAAAGAAAATTGCCAAGCAGAGTTTGAGAAAACAGGATTGTCACTGCCCTGTGTGATAAAACCATGCCGCGGCGGTTCTAGTATTGGGATATCTATTGTACGCACGAAAGAAGAATATCAACGGGCCTTACAGGAAGCTTTTCGCTGGGAGCAGGAGGTTGTGGTGGAGGATTACATTAAGGGCAGAGAATTTTCTGTGGGTGTGATCGAATTTAAGGCTCTTCCGATTATTGAAATTGCTCCGATTGAGGGATTTTATGATTATAAAAATAAATATGCTCCAGGCAGTACCGTGGAAACTTGTCCGGCACAGCTACCAGAGAATATTGCCAAAGAAATGCAGCGTTATGCAGAAAAAGCGGCGGAAGCGCTTGGTTTAGATACATATTCGAGGATGGACTTTATGTTAGATCAGGCCAATCAGATTTACTGTTTAGAGGCAAATACGCTTCCAGGTATGACTGCTACCAGTTTGCTGCCCCAGGAGGCATTGGCGATTGGCAAAAATTTTGAGGAGCTTTGTGAATGGCTGATTCAGGTTTCACTGAAAAAGTATCAATAGCAAATGGGAGGATGCTATGAAGAATATGACATTGGAAAAAATTGCCGAAGCCTGTCATGGGACGTATGTTGGCGAGAAGGAATTGAGGCACAGAACGATACAGGGAGCAGTTACAGACAGCCGCCAGGTTGCAGAAGGATTTCTCTTTATTCCCATCAAAGGCGCCAGAGTGGATGGACATGATTTTATTGCCGATGTGGTAAAGAATGGTGCGGCAGCAGTTTTATCTGAACGGGAACTTACAGACTGTGCAGCGCCCTATATTAAGGTAGATTCCAGTGAACAGGCATTGAAAGAGATCGCAGCGTATTATCGCAGCCAGCTCACGATTCCCATTGTAGGCATTACAGGCAGTGTCGGTAAGACCAGCACCAAGGAGATGATTGCCTCTGTATTGTCACAGTGTTATCATGTCCTCAAGACAGCGGGAAATTTTAACAATGAAATTGGCCTGCCTCTTACACTGTTGCGCATCAGGGAGGAACATGAGGCCGCTGTGGTGGAGATGGGAATCTCAGATTTTGGGGAGATGCATCGCCTTGCAAAAATGGCGCAGCCGGATATCTGTGTGATTACCAATATTGGCATTTGTCATCTGGAAAAATTAAAGACCAGAGAGGGCATTTTAAAAGCTAAGAGTGAAATTTTTGATTATCTGAAGCCTGAAGGACATATTGTATTAAATGGGGAGGATGATAAGCTTTCCACAATCACAGAGGTAAAGGGCGTTCGTCCGCTGTTTTATGGCAAGAAAGAAGCACAGACAGAATCCTCACAGACAAATCTCAGCAAGATTGTCAAGGGAATCTATGCAGACCAAATCCAGAATTGTGGTCTGGAAGGTGTGAAAGCACACATTCATACACCAAAAGGAAGTATAGAGGTTTCTATCCCCATACCAGGAGAACACAATGTATTTAATGCTATGGCTGCTGCAGCAGTTGGGCTTTTTCTGGGCATGGAATTGTCAGCGATCAAGACAGGGATTGAACATGTAGAAACGATTGGCGGACGCAGCAATTTGATGGAAATTGGCGGATTGACCGTGATTGATGACTGTTACAATGCCAATCCAGTGTCGATGCAAGCTTCCTTGGATGTGCTTGGCAATGGCCAGGGGCGGACGATTGCTGTGCTGGGAGATATGGGAGAACTGGGAGAGAACGAACGGAAACTTCACTATCAGGTGGGGGCATATGCTGCCAAAAAACAGATTGATACTATTTTCTGTGCAGGTTTGCTCTCAAGAGAATTGGCCAAGGGAGCCAAAGAGACAGCAATGGATTGCCAAGTATTTCATTTTGAGACGCGTCAAGAGATGACAGAGCAGCTCTTACGTTATTTAAAAAAGGGGGATACGGTGTTGGTAAAGGCCTCTCATTTTATGGAATATCCGAAAGTGGTGGAGGCGATCAAAGCAAAATTTCTGTAAAAAATATGAAAGGGCTGCTGCAAAATGAAGCTTATATACAATATATGGATAAGATTCTTGTGTTCTAAATGCCATATTTTGTATATACCAGTTATTTTGCAACAGCCCCTCTGAGCATTTTTAAACATGCTCTAGATCATAGCTTTATGTTGTTCTAACATTTCTTCAATCTTAGATTTGGTGTAAGCGCCAGAAAATTTTCGCTGTTCCTTATCTAATTCTTTTAAGTAAATTGGTTCGCCATATTCTACAATTACATGGCATTTGCGCATGAAGGGCATATGTTGTTCCCAAATTGCATGGCTGTTCGAAATGGCAACAGGGATAATGGGACATCCTGTTTTCTCTGCCATTTTCAGACTGCCTTCTTTAAATGGCAATAGGCCATTTTCTGGATTAGGATTTCTTGTGCCCTCTGGAAAAATACAAACGGAGATACCGTTGTTGATTTGTTCAATTCCAGTGAGTATCATTTTCATTCCTGCCTTCAAATCAGAACGTTTGAGAAACAGGCAATGCAAATGTTTCATCCAGTTTGAGAGCAGCGGAACTTTTCTCATAAAATCTTTGGAAACATACCCAGTCAGCCCGGGACATCGGGAATAAGTGATCACGATATCAAAATAGCTCTGGTGATTCGGGATGTACAGTACAGCCTTATCTTTGGGAATCCGATCTTCTCCAATAATGGTAAGTTTTGTTCCAGTAAAGATTAAAATCACCTTAAATGCCCACTGTACAATGCGAAGACTGCTGATATCTGCAGCCTGCGGATTAAATTTTTTTATCACTCGCTCCATTAGCATAATGGGAATGGATGCGATTAAAAAAAGAATTAAAAAGGCAGAAACCAGAAGTAGTCGTATCATATCATTTACCGTTCCTTTTGGAGATTATATTGACCAAGGATAAATCCTCTGCTGTATATTATACTAAGGTATTTAAAAAAATACAATCATAAATATGATCAAAATCATATACAATATTAAGAGAACGTATAAGAATGTAAGGGAGTTTGTGATGAGAAGAATTGTTTCAGAAAAAAATCTGCTGTGTCTGCTGTCACTGATGATACTACTGTTTGCACTTTTGCTGGCAGGTTGTGGTTTAGAGAAAACAGATAACCGCAAATTAAAGGATCTTTCCTATACTATTTTGGAAGAAAAAGATATTCCAGAGGAATTTTTAGCTGTGATAGAGGAAAAGAAGGAAAATATTTTTAAATTGACTTATACAGATCAGGAGAATTTATACATAGCGGTTGGTTATGGCGTCCAGGAAACAGGTGGTTACAGTATTTCTGTCAATCAATGTTATTTGACAAAAAATGCCGTATATTTTGATACAACATTGATTGGACCATCCAAAGGAGAAAAAGTCAATGAGGTAAAATCTTATCCATATTTGGTAATTAAGACAAAATATTTAGAAAAAAGTGTTGTTTTTGAGTAGAAAAAACGATAGGAATCTTGTTTTAAATGTGTTAAGATGATAGACAAGGCGTGATGACAGGGTTGTGCAGCTTTTGCACAATCCTTGTGTATGTCTGGTGTCAAGGGTATCTGAGGCATTTTTCAACATATAGAAAAGATTGGGAGGACAAGCAGACCGTGCATGATTTTGCGCGAATCGTTTATAATAGAGAGTAGTAGTTCATTCGTAGTTCTCAATCAGGCACAGAAATAGTAATTTTGCATAAAATAAGCTAACAGGGAAAGATTTACAAATGGATAAAGTGTGTTATAATAGTACATAAAGTTTTCTGTAAGCATTTTGGCGAAAGAAAAGATATGTTACTATAATAACTTCTTGTACGAAAATAGAGCATAGAGGTGCAATATGGAACAGTATGTGATTAGAGGAGGTAATCCGTTAGTTGGAGAAGTGGAGATTGGCGGAGCAAAAAATGCAGCTTTGGCAATTCTGGCGGCATCCATTATGACGGATGAAACCGTAACGATAGATAATTTACCCGATGTACGGGATATCAATGCTTTGCTCCAGGCGATGGGCGATATTGGAGCAATTATAGACAGAGTAGATGCGCACACCGTGAAGGTCAATGGTTCTTTTGTGAAGGATATTCCAGTGGATTATGATTCCATGAAGAAGATCCGAGCGTCCTATTACTTATTAGGTTCCCTCCTTGGAAAATACAAGCGTGCAGAGGTGACATTGCCTGGCGGCTGTAACATTGGAAGCCGTCCAATGGATCTGCATATCAAGGGTTTCCGTGCGCTGGGCGCCCATGTGGAGATCCGCAATGGAGCTGTGGCAGCGGAAGCAGAGAAACTCACTGGAAGCCATATTTATCTGGATAAGGTATCTGTAGGGGCTACGATCAATATTATGATGGCGGCAGCTATGGCAGAAGGAAAAACTACGATTGAAAATGCAGCGAAGGAGCCGCATGTGGTGGATGTGGCCAATTTTTTAAACAGTATGGGTGCGAATATCCGCGGCGCTGGTACAGACGTCATTCGTATTGTAGGTGTGGAAAAGCTGCACAAGACGGAGTATTCTGTGATTCCTGATCAGATTGAGGCAGGCACTTTTATGTTTGCGGCGGCAGCCACAAAAGGGGATGTCACCGTGAAAAATGTAATTCCCAAGCACTTAGAAGCAACTACGGCAAAGCTGTTGGAGGCGGGCTGTGAGGTGGAGGAATTTGACGATGCAGTTCGTGTGGTAGCCTCCAAACCATTGCGGCATACCCAGGTGACAACACTGCCCTATCCTGGATTTCCAACAGATATGCAGCCGCAGATGTCTGTGGTTTTGGGTATTGCGCAGGGAACCAGTACGGTGACAGAGAGTATTTTTGAGAATCGGTTTAAATATGTGGATGAATTGACGCGTATGGGGGCGGATATTAAGGTTGAGAGCAACATCGCCATTATCAATGGTGTGAAGAATTTTACTGGAGCCAGAGTGAGTGCGCCCGATCTGAGAGCGGGCGCGGCGCTTGTGATTGCTGGGCTATCTGCGCAGGGCGTCACTATTATAGATGATATCCATTATATTCAGAGAGGCTATGAAGCCTTTGAGGAGAAATTGGAAGGACTGGGTGCACAGATTCAGCGCGTGAATACGGAGAAGGAGATCCAGAAGTTTCAGTTTAAGGTTGGATAGTGATAGGTATAAAATGAAAGATTTGCGGGAATGGTAATTAAAAATGCACATCAGATGTGCAAAGGAGGACAGATTATGTTATATCCGATTTTAACACCATCCCGCTTTTTGTGTGATTTGAGCGGCGTATGGAACTTTAAACTAGATAACGGAAAAGGTTTTGAAGAAAAATGGCAGGAAAAGCCGTTGAAAGATGCCATGCCCATGCCTGTGCCAGCTTCCTATAATGATCTCAAGGAAGGCGTTGATTTCCGAGATCACTACGGCTGGGTGTTTTATCAGCGTGAAATTGCTCTGCCAGCGGCCGTTGCTGGCGAGCGTGTGATGCTGCGCTGTGATGCTGTGACCCATCATGCTAAGGTCTATCTGGATGGGCAGTTGATCTGCGAGCACCGAGGAGGATTTTTGCCGTTTGAGGCGGAGATTACAGAGCAGATCACAGAGGGCGAACATCTTTTGACCATTGCAGTGGATAATGTAATCGACTATACTACACTTCCGGTCGGCGGCAAAGCGGACATGTTGGGCGGTCTGATGGGAGGTATAGCGGAAAGCGGTGAGAGCAAGCAGCAAAACCATCCCAATTTTGATTTTTTTAATTATTGTGGTATCACAAGGCCAGTGCGAATCTATACGACGCCAAAGGAATATATTCAAGATATCACATTGGTTTCTGAGGTGAATGGGGAACATGCAGATATCCATTATCAAATTGAAACCTCCGGTGGTGAGAATGCTTCTAAAGATTGTAAGATTGAAGTATTTGACTGTCAGGGAAATTTGGCAGCGGAGGGGTCAGATACGGAAGGAACATTGCATATCGCTTCGGTACATTTATGGCAGCCTTTGAATGCGTATCTATATCAGGTGAAGGTAACGTATGGCAAAGATCAGTATACGCTGCCTTATGGGGTGCGTACTGTGCGTGTGGAAGGCGAGCAATTCCTCATCAATGACAAACCATTTTATTTTAAGGGATATGGCAAGCATGAGGACACATTTCCAAATGGCCGTGGCATTCACCTGCCCATGAATACGAAAGACATTTCACTGATGAAATGGCAGGGAGCCAATAGTTTTCGCACAAGCCATTATCCATACAGTGAGGAGATGATGCGGCTCTGTGACCAGGAAGGAATCGTTGTCATTGATGAGACTACGGCGGTAGGCGTTAATTTACAGTTTGGCGGCGGGGCTAATTTCGGCGGTGAAAAAATCGGAACTTTTGACCCCGAGAAAGGTGTTAAGACACAGGAACATCACAAAGAGGTGATCAGAGATTTAATTTCCAGAGATAAAAATTATGCCTGTGTGGTGATGTGGAGTATTGCTAATGAGCCGGATTCCGCTGCGGAGGGGGCTTATGAGTATTTCAAGCCATTGTATGACTTAGCCAGAGAACTGGATCGTCAAAAACTGCCCTGTACGCTGGTCAGTGTACAGATGGCCGATCCAGAAAAGGATTGTTCTGGTAAACTGAGTGATGTGATTTGTCTCAATCGTTATTATGGCTGGTATTTTGGAGGGCCAGATTTGGAAGGACCGAAGCTTGCCCTGCGCAAAGAACTTGATTATTGGAAGAAATTAGGAAAGCCTGTGATTTTTACCGAATATGGCGCAGATACTGTCATGGGATTTCATGACGCTACCCCAGTGATGTATACCGAGGAGTATCAGGTTGATTATTACAAGATGAATAACAGTGTTTTTGACGAATATAGTATGGTTGTTGGGGAACAGGCATGGAATTTTGCAGATTTTGCCACTAGCCAGAGTCTGTTGCGCGTACAGGGAAATAAGAAGGGAGTCTTCACCAGAGACCGCAAACCTAAGCTCGCTGCGCATTACTTTAGGGAGCGTTGGAAGAGTATACCAGATTTTGGGTACAAAAAATAATAGTAACTATTTAAAACTTGATGCCATAGATATGCCAGCTAAGCGGCTATACAGCTCTGTAAAGAGATCTATCTACGGCTGAGGGATTTTCAACTCGTAAATACGGAAGTCAGGCTCTTTCAAATAAATTTGACGAACCTGGCTTCTCATTTTTATGTGGTTTTAAATTGTCACAAATAACAGGAAAAAATATTTTGGATTTTTTACACACATTTCACGGGTGAAAGTGAATGTTCTATATAATCTTTATGATCTCAAGTTCCGGTTTTGAGAGCATATCAATTACGGATCCGTCATCTAATTGGAGCATCGGTCTTGTCAAATGATGAGGATTAATCATTACAATATTTGCACTCCAGCCATTATTTAAAAGTACACGGTTGCGCTGGTAGGAGTTGGCAATCCGTTTTAAAAAGGTCAGTATGTACTTGGGATGATATTTTTGCAGGCCGTCTTTTTCAAATATGTCAATGACCTGGAAAGGACACAGCGGAGAGCGATAAGAACGCGCTGCTGTCATAGCGTCATATACATCTGCAATGGCAATGATATGTGCAAAATTGTCAATTTCATCTGTAGTCAGCCCTTGTGGATAACCGGAACCATCACAGCGTTCATGATGCTGTAAGGCAGCTTTTTTTATATGGTCGTCCATCGGCAATGCCTTTAAGAGTTTGTAGCTGAACAGCGGGTGTTGTTTAATCATTTTAAACTCTTCATCCGTATATTTGCCGCATTTGTTTAAAATCTCATCAGGGATAGAGGTTTTACCGATGTCGTGGAACAGCCCACATAGAGCCACAAGTTCAAGTTCTTTTGAGGAAAAACGCATCCATTTTCCCATAGCCATAGCAATCAGTGCCACGTTCAAACAATGGGAATATACGCTGTCATCATTGAGTCGCATATTGTGCAGTTTGTCAAACATCTCAACACTGGTCTGGCAAGAAGCAACCAGGTTTGAGCATTCTTTTAAAATATACTGGACGTTTACAGGCGCCTTGGGATTTGCAATAATGCCATCAAAGATCTCTCGCAGCGAATTTAATATTTTTGAGTATTCAATCTGAAATTTCATAAATTCAGGTTTTGCTTTTACCCGCTGCGCATAAGAAGGATTGGCAGCACGGCTCCATGTTGGAGCTTGCATCTTGTGTTCCTGTGCGTCGGAATTTTTCTCAGAATCCTCTGTTTTAGAAATCTGCTCCACAGGAGCATCGTCGGGTTCCTTGATGGGGACATTACGAATACTGTAATAGGACAGCTTGGAAATTAATTCGGGAGTCAATGTTGTATTGGCATCCATGACCATCTGTCCGCGATCCGTATAAATTGTTTCTGCGGTAACCATCCCTGGTTGTAAATCGTTGATAAGTAAATTTTTCATTGGCGTTCTCCCTATTTGGTTGCTGAGTACAAAAATAAAAAGCATCTATAAATTTATTGTAAAAATAAAGCTAGGATTTGTCAATAAAGAAATCCTGTTTGAATCTGCAAAATATGGTAATTCAAAACATATTTGAGTTTCCCCATTTTGTAATCCATAGCCCCAAAAGGTTTCCATCATAAAATGATGGAAACACTTTGCACATAAAAGCGTTAGGAAAAGCTAGCTTTTCAGACGCTTTTTGTGCAAGATGTCTATGATGCCAAAGGCAGCAAGACCTTTTGGCGCTAAAATATCAGTGATTATAAAAAATGGGGAAACTCAAAAAAACATATCCTTGACAGAATCAAAAAAATAGAGTATGTTATACATAAAGATTTGAAAATTCCATATTGTAATAATTTCTCTTATTCAGAGTGGTGGAGATACATAGGATCTGAGAAGCCACGGCAACCCCTCTACGGAAGGTGCCAGCCTGAGCGAGTAATCGAACAATAAGAGGATTTGATTATCTTTATAGACTGTCAGGTCCGCTTATAATATAAGCGGACATTTTTATATATTGGGAAAGTTCTGTGAACTTCCCTAATATATAATGTTATGCGCATTCGGCGCAGCAAAGCAGGAGTCTTTGTTATTTATTTTACACATTAAGGAGGAATTTAAAATGGAAAAAAGATTATTTACATCAGAATCTGTCACAGAAGGACATCCAGACAAAGTCTGTGATGCAGTGTCAGACGCGATTTTGGATGCTTTGATGGAACAGGATCCCATGAGCCGTGTAGCTTGTGAGACAGCAGCATGTACTGGATTTGTATTGGTGACAGGTGAGATCACCACCAAGGCACAGGTGGATTATTCTCAGATTGTCAGAGATACTGTCAATGAGATTGGCTATAACGATGGCGCCACTGGTTTTGACGGAAATACTTGTGCAGTGATGATTGCCTTAGACCAGCAGTCAGCAGATATTGCTATGGGTGTGGATAAGGCGCTGGAAGCGAGAGAAAATAAAATGTCAGATGAACAATTGGAAGCCATAGGAGCTGGAGATCAGGGAATGATGTTTGGTTATGCCACCAATGAGACTCCAGAGCTGATGCCATATCCTATTTCATTGGCTCACAAACTTGCACTTCAGCTTACGAAGGTGCGCAAGGATGGGACATTAACTTATCTGAGACCAGATGGAAAGACACAGGTATCTGTAGAATATGATGAAAATGGCTGTCCAAAGAGATTAGAGGCAGTTGTGCTCTCCACACAGCATGACGCAGATGTAACCCAGGAACAAATTCATGCAGATATCAAAAAGCATGTATTTGACCCAATTTTACCACAGGAAATGATTGACAATGAGACTAAATTTTTTATCAATCCTACCGGCCGTTTTGTGATTGGCGGACCGCATGGAGATGCAGGACTGACCGGACGTAAGATTATTGTAGATACATATGGCGGATATGCACGTCACGGCGGCGGCGCTTTTTCTGGAAAGGATTGTACCAAGGTAGACCGTTCAGCGGCTTATGCAGCGCGCTATGTAGCAAAAAATATTGTTGCGGCAGGCTTGGCGGATAAGTGTGAGATTCAGCTCTCCTATGCCATTGGCGTGGCACAGCCCACTTCTGTGATGGTAGATACTTTTGGAACAGGAAAGCTCTCGGATGAGAGATTGGTAGAAGTGATCCGTGAGAAGTTTGATCTCAGGCCAGCGGGAATCATTAAAATGCTGGATTTAAGACGTCCGATTTATAAGCAGACTGCTGCATATGGACATTTTGGGCGCAATGATTTGAATCTGCCCTGGGAGGCAACTGACAAGGCAGAGGAGTTAAAGAAATATTTATAATATTTATTCAAACTTCATGGAAATAGAAGTCAGATCATTTCATTTTATTTGAAAAAGGTGGAAAGCAGCGAGATGCATCCGTAATAAAAAAGAATCAGATTGCTTGTTTTAGGATGAGCAGTCTGGTTCTTTTTTTGTGTCTAAATCAGGAGAGTATTCTTGGGTTGCGAAATTTGTCAGGATTATAAATAAAATATATAGAATAAAACATGTATTTTGATAAGGATGTGAAATAAAGTTGCCACAATCCCACTGGATTTAAACAATGGGTTAAGATGGCAAAAAATGGCGTTTTGTGTTATACTTATGCTCATGGGAACATGGAAATAAAAAGAATAGAATGGTACTAATTGCAGTGCGTTTGAAATTATTAAGGAAGTGATTACATGAGAGAGATATCAGAACAGACAATTACCTTACTAGCGCCCAATGCCAATGCCGTCAATAATGGCAGAAAAATTTCCCTAAAGGGCGGCTTTGTGAAGCGTTTTCGTTCTGAGGATGATACTTTTTACATGGGTGAATGCAGCGGGAGCGGCAAATCAAACTATATTACCTCGGCAGATTTTGTAGAGGAACAACATCCAGTATTTCGCTGTTCATGTCCAAGCAGGCAGTTTCCCTGCAAGCACAGTGTGGCGCTGCTTTTTGAGATCAATCAGGGAAGGGAATTTGAACTGTTTGAGATCCCAGAAGACATCATAAAGAAGCGCCAGAAAAAAGAAGCACGCGCGGCCAAATCTGCTGTGGAGAAAAAAGAGGGGAAACCCAAGATCAATAAAGCAGCGCGCACTAAAAAAATAAAAAAGCAGCTTGAGGGACTGAAGTTGACGGAGGATATGATGAAAAATCTTCTGCAGGCTGGACTGGGAACAATGGGCGGCAGTTCTATTAAGACTTATCGTGACCTGGCAAAACAGCTTGGAGATTATTATCTGGCAGGGCCGCAGCTCTATGTCAACCGGCTGATTCTGGAGATGGAGGAATTTCAGAAGGATGGAGAGAACCGTCATTATTTAGAAGCGACACATATACTGACACAGCTTAGAGCCACAGAAAAAAAGGCAGATGCTTATCTGAGGGACAAGCTGGAAAAAGAGGAAATTGGCGATGATGACAATATTTTATATGAAGAGCTTGGTGGTATCTGGAAATTAGATCAATTACAGGCATTGGGCTTGAAAAAGGAGAATGCCTGTCTGCTGCAGCTCTCGTTTCAGATATTCTATGATAAAGCAAGAAAAGAGTTTATTGATATTGGCTGGTGGGCGGATGTGGAGACTGGAGAAGTGTCTGTGACACGCAATTACCGTCCCATTAAGGCGATACAATATGTAAAACAGGAAGATACCGTTTTTGAGACAGCGTCCATTCCTGTGCTGACTTATTATCCAGGGGAGGTCAATCGCCGCATCCGTTGGGATAGCGCCAGTTACCATCCAGCAACATGTGCAGAACTTGAGTGGCTTGCCGCACATGCCCAGACGAATCTCCCCACAACCGTAAAAACGATAAAAAATCATATCAAAAATACTCTTTCTGATAATTTTGTGGTGTTGCTGTTTGCCTTTGCGCAGATTGGTACGATTGGAGATGCATATGTGATGCGTGACAAAGAGGGAAATACGATTCTATTAAAAGATATGCCTGGAATGGAAGAGAGTGTTTATCGTCTGTCAATGTTGACAGAATCTTCTCTGCTGGTGGGACAAGTGTTGTTGGGGGCATTTTTCTATGAAGAGACAGAACACCGGATCAGTGTGCAGCCTTACAGTATTGTCACTGGCGAGAAGGTTGTACGCCTGTTATATTAAGAAGAAAGAAGGTAGCTATCATGAATTTAAATCCCCTCTATGAATTAAAAGAACGATTGCAGTCCAGTGTTATTGCAGGGTTATCCCTTCTTTCTGAGGATTTTCGGCTTGTCCGCGCAGTGGAGCAAATGGAATCTTTGGCCAAAGTTTCGCCGGTGTTTGAGAAAATCTATCGCTCGGCACAAGGGTTATTGTCTGAGGAGTGTAAAGACAAAGCAGATACACTCTTGGATCTATTGGCATTTTTGGACGCCGTTCTCACCACCCAGGCAGTGACTAATGTTGAAGGCGAGCTGCAACCGCTGAACATGATGGAAGGAGAGGCGTATTCCAATGCTCCATACAGTCAGATTGCCCCCTTATTGGATGCACTGACCACTGCTGGAAATGGCCATTACAATTTGGTTGTAGATACACATAAGAGAAATCCAGAGATTTTTTCTGATTACCGCCTGCGCAGTGCACTTGTGTCTGGTTTAAATGCTGGCTATTCAGAGCTTGCAGAATACATAGAACTTTGGCTGTCTAAGGAAGATGATTCCATCGTGCCTCTTTTAAAACGAGGATTTGATCCTCAGGGCAAGAAAGAGATGGTGCGCCGCGTGCATGTGATAGAGGCAGTCTCAGGGGCAGAGGAAAATCAGTGGTATTTATCCCAATTGGAACATGCCACAAAGGATGTACGGGCAGCGTTGATTTATGCTCTGTGCCACAGTCCGGAAAATCAGGAGACTTTGATTGGATTTACCAAAACTGAAAAGAGAAATAGTAAGAAAGCCGCTATGTGGGCTCTGTCGCATATGAAAGATACAGAGAATCTGGAATTTTGGCGCACGCAGATTCAGAAAAGTCCTGTTAGCTGTGCAAAATATTTGATTTCTGCCACCAGTGACGGTCTTTCTGATTTGATTGCAGAGGCGATTGGCAAGGTGCTGGATGGATTGCAGCAACAGGTGGAGAGCGGCAATCTTGTGTTGTCGGATAAGGATTACAGAAAATTACAAGAATTATTTGTCGCTATGTCAAGGAAGGCTTCAGAAAAAATGCTTGACATATACCGCAGACTGGCAGCGGACGATTTACTGGGGCGCATGAAGACAGAAAAAGGCAAGCCAGTACAGTTTGCCTCCCAAGGGCATGTTGACAGAACGGTTTCTCATCATATCGCCGGACTTTTAGCAGATTCTTTGGTATGGAATACAGATCAGAGGCTCTTTGATTTGGCAGAAGAATTATATCAAAGTAAAGGGGAAGTGTTTCTTGAGCCGGTGTTGACAGCAGCATTTCTGACAAAGCCGGCAAAAGAGATCTACGAAACATATGCTTCTTTGGCAGCCAGCGAGGGAATAGTCAATAAAGAAACTGCACAACAGAAGCAGGCGCGTTTAGGAATTATGAATACATTTGCCGCTCTGGTCTGGGATATACAAGGAAAACAATATCAGTTGGTGCGCATTCATTATGATGAGTTTACAGAAAAGTGGCAGTATGTGGGCAGAGATATTTTGGAAAGGCCAGATATCCGCTGGTATCAACTTTTTGTAAATCCCAAAATCAAAAAAACAGGGATGTTTCGAATCAATGAATATATCCATACAGTTGGTTATACGGCTAGGTACAATATGAATTGGGATGCTGTACTGAAGCATTTGATTTGTTCCTCGGATAAAGAAATTTGCGACGTTTTAGGACATTATTTTTATCAGCGTGCATTGTTGTCTAAGAATATCACCGATGCCTACAGTTATTTTCCAATGCTAAAATTATGTGGTTTTCAGGGCGGCCGAGGTCTTATGGTCAAAATTCTTCAAAAGGGCACGGTCATATTTTGGAAATTTGAGAGTATGATGCGCGAAGCGCCAATGTCCCTGGCAGATCAGTTGGAGGAATTGGAGGAGATTAAGAAGCTTGTAGGGGAGGGTAAGATTGCGATTACCAATTGGAATGAGAACAGGGTACAGGGATTATATACCGATTTGGTAAAACAATTGCAGCAGGAAACAAAATGATTGGATGGTGTTCTTGAATATAATAGAAAGGAATTTTAGAAAATGGCAGCAGAGACAAAGGTACAGCGTCTGCCGGCGGAGCAGATGTTTCAAAAAGAGATTGACGCCTTGATTGCGGCGGAGAAGGAGCCAATTCCCACAGGATGGAAAATGTCCCCCAAATCCGTGTTGACTTATATTACTGGGGGAAAAGTGGGTAAGACAGTGATTACCCCGAAATATATTGGGCACAAACGTCTCGTAGAGATTGCGATTGCTACTCTGGTAACAGACCGAGCCTTACTGTTGATTGGAGAGCCTGGCACGGCAAAATCCTGGCTGTCAGAGCATCTGACAGCAGCAATCAATGGTGATTCCACCAAAGTAATTCAGGGTACCGCGGGGACAACGGAAGAACAGATTCGCTATTCCTGGAATTATGCCATGTTGATTGCTCAGGGGCCGTCTCCTGAGGCGATGCTCAAAAGTCCGGTATACCATGCGATGGAGAGCGGCAGTATAGCCAGAGTGGAGGAGATTTCCCGATGTGCCTCCGAGGTACAGGATGCTTTGATCTCTATTTTATCGGAGAAGCGGATTTCTGTCCCAGAACTTGGACTGGAGGTCCCTGCACAGAAAGGTTTTTCTGTGATTGCCACGGCAAATACCAGGGATAAGGGGGTAAATGAGATGTCCGCCGCCCTCAAACGCCGTTTTAATATTGTGGTGCTTCCGGCTCCGGCTGATCTGGAATCAGAGATGGATATCGTTAAAACCAGAGTAACCCAGCTCTCCGAAAATCTGGATTTAAATGCAAAACTGCCAGAGGAGGAAGTGATAGAGAAAGTATGTACTATTTTTCGGGAATTGCGGCTTGGCGCAACGTTAGACGGCAAGCAGAAGATTAAGCCGACTACAGGTGTATTGTCAACTGCTGAGGCAATATCTTTGCTGGCCAATAGTATGGCGCTGGCAGGCAGTTTTGGCAATGGCAAAATTACAGATTACGATCTTGCCGCCGGCTTACAGGGAGCAGTTGTCAAGGATGATGATAAGGACAGCATTGCCTGGAAAGAGTATTTGGAGAATATTCTTAAGAAAAGAGGATTAAAATGGTCTGGTCTCTATCAAGAATGTAAGGAGCTGAATAAATAATGGGTGAAATGGTTCAGATCAGAAAGGCAGATCAGCCATATATTTTTGGTATTCGGCATTTGTCCCCAGCAGGAGCCTGGCACCTGAGAAGACTATTAGATCAGGTAATGCCAGAAATTGTCTTGGTGGAGGGACCCAGTGATTTTACGGAAGAACTGACTTTTTTAGGCGATCTTGGTACCAAACCGCCAGTGGCAATCATGGCATATACAGAGGAGACGCCGATTCACACCATATTATATCCGTTTGCCGAGTATTCACCGGAATATCAGGCGGTTCTCTGGTCGCAGGAACACCAAAGACAGTGCCATTTTATTGATCTGCCTTCCAGTGTTTTTCTTGCTTTACAGAGCGCGGCAAAGAATTCTGATGATGTGGGGGAAGAAGAGAGTATCACTGTCTACCGCAGGCTGGGAGAATTATCAGGAGATAAGTCCCATGAGACGTTTTGGGAGCGGGTGATGGAGCATTCCAGTGAGGGCGAGGGATATTGGAGAGGGGCGGAAGCATTTGGTAAGAACTTGCGTGAGCTGACGGAGGGCAAAGACCATGATTATCCAGAAACTTTGATTCGGGAAGCCTATATGAGACGCAAAATTCAGGAGACGATTGCCTCTGGGATTGCCCCAGATAAAATCGTGGTGGTCACAGGAGCATACCATGTACAAGGGTTAAAGAATGATTTGCCGGCGCTGAGCGATCAGGAATTAAAACAACTGCCCTCTGTGGACGTCCAAAAAACGTTGATGCCTTATTCTTATTATCGCCTCTCTTCTCGTTCTGGTTATGGTGCAGGAAACAAAGCGCCGGCATATTATGATCTTCTCTGGGAGGGATGTCAGAGACAGGAAGCCGATTTTGCAGCGCGCAGTTATCTCTCAAGAATTGCCGCCTGGCAGCGTAAAAATGGGAATATGGTTTCTTCTGCTGAGGTGATTGAGGCAGTCCGTCTGGCCTTTTCTCTGGCCGAACTACATGGATATCAGATTCCGGCGCTGCGGGATTTGCGGGACGCCGCAGTTACTTGTATGGGACATGGAAATTTTGCGAAGATCGCCCAGGCAGTCGCCGACACAGAGATTGGAACGGCCATTGGTTCCTTGCCGCAGGGCGTGAGCCGCACTTCGATTCAGAATGATTTTTACCGGCTGTTGGATGAACTGAATCTCAGGCGTTATTGTTCGGTGACAGCGGATGATCTGCACTTAGATCTGCGGGAAAAGTTGACTGTGAAATCACAAAAGTCTGCTTTTCTTGATCGGGAGCGGTCCTTTTTTCTGCATCGCCTGCGGGTGCTGGGGATTTCATTTGTTAGTTGGCAGCAGGTGCAGCAGGAGAAGGCGACCTGGGCGGAACATTGGGTTCTGCGCTGGACGCCAGAGGCGGAGATTCAGATTGTGGAGGCACAGTTAAAGGGAGACACTGTACTTCTGGCAGCTTCCTTTCAGATGAAAGAGGAGGCACAAAATGGCGGCAGTATTGCCAGTATTGCCAAGATCATAGAAGAGTCCTTTCTGTGCGGAATGCCAGAGACTATAAGTTATGCCACCGCAATTCTGCAAAAAATTGCGGTGGAAGCGGCCGCGGTGGAGGAGATTGCCAAGACGGTGCAGAGCTTATCGCTGGTCATTCAGTATGGAAGTATTCGCCAGCTCTCGAGCGAGGCTTTACTTCCAGTGCTGGAGCAGCTTTTTTTGCGTGCCTGCCTGCTTCTGCCGGGAAGCTGTGTCTGTGATGACAATGCTTCCAAAGAAATGATCGAGGGAATTGGAAGCTTAAATGAGGCAGTGCTGCACCATGAATTTTTGTCAGAGGAGCGCTGGCTTGCAGTGCTGACAGAGATTGCTGTTAGGGATGATTTGAATACTAAGATTTCCGGCTACGCGGCGGCAATTTTGCTCGAGAGAGGGAAATACAGCAATACAGAATTAGAGCTGCAGGTAGAGCGGCGGCTCTCCAAAGGAGTTCCCGCTGACTTGGGCGCTGGGTGGTTTGAAGGGCTTTCCATGAAGAACCGCTATGCTTTGATCACCCGTATGAGTCTCTGGGAAAGTTTAGATCAATACCTAGATACTTTGGATGACGAGGAGTTTAAACGGGCGCTTTTATTCCTGCGCCGTGCTTTTGCTGACTTTAGCGCGCGTGAAAAGAGTGATATTGCGGAAAACCTTGGGGAACTGTGGCAGTTGAATCCGCAGCAGGTCAGTGAAACGGTAAATATGCCCTTGACAGAGGAAGCACAGGAAATGCTGGAAGGCTTAGATGATTTTGATTTTGGGGATATTTGAAAGGTGTGGTGTAAAATATGGATGAGACAGAACGCATGAAACGCTGGCGCCTGATTTTGGGCTCTGAGAGCAAAGAGCACTTTGCCGCTATGAATGGAGAACAGGAGCCTGCACTGTCAGAAGAACAGGTATTGATGGACCAGGCACTGGCAGCAATTTATAATCACAGCAGTTCTGGCGGTTTTGGGTCAGGGAGAGGAGCTGGCAATGGACCTTCCAATCCCCAGATTTCCAGATGGTTAGGAGATGTGAGAACACTTTTTGAAAAGGATTTGGTTACAGTGATACAGTCAGACGCTATGGAGCGCTGTGGTTTGCGTCAGCTTGTATTTGAGCCGGAGCTTTTGGAAAATATGGAGCCCGATATCAGTCTGGCTTCCACCATACTAATGTTAAAAGATCAGATTCCCAAACGTTCCAAGGAGAGTGTGCGCGCTTTTATTGCCAAAATCGTGGAGCAGATCAATAAATTGTTGGAAGCAGATATTCGCCGTGCTGTGACATCGGCAATTAACCGCAGACAGCATTCTCCTATTCCCTCGGCAGCGGCAATGGATTTTCCATTGACTATCCGCAGAAATCTTAAAAATTATAATCCAGAGCTGGGAACCATTGTGCCAGAGCATTTCTATTTTTTTGACCGCACGGTTGCCTCTGCTGCCAAGCAGTGGACGGTAATTTTGGATGTAGATCAGAGTGGTTCAATGGGGGAATCTGTGATTTATTCTTCTATTATGAGTTGTATATTGGCGAGTATGGCTGCCATACGGACGCATATTGTTGCTTTTGATATGAATATTGTGGATCTGACAGAGAAATGCGATGACCCTGTGGATTTGCTGTTTGGGTTCCAACTTGGCGGTGGAACAAACATTGACAAGTCTGTGGCATACTGTCAAAAATTTGTGGAGAATCCCGCCAAGACTTTATTTTTCCTGATTACTGATCTCGAGGAGGGAGGCAATCGAGCCTCGCTGTTACATCGGCTTAGAGAATTGAAGGAATCGGGAGTGACCGTTGTCTGTCTGCTTGCCATTGCCGATGGCGGCAAGCCATATTATGATGCACAGATGGCAGAACGTGTGGCTGGACTTAAAATTCCTTGTTTTGCCTGCAATCCGCAGATGCTGCCCGCACTGCTGGAACGAGCCTTTCAAGGGCAGGATCTTGGGGCCTTTCGCCAAGAGTTTGAGAAACGCAAAAAGTGAATCGGCGCTTGCAAACAGATTTAAGATATGCTATATTAAAGGCATAAAGAAAAAGCAACCGCCCACAAGGGGTTGACCAATAAAAAAGCAGCAATGCCACCCTATTACCTGCCAAAGTACAAGGGTGGTTTTTGCTATGTACAGTTACTTACAAAACGTAAACACGAATGTAAGCAATGCCAGAAGGAATAAGCCAAATGTCAGCAATTCCATAAGAGAAATATTATTCCTGCGTTTTCTCTTTTTCATTAGCATCACCCCCATTCTTTTTAGAATGAGGTCAACGCACCCTGTATCACGATTGCTCTTTGCGGATTATAACATATCTTTTACCATTCTACAATAATATTTTTTGTTACATTTATTTTAAAGCATTGTCGATTGTGTTCTTGAAAAAGTATCTTTTTAAATCAAGTAAAAGTAAATGTTATTGGGCGTAAACAGTAATTTTTATGCAAATTTTAGACTTTTTTAGAAAATTTACATAGGATTTTTGGCGAATCATTGCTATAATAAAAGTTATCACAACTTTTTAGGAACGAAGGAATCGAGATGAAGTTACGAACCAGACTGATTATTTCTTTTTTTATCATTATCGTGGTGCCTGTGTTATTGGCAGTAGCCACCGTGTGGGGATTTGGGCAGTATCAGATGAAAGCGATACGCCAAATCTATAATACAGACGGCAATGCATATGAATATTTTGTCAATTCTTTTAAGGCTTTGAGCCATTTTACCAAACCCACTTATGAGAAACTCCAGAAGGTGGCCAAAGAAACGCCTGAGAAATTGGAGGATCAGGCATACTTGGATAAAATAAATCAGGAGTTGGAGAAAAAATATTCTTATCTGATTGTGCGGCGTGAGGACAAGCTGGTTTATGAGGGCAATAAAGAGACAGATGAATCTTTGAGAGATGATTTGCCTGAATATGACAGTGATGTGCTGCAGAGTGCCGGTTCTGGATTCTATCTGGAAGGAGAAGAACAGGCGTTAATTAAACAGATAGATTTTGTATTTGAGGATGGGGAGCGCGGAAGTGTCTTTATCATAACTTCTATGGAGCGTCTGCTTCCAGATATCAAAGGGATTTTGATTGATATGATGATCTCTATTCTGTTGATTTTGATATTTACGGCAGGGATGCTGACCGTATGGATTTATCAGGGGATTATCAATCCAATTCATAAACTTCAGGCAGCAGCACAAAATATTAAGGCGGGTAATCTTGATTTTACGATTGAGGCAGATGGCAAAGATGAGATTGGGGAGCTGTGCAGAAATTTTGAGGAGATGCGCGGTCGTCTGAAGGAATCAGAGGAGGAGAAATTAGCAGGAGAAAAACAAAACAGAGAGTTGATCAGCAATATTTCCCATGATCTGAAAACTCCGATCACAGCGATTAAGGGTTATGTAGAGGGAATTATGGATGGAGTGGCAGACACTCCACAAAAGCAGGACAAGTATATTCGCACCATTTACAATAAGGCAAATGAGATGGATACCCTGATCAATGAATTGACGTTGTATTCCAATATTGATACCAATCGCATACCCTATAATTTTAATCGCATCAATGTGGCAGATTATTTTGACGACTGTGTGGAGGAAGTGGGTTTAGATTTAGACGCCAAGAATATCAGGCTTAACTATATTGACTATGCGGATAAAGATGTGTTGATTATCGCAGATCCTGAGCAGCTTCGACGCGTGATCAATAATATTATCAGCAATTCTATGAAATATCTGGACAAGGAACAGGGATTTATCAATATTCGTATTCGGGATGTGGGAGATTTTATCCAGGTGGAGATTGAAGATAACGGCAAAGGGATTGCTGCGAGAGATCTGCCCTATATTTTTGACCGTTTTTACCGCACGGACGCTTCCCGCAATTCTTCCACTGGAGGAAGTGGCATCGGCTTATCCATAGTAAAAAAAATTATCGAAGATCATGGTGGTAAAATCTGGGCTAACAGCAAAGAGGGCACTGGAACCATTATGTATTTTGTAATTCGGAAATATCAGGAGGTAGCAAGTTGAGTAAAGTTTTGATTATTGAGGATGAAGTGGCAATCGCAGATTTAGAAAAAGATTATTTGGAGCTCAGCGGTTTTTCCGTAGAGACAGAGAATAATGGCAATCAGGGACTTGCACGAGCTTTAAGTGAAGATTTTGATATGTTTATCCTAGATCTGATGCTCCCAGGCGTGGATGGTTTTGAGATTTGCAAGAAGATTCGTGAGAATAAAAATACACCTATTTTAATGGTTTCAGCGAAAAAAGATGATATTGACAAAATAAGAGGATTGGGATTGGGGGCAGACGATTATATTACAAAGCCCTTTTCACCTAGTGAGCTGGTGGCAAGAGTAAAGGCGCATCTCTCTCGATATGAGCGCCTGATTAACAGCAATGTTCAGGAAAATGATATGATTGAGATACGGGGATTGAAAATCGATAAGACAGCGCGTCGGGTGTGGGTCAATGAGGTGGAAAAACAGTTTACCACCAAAGAATTTGATCTGTTGACATTTTTGGCACAAAATCCCAACCGTGTGTTTAGTAAGGAAGAGCTGTTTAGCAAAATTTGGGATCTGGAATCGGTGGGAGATATTGCTACTGTGACCGTGCATATCAAAAAAATTCGAGAGAAGATTGAATTAAATACCGCCAAACCACAGTATATTGAGACAATCTGGGGAGTGGGCTATCGCTTTAAGGTATAGTCAAATACCCCGCGGGAATAAAAATGGTCTCTAACGATTATGTCAATTGGCTTTCACAGAGGATTTGGTTATGCAAAAAAAGATTGAAATTATCTATGAAGATCAGTATCTTGTCGTTTGTCGTAAAATGCCAGGAATACCAGTACAGACGGCGAAAATGGGGCAGCAGGATATGGTAAGTCTGTTGCGCAGTTATTATGCAGCAAAAGGGAAAGATACACAGATTTTTGTGGTACATCGTCTTGATCAGCCAGTGGAGGGGATAATGGTGTTTGCCAGGACGAAACAGGCGGCCGCGGATTTGAGTTCCCAGTCTAGGCAGCGGAGCATGGATAAGTGTTATTTGGCCCTGGTAGAAGGAAGATTGAAACCGTCTTCCGGCGTCTTAGAAGATGATCTCTTGCGGGATGGAAAATCGAATACTTCCAGTGTGGTGCCCAGAGGAACACCAAAAGCGAAACAGGCAAAGCTTTTATATAAAGTGCGGCAAGTATGGCAGATGGAGACAGTACAAGTACACAAGAAGAATGAATCAGGACAAGAGGAAAAATTTTGGCAGCCTAAGGGGAAAATAGATTTTATTTGTCCAGACAAAATCAAAGAAGGAGCAATTAGCCTGCTTGAGGTAAAGTTAGAAACCGGACGTCACCATCAGATACGGGTACAGATGGCACATGCAGGCCATCCATTGGTGGGAGATAAAAAATATAATCCCAATTGTCCGCCAGGTTATCTGCCAGTGGGATTATGTTCCGTTAAGATCGCATTTCGCCATCCTGTTACTAAGAAATTTCTAGAATTTACTTTAGAACCTCAGGGAGAATTATTTCAATATTTTTCCGCCTGTGCGCGTGTAGTCTGATTTGGCTGTTTGCAGGTTTTAGGACAAGCAATGGCCGGTTTAGCAGCCGCCAGGAGGGAATAAAAAAAGAAAATTCGCACATACTGGTTTTATGAAAAATGAAGTAAAAATAAGTGTGCAGAAGATTGGAAAGATTATGGGAATTACTCTGGCCGTTTATGTCAGCATCCGCTGGCTGCTGCCGCTGGTTCTTCCCTTTTTTATCGCTTTTTTGCTGGCAAAGCTTCTCAATCCGCTGGTGGAAAAATTAGAAGAAAAATTAAAATGGAAAAGGAGTATCTGGTCCACCATTCTGGTAGCGATTTTATTCCTCTTATTGGGTCTGTTGTTGGGTGTATTTTTCAAGATTTTGTTGGAACAGACGATCCATGTTGCAGAGAATTTTGAAGAATACAAACGGCAGGCAAACAAGTTTTTTGAAGAGTGTTGTTGTCAAGTGGAAAATCTTACTGGAATTCAGGCGGAATCGATTCAGGACGGCGTACAAAAGCAGCTTCCAAATTTGATGAGTCAGGTTCAGACCAATATGGTTCCAGCATTGATGAATGGGACGATTTCTTATGCAAAAGGGATTTTTGTATGTGTAGGGATCTGTTTTGTAGTAGTTTTCAGTACAATTTTAATTTTGAAGGATTACCGAAAAATAAGGGAATCTTTGGAAAATCATCCAATTGGCAGAATGAGTCTTAAAGTTTGCCGGAAGACATATGAAGCAGGGGGCGCATATATCAAAGCGCAGATTATTATTATGTTTATCATCACTGCAATCTGTGTGGCAGGTCTATATCTGTCTGGCAACCAGTATGCTCTTTTGACAGGCTGCGGGATTGGAATTTGTGATGCTATGCCATTTCTGGGAACAGGGACTATTTTTGTACCCTGGGCGGTGATTGAAATGCTGCAAGGCAGATATATGCTGGCAGCGATTTACACTGTGATTTATACGATATGTAGTATTATGCGGGAGATTTTGGAACCAAAGCTGGTGGGAAATAAATTGGGGATGCATCCGCTGTCTGTAATTGTCAGTATCTATGTGGGACTTGGAATTTATGGATTATGGGGCTTTGCACTTGGCCCATTTTCTTATATTCTAATTCGGGAAATTTACTTGACAATCTGAAAAATTTGTCATAGAATAACCATTATCAATAAAAAATGTAACTATTCAGCACCCCGTTTAGGGCATATTGATTTTTGGTCAAAACAGAGAAAATAAAATTTCTGTTTTACCATTGCTTTATCACGAAAAGTGGATAACTTTTCAATATAACTGCCAAGTGCTTTTGGCCTGTGGATTATGGCATCATCAATC
>CAJTIR010000021.1 GCA_910576385.1 Lachnospiraceae bacterium
TTGTCACCCGCACGATTATCACCTCTGTTATCAGTATACCATACATCACTAAATATTACTAGATAACAAAACAAAAAGGTTGACAAAAAAATAAGCCTATTACAAGACTTAGAGGTACTTTTTTGATTACTGATGTGTCAAACTCCCGGGAAAAAATAAAAACGTTTCTTACATGGGCAAAAGAATTGACAGCTAAATTTGACATAGCAGATACAGAATGATAGAATAGGTACAAATTTCTGACAAAAATCCAAATGGAAGAATGAAAACAAAATAGAAAGAAAAGTGAATCAAAATGTATAAATGGAAAAAAAGAATTACAGGCTTGATGGTAATCTTCTGGATGATCGTTATCTTTGCATTTTCTGCCCAACCAGCACAGCAATCTTCTAAGACCAGTCATTCCATCTCTTACAAATTTGCAGAATGGCAGAATCGCCTCTTCCAGCAAGGAAAAACAGAACAAGCACTGTCTGACCAGGCGGAATCTATGCAGTTGATCATCCGAAAAAGCGCTCATATGGGAGAATACGCCATTCTTGCAATATTATTGTATCTGCACTTTAGCTGTTATCCGTTAAAAAAACGACAGATCCAATTACTGGCGCTGGGAATCACCGCCGGATATGCAGCATCCGATGAAATTCACCAATTATTTGTGCCTGGACGAGCAGGCAGGCTATCTGATGTATGCATTGACAGCCTGGGAGGGCTTTTAGGGTTAATACTCTGCCTTATTATTTTGCGTTTACACGATCGACATAAAAATAATATGTAATTATTAGATATTG
Source organism: Lachnospiraceae bacterium (assembly GCA_910576385.1). GTDB lineage: Bacteria > Bacillota > Clostridia > Lachnospirales > Lachnospiraceae > Petralouisia. The sequence continues at coordinate 792 of CAJTIR010000021.1, forward strand.
CTCTGGTGATTAAATGTCTACGAATTTTAACCACCAGAGATCAATTTAAAACCTACTTTCTAATCCCGCTTTGTTATATGCAGCCCACTACTCATCTTTTTCATATAGTATTTGCCAATCATAAATTATACTGCCCAGACTATCACAAAAATCAAACCCAAGTTACATTCACAACAATTTCAATTTTTTTATCAATTCTTCTGGTGTCAACCTAGTGATCTGATATAAGTCATTCATATAATTACAACCTCCAACTGTAACAGAAAATGCATTGGAATAATGTTTCCTAACCTTTTCTTTTATGAACATATTAAAGATTCCATATGGATAACAAAATGACTCTATTTCCCCATATCCTTGCAACATTTTCTTAGATTTGATCAAGCACTCATCCAATTTATGTTCCGATAATCTAATCATATTCATATGCGAAAGACCATGTGATCCAATTTCCCATCCCTCTTCTACCAGTTTGAGAATCATATCATGAGTTAAATGCCTTCTATTAACATCATCTCTATGGTTCCAAGAATTATCTTCACCAATTAAATCAGGACACACATACACAGTTGCATGAAATCCATATTTTTTCATACACGGCAGCGCATTCCAATAAACGTTCTCATAGCCATCATCAAATGTGCAAATAATCCGGTTATGTTTATCTCTCTCTTGAAAATACTCTTTTACTGAGCATAGCCTATATCCCTTTTTATATAAAATTTCCATCAACTTTTCAAAACCATCTTTCGCATAATCAACCCCTGAATAGATGCAATCCACATCGTGAAACATAACTGTGATACACGATTCTCCATCGCTTTCGGCCTCTGGTTTGAAATTGTTTTCCAATACTTGTTTCCACTTAGAAACAACCTGATTCTTTGCTAAGTCTTTAGCCAATATTTCCCTCAATTCTTTCTTTTCACCCTTTTTATATACATTGACAACAAAGTGATATATGTCAGCCGCCATATCTGCCGGTTTCAATGATTTTATAATATGTTCTGGATATTTCTCGCCAATTCTCTCAGCGATATAACCTGTGTCAGAAATCAATATTTCCTTTCCAATCTTTACAGCTTCGGAAACAGATATTCCAAACCCCTCAAAAGGCGACGCCTGGATATATACATCCACCTCTCTTATCTTCTCAATATAATGTTCACGCTTAAGATACCCAAATAAAAACACATTTTTCTCCAAAGAGTTTTCACGAATTATTTTTTTATATTGACCTTCTATATCTGCATCAATTTTCCCATACAAATAAAGGATATCATCTCTTTTTTTCTCATTTATTAACTTTGAGAAAGCCAAAAGTAAATTTCCAATTCCTTTTTTCTCTCCCAAAAATGAAGAGCCAGAAGCAAATACAATCCGTTCACAACTCTGTACCTGAGAGATGTTCTCCAACTCCTCCATCTGACAAATAATCGGAATAATATAGTATTTACACTTTTCATTTCCACCAATTACCCTGGCATTTTGATTCAATTCCTCAGACAATCCAATCACTGCAGATGCGTATTTGAATGCTTCTGCATTAAAGAAAAGTAAATCGGCCTTTTCCCAAGCTAAATTCACTTCACTCCCGCACAATACAATATCAAGAGGAATATGCTTACTTTTGCAGAATATCATTGAATAATATGCCGTTCTTCCAGCTCCACATGACACACACAAATCTATCATATCACCATACTTTTTTAACATTTCCTTAAGCTTATAGGCGCCTCGTATTTTCTTTCCTAAATCCTGATCATACCCGCCGTCTAAAGCGTAATAATCTGTATTTAAAAAAATCTCAAGGTATACATCATGTCCAAGTTTTTCAAATATTTCTTTTAATTGTGTACTGTGTAATGCAAGACCTCCCGCATCATCTCCAAATTCAGAAGTACATAACAATATTTTCATCTATAAGTTCCTTCCAATATCTTATTCCTGTTCTTATTTCCACGCGTATACTACTGTTTCTGTCAAATTATCAAGCTTTTGATGATTTCTAATTATAAAATGATAATTAGGATTGATACTTTTAATCTTCAAAGGTACTTCCCAAAAATCAGCCTGAAAATGATAAATACATACAGCCAGTTTCGGATTCATTTTTTTTATAGTCTCTTTCAAACCTTCCAAGGCATTTTTTTCAGAACCTTCAATATCCATCTTAATAAATGTCAAAGCTTCTTTTAAAGAATCTCCTTTTTTACACTCCACAATTGTATTTCCATCTTCCCCAACTCTTGCATTCGTATATTTACTCGATTTTTCTGTTGAAAGAAAACTAATTTTTCCGTCATAATCATATAAAGCCTTTTTCATCATCTGTACATTCTCTAGATCGCTTACATTCTTTGATGAAATTTGGAAATTACTTTCATCTGCCTCAAAACCAATTATTTTTTTGTATTTCCAGCTAACTTTATTAGCAAATTCAAACATATTTATACCATTGCAGACACCTGCATCCAAAAAAATTTCATCTTCTTCATACTCAAATTGATCACAAAAATATTGTTCAAAATCTTCAGTTTCATAATAAAAATGAAACTGATATGGCACACTTAGACGTACAAAGACATTCATCAATATATTTTTTGATTTATCATCTTCTAACAGATTCATGACTTCCACAATTTTTTCTGCATTTTCAATAATATTTTCTCTTTTATCATATAAATCAAAATATCCTGTAGATGTAGGGCCAATATATATACAATCTAAAGGAATGCTGCTATTATCTATAGAAACATATAAGTTATCTGTCATCACTCTTTTAGAAATAAAATAATTGGCTTCTTTTCCCCATAATTCAAATTGGTGAAACACATTACTATCATTTACATATATGTCAAGTACATCTATTCTCAAATTATGATTTTTAAAAAAATTATGTATCTCAGAACATTCATGTACATCACATATCACAATGGTCTTTTTTTCATTAAATGCTGCTGATTTATTTATATACGCATCTATTCTCTTATTGAGATTTATAATAAACTCTTTCTTGTTCATATTCTATCCCTCCATGATTTCCCTTATTATTTTTACAGCATAATTATTACCAGGTATGAATCTACGATCAATAAATTGCTGTTTCAGTTTTTCATCAATCTTTGCAATTAAAACATCGTCATGATCTAATAGGTCAAATTTATCAAATAAATGATTGCTGACAGAAATCATCATGTCTATATTCTTTTCCTGTTCTTTTGAGCGATAATCTCCATTCGTCGCAATCAAAAAACCTGCGATATTAAGATACAACAATTCACTGACAACATTTCTTCCAGCCCTTGCAATCACTATCCTAGCATCTTTATACATCTCAGTAGGTGCACGATAGGATGATGTGATTCTAAAATTAGAGGGTAATACAACGCTCTTTTCAATCTCGTGTTTAATAAAAGAATCATTACAATAAACATCAAAAAAATAAGCTTCCATTTTCTTGGCAATAAAAGCTATTTTCTTTCCCATTTCTATTGTCGATGACAAAAACTTGTCTGAAGAATTAACAGATCCGCCACCTAAAATTCCAATGATACGATTTGATTTATTCTCAACATATGCTATTTCTAAAATTTCCTGGCGTAAAATGGTTGGTATATAATGTACATTACATTCTCTTATTTTGAGCACTTCATTTCCAATCCCAACACCATGTACGATTGCATTTTTTCCTGCTAAATAATTTTTATGATAAAAACAAATTGTTGATTTTGGGAGTGAATCATTCTGTAAATCGGAAGGATTTAGCAAAGCAATTACTTTCTCTTTTGGGTACATATCACACAAAGTACTCTGAAGCAATGGTTCTCCATCCATAATAATAGCAGAAGGCTGATCTTCTAATATTTTTTCAATAATCTTTGTTGCAAAACCCGTAATCGGGTTTATTCCTATTGAAGTTATATCACATTGTTCTATATTATAGTCTAATAACAGCGGAACATCCTGTCTATATAAAGCTTCGGTTCCTTGCAAATAGGAAACTGCTGCAATTTCATACCCCAAGTTTTGAAATTCTTTCAACAAGGCAATTCCAGATGAAACTCTGCCCAATCCAGGAAACCCCCTAAAAATGCCATATATTTTTTTCATAAAAACCCTTTCTACATCACAATTATTTTTTCGCAGGCACTCATTTCAGAAAGCATAGATTTAAATATTTCAAATATTTCTTCTTCTGTTTTGTGTTCTGTAGGAACACGCTTCCCAAATATGCAATTCATCAAAGATAAATCAGGCAGTAGTCTAATTTCACCATATTCCTTACACAAATTAATATTCTTACTGTAACATGGTGATTCTATTATTTTGACAGCCCCACCTGTCTTAAATGTCCATAGATAAAACCCCTCTTTTTCATAATATGTAAGTATGGCATCCATAACATTTAGTCTCTGAATAATCTCTTTGATATAGTTAATGGAATAATTATGAAATCCTCCATCTAAAAATGGTAATAATTTTACTCTTTTCCCTTTATCAATTGAATACTTCACGACCTCATCTACTGCATCAATGGTCCCTGGATACAATGTATAATTAAATGAATAATCAACATTGTATTGATCAAATAATTGTACACACTTTTCAAATGAATCCCATCTTCTCTTAGTTACAGCAAAATATTTTTCTCTGCCTACTCCTGGAAAATGTAATGTCACCATCACACGCGTATTACCTAGTCTGCGAGCAATTTCATTTGATACAAGACTTCCATTTGTTGCGAAACCTATTTCAACTTCTGAGTTATCATCCAACCACTCTATCATTTCTATCGTTTCATTATTGAGCAATGGTTCTCCACCCGAAAATCTCACTTCTTCCACACCTGCTCTAAGCGCAATAGCATAATATTTGATAAATTGCTCTAAAGTAAGCATATCATCTTGACCTTTATGCTCCTGACCTTCATTATGACAATAAACACATTCATAATTACATTTATTAGTAGTTAGCACTCTTAATACTTTCCATCTATCCTCTTGCATGTCCATTTTCATATCTCCTAATAATCTGTATAAGAAAGATATTCATTTAAAACTCTCTCATAATTCTTATTTTTGACCATTTGTATCATTCTTGATGTAAATCCATAAAAAATCGTTCTAGCTAACAGAAAAAAATCTTCCTCATCTATATAAGCAATTCTTTTCTCAATTTCTCTGATATATTTGCTTCTAAAGCACATTTTATCAAAAATTGATCTTACAATTAAGTACAGAAGTATTGATATATCATCCATAATCCACCAGCGATTTACACTGTCCCAAATACGATGATTCCATATATATTCTTGTACCACATTCTCTAAAGGCATCTTACACTTTCCCATATTTGTCAGCGGATTACACGAAAGTGCCTCATAAAAGTGAAAATAGCAATCATCTTTTCTCAAAAAAATATCTTCCCTTAATTGATACAAGAAATACCGCTTACAAGATTCCCCCATTCTTTTTTCATAACCATTTGAGATAACAACATCTATCAAGCGATCATAATCACTAGGATAGATTAAAAAATCTATATCCTCACCGCTTTCTAATTGATTAGGAATTACGTTATCATCATTTTTTATCAGCACATATTTCAAATTATTTTTGTTTAGCACTTCAAAAAAATCTTTAATTATATTAGCATCTACCATTTCCTTTTCTCCCTAAGCAGCATACACTTGACTTCTATTCCATCTAAGACATTAATCCTTTTTACTCTGATTACATTCTCGATATCAGATAATGCGAGACCTGCACATATGCTTTTATATCCATCTAGAATGAAATTATTCTCATCCACATAAATAAAATCGTTGCGCGTTTTCTTAACTTGTTCCATCAACTCTTCTTTCGACTGCCAAATTTCTAAGTCAAATGCATATTCGTCAATTATCTCATGACACCCCATATAATATTTATATATTGGGGTATTAACAATATAATTCTCTTCTATGTTACCATTTTGTGTTTCAAAGCGGTATTTTAAATCTTCTACATTAACTGTTACATCTTCCACAGACGTTATATAAGGAATAACAGATGCAATCCTTTCTAAAAAATATTCGTTTTGTTTCGTCAGATCAAAATTATCAAGACCGACCTGTTCATTAAGTACATCTATAAGTTTTAATGTAATATCATCAAATTCTTTTACTGATAAATCAAAACGAACAAGTCCAACATGAAAATGTATAGATTCTCCAATATTATCTTCAATCAAAAATATATTATCTTTTATATTAGACTTATTAAGTTCAAATACTGACGGATTACTCATATTTCTCTTTAAACCTCTTCATTTTTTTATTCGCAACAAGAACTGCCGTTGCAAACTGTGCAAATTCAAAATCTTTGAAACATATGTTTATATTATTGTTCTGTATATGAATATCAAATTTTTCTTTTTTGGTTCCACCATTTAACTCTATACTATATTTCTGACCACCCATTTCAATTTCGGACAGTTCTCTAATTCTATTCCCCATATCAAATCTCCTAATTCCTAATTTCTGCTTGCCGTCCATATTCTGATTTTAATTCATTACGACCATATAAATGTTTTGTTGAACCTAATTCCAAACATCGAAATATTGATTTACCCTTATGAATTTCTTCTGTTGATAAAACAGTATAGGAAGATGGAGCCATAAAAAACATATTCAATGCCACCAAGATAGAAATATTCAATAAATGTGCAAGCATTACAGCCATTGTAGCAAAATGTGTCACAAAAACAATTTCCTTCTTATTTGGGTTATTGACCCTATATAAATTACCAACTCTCTCATAACCATTTTGTTTTATTATCTCATCTAATTTATTCCATACTATTTCTGCCCTGGATACAACTTCTGAATCCGCTAATAATTTTGTATTGAGGACATTTTTATGATCCAACATCTGATCATCATCAATCCAATACTCTAAAGGTAGTTCCCAAGGAAATTCCCCTTTCACTGAGCCAATTGACAATCTATATTTGAATTCGCTTAACCACTGACAATATTTAACATCTGTATGTATCAACCCACTTAAAAATATGGCACTTTCTGTTGCTCTTTGAGAGGAAGCAGAATAAATATCATCAATATGATAATTTTCAATAAAGTACTGAGTTAAGAGCTTCATTTGCTCTTTTCCCATCTCAGCAATTCCATAATCATCTTTTAACGGTTCCCCATGTCTAACAAATATTAATTTCATTATTTAAATTTACCTCGAATACCTTTTTACTAATCAAATGCATAAGCTCTTTCATTTCTGTCATTTGCACGTCAGATTGTGCATGAATTTCGGATAAAAAAGCAATATAATAATTTCCTGTTTTTGTAATACATATACCGCCATCATTCACACAACTATTTACGGGCTGCTCAAATGTTCTTCCATCAACTTTTCCACTTTTTGACTGCATATCAAGATACTCCTTATATTCCATTAGTGGTTCAGCCAAAAAATCTTTATATTTTTGTGATAACAGTATGTCTCTCATATAATTGCAACAATCTTTATTGTAAAATTCGTTGTGATCAAGCATTTGGAAAAATCTGGCATAATCATATGCTGTTGTTTCTCCTACGTGGCTGTTGTGAGGCACAATATATTTCTTTAAAAGCTTTGTATTTTCAAAACCAAATAATTCTATCGTCTGATTAATGTGTTCGATACCCAAAAAATCAATTAAAATATTTGCTGCCATATGATCGCTGATAGCAACCATTAATTCAACTAAATCATTTGCACGCACTTTCATACCATATGATAGAAACTTCACGGTACCTGCTCCAGTTGCGAAATTTTTCTTTGTAACTTCTAACAGTTCATTCCCTTTTATTGTACCTTCCTGCATCTGCCTAACGTAATCCAGCATAATAAACACTTTTAATGTACAAGCTCCATCTTGTATTTTGTTTTCGTGATACGAAAACAATACTTTTTTATCATTGACTGCATAAATGCTAATATCACAAGCCGTCGAATATCTAGAGATTTCATTCATCAACACTACTATGGTCTCCTCCTAAAAACACATGCCAAATTTACTTCATAAATTTTTTTAAATATTTTACTGCAATTTCATCATGTTCCCCCTTAAAGCCATGCGCCCCATGTTCAATCTCATAATATTCAATATTGGGATATAATTTATATGCTTTTCGAGCATATGAAATATCAACTATATGATCTGCTGTTCCATGTATATAAAATACTTTCCCATCAAAGCCGCCAATCTCATCATAAATATTCATTTTTTTCACAGTATCTACATAACATTTGCCCAAACGCATTGGACCGCACCAAAGTTTTTCTGGAATATTATCAGGATCAAATTTCGCAAATATCATTTTCCCTTTTCGGGCATCATCTGGAATACATAGTGCTGGATAAAACAATATTAATTTTTCAAAAGCATCTGGATTTTTTTTAGCGACCATAGCAGAAACCACTCCACCTTGACTACATCCCAGCAAATTAATTCTATTATGGTCAATGAAAGGCAGCTTTTTTACATATTTTATAATTGCCTCCAAATCTTCCATTTCAGTAAAAATTGACATATCCGATGTTTTTCCATCACTAGAATTCATCAAACCACCACCGCAAAAATCAAAGGTGAATGTTATATATCCTAGTTCTGCCAGGCATATGGCATATTTTTTGCACATTGATTGATTCGCAATAAAACCATGACTCAAAATTACTGCTGGTTTATGGCCAGAACACTCCCCATAAACCCTCCCCCGTATCACCAATTTATTCCTTTTCGTCTGAAATCTCTTTACTTGAATCTTATTTCTTTTCATCCGTCTATCGTCCTTTCCCATTGCTTACCAAATCAATTACATCCTTTAAACACTTGATTCGTGATCCGATTCCATCCCCCATTATTAGTACCTTCTCTTTTTCCTCAACTGTACTAATAAAATCAACTACACTTAATGAATCAATTCCATAATCGGAAAATGGCTTTAAATATATTTGATTTAGATCATCTAAATTCCCCCCAACAATTCTCGCTAAATACTGATATATCCTGCCTTTTAATTCATCAGCATCATCACTTCTTACTTGCATTATATTAGCATATACTTCCATATTCCTTTTTCTGTCAACCTTACCATTAGGCAATAAGTATACTCGTTCCACTTGAATAAATGCATTTGGAACCATGTAATTGGGAACTATTTCACACAATTTAGACCTTAAAACTTGACTACTGACCAATCCAGAATAAAAACAATATAAATTTGCCTCTCTATAATTATTGTAAAAAGGCATTGCAACACACATATCTATATCTCTGATTTGATTAACCGCATATTCCACCTGTTCTAATTCAACGCGATACCCTGCAATATTTACAGAATTAATTTCCCTGCCTAAGATAATTATTTCTTCATTTTCAATTTTGGCTATATCATGCATATTGTATAACCAATAATCATCTCTCTGAATTTCGCTCGTTTTTATTGATTTATTCACATAACTGCATGGAAACTTTTCTTTGGATTTCAAATGCAGATATCCTTCTTCCGTCTCAGTAAGATTTTCATCCAATATTACAACCTCATAACCTTTCAGCGGTTTTCCTATACCAACCATGTTGTAAGCCTGCATGTCTCTTAATTTGATTTTATATGGATATGTAAAAATTTTTCCAATTTCAGAACATCCATAATCATTGATCAATGTTATATTTCTATTATGAAATTCCACAATTAAATCCGCAGAGACAACCAATGGCTCACCGCCTGTATAGATATATCTAACACACTCTGGCATTTTTTCGCATAATCTATAATGTTTGGAAAGTAATTTTATAATTGGAGTGGCCCAGAATATAATGCTAGCCTTATTTTCTGTAATTTCATGATACATCCGCTCAAGTTCCTTCACTCCAACAGACTGTCCTCCCAAACATAATGTTGTTCCTCCAATCAATAACAATAAAGAATTTTCTAAACCATACGAAAAATTAAGTTTTGCATATTGCTGGGCCACCTGCCCAAACAAATATGGAAATTTTGTTTCAAATTCTTTATAATCTTTCCAAAAAGCCGAAAAATATCGTTCAGCCACCTTTGGTTTTCCTGTGCTTCCTGACGTCGCTATATAAAATATAGTATAGTCCCCCAAATTTTCACTGTTCTCATAACTCTTGACTTCTGACAAATCCATCAATTCATTTATTGTTAGAACATTAATATCTTTTATCTTTAAATCATCTTCGCATATTATTGTAGAAACATTAGATTCTAATAAAATATTTTGCAAAAAAGAAATAGGATTATTTTTATCAATTATAATAAATGGAATTTTTGCAAATAAACAGGATAAAGCCAAGATCATTGTGTTCATTTTGTCATTCACACATATGGCTATCGCACGAAATCCTGTGCCTTTTAAAACCTTACTTAAATATTGTACCTTATCTGCTAAGTCTCGATATGAAATCTTATTCCCTTCATATCTGATTGCATCTCGATGATCATATACGAGAAACTTCTCCAAAATTAATGTTTGCAAAGATTTTATTTCTTTCATTTGTATTTTCCCTATTGTTTTCTAACAAACTATATTTAAAGTAGTACAGTTTCTATGATTATACCAGCTATATTGCCATGTTTTTTATTCGATTCTTAATTTTCTCACTTACAACATATCTCCAGTTATCAGCAAAGATTCTCTTTGACATATATTGATTTCTACCATCTTATCTCGTTTATTTAGAAACCATGAATCTATATTTTTATAACGATCCGTAACATTAATAATCTTTTGGTTACGTGATCCAACTAAATTCCTTTCTGTATCTATCTGATTTTTGTCAAATCTTCCATCCACAATCAAATCTAAATTTTTGACGATTTCTTCATCAATTTCTTCCAAACCCCTTCCTGTAAACATAATCGTACCAATATTTCTGTCTTTTAATTCTGAAATCAAATACTTAATATTACTCTGAAGAGTAGGTTCCCCGCCTAAAAATGTAACCCCTTCTATACCATTCTTTCCTTTCGATTCTATGGCAATATCAACGATTTCTTTAATTGTCATAATATGAGCAGGACTAATTGGCTGTAATTCTGGATTACAACACCCTTCACATAACAGATTACAGCCTTGGAACCATATAGCCATTCGCTTATATGGTCCCTCAGCTTCTGTGCATAGATTGATATATGCAACATTCATTTTTCTATTCAAATCGAAAGGCAAGTCCTGTTTTTTTTGTCTCAACACAAATATCACTTCCCCTCAACTCTCTTAGATCTTCTTTATTCTGAAACAAAAACATTGCAAGATCATCAAGAAGTTTGTCATTCAATGCATTCAAAATGTCTCGTCCACCTTTGTTCTTATCAGCACCACCAATTACATAGTTAATAAAAGCTAATTCATCATCAAATTTTAGTGTCATATGATACTTTTCTTCGATTCCTTTTTTGATCGGTTTCAATTTAGACTGTGCAATTTTCAGCCTAAAATCATCATCTTTAATGAAATTAAATGGAACTATATTACTATATCCAATTCGCCCAAGCAGCTCTGGACGCTTCAGTTCTTTATTAAAGTAATCCTTGACTTTTTCTATGAACTTAGCACCTGGATCTTCAGCACCTGCACTTACTTCTGACGCCCCGAGATTTGACGTAAAAATAATTACACTTTCACTGAAATAGACAGTTTCTCCTTTACTATCTGTCAATCGGCCATCTTCAAGAATTTGAAGGAAAATATCTAAAATTCTTGGATTAGGCTTCGCTGCTTTTTCTATCTCATCAAAAAGAATCACACTGAATGGCTTTTCTTTGATTGCATTTGTAAGCTGACCGCCCTCCTCATATCCAACATATCCCGGAGGGGCTCCAATAAGTTTCTGATCTGAGTTTTCCTGTGCATATTCACTCATATCAAAACGTATGCACGCATCTTCATCTCCAAAAAGAAATTTTGCTAATGCTTTAGACAATTCCGTTTTACCGACACCAGTAGGCCCAACAAAAAAGAGCACACCTTTTGGCATGGAACGACTAGAAGTTTTATGAAGTCCTGTCATTCCCATATAGGCCTTCACAACAACTTTTTCGATCTTTTCTATAGCTTCCTCTTGCCCTATTACTCTTTCTTTCAGTTTTTCCTTTATGTTCTTCACTTCTGAATAAGCAAGTTTTTCCCAAGGGTTATCTTTCTCTCCATATTTAAACAGTAGAAATAACTTATCAAATGCCATTTTATCTTCTTTTCTTGATAACCGAGCCAACTGAATCAATTCCCTGTTGGTAAAATCATTGAGCATATCAATATACTCATTAATTTTCTCACATTCCATTAAATCTTTCCCTTTATCAGTAATTACATGAAATGAATATGCTATCTTTCGCATCATTGCCTCTCGTTCCTCGCGATCAGGCTTAGGTAATGTCAATGTACTGACTTCTGGATTTCCTTGAAAGAATGCAATTGGAAACATGGCAAGCCTATTAGTAATTAAGATAATAGTGCTTTCATTCACATCTGTTGAATTATAATCTGGCATTTTTTCACGAATTGCCTTTCCCAAAATTGTCAATTGTTCTCTTTCGTCAGGTGGCAATTGAGAGCCAGAAAACATATAATCGGCCCAGTTAAGGATAAAGGCAACTTTCTTATCTGCATTCAGAAGATTTTTCATGACCACATTCAACATTTCCTTAATGTCTGTTGTATCCAACGAAACTCCACTGCTTCCGTTAGAATTGTTATCATCAGAAGTACCTAAAAACTCATTCAATTCCCCCTCATCCAGATATGATTCCCCTTCTAATTTTATCTCATTAACAAGTTCAAGGTTGCTTATATCATCTTTTGTACCATCTATTCTATCCCAACAGATAACATTATCATAATCCATTCCTATAAACATCTGTTTGAGATATGACCGCAAATCGAGAATTTGTCCCTTTTGATTAAGATACACATCTCCAACGTTACCATCAATGATGATACATCGTTTTATACCAATTTCCCTTTTCAATCTGTTAAATGCGTTATCCAATGCCATAGCTCATTACCCCCTGTTCGTATTGTGATTTATAGTTTGATATTTCATTGTAGAAATTTTATCTGGATTTCCAGCCCAAAGTTCTGTCTGCTTAATCACCTTTATTCCATAAACTTCTTCTAAGTCCTGCATAAAGGGCTGGATATCCTTTTGACATGCTTGACCCTCATATCCATCAAAACGATATTCAAATTTACCATCCAAAAATATTTTAAATTCCGCTTTTGCACCACTCGGTTTTTGTGCAATAATATGAACTTGATTATTTTCTCTGTCAATCTTGATAGATCTACTATCTACAACAAAACCTCTTGCTTTAATTGCTTTGACAATAATCTTTACACTCTCTTTTCTTACTTTTTCTCCTACAATTTCGGCATTGGCCTCTTCCCTGGCTTTCTTAATACGATTTTTAGCCGAATCTTCCTTGACACTGACAATCTTCTGGATGATTTTCTCGTCGACTTTTTCCTTTCTAAGTTCAGTCTTTATCTCTTCAAGCTTATCTTTTTCTGCAATCTCATATTGTTTGTTATCTGCCTTTTCTTTATTTGTCTTAGCAATCTCATATAAACGTTCAAAACTTTCCTCAGGATGCTTCACCCATGCTAAATACACATATTGTTTAATAATTTCATCTTCAATGTCATTGATTCTTGTTTGTACTTCAAGATTAATTCTAACTTTTCCACTTGCAAGTTCTTTTAATTTTTTATTTTGTGCTTCAAGCTTATTTCCAAGCAGCTGATTCAAAAGAGACTCCATTTCAACAATCTTCGTGTCGGAAAGTCTTGCAACCATCTCTTCGAGTTCTTTTGCTTTGTCAATCGCACCATATGCATTGGCATGTTTGCCCATAAAATCAGAATCAACTACGACACTTCCTCTTCTGGCATTTCTCCTTGCCTCGTTTAAAACAGCATCAATTTTAAGTTGAAGCTGTTGTTTAGTTCTCGTTATTTCTTTACGTAATGCCTCTGTCTGTGAATTGAGAAGTCTTGAGGCTCCTCTTTCGATTTCGTCAAGTATTTTATCTAGCTTGCACAGTTGACTGCCTGCCATCTCACAGATACTCTGACACTGAATAGAAATTCCTTGATAATCAATTCTTACTGCATGACTCATTGCTCATTCCTCCCAACTTTTCAATAATATCGCACCAGTCTCTTATAATCTGTTCAGAATACCGAACCTCTCTTTTTTTATTTGGATGCTGAAATCCATTTCTGCAAATTCTAAGCGAGTGCATCGTATGCACTTCATCTTCACTTAAGTAATCCTTAATTTTTTTATCATGCAGCAAATCATTTGTTGTCCTATTCTCAGTATGAAACAAACGGTTTAATTCGTACTGAAGCCTAATATGAAGGTCACAAATTGCATCCTTATATCTCGATTTTTTTAATCGCTGCTCTATGTAACTTTTATTTATGTTACTTGGTTTCTTTGATGCCTCTTTTTCTATTGTCACAACTTCTTTTATTTCTGTATATCTATCATAAAGAGCATCGAACATCTTATACTGTTCCAATGCATATGTCTTGTATTTTTCCAACTTTTTTCTCGAATCTGCAAATGTAGCCATGACTTGTATAAAACGCTCGTTATCAAAATCGAGATTCGCCGAATCCTCATAAGGATTTTTGATTCCAGTTAATTCTTGTAATTCAAATAACGCCCGTCCAAGCAATGCACACTGACCGCTGAGTTTACTGTTACCATTTATGTACTCACCATCTAATATCTGTTGACAATATGTTTCAAAAATGTTTACTACACTTAAAACTTTATCTGTACCATAGCCAAGTCCCTCCATAGCTTCAAAAGCAGTGATACTACCATGTTCAGACACCAATTTTTTTATAATTCTTGAAAGATAGTCCATCTCACTGAGTCCAAGAATATTATTAATTTTTTTACCTAGTACATTATGTGCAGCAAAATTGGTAATTGTCACCTGCTCACATAACTCTTGAAATAACTCCTCTGATTTGTCTCTGGAGTATTTTTTCCATTCTTTTACCTTTGAAAATTCATCATTTAGTTTTAAGAAAATCTCAATTCTATCATTGCAAGCTTCTTTCTTTTTCAATTCACAGATTGCAAACTGTTCTACATAATCCTCACTCTTAGAAATTTCTGTAAGCTTCTTAATAACATTACAACGGCTAAAAGTATCTTCCGTCTGAAGACATTTTAAGAATACCTCTCTCATGATTTGTTGTCTGGTTTCTTCCCCTAATAGTTGTACAACAATCATATTAATTGCACATTTTTGAGCGTATCCTTCCACCTCGACCATAAACCGTCCAGGTACTATGCCATAAAGGTTTCCATTTTTAAAATAACATGCAGCTCCTAGCATATTACACTTCTCAAAAATATCAGCAGATTCATTTTTTCCAATTACACACTCACTATTTTTCATCTCGCATTTTGCCGCAAGAGACAACTGGTTTTTAATTCCAGTTATTGTCGTAAACTGAGAAGGTAAATATATTTTAACAACATTTGTAACCGCACTATAATCATACTCAATTATTTCGGAAGCTACCTCATCTGAGAATTGATACTTCTTCTTTGCATTGATTATTTTTGCAATAATGTCTAAAGAGTAGTTTTTTTGTATAAATTCATCATAATCTTTATCTTTAGCACAAATCTGCAGTTTTTCAGCCGTAAACCTTATTGTCACAGCATTATCCATTTTGTAAACAAACACTTCTGGTTGTTGATGTTCAATCCCTGAAATTCTCTCACCTTTTCTAAATCCATATCTGGCCATATTTTCATTGATAAAACATTCAACATCTGAATCATTTAAGAAAACCTTTCCGATACAATTTTGATCCAGCACAGAATTTTCAAAACAAAACAACTTTAAACCACACTTTGCTAAAGTATCTTTTTTCGATACATTATAATAAACTTGAATCTTTTTCACTTTATTATTTCCAGTTGGGATCGTCCCTTCTGCAAAAAGTTTTTTCCCAAGATCCGTTATCTCAAAATCAGCAACAACATATGTATCTATAAAATCTGTACGAAAATCACGTCCAGATTTGATTCGAATAATCTCATGACTAATCATATTTGCCAACTCCCCAGCAAATATATAATGAATATCTTTTGGCACCCCAAGACTCTTCCACGCATCCACCAATAGCTTTTTCGAATGATTGTCTGAATTGTGAATGAGCTGTAGTAAAATATAGGCAATTCCCGATGCTTTTCTGACTTCTACATAGGAAGTATTCGCAGAATACTGAATAATAGGAAAAGGCCATGCAGTTTCTACTTCAAATAAATATTTATTTTCCATTATGTTTAACCTCCCCAATTATATCTGATGCCTGAAGCACTTTTCCTTTTGCTTGAATCGTCCTAATAATTTCCCTATATACAGGAAACGAATGTCTATCGAGGTCTTTATTACCATTGATATCAGGTAAATTTATACTGCTTCTACTAAGAAATTCCTGTGCTCCCACTACAATTAACATGCATCGTGCTCTTGATAGTGCGACATTAATACGTTCAAATTGATCAATAAAATCTGTGCTGTATCTATCCCCCCTTGGATTTCTTACCATTGAAACGATGATAATATCTCTCTCATCCCCCTGGAAATCATCAACAGTATTGATAATCAAACGGTCTTCTCTTTTCTGAGAGTAATTCTTAAATTTCTGACCTTTCAAATTATTTTTTATAAAACGTGCTTGATCACGGTAAGTACAAATTACTCCTATGCTCTTTCTATCATCTTTTTTTGAATTATGTTGAAGTTTCCCATCTTCCAACATCCTTCCATATTCTTCATTCATCATTTTCAGAAGTTGACATGTTACTTCTGCTTCCTGGCGATTCACAATAGACGAGGACTCCGAATCAAGACGAGATTCATACTCAGTACAATTAACAAAATAAATATGATTCTGTGGTTCTATAAGAGTAATCCCATTTCTCTTAATCATCAGACTATGTTGTTTTAAATCGTTTTGATTACTAAGTCCAACCGCAAGGCCTTTACCATTTGTACTATAAAAATGGTTAAAAACATCCATAATATCACTATGGCAGCGATATTGTTTGTCCAACATAATCTTATATGCACTGGGAACTTTCTCAAATAACTCCTTGAAAAAACATGTCTCATATAACTTTTGATATTTCTTATTGATGTCATAATCAATTATTTCCGAATCCAGACCATCAAAATCACCTTTTTTCATGTGTTTGAGATCATATAATGGAGGCAACTGTCTATGATCTCCAACAAGTATTACCGTCTTTCCGTATAATATAGGAATCATAAGATCAAGGAATGATGATTTACTTACTTCATCAATAATTACAACATCAATCCCTTCATTTTTCATATTGATATCTCCTAAGTTATACTCTCTTAAAACCTTCATCGAAGACTCTTTAAAGTACTCTCTGCTGGTGCATGTCATCCCAAAGACATTGGCATTATCAAAAAGTTTTTTTGTATAACTTATTCTGTCTTCCTCAAGTATTTCTTCATCCGCTAAATAATCGCGAATAGCTTTATACATAGGAATTTTTGATTGATTTTCTTTCTTTAATTCCTCCTGATTCCTTTTAATATCATCCCATCTTCTACCTATAAGCTCAATAGCCATAGCATAATCATTAGCAGGATACTCATCGTGAATTTCAAATTCAACAAAGAAATCAACTATTTCTTTTTTTAGTTCCTGCTGCTTACGTCTATACTCTGAATATGTATCATCTTCATTTAATTCCTCAATCTGAATTAAAATACTGGTTTTACTATTTTTCAACTCTGAAATCTCATGATTGATTGTAGAGATCTTTTCAGATAATTGTAATATCGTTTTATCCACCGCATTTTTCTCTTTATTAATGCACTCGTTCATTTCCGCCTTAATATCAATAAACTTCTGAAGAACCATTGCTCTACTGGCACTACTTTCAAGTTGGTCTGCTGAAATGACAGATGCAAATGAAAATGAAAAATAGTCTATCTTATTTTCAGAATCTTTCGCATCCTTTAAGGCAATCAGTTGTTTTCTGAGTTGATCATACTCTTCCTCTTTACCTTCAATTATATCATCCGTATCAGGATCTCTTAATGCGCGTATCTTAGATTTAATACTGGCTTTTTCCTGTTCAACACTCATTGATGAAGAGTTATCTTCTATGATTTTGAATTCATCTCGTACTTGATCTAGATCCAGGCGATAAATTTTTGCTATCTTTTCTGAGTCTAAATCATAAAAAAGGTCGTACTTAGAAAGAATCTCGAACAAAAGTGTACCAATTCGTGCCAAAATGTCAGCTTTCTCAACCTCCTTTGCAAAGGAACCTCTGTCAATACATGACAAAACGCCGTTATACTGAGCAAACTCTTCTTCTAAATGCCTTTTAGCCCCTCGTTTCTCCTCTGCCAAAGAATCTATTCTCCCAACTTTGCTTTGCAGATTTTTCTTCTCAATTTGAACGGCATGACAGACTCTTTCTAATTCAAGCAATTCACTATGTCTAAATCTAAGCTCCTTCATTTTTTCACCAAAAGAATTCTTCATCTCAGTAAAATTCTCATACTGTCTAATCCGCTTGTCTAAATGTGATGAAATACTTTGATACAAATTGTCCACCAATTTTTCTGGGCTATACTCTGTATCTTTATTAGATTGAGATGGTATCAGCCTTAATGGTCTTATCTCAGGAATTTTAGGTAATCTATCAAAAACATTATCTATGGCTTTATGTGTTTCGCTTGAGACCAAAACTTTCTTTCCCTGCTTAACATATTGTGCAGTGATCTCCGCAATCACTTCCGTTTTACCAGTTCCCGGAGGTCCTTGAATTAAAAACAAACTATTGCTAGCCAATGCTTTACGAACGGCTTCCTTTTGACTATCATTTAATCTGCTCCCATACCAATCAATCTCTCCAAATTCACTTTCAGCTTTCCCCAATGTTTCAGGAACAAAAAGATATGAGGCCAGGAATGGATTTTTTACATAGCCTCGATAAAAGGAATCTAATGTTTTTCTTTGACGCTCAATCTTAGCCTTTTCAGCCCTGTTATCATACACTAGATAACGATATAAGGAAATCATCTCCGAATTCAAATATTCAAAATCTATATCTTCCGCTTTGAAATATACATAAAAATGACGTTCTGTTAGTCTTTCTTTCTTCTTTCTTATTTCTTCCTGTTTATCATTTTCATTCTTATTTCTAAACTCTCTTTTCATGTTATTTATTGTCTCTGCGATTTCAATTTGAAGATCCTGCTCCTTTTTTGTACAAAGACGTTTCAATTTCTCAGATTTCTGCGATATTTCTCTATTTTTAAACGCTTCCTTAAGCTTATTATTTCTTTCTACATACCATTGACGGAGTGGGATTTCTTCTATCTCCTGTGTCTGTGCAATATCAAGAGCTTCCAATTTTGACCGATATTCTTCTTCATGTTCTGCCTCTTCTTTTCCCTTCTTATTATTTTTATACTTTTTATCAACTTTTTTTCTTTGTTTTTCGTATTTCGCCTTTATTTCTTTCACCTTTGAATTAAAACGCTTTTCGATATTTTTATCAGTATTATTCTCGATATCAGACTCAAAGTTTCTATCAAGAGAATCAAAGTATGTACTAATTGCTTGGACACATTCATCCTCAAGCTTAACATCTTCTTTTTCTCGATAGTCATTTACAAGATCTTGAATTTTTTCTCTATACTCTTCATCTATCTGTTTTTCTCTCTGTAACAGCTTATGATCATAACAATCTATAATGTCATCACATTCAGGTTCAACATCCTCTGTTTCAAAAGCAACGCGCTCTCCTAAATATATGAGCCCATCTGTTATCTCAAAATTATCACCAGCACCAAGATTATTCTTTGATAAAGCAACCTGAACTCTGGTAAAACGTCTAAGTTCTCTTTCATAATTGCTTATTTTCTTGTTTTTTGTCATACACTTATTGATTTCAGCTAAGTTTCTGATTATCTCAACCTTTATCAGTGGAAATTCAACTGCATCTTCATCGGTTTCATCTAATAACACCTGATCTTTTTTGATAAAATTCTTATTGCCGTCAAGCAAATGTTCTGCATAAATATCTTCATTCTTCCTATAATCTTGCACGCTGACTGCATACGCCTTTTGAAAAGTTACACGTTCCATACACTCATTTCTTCGAGACTGAACCATTAGAAAATATTTTCTAAATTCTATGTATTTTGTCCATTTTTCAAATACTTCGATCGCTTTTTCTGGATGTTCTATAGGATAAACTTTTTCACACAAAGATAAAACTATATCTCTAGTGAGAAACGATTTATATAAATCTCTTCCTACAATACCATAATCTGGGAGATTTCTGTTATTCCTTGTTATTGCACAGGCTGCAGCACATTCAATTGGCAGCTCACCAAATTTTTCTACATTCTCATCTATCAGATCTAATCCCTTAACTACAAATGAAATCAACTCATTCCGAAACACCAAATCCCCAACAAGTATTACATCCAATTCTTTAGGTATGATAGATACAACAAGACCACTTTTCTGAGGTCTGAGAACCATATTGTAGATACAATCCGCTCCGCGATACGATTCAGAACGTTCAACATGCCGTACAAAACTAGGCAAAGACACATAATAAGTACTTTTAATCATAGGAAAACAAATGCTTACAAATTCACTCAAATCGCTAATATCGTTTCTTCCATATAACATCAGCTTCATCCGTATTTTTTCAAATTGTTCTTCTATGGATTCTTGATATATATCATTTCTGTTCCTGCTTCCCGATGTAAGATTTTGAGTAAAGTCAAGATAAATGTAGTCCATCTCACTTTTATGACTTTTTTGCTCAAATTCTTGTTGAACTGCTTTAAAATTACGATCGGCATCTCTTTGCTGAAATTCCCCTCTTTGATAATCTTCCCACATCTGATCTGCCTGATCATCATCCCACATGAAGTTCATCTCTCTTAGATTCTGATCTTGTTCATAAGTTTGATTTATTGATGGTATGTCTTCATATCCATCCTCCTCATCGTCTTCAATTTCAGTATTGCTATCTTCATCTGAACTATCATATGCTGGAATATAACTTTGACGTATATCAATAATTTTATCTTTAAACGCGGCAATATCTGATCTCAATACTGCCTTTGTAAATTCATCCATAATTTTCTTTACATCTTTTTTATTGGTTGCCATCTATATCTGCTCCTTATAAGAAATCATATATGTTATATTTTAACTACTTTATATGACAGCATTTGTCATTAAAATATTTTTATTCTATCATCCTTTTTATTTTTCGTATGAAAAACACATTTTTAATTATACTCTTTTTGTCATACATTATCAAAAGAATATTAATGATTTCTATTTTTCTCTTATTATGCATATTGTATATCATCTGTTTTCATTTGTTCTAAAATTTGACTTAATAACCAGAGAAAAATAGCTTTTTTGTGAATAAACAAATCGAAAAGGATTTTTACATATGCTACAATTCTTTTCAATCATCGGCTGATTTGCGAAAATAAGTGGTTAAAAACCATGTATTTCATTTGGCAGAAACTTATAAATTTCTCTATGATAAGTGGAAACAGAGAAATGCCTATGATATAATAAAAATGTTCACTTAAGATTAGCCGATAAAATTTAAAACAGAACATAAACAATGGAATGCTTTTGAACTCAGTACCAGATTATTATAACAACGATCAGTTATATTCTAAACAATTTTTTTAGACAAAAGGAAACTATAAAATGAAATTTATGTTAAAATGCGATCTAATGGATGGATTTGTTCTTATAGATAAATATTATTTATCAGAATTGGATGACTGTATGCTTTATGCAATGGATATTTTACTTGATCCTTTAGGAAAATCTGAATTGATTTTTGATTTTCCCGATGAAGCGTGGAATGATGTGAGATTAAGAGAAACAAAGTCAATCCAAGAATTTTGTAACGATGGCAAAATGATTATTTGGCTCTTAGATGACATTGAAAAAGAAATAGAAATACAATATAATCCTAATATTACAGATTCCCCAAAATGCTTACATCTTCCCACAGGTCAATTATTAGCAGTTACAGCAAGTGAATTAATCCAATGTCTATCCTATCCAGAATTAGAAATGGAAAAAATATTTGAATTGGAAATGGAAGCTGGATGGTATGCGATCTGCGAGGATGGAATTGAGAAAATTATGTACGATAAAATAGATGCACCAAATTTTCCGATTCACAACATTCTATTATAACAAATCTTTGTTCTTCCATAGACTACATACTGTTTTATTCGCTAAAGCTTACTTTATGATCTTCCTATAAATTTGTATACCATATTTAGATAAACAAATTTGTTTACACTAGCAATATATGTTATAAATATAGCAACAATGGCGCCTTTGACACCTTAACCTTATTACACAAACAATTCATTCCCCTTACGGACACTGCAGACTTTCTTCATCTTCAGACTGCCCGCGGCGAGCAGCGTTTTACTGACACTACGAGCTTTTTGTGGACAGACCGCAATACAACGCATACAGGAAATGCATTTTCCTGCATCTGTTTTAGATGGATTGCCAAGCGGAATCGCTCCAACAGGGCACTTTCTTGCACAAAGACCTCACTGCTGACAAGTTTTATCAGTCCGCGGCTTCATAGGTACACCGCCATATTCCCGATAGGGTCGGTTTCCAGGAAGCTTTAAGGATGCCCTCAATGTCTCAGATTCTATTTTAGAACGAATTTCCGCTGCAAAAGCGGCAAGCTCCTGTTTATCACAGTCATCCGGGCGTCCGGCGGCAAAC
This sequence comes from Lachnospiraceae bacterium, assembly GCA_910576385.1. Taxonomy (GTDB): domain Bacteria; phylum Bacillota; class Clostridia; order Lachnospirales; family Lachnospiraceae; genus Petralouisia. The sequence goes on from CAJTIR010000021.1 coordinate 23,699, forward strand.
TGACGCATAATAGAATGCTCTGCAACCGCAGCCACCGCCGCAATGCACGAAAAACCAGATTCTTCCAATACATCCTGCAATTCTGTAAAAGTATCTTCATAGGCTCGATTTCCATAGACTACCAGTAAAATTGCTCTGGCCTTGTTGCCTTTGATCTGACGCAGCCGTGACACTGCAATCTCTGGAACCCGCCCGCCATAGGAGGGAACAGACACAATGCAGATATCTTGCTCCTTAAAGGAACAACTGGAAAAATCAATCTCATAACTGCACAGATCAATGGCAAAGTAAAACTCCATAAAACTGTCATCTGTATCTCCAATGTAATTGCCCCAATATTTTTTAATATACATAGTTTTTTTAATATACATAGTTATATCCATTCCTTTCGCTTCGCTCAGGCACAAAACGTTATGAAAATGGTTGCCCAAGCTTATTTTTTCTTTATAATTCTTCTTATAGGGAACTCGGTATACTACAAATCACGGGGAGGTGAGTGGGCTGTCCGGATTGCCGGATGACCGTATAGTTATATGTGTAGTCCGCCTTTTCAAGCACAAATAAGTGTGACTCCTAGCACGTAATCTTATCTTTGTATAAACAATCTCGTTTATGGCTTGGGCGTTCAGTCAATGCCGTCTCTCCCTATAATCTTTGTCGAACCTTTGGGTTCTGAAAGGAGTCCCTATGGCTTTAAAAATCGTGTACAAAATCTGTTGTGGCATTGATGTCCACAAAACTTTTGTAGTGGCCTGCATTGCTTCTACTGACAGCAAAGGTGTGACCACCTATGAGAGCCACCGTTTTTCGACCTACACGAAGGGTCTGAAAGATTTGTTACAATGGCTTCTCGACCGGAATTGCAAGGATGTCTGTATGGAATCCACCGGTAAATACTGGATTCCCCTTTACAACATTTTGGAAAATGATTGTACGATCGTCCTTGCCCATCCCAAATATGTTAAGGCTATCCGTGGAAAGAAAACTGACAAGAAAGATGCCAAATGGATTGCTGACCTGTTTAAGCATGACCTTGTTGCCGGTAGCTTTATGCCCCCCGCTGACATTCGTCAGCTCCGCGATCTTATGCGTTACCGTTTCAAACTGACCTGCTTTAAATCAAGTGAAAAGAATCGTTTGCAGAACTGTCTCACGGTTTCCAATATCCAGTTGGGAAACGTTGTCTCGGACACCTTCGGCAAATCTGCTCAGGCGATACTGGATAAACTTTTGGAAAATCCCGCAGATACTTCCTTTGACCTTGAACCCCTCGTCTACAAAAGTTTGAAAAAGAAACTCCCTGAACTCCGTGATGCCATTGACGGCTTTATCACACCGGAGCAAGCCGGTAAACTTAAGGTGATCAAAGGCCACTTTGAGGACCTTGAATCCCGGAAGGCAGAGCTTGAAGAACTCATTCTTGCGCTCGCCGCTCCCTATCAGCAGGAACTTGCCATTCTCCAAACCGCTCCTGGTATCAGCAGTATTTTCACTGCCATCGGAATCATTTCCGAAATCGGTACCAACATGGAGGCTTTTCCTTCGGCGAAACACTTATGCTCATGGGCTGGTCTTACACCGACCAACAATGAAAGTGCAGGGAAGAAAAAATCTGTCCGGGTCTCCAAAGCAGGATGCTATATCAAGCCACTGCTTGTACAGTGTGCCAATGCTGTTGTTACCAGCAAAAAGCATCCTGAGATTCGCAACCGCTATCTCCGTATCAAAAAGCGTCGCGGTCACAAGAAAGCAATCATTGCCATAGCAAGAATGCTTCTTACCGCATTATACCATATGCTGAAGAATGGAGAAAACTATAATGCGGAACTTTATAAGAAATCCGATCTGCCCTCGGTTGATCGTGAAATCACAGTGGAGCAGGCAATCATCCTAGCAAGAAATCAAGGTTATAAAATCAAGGCAGCAACTGCATAACCTTAACAATCTCAATATTCAATTTTTAAAGCAGCCACCGAAAGATGGCTTGTTTGTTGTGTGCTTAAGGTAATGGATACCCTCTACTTCTCATTTTCAATCTTGTTCCTCCAAACTTTCCATAATCACTCTACCTCTCTAAAATGGTGTCCCCACTTCAATCAGATTGCCGTCTGGATCATAAAACCGGATCACCTTCTGTCCCCACGAATGCTGCATCAGCCTGTTTACATAAGTGACAGGCATCTCATAATGCTCTAATTTTTCTGCAAATTTCTCAATCTCTGGCTCCTCAAAATATAATTCAGCGGCATTATTCTTAAAAATAACATCTCGTTCCAGGAAAGATTTCCATATATTTTTATCCTGAAGCACCAATCCCTCTGTCAAAATAACATTTCCCTCCTGGTCTGTGATAACATCCAGGCCAAATAAATCCTTATAAAATTTCTTTGCGCGTTCAATATCCTCGGTAACAATCAAAATATTTTTTAACCTCATTGGCACCCTCCACCATCTTACTTCTACTTATGTGCTGCCATCAAAGCAGCTTTTTGTTGTTTAATCAGCGCGACCACTTTTTCAATAAATTCCTCTGGATTATCCGCAAACATGGCAAACTTCTCTGCATTTATTCCCTGCAAAATAGCCGCGGCGCTTTTTCTGGTCAGTACGGCGCCTCTGGCAACTCTGCCAATCAAATCATATTTCATAGATACTTGATATTCTAACTTTGATACAGACAATTCTCGGTCAATCTGTGCAATCACATTTCGAATCAGTTCCTCACTGGCAAACATAACCAGCGCAGTATAGTTATCTATACTTCCAGCGCCTGATTTTTCAAGTTCCTGACTGGCAAAATTCTTTTCTAACTGATCATTTTCCATTGCTGTCTGCGTTCCATTCTCAATCATCTCTTTGAGAATCATGTCACTGTCTGACCAGCCTGAAACTTCTTCTTTGATCTGCCTCTGTAAATCTGCCACATACTCTTGATAACTCTCACTGGCTACAACGGTAAGTTTATTTATCTTATGTACTAGTTCCCTGCCAAGGCTTTTCTCATCCATACGGATTCCCTGCTGATTGACGCAAAGCCGCAGTCCGCGGCCGATCTCCTGTCTCTTCACTGTGGTGCTGTCACTCTGTTTTAAGGTACAGATTTGAAATACATTTGGATTATCCCAGCCCTCTCTTAACGCCGAATGAGAAAATATAAATCTCACTGGCTCTTTAAAACTGAGCAGCCTCTCCTTATTTTTTAAAATTAAATCATAGGCCGAACTGTCATCTGAAGCATCTGCGCCTCTCTTAATGGCACTGTTGACCGCTTGTCCCTTGCGGTCAATGCTAAAATAACCTTTGTGGGTACTCTCTGCCTCAATGTCCCTTAGATAACGCTGATAAGGGGTATCTTCTCCTGTAAGATATTGATTTACAATAGTCTGATACTCTTCTTCAAATATCTTGCCATATTCGCCAAGCAGCGCCCGGCCATCCTCATCATAGAGACGATACTTGGCAACCTCATCAATAAAAAACAGCGACAAATTCTTAATGCCGCGATAAAATAATGCTTCCTCCTTCTGCATATGAGAAATAATGGCCTCACGTATCTGCACTCTTCGAAATTCTTGTTCTGGGGCGGTGATTCCTTTAACCTCAATCTTTTTGACCAATCTCTGCTGATAGGCATCCACAGCGTCCAGCACATAGACTAAATTGTGACGTTCCTTATGTGTCGCGGAATAATTGAGACAAAACAGCGGCTGAAAATTCTCCAATGCCTTCTGTGTGGCCTTGCCGCCCATGCGCTGCGGCTCATCCAAAATCAAAATTGGCGCGCTTGCCTTAATGATATCAATGGGTCTTCTGCTGTTAAATTCATCTCTCTGACTATAGATCATGCGAGCTTCCCTACTCCTTCCCCCTTCTTTCCAGGAAGTATTAAAGGCTTGCATATTGATAATCATCACATGGATATCCGCATAGTCGGCAAAGGCATCCAATTGATTCAAGTTGCTGCTGTTATAGACAAAATAGCGAATCTTCTTGCCATATTGTTCCATAAAATGAGTTCTTGTAATCTCAAAAAATTTCTTAACACCCTCTCGAATGGCCACAGACGGCACCACCACAATAAATTTAGACCAGCCATACTGCCTATTCAACTCATAAATTGTTTTGATATAGACATAAGTTTTACCTGTACCAGTCTCCATCTCCACATCCAGAGAACATCTGCCCAGGTGAGAAATCACTTGATCTGACTGTTCCATATGATTGTGTTGTTGAATCTGTCTGATATTTGCCAACAAAGCAGCATCTGATACTGTCACTGGCTCATTTCCAAACCTCTCAGCATCAAAGGCCGCATATGTCTGCCCTCGAAAAACATTGACCACACTGGCCACTGCCTTGGACTGGTATTGCTGTATTTTAAAATGAAACTCCATCTTACAGCACCTTCCTTATCGTGTCTGGACTATAAACTGCAAAAATCTCTTCAAAACGTGCAGCCGCTTGATCATCTGTCCTGCCGCTGTCTTGAACTACAGCGTAATATGGCCTCTCCTGTGCCATTGTCTTTATGGTCTCCTCGCTGATATCAAGGTCAAAACAAGCGATCAGAAAGCCTTCTGCAACATAAAATACACTCTTGTTATTTACAATCTTCTCTTCTATTTTGCTGGAGAGCATAATCCCCAAATCCAACATGACCTGAAACAATAAGTCTTCTGCTGTGCGGTCTTCTTTGATATGATCTATCGCTTCAGACAAAGACCGTTGCTGTACCTGTGCTGGCTGATAGTAGATATCTTTCATATTAGAACTGTCCAATTTCAAGACCCGAAAACCAATATCCCCCGCTTTTATTTGTTCTCCCGCCAAGCGGATTCTCTGTTTTCCAATCTCACAGATATTAGAAAACCCTGCTTGATATGCCTGACTTTTCTGGTCGATCTGATCTGCTATCTGCACCATAATATATTGCCTGCTGCCGCCATCCTCCTGGTTGAGCTGCATGACTGCATGGGCAGTGGTGGCCGAGCCTGAGAAAAAGTCCAACACCAGCGCCTCTCTATCTTCCACCGCTCCAAGCAAAATCTTTAACAGATCCACAGATTTCGGATAATCAAAATATTTGCGGCCGCCAAATAATTTTTGCACTTCTGCATCACCATTGGAAACATTGGGAATGAAATCCTTTAATAAGGTCTGATTAAAATCTCTTTTCTTGGTATAAATCTCATATCCACCCTTAGCCGCAGGCAGCACAATCAGATTATAGCTTTCCTTTAAAATTTTCTGCCTTGACCATCTCCAAGCATGGTATTTATGCGTTCCATCGCCATTCGCGTGAGGCAGTAATTCCACAAAACCCTCTTTTTTCTCTCCAATATCACCAGGCACAATCTCCCCTGTAACCGGATTGTAAAAAATAGAAAATACCAGGTTGGGACGTGTCTGCTCATTAAATTTGCGATTGTGATTGTATAAGGTATCTCCCACTGCAAAGGCGCCAATTTGATCTTTGCGGATCTCTTTCTTAAAACCTTTATAAGCGTCTGGCATCTTACGCTTTGCAAACTCTATATTGATATGAAATTCTGAAATCATCTGGATATCTTTCGCATATACTAAAATACTCTCCCATGTTTTGGCCGCGCCCTTTCCAGAGATCTGCCTGCCGGTGAGATTGGTAATCCAGGCAAAATGATTGACATAGTTTGAAGGTCCGAAAATCTCACTGCATATCTTTCGTAAATTCTCCATCTCATTGTCGTCAATGCTGATAAAAATAACCCCATCATCCGCCAGAAGATTCCGCGCTAATTTCAATCTGCTATACATCATATTTAACCAATCGGTATGAAATCTGCCGTTCGTGTCAATATTTTTCACCAGCCTGTCCTCTCCTGTATGGTACTGACTGCTGCGCTGTGCATATTGTTCTATGGTCTCTGAAAAATCATCTTCATAGATAAAATCATTGCCTGTATTATATGGCGGATCAATATATATGATCTTCACCTTGCCCAAATACGTTTCCTGCAATAATTTTAAGATATCTAAATTGTCGCCCTCAAGATATAAATTTCCTGTATGGTCAAAATCAACACTCTCCTTCCTGCAGGGCCTGAGCGTTGCCATGATAGGGGTATTTGCCATTCTGATAGATTTCTTTTTATCTGGCCAGGTAAATTGATATCTCTCCTGATCTTTCTCGACCACGCCGCAGGAAATTTCCGTTCTCAGCACATCTGCATCAATAGCTCTCTCAATCAGAGGATTTCCATACGCATCATATCCAGCGAGATATTCTGTCACCGCATTGGGAAATAATTTTGATAAGACTGTATAATTTTTATCCGCTATATTTTGGGACTGCATTCTCAATTTCTTATTCATGTTGCTCTCTCCGTTACTGGCTTTTTAGATTATCAATCACTTCCTGTACAGAAATATGATCCTGCCTTGCTCTTTGCCTCTGAATGATAAATCCTTTGGACGTCTGGTGTGCTCTCTCCTCCACAAGCCGCATTCCCTTTATTGTCTCTCCACATTTTACCAATCTATGATAATAATTTTGCAGTCTCTCTCGGCAAAATAAAAAACTCCTCCACCGTTCCAATCAGGAAATACTTGGTTTGATCTTGTTTTAAAATACCGCTGTCCACCCATTCTCCAGCATTTGTCATTCTCTCCTGATATTCAATATAGACATTGCCTGTTTTTTGGAGCCGCATATCACATTTTATCTCAATTCCTGCCTTTGTCTCCCCTTGATGATACTGCTGGTTTTTTCCATAAAATAAGCCGATATCATATCCATGCCGGCGAAACAAATCATCAATATAAACCTCAAATCTGTGTGAAGCATATAATTGCTCTATGTAATATTTTGTTTTCCTGCGGTCACTCCAAATTACAGGTTTCTCATAATTCCATATTTGCTGAGCATATTTATCTCTAAACAGATCTAATCTTGCTTTTCGGGTCTCCACCACTTTTTGAATCTGGATTCTTCGTTGCAAATTTTGAGGCGCATTATATTCATCAATCAACGATTCTGTAATCTGAAAATCTTTATAATAATCCACGCTTTCTCCAGACACAAATTTATAATCATAAAACCAGAGTACAATATGTTCTTCGCAGGTCAAACGTTTCTGATAATCTATATATTCAATCATATGATACTCTCCCCATCTTGGGGCTGCCGCTTTGAAAAAAATATCAACTCTTCTCAATAAAAAATACCAGATCCTGTATCTTTCATTCTAACACGACAGCCCCTATTAAATTTATCAAAAATTTTCTTAGTATCTTTTATTCTTTTGCAACGACTTGCCCACTGCGTCTACCATTGGCAGAATAATCACAAATTTTCTTGGTACTATTTACTGGTCGGCAATGATCTCACCCACTGCGTCTACCATTGGCACTATACATTGCCTTGTCACACCTTTGACACTGTGTTCCAACACGCCAAATGGCTCATGATGACTTAGCGTCAAGGATTCGCCTTGCTTGATCTCCAATTCTACGGGAACATCCAATTTCTCCATCACCTGGTCCACTTTCTCCTGATCAAAGTGATCCTCCCTTGTTGTGACCCGAATCCATACATCTACCTGATCAATTTCCATTGACACCTCAACTTTTTTCTCTTGCTCACTGACAAGATTTGCAACCAATGTACAGGTATCTCCTTTCATTGCTCCAATAAACTTCCATCCAGTGAGCATTCTTAACTGATCCATAATAGTTCCTACTGTTTTTACAATCTGTTTCATATTCTTTTCCTCTTTTCTAAAATCTGCACTTCATAAGCTCCCAGTTTCCCTGCCTGCTCTCCCCGAAGCAAACGATACTCTTGGGGTAACACACAACTTTTGGGTTCGCTGGAATGATTGATGACAAACAAAAAACCCGTCTTGTCATTTTCTCTAACCATACATTCCACCTCTGCCACAGGCGGACAGATTGGCTCAATATCTGCCTTCTGGCAAATCTGTGTAATCAGCGCCCCCATCAACTCCTCGCCTGGTTCCGTCCCCACATAATAACAATTGCCGCTTCCAAATGGATGCTCTGTGATACAAGGTTCTCCCGCATAAAATTCACTGGCATAGCTGGCCAAAATTTTGGTTTCCGGCCTCAAACGCATCAAATCACTCCAAATATTGGCCTGCAGTTTCTGTCCTTCAAAAAGCACTTCCACATGAGTTTCCCGCAGACAATCATAGTCAAGCACCTCCACGCCTGCCAGCTCGCTAAGCTTGCCTGGAAGCTCACGATCAGCCATACAGAGATTATGCAGATCTTTCACCCCAGTACGCATGGTCAATATTAGATGTCCACCCTGTCTCACATAATTAAAATATTTATCCTCAAGTTCTGGCGACATTAAGTATTGCAGCGGCGCTACTAAGAGCTGATACGAAGTAAATTCCCCTTGCTGCGGCACAAAATCCACGGAGATATTCTGTTTGTAAAATGCCTGGTAATATTTTAAAAGCTGCCCTGTATAATTCAAATCCTGGTGGTGGGGCTGTATCTGAAACGCATATTCCTGTTCAAAATCAAAGACAATCCCCACCTGGGACTTCGGCATACTGCCCTGTAAACGTTCCATCAATGGTTCCATTGTTCCAATCAGTTCCTTCAATTCTTGATATCTGCGCCCTGGATTGCCGCTGTGCGGCAAAATTCCATGCCAATACTGCTCTGTGCCCATTGTACAAGTACGCCACCGGAAAAATACAATCGCATCCGCGCCGTGTGCAATCCCCTGCAGCGCCCATGCCGAGAGCTGTCCCGGCGCCGGCGCCCTGCCCATTGTCTCCCAGCCTGTAATCCCTGACTGCTGTTCCATAATCCAGAAGGGCTGATTTTTATAACTGCGCACAATATCCAACGTCGCAGCCAGCACATGATTGTGCTCATGAGGCGTTTGGGACAAGTAAAATCCTCCTGGATATTGGTCATGAGAGACAATATCCAACAATTCTCCTAACTTATAATAATCTACTTTATTGGCAAAACCCATATAATTGTGGGTGATAAACTGATTTTTTGCATATCTGCGGATAATCTCTGTCTGTTCTCTTGTAAAATCTACAATCAAATCCGAACAAAAGCGTTTCCAGTCCAGCATAGCAGAAGGATTTTCCCCTGTCACCGTAATCCGCAGGGCAGGCACCTCTGAAAAATCATTATACTCCTGGCTCCAAAATGCTGTGCCCCAGGCTGCATTCAAAGCTTCCGTTGACTGATATTTCTTTTCTAACCATTTCTGAAAATGCTGTCTGCAACTATCACAAGTACAAAGCTCCTGATGGCTGTTGCCCAGCTCATTGTCCGGCTGCCAGCCAATCACCCAGGGATTTTCCCCGTAATGCTTGGCCATCTCTGTTACAAGTCTGCGAACGGCCTCGCGATAAATAGGATTGGACTGGCAGTCATGATGCCGGCCTCCAAATCCACGCACTCTGCCCTCTCTGTCGATGGGCAAAATTTCTGGATGCTTTTGAATCAGCCATGCCGGAGGCGCCGCTGTCGGCGTCCCCAATATGGTATAGATGCCATAGTCCGCCAACAGTGCAATTGCTTCATCCAACCACTGAAAATCAAATACTTCTTCCTCTGGCTGCATCTTATGCCAGGAAAATTCTGCCATACGCACCATCTGGATTCCCATCTGCTGCATCAATCTGGCATCCACCTCCCAGCGCTCGCGCTCCCAGTGTTCTGGATAATAGTCTACCCCAAAATGTAATTGCTTCATTCTGTTCTCCTCCTTATGTTCACTTTGAGTTTCCCCATTTTTTAATTCATAGTACCAAAAGGTTTCCATCATAAAATGATGGAAACACTTTGCACATAAAAGCGCTAGGAAAAGCTAGCTTTTCAGACGCTTTTTGTGCAAGATGTCTATGCTGCCAAAGGCAGCAAGACCTTTTGGTGCTAAAATATCAGTGATTATAAAAAATGGGGAAACTTAAATTATGTTCACACCTTGATTTTTGTCAACATTAATTACCATTAATTTGAGACAGTTACTGTAACAGAGAATACTCCTCCATATTCCAAATCTGCTTGACGATATCTTGATAAAATTCTGGTTCATGGCACACAAGCAAAATAGCTCCCTTATACTCCTGTAAGGCACGCTTTAACTCCTGCTTCGCATCCACATCCAAATGATTGGTTGGCTCGTCCAGCAACAAAATATTTGTCTCTACATTTAAGAGTTTACACAACCGTACCTTAGCCTGTTCTCCTCCGCTCAATACCTTGACCTTGCTCTCAATATGCTTGGTCGTCAATCCACATTTTGCCAGGGCTGCACGCACCTCGTACTGTGAAAAAGCTGGAAATGTCTCCCAAATCTCTTCAATACAGCTTCGCTCACTGGCCGGCATTTCCTGTTCAAAATAGCCTGGATATAGATAATCCCCGAGCTGTGCCTTGCCAGACAGCGGTGCGATCAATCCCAATACACTCTTTAAAAAGGTAGACTTTCCGATGCCATTTGTTCCTACAATGGCAATCTTCTCCCCGCGTTCCATCCTAAGATTCATGGGCTTAGACAATGGTCTATTCTTCTCATAACCCAGCACCAAATCCTCGGTCTCAAAAACCACCTTTCCAGAAGCTCTGGCATTTTGAAAGAAAAATTCTGGCTTGGGACGTTCTGCAGTTCGCTGAATCAGTTCCATCTTATCCAGCTTCTTCTGCCTGGACATCGCCATATTTCGGGTAGCCACCCGTGCTTTATTGCGGGCTACAAAATCTTTCAGATCCTCAATCTCTTTCTGCTGCCTGCGGTAAGCTGCTTCCTGCTGTGACTTTTTCATCTCATAGACTTCCATAAATTTATCATAGTCTCCCACATAACGATTTAATTCCTGATTTTCCATATGGTAAATAATATTTACCACACTGTTTAAAAATGGAATATCATGAGAAATCAAGATAAACGCATTCTCATAGTCCAAAAGATAGCGTTTGAGCCATTCAATGTGATTTTCATCCAGATAGTTGGTCGGCTCGTCCAACAGCAGAATATCAGGTTTCTCCAACAACAGCTTTGCCAGCAAAACCTTAGTGCGCTGACCGCCGCTCAATGCTGTGACATCCGTCTCCAATCCCAATTCCTGCACACCCAGCGCCTTGGCTACTTCCTCCACCTTGGCATCTATCATATAAAAATCATGCTGCTCTAACAGATCTTGTATGGTTCCTGTCTCTTCCATCAGGCGTTCCATCTCCTGCTCATCTGCCTCTCCCATGCGCTCAAACATCTGATTCATCTCTGTTTCCAGTTCATAGAGGAAAGAAAAGGCGCTGCGCATCACCTCGCGGATCGTCATTCCAGCTTCCAACGCCGTGTGCTGATCTAAATAACCAGCACGGACATTTTTGGCCCACTCCACTTTGCCCTCATCTGGCTGTAAATGTCCTGTGACAATATTTAAAAACGTTGACTTTCCTTCACCATTGGCGCCAATCAGCCCGATATGCTCTCCTTTTAAGAGGCGAAATGACACATCATTAAAAATGGCTCTGTCCCCAAAACCATGTGTTAAATTCTTTACATCTAAAATCATATGTTCCCTTTCTCCTTTGTAAACTGATTCTATTCTCTCATATTTCCATAAAAACCTCAACTTACTTATTGAAAAAATATGGTTGTGAGCATATAATTACGGTAAACTAAAAATAAGGAGCATATTATGGAACATTTATTGATACCAGAAAATTATCACTCAGAACTAGATCTGCATGATACACAGATCGCCATCAAGACAGTCAAAGATTTCTTTCAAAATTTGCTGTCAGAACGCCTGCATTTGCGGCGTGTATCTGCGCCTTTGTTTGTTGACCCTGATTCTGGACTCAACGACAATCTAAACGGTGTGGAACGCCCTGTAACCTTTGGCATTAAAGAACAAAATGAAAAACAGGCGGAGATTGTACATTCTCTTGCCAAATGGAAACGCTATGCCCTCAAAAAATATGGATTTTCTCTGGGGGAAGGACTTTATACAGATATGAACGCCATCCGCCGCGATGAAGATACTGACAATATCCACTCAATTTTTGTAGACCAATGGGATTGGGAAAAAATTATTGCCAGGGACGACCGCAATCTGGAGTTCCTCAAAGAAACAGTAAAAATCGTCTACAAGGTCTTGCGCAAAACGGAAAAATACATGGCTATCCGTTATGATTACATAGAAGAAATTCTGCCGCACGACATCTTCTTTATCACCACTGGGGAATTAGAGCAAATGTACCCGACATCCACGCCTAAGGAACGGGAATATCTGATTGCCAAAAAAAAAGGCGCTGTGTGCATCATGCAGATTGGGGATAAACTTGCCTCTGGCGAGCCTCACGACGGCCGGGCCCCAGACTATGACGACTGGGCCTTAAATGCTGATATTGTGGTTTATTATCCAGTACTGGACATTGCCTTAGAACTTTCCTCGATGGGCATTCGCGTGGACGAGAGTTCACTGCTGTCTCAGCTTGAGAAGGCAGGCTGCCCAGAGCGCGCTGCACTTCCTTTCCAGAAATCTATTTTGGATAAAGAACTTCCCCTGACAATCGGCGGTGGTATTGGGCAATCCCGAATCTGTATGTTTTTCCTGCGCAAAGCACATATTGGAGAAGTCCAGTCTTCCCTCTGGAAAGATGAGATTGTGGCAGAAGCGCAAAAACATGGAATTTTGTTATTATAATAAATGAATTGTCTGCCTGTACTGAAAAGGGTGAAAGAAAAGAGAAGAAAGGACAAAAATGCAAACACACATCTTTCCCCCTCTGTGTTTGCACCAAGCCACAAGAAAAAACTTATACGATCGAAGATATCTATGCTCTGCCAAACAGTCAAAGAGCTGAGTTGATTGCTGGACAGATTTATCTGATGGCTCCCTCTGCAAGAATTCATCAAATTATGTTGAACCAGACCTTAGCATTATCTGTGACAAGAATAAACTAAATGATCAGGGCTGTAAAGGCGCACCAGATTTTATCATTGAGATTGTATCTCCCTCCAGCCGCAAGATGGATTACGCTACTAAAAACACCTTATACTCAAATGCTGGCGTGCGGGAATACTGGATTATAGATCCTCAGAAAGAACGTACCACAGTATATTATTATGAGGAAGATGCCGCTCCCACAATAATTTCTTTCTGTCAGAAATTATCTGTAGGAATTTATAAGGACTTACAAATCTGTATTTCAGAATTATTGTAAAACGATTACTCCGACACTCAAATGTCGGAGTAATCTTTTATTGACGAAACAATGAAAACAAATCCTAGAAACCCTTGACTTTACCATACTAACTTGTTAGTATAATGACGTAGCATTTGCGCCTTCTGCGCTTTCACTATACTACCAACGAAAGGGAGATTTATTTATTATGAAAAAGATAATTGTACTTATGATGACATTAATTATGGTATTGTCTATAGCTGCCTGCGGCAGTCCCAAGGAAGAAAAAGAAACTTCCAGCAATGCCTCTTCAGACAGCAGTTCTTCTGAGGACAGCGATGTTGCCTATGTCAAAGATAAAGGAACTTTAGTAATTGGCATCACAGATTTTGCCCCAATGGATTACAAGAATGAGAATGGTCAATGGATTGGTTTTGATGCTGATATGGCCAAAGCATTTGCCAAAAGTCTTGGTGTAAAGGCAGAATTTGTGGAAATCGACTGGGACAACAAAATTATGGAATTAGACGGCAAAACCATCGACTGTGTATGGAATGGAATGACACTCACTGACGAGGTAAAAAGTTCAATGTCATGTTCCAACGCTTATTGTAACAATGCACAGATTGTTATTGTTCCCAAAGATAAAGCTGATAAATATCAAGATACAGACAGTCTCAAAGATTTATCCTTTGCTGTGGAAGCAGGGAGCGCCGGAGAAGAACAGGTAAAATCTCTGGATCTAACATATACCGCTGTCAAAGCACAGGCGGACGCTCTGATGGAAGTTGCCGCTGGCACCTCGGATGCCGCAGTGATTGACTCTTTGATGGCTGCCGCTATGGTAGGGGAAGGCACAAGCTATGCCGATCTGACCTATACCGTCGGCCTCAACAATGAAGAATACGGTGTTGGCTTCCGTAAAGGTTCTGACTTAACCGCTGCATTAAATGATTTCTTTGCTGCAAGCGATAAAGACGGAAGCATGGCTAAAATTGCAGAGACTTACGGTGTGCAGGCTGCACTGATTAAACAGTAATCGTATTTACAATGAAAGCTCTGTGAGTGGAACAATTCAGAGAGCTTTCCTATATCGTATTAGTGTATTATACCATTCATATTAGATGAAATCACTTGCCTAGATATAAGCGGTACAATACATTAGGTAATATTTAGGGAGCAAGAAAATTTATGGAACAGATTCTGGAACAACTTCCCATTGTCCTGAAAGCTTTAAATATTGGCTTTCTACAAACGTTAAAACTTTTCTTTGTAACACTGATTGGCGCTTTTCCTCTGGGACTTGTGATTGCCTTCGGCTCCATGTCACATTTTAAGCCGCTCAGTTATTTTACAAAAATTATTGTCTGGATTATCAGGGGCACTCCCCTGATGATTCAGCTATTGATCATTTACTATTTCCCAGGGCTGGTATTACATAATCCAATCTGGGGCGGCGGAGAGACCGGCCGTTTTTTCGCTGCCTCTGTATCTTTTATTTTGAATTATGCCTGTTATTTTTCTGAGATTTACCGCGGCGGAATCCAAGGTGTTCCTGTTGGACAAGAGGAAGCCGGCTTAGTGCTTGGCATGACTAAGGGACAAATTTTCTTTAAAATCACACTGCTTCAAATGATCAAACGCATTGTCCCGCCGATGTCCAACGAAATTATTACCTTGGTAAAAGACACTTCCCTGGCCCGCATCATTGCCTTACAGGAAATTATTTGGGCAGGGCAGGCATTTATGAAAGGCTCACAGGGAATTTCTGGCGCTATCTGGCCACTGTTCTTTACTGCGGTATATTATCTGATCTGCAACGGTATTTTGACAGTCCTCCTTGGACGTTTCGAGCGAAAACTGGATTATTTTAAGTAATAGAGGTAACTATTCAGAACCCCATGCCACAGACATGCCAGCAATGCTGTCATACGCCTCTAAAGAGGCTTCCATTTGTATGGAGTTCTGAATAGTTTTACAAATAGAGGAGGAAAAGAAATGCCTATTTTAGAAGTAGAACATATCCGAAAATATTTTGGTCATACTGAGGTTCTTAAAGATATCAGTTTCTCCTTGGAACAGGGACAGGTAGTCTCTATTATTGGTTCCTCAGGAAGTGGCAAGACTACGCTGCTGCGCTGTCTAAATTTTCTGGAACGTCCTGACAAAGGGGTAATCCGTGTCAATGGAGAAACCTTATTTGACGCAGATAATCTCACGACTCAGCAAGAATCTGAGATTCGCAAAAAAAGGCTGCATTTTGGTCTGGTGTTTCAGTCCTTCAACTTGTTTCCACAATATACAGCCCTGGAAAATGTGATGCTGGCCAAAGAACTGCTGGCCAAGGAACAACCTGACTATAAGGCCAACCGCAAGAAAATCCATACAGACATTCAGGAATTGGCAGAAACTCTCTTAAAACAAATGGGACTTAGTGACCGCATGGCAAACTACCCTCATCAATTATCTGGCGGACAATGCCAGCGTGTGGCGATTGCGCGTGCACTTGCCTTACAGCCTGATATCCTCTGTTTTGATGAGCCAACCTCTGCACTGGATCCAGAATTGACGGGAGAAGTGCTCAAGGTAATGAAAGAGCTTGCTGAACAGAATACCACAATGGTCATTGTCACCCATGAAATGGCATTTGCCAGAGATGTGGCCAATCATGTCATTTTTATGGATGATGGACATATCTTAGAACAGGGAGATCCTCATCAAGTATTTGAGCACCCAAAAGAAGAACGAACCCGACAGTTCTTGGCGCGGTTTACGCAGAGTTAAGAAAAGGAACAGTTGATGCAAATATAAATTGGCTAAATGCACTTAGTTGCGTTATGTAATGTATTATAAAGTGGACACAGAAAATTCACAAAATTATTAGCACTCACTCTTGATTAGTGCTGATTTTAGTATTATAACATACTTAGAACTGAAGAGAAAGAAAAGCAGACAGGGAAGTTCGTTCGTAGGGAGCGCTATGCAGGCGGCATGAACAGGTCTTTCTATATTGGAGAGGATGTAAAACAGGAAGATATCCATGCGAAATATGAGAACGGGGTATTGAGACTGAGCATACCGAAGACAGAACAGAAAAAACCAGAAATTGAAGAGAAAAAATATATTGCCATAGAAGGATAATGGTTCTTTTTGGCAGAAAATGATAAAAGCGGAATATATAAATGATTATACATGAAAAAAGGATTTGGAGCATCTTTTTTAAGGAAGGTGCTCCAAATCCCTTTTTCGCATCCGCTAAACCATCAAAAAACCAATTCCTGCTGTTCCACCACTTCAATCTGAGAGACCACCATAGTTTCCGGCTCATTTCCCCGCAAATGTTCGGCTTTTAAATACTGTGTCCCCTGCCGAAGACTGGCGGCAATCAGATTTAATACATAGATATTGTCAAATCGGCTGTAGATAGATTCCCCTCCCAGCCCTGTAAGGCAGATTAATTGTGTATTGGTCTTTTTTGCCATCTCCATCAAGGGTTTCAGCAAATGTGCCGCATTGGTCTGCGCAAAAGGATTATCCATCAAAAGAACTTTCCCCTCATTTTTATCAGCAAAGATATCAGATTCATCTCTGCGCATAAAATGCAATAGACTTGAAAGTACCACAAATGCTGAGAGAAACCCTTCCCCGCCAGAGTTTTTGGCAACCTCTGTCCAGGTAATCGGATATTCCCGCTGCTCCTCGATTTTATAGAGCCTGATCTGCACATTTCCAATTCCTATCACAGTATCATATAGATTTCTGGTGGTCATCTGTGTGCCAAAATATTCCTGAGCATTCTCATTGCGCTCAAAAATCTCAATCCCCTTTTTCCTTAACTCATCCACAAATTCCTGCAGCCGAAGCTGATAGATACCCTGATTTTCCTCCCAGGAAGGAATCTGGATTTTCAACATTTTTACAGGGTGTTCCCGAATAGAGATCGTAGAATTATGATCAATTCTGCCCAAATTTTGATGAACCTCCGACAAATAATCCTCCATCAGCTCCACAATCTTATTCTTCTCCTTCTCCACCACAGAGATATCTACCTCCAGCTTCTCTATCAGGCTCTGATAAGACTGAATCGTGGTATCTAACTGACGCTGCACTTGCTCTGCATCCCTGGACAATTTAAGCATTGCCTCCAGGGGTTTTTGATAGTACTCCTCCTGAAAGCTTTCTATCCGTATGATCTGATTTAATATCTGAACAAGATGTTCTCTGGCCTTACTCCTGTCACTGCGCCAGCCGTTATAGTCCCGTAGCAAAATCCCCTTAAAATTACGAAGCGCCTGCGTATCCATAGCGGAGAAATCTTCTTCCCATTCCACTTTCTTGCACACCTTGAAATCACTGTATTCTGCAAGTGCTGTCAAAGTCTCATCATAGTTGTGCAGGCGCTCCTGCAGCAATTCCCCATCTCTTTGCAGCTCTTTGCGCTGAAATAGCAGTTGATTCTTTCGTGATTCAAAATCTTCTCTGCGAATTTCCTCCTTGGGCAGAGGCGTGTCTTTCTGGCACTCAGCCGCCATTCTTTTCATCCTCTCCTGCATCTGCTGATTGAAAAGAGCAACCTGCTTATCCTCCTGATTCCATAAACTTTCCTTTAATTTGATCTTCATACGGCGATCCTCTAAATGGATCTCCAAATCTGTCTCTTCCCTACGGCTATAATTGACATCCTTCCAGTTCTTTACTGCAAGGCGAAATTTTTTTGCCAAATGCGAAAGCTCTTCTTTTGCCTGCTGATGTCTCCTGCTGCTTCGCTGTCTTTGGTTCTCCAATTCCTGCAGCTCCTGAGATACTGTGGCTGTCACTGCCGCATATCTGGCCTCCAATTCGGAACTATTTTCCAATAGAGACGATATGGTATGCTGATCTGGCATATCTTTTGTCTGTTCCATCTTCTGATCTGACCGATCTTCTGATTTTGGGCCTGATATCATCGACAATATTGAGAGAATTTCCTGCTCTGGCACCTGCTGATATTCCTGATAAATGCCAAGCCGCTCCTGCTGCTGCTCCCGCTCACGCTCCAAATCAGCCTGCCGATTCAGAAGGCTCTGCAGTTGTTCCTGACATTTCTCTGCCTTTAGGCGGCATACCTTCTGCTGATTGTCCAAATGTATTTCTTCCTGTCTGCATTTTTCTAACCTGCGGTGATTTTCCTGAAAATCCTCAAAGGCAGCGCACAATTCTTTAAAATCCGCCTCCTTGCGCTGTAAATACTCCACCTGGCGTTCTGCATTGCGGCCTTCTTTCTCCAAAGACTGCATCTGTTCCTCATTTTCAGATAGCTGCTGGGAGATGGAACGCATTTCCTGGTCCAATGTTTTTCCCTTCTGCTCCAATGTTCGGATTTGCTCTGCATTGTCCTGATAATTTTTCTGACATACTTTTTGGTTTTTCACCTGCTCCTTCCAGGCAAAATATTCTCCATATTCATTCTTGCGGATGGATATCATTTCCTGCTTTTTCTCAATCTGGAGAAGCTTCATATCCACAAGTTGCTGCAATTTTTCTTCATCGAGCAGATTTTCATTAAACAACAGATAAAAGCTAAGTCTGGGAAAGCGAAGCAGATTTCCTTCTTTGTCGGCGATATTCTGCTCCAAATCCTGGCGCAGAATAATCGGAATTGGAAATGCAGTGGGAAGACCGCCCTCAAAAAGAGACAGCTTCTTCATCTCCTTTTCTGACAAAATCAGTGCATAGGGCAAAAAAGGATTCTGCTCTGTCAGCTTCTGATTCTTTTCCTTAGAATATCCATTCTTTTTAAGCCATTCCATACCATAAACCAGATGAATTCCCTGCGCTTCCAACTCAGCTTCCAGCTCCGGCGGCAGCTCTAATACCCGACCCTCGGTTAATCTCTGATACTCCTTTTGCAGTTCGTTTTCTTCTTTTTCCAAATTGCGGCGCATACGCTCAATCTCTGTCAATTTTAAATCCGTCGTATGAAATATTTTTTCCTCTTGAAAAAGCGCGTCTTCCCCAAGCCCCAGATATTTAAGAATCGCCCTGCGCTTTGACAACTCCCGATCGTAATTCTCCCGTAATTCTTGCTCTTGCTCCATCTTTGCCATTGTACGGGTTTTCTCTTCTTTTCGATCTGCAAGGCTGTGCTCAAGACTAAGCTTTTTGTTTTTTGCCTGTTCCATCTCTCGTCCCGCTGCCGATTTCTTCCTGGCTGCCTCCTCCTGAGACTTGCGGCAGACTTCTCCGAAAATTTCCAGGGTTCCCGGCTCATATTCTCCAAGAATATTTCGGGTAAACGTCTCCTGATAACGGCCACAAAAGCGCTCTTCCTGCTTGTCATATTCTGCCATTTTGCTTTTCAGCTCTCCGATATCCTGCGCATTTTTTCGCAAAGATTCCTCCAGTTCTGTAAGCAATTCCCTCTCCTGCTGCAATTGTTCTGTGTTTTTTTGAAATTGCTCCTGATTCGCCGTCAGCTTTGCCTCTGTCCCCTCCAAAGACTTTTGATAATAGGTGCGCAGCAAATAGCCCAGACAATTGCGCTCTGGCTGCAAATCTTCCTTGCGCTCTCTGGCCACAGCAAGACGCTGGCAAGCCTGCTCCCATTCTGCCCGCTCCTCATTTACAACCTCCTGCTGCTTGGCACAGGCAAGTATATGCAGCTTCTGTGTCATCTTCTCTTCTTCTCGTTCCAGATCTTCTTTCTCCATCCCTATCATCTCACGATTACTGGCATGAAACTTTTTTTGCTCTTCCAGACCATAATATTCCTCTGACAATTTCTCATATTCCAAATGAGAAATCTCCTCCTGAATCTCTTCTGTCCGCCTCAAAATTTCCTGACTTTCCTGCGCCGTGCTCTGATGCAGCTCTTCTAAATCACTGCGAAAACAGGCAATCTTATTCTCCTGTTCCTTTACTCTGATTTCACATTCCAGGCAGCGTTGATTTTTCTCTCTGATCTGAACAGCCTCCTGCTGAAATAAGCGGATGGCATCCCTTCTTTTAATCTTAGACTGATTATCTTTATACAGGCCGACATATTTCTCCAAAATTATCTGAAATTCCTTGATCTTATTTTTATCCCGATTCAATTTATTCTCTACTGCATCCAAAAACCATTTTTCCACCAGTCCCTTTTCATCGCGGCAATCCGAAAACAATTCCGACAGACCAGATTCCTTGAGATTTACCTTCTTGATAATTCCTTCCCATTCCTTGTAATTGATCTGGTATTCCATCAATTTATCAAAATACTGTCTGGACTGCGCTCCATTTCCCATATCATAATAAAAAAATTTTATGCCAGGTTCCTTTTTAAAGATCTCAAACATCTGACGGCATGAAGTAAAATTTTTCAGTACGATCTCCCTCTTTCCCTTTTCCACCACTGGAAGATGATAAATATCCTGCTGACAGGAAGCCTGATATTCACTGATAAAATTCACTATCTCCAGATTCTCTGTGCTGTTCTCCTCGCTCTCTGGTGCCCTGCGCACCATCATTCCAGTGAGCACATATCCGGCTCCCTGATCTAGTACCCATTCTGTGAGAATAAAAGAAGGCTTATTAGTGGTAAAATAGCTCTCAAACGGACGGTCCTTGGCATCTCGGTAACGTTTATGCACAAACGGAGCGGTCATCATCTGCACCAGCACAGATTTGCCGCCGCCATTTCGCAAAGAGAGCAGAGTGCTCTCCCCATTAAAATGAAAAATCTCATCACTGATACGGATTGCATTGTTGTTATAATTGATATTGATCAGCCTTACGGCATTGATTTTACTCATTTGTCCCTCCCACGGCACATTTTCATTCTGTAATATCAGACTCCCCAAGTACTTTTAAGATTCTCCGATAATTATTTTGATTCAATAAATTCCAGTCCATAAAGCTGTCCAGCTTCCTGGTGGTTTTAATCATCTCATCCTGCTCCACATATTCAACCAGACCCTGCTTTTGCAAAAATACCAGAATGTTATGTAAAAAGCCTTCTTTAGTCGTCTTGGCGCGGGAACCTTTTTCATCTGAGCGCAGCGCTTCATATGCTTCCATCATATTGGAAAAGGCAATCCCTGCCTGTTCCTCTTCCTCTGGTGGTACTTGCTGCACCCCCTCCTTCAGCCTTAGAGAAATACAATTCTGCAGCTCTCCCACCCGCATATATTCGCGGGATTTGCTACTACTTCCCTGCCCATCATAAAATTCCACCAAGAGGGTTAAAATCGCAAATTGTGACAGATAATAATCCTTATCTGTGGCATTGGATTTGCAGAGAGCATTTTTTAACTGAGGTTTGGTAAATCCCAGAAAATGATTCTCCTCCTTGGGAATCAGATAAATCACATTTCCATAACGTTCAATATTGCAAAGGGCAATCTCCCCCTGAGACTTCACCAGATTCTGCACTGCCTCCTGTTCTGCATAGGCGCGATATAAAATCTGCGCCTTTTCCTCACACAGCTCATGATGCTCCAGCAGATAATAAAAAACCTCCTGACTCTGGTGAATCTCTTCTTTTTCGTAACCCATGATCTATTCCTCCTTTGTCACACATAGCATTACATTGGAACAGCGAATGGTTCTGTATTCTCCATTTTCATCTAAGACTGCCGAAAAAGTTACGGTCTCACCGTCATCAAGCCGATAGACCTCAATCCGCCTAAGGCAGTGAAACTTTGGACATTCCTCAACCAGATTCAGCAGCATCACATTTAATTGAAATTCTCGGGACTGTTCCTGGATATATTCGCTCTGTTCCTGTTTTAATGCTAAGATATCTATCTCTCTGTTGCGTATCAATTCCACCATAATCTCCTTAAAAACTTCCACAGTCGGCAGCAGATCTGTCTGCTTCTCCGTCTCTTTTTCAAGCTGTTTTGACAATTCCAACAAAGAGATTTCTCCATCTTCGATGGCATATCCCAGCAAGCAAGCGAGACTTTTTTCATAACGAATTAACTTTTTCCTGTACAATAGTTCTTGTTCCTCTTCCCAGGCTCCCGCATCAAAATCAAGCTCTTCCTGTGTATCTGTTTCCTTAGCTTTGTGCACTGGCTTTTGCAGTTGAAAGGCTTTGTTGAGGTTGTAAACTTTCTCAGCCTCCTTGCAGAACAAAGGGCGCAGAAAATACTCCAGACGCTCTAAGGCCTGCGGCTGCTCTAAAATCTTATCATACAGACTGGTACGCAAGGGAAAACGCCGAATCAGAGACATCTGTGACAATGCCTCCAGCTCCTTGGTATACAAAGATTTTAAGTCAAAATGACTGTTTAAAATTTTCTGGTGCTCGTCTATGGCGCGGTTTAAATACTGTTCAATCTCCCGCAGATGATTTAATTTCTCTTCCTCCTTTTCGGTTAGTTTTTGCACATTGATATTTGCCTCCTCTAACTCCCTGGCTCGACTCTTTACCAAGTCTCGATAGTTCTGGAATTTCTGCTTGGTATCGCTGATCGTCTCCAGATTTTCATTTAAGATCTCCTGATAATCGCGCACAGAATAATTCAGGGCATTTCTGCGAATCTTCCCCATCGCCTCCTGAATTTTTTGAAGCTGGATACGCAGAAGATTAAAGACATTTTTTATCTCATCCACAGCCTTGTCGTAACTCTGCTTCTCTAAATGCATCTGAAAAATCATCTCATGGATGGTAAGCTTCATATTATTTTCAATTTCTAATGTGGATAACAAAAGATTATAACCGTCATCGGTGAGATAATAAGAAGTGCGCTTCACATCTTGCTCATTGTACACAATACGATTGGCCACATAACTGATATTCATAATCTGATAAGCGTTATGCTCAAAATTAAATCCATCAAAATACATAGTCTTTCCTTCATTGGAAAGTACTACATTTACAATAAAGTCTCCCAGGGCACGGCAGTCCTCATAAGTCATCTGCTTCTCAAAATGATGCATATTGATGGTATCAATGTACGCGCCGATATCGTCCATTGTACAGTGTTCCTCTTTTAAGGACTGCTCCATAATATATAACAGCACTGCAAAAATCATATTGAACTGCTCATCTGTTTTCAGAAAACCATATTTCTTCCATAGCGTTTTCTGAAGGCTGTTCTGGACTAAAACCGTATACAAACCTACGTTTTTCATTCTTCTGGGGAAATGCTTTAAAAATTCAAATTGCATAGTTTTCTCCGTTCCTGGCAATTTTAACTGACATTACAACTGTCAAAACATTAGCTGATGAGTGAACTGTAACACTAAAAATCATAGCTATTTAAAATCTCCTGCGGAATATATTGCCCCTGCTTTAAAATTTCCTGCATACGCTCTGCCGTTTCTCTGGAAAAATAAGAAAAAAATATCCCTGTCAAATTGCGATTCTGCTGTTCCTTTGTGTCTGGCAGACTGTCCGCCTGATCTGCTTTTGCAAGCATTCTCTCATATGCCGCCACAAAAGGAACAACTATTCTATTTTCCTGGCACCGATTTCTAAGGCTCTCATAAATTCCAATGCCCTCATAATCCAGATCTCCAAAATAATAAAGTGTATTATTTTCAAATTGCATATAAGGCTCCACAGAGAGATCAAATTCCTGAAAGGATTTTACAATCCGCTTTCCACCTCCATAAATCAATGTCCCGATCTCTTCCCCTAAAATTCTGGTATGCCCGTCCAGTAAAAATTTGCGCATACTAAAAAATGTATCTTTATTCTCCAATATTAGCATTTTTTGAGGTGTCTTCCTGGTATTTGAGTAATAAGGAATTGGCTCTGCAGTCTCATAGACCTTGAAATCATCCAGACTTATCCCACAGCGCTTTAAAATCTTCTTACCCTGTTCCTTAGACAAAAATTTCTCTCTATTCCAGATCTCAAAGCTACGCTCATTAACCGATTCTGGCTGTTCCAAAAGCTCTTGGTTTGTTTTCAGATACTGGTTAAGCATCAACACCCATACTCTGTCCTTTTGGTATTCCTTTACATGTGACAGATAATAATCTATCGTAATTTTCGGCACAAGCTGATAACTTAGTTCATCTTTCAGTTCTTTCTCCAGCGCTTCCTCCAATTGTTCTTCTTCAAGCACCCAATAGGCAAGAAGCAGCGCCGGCTTCTTGCCATTGGATTTTGCATTTTTTACAGGCATAAGTTTTTGTTCTGCAAGCAGCCTTATAATATAACACCGATGCTGTTCGTATGAATAATCAGGATGGCGTTCCATAAGCTCATCCAAAGAAATTCGTCTCATGGTGTCTCTCCTCACTCGCAGGGAAATACCATTCCCCACTGCCTGCGAATATGATCTAAAATTTTCATTACGCGCAATGTCTCGCTGTGAGGCATCTCTGGACATTCATACTTCCCCTCCTCAATGGCTTTCTTACAGGACATTACCTCATATTCATAACCATTGATCTGCTCTGGCGCCTGATAACGGGCTGTCATCTTGCGATTTAGATCATATACTCGAATTTCCTCACAATTATTGATATTCTGTACTTCCAGATAACCCTGATCACCGCTGATCACGCCCTGTCGGTCCGTCTGCGCCAGCATATCGCTGTGGAGCACTGCCATCTTTCCATCAGCAAAGGACAAAGTGATACTATTCATCCAGTCCACTCCTTTTGGCGACATGATCGCCGTAGCATCAATTTTCTCCACTTCCCCCTGAAATGCCATCAATGCAAAATTAATCGGATAAACCCCCAAATCCAATAACGCACCGCCAGCCAGCTCGGGATTTTGCATCCGCTCCACATGAGGCAGGATATAGCCCAAATTTGCAGTCAGGGAAGTGACCTTTCCCAAAATGCCGCTCGCTAAGATATCATCAATCATTTTTCGGCTGGGCATATAGCGCGTCCAGATGGCTTCTGCCAGAAGCAGTCCTTTTTCTTGTGAGAGGCGGATTAACTCTTCCGCCTGCGCTGCATTTACCGTAAATGCCTTTTCTACCAGCACATGCTTGTTATGCTCCAGACATAGCTTTGTGTGTTGATAATGATGTGAGTGGGGGGAAGCCACATAGATAAGCTCTACTTGTGGATCCTCTGCCAGCTCCTGATAGGAGCCATAAGCCTTTGCAAAGCCCCACTGTTTTGCAAACTTCTCTGCGCGTCCATAATCCCTGGAGGCCACTGCATAACATTCCATTCCTTCCAGTTCTGATACTGCTTTCGCCATACTGCGGGCGATATTGCCCGGCGCCAAAATTCCAAATTTCATACTATTCTCCTTTTCTATTTTCGTTCATAATGATAGCCATAATTGTAACTGTTAGAGACCCGAAACTCTACGCCATCATAGTTAGAATCAAAATAAATGGTACTGTTCCATATATAGTAAACACTGCCTTACAATTTTCGTGCCACCGAAGACACTCAAATCGTAAAGCAGCGAAATCTATACCCTACCTAAATATTCTTCACTTTTGCAATATCAATTAAATTGAGCTTTTCTGTGCTGTCAGCATGTTCTAAGCTGCGTGCCAGCGCATTTGCTGTATCCATTGCTGTGATACAGTATACTCCCGTCTCAATGGCATTTCGGCGGATTAAGAACCCATCACGGCTTTTATCCCTGCCCTGTGTGGGCGTATCAATCACTAAGTCAATCTTATGACCTAAAATCAAATCCATGACATTCGGTGATTCTTGTGAAATCTTATTGATTCTGCGTGCCTCCACGCCATGCCCTTGCAAATATTTTGCCGTACTTCTGGTAGCATAAATCTTATAGCCTAAAGCCTCAAAGCGTTTGCCAATGTCTACCGATTCCGGCTTATCCGCATCTTTAACCGTCATAATCATCTGCTTATATTTGGGAAGCACTACGCCTGCCCCCAAGAATGCTTTATATAAAGCCTCATCAAATGTTTTTCCAATTCCTAAGCACTCTCCGGTTGACTTCATTTCCGGTCCAAGGCTGATCTCTGCCCCGCGCAGCTTCTCGAAAGAAAATACTGGCATCTTGATTGCCACATATTCTGCCTCTGGCGCAAGCCCTACTGGATAACCCAGACCTTTGAGTGTATTTCCAATAATCACCTGCGTGGCAAGATCTACGATCGGAATCCCAGTCACCTTACTGATATAAGGAACCGTACGCGAAGAACGCGGATTTACCTCAATCACATAGACATCTTCATCCATCGCAATAAACTGAATATTGATCAGCCCCACTACATGCAGCGCCCGTGCCAGCCGTCTCGTGTACTCGACAATCTTTTCCTTAACCTTTGTGCTGATTGTCGGAGCCGGATAGACAGAAATACTGTCACCGGAATGAACCCCAGTCCGTTCAATATGCTCCATAATTCCTGGAATCAAGATATCTGTGCCATCACAAACGGCATCAACCTCAATCTCCTTGCCTTGCAGATATTTATCTACCAAAATCGGATGATCTTGGGCAATGCGGTTGATAATCTCCATAAATTCTTCTATTTCCTGATCGGAATATGCAATCTGCATTCCCTGGCCACCAAGCACATAGGAAGGACGCACCAGCACGGGATAACCTAAACGGTTTGCAACCGCCTTTGCTTCCTCTGCGGTGAATACGGTTCCTCCAGCAGCACGGGGAATCTCGGTCTGTTCCAGAATCTTATCAAACAATTCACGGTCCTCCGCCGCATCCACATCCTCCGCCTTAGTTCCCAGAATCGGAACTCCCATCTTCATCAGGCTCTCTGTCAGCTTAATGGCAGTCTGTCCGCCAAACTGCACCACAGCGCCGTCTGGCTGCTCTAAACGCACAATACTCTCCACATCCTCTGGCGTCAGCGGCTCAAAATACAATTTATCTGCAATATCAAAATCTGTAGATACTGTTTCTGGATTATTATTGACAATAATTGTCTCATAACCTTCTCTGGAAAATGCCCAAGTACAGTGTACCGAACAATAGTCAAACTCAATTCCCTGACCAATACGGATTGGACCAGAGCCAAGCACCAGCACTTTTTTCCTGCCGCTTGTCTTTGCAGCTTCATTTTCACTGCCAAAACAAGAATAATAATAGGGGGTCTCCGCCGCAAATTCCGCCGCGCAAGTATCTACCATCTTAAATGCTGCAGTAATTCCATTTGCATAGCGCAGATCGCGGATCTCCCGTTCTTCCTTGCCTGTCAATCGTGCAATTACATTGTCTGGGAACTCAATCCGTTTTGCTTCCTTTAGCAGATCAATGGTCAGCTCTTCTTTTTCTAAGCGCTCCTCCATCTCCACCAAAATGGCAATTTTATCAATAAACCAATGGTCAATCATGGTCATATCGTGGATTTCATCATAGGAAATCCCTCTGCGCAGCGCCTCTGCAATCACCCAGATTCGACGGTCATCCACTTTTTCAAGCTGTCTTAGCAATTCTTTCTTGGAAAGTGAAGTAAAATCATAGGAACGCATACAATCCACATGCTGTTCCAGAGAACGAATAGCCTTCATCAAGGCGCCCTCAAAATTAGTACAGATGCTCATGACCTCTCCAGTAGCCTTCATCTGAGTGGTTAAGCTCCGTTTTGCTGTAATAAACTTATCAAATGGCAGACGGGGGATCTTTACCACACAATAGTCAAGCATCGGCTCAAAGCTGGCATAGGTCTTGCCAGTGATGGCATTTTTGATCTCATCCAGCGTATATCCAAGAGCAATCTTTGCTGCCACTTTGGCAATCGGATATCCAGTAGCTTTACTTGCCAGCGCAGAAGAACGGCTGACACGGGGATTGACCTCTATTACACAGTATTCAAAACTTTCGGGATGGAGCGCATACTGGACATTGCAGCCTCCGGTAATATTCAATTCAGAGATAATATTTAACGCAGAAGTACGCAGCATCTGATATTCTTTATCTCCCAAAGTCTGGGAAGGGGCAACCACAATACTGTCTCCGGTATGGACGCCTACCGGGTCAATATTTTCCATATTACATACTGTAATGCAGTTGCCGGCCGCATCGCGCATTACCTCATATTCAATTTCCTTCCAGCCTGCAATACAGCGCTCTACCAGCACTTCTCCCACACGGCTTAAACGCAGTCCATTGGTGAGGATATCCACAAGCTCCGTCTCATTGTGGGCAATACCGCCGCCGCTGCCTCCCAGTGTATACGCTGGACGCAGTACAACTGGATAGCCAATCGTATTCGTGAAGGCAATCCCATCCTCCACATTGTGGACAACCAGTGAGGGCGCACAGGGCTCTCCGATCTTCTCCATCGTATCTTTAAACGCCTGCCGATCCTCCGCCTTAAAGATTGTCTCTGCCGTGGTTCCAATCAGCTTTACCTGATGCTTCTCTAAAAATCCCGATTCGGCAAGCTCCATCCCTAAATTGAGCCCTGCCTGGCCTCCCAGTGTGGGAAGAACGCTGTCCGGCTTTTCTTTCAAAATAATCTGTTCCAAAACTTTTACTGTCAAGGGTTCAATATAAACCTCATCTGCAATTTCCTTATCGGTCATAATTGTTGCCGGATTAGAATTGACCAGCACAACCTCCACGCCTTCCTCTTTCAGAGAACGACATGCCTGTGTTCCTGCATAGTCAAATTCTGCCGCCTGGCCGATCACAATGGGACCGGAACCGATTACTAACACTTTCTTAATATCTGGATTCTTTGGCATTACTGGTTCCCTCCCATCATATTGATAAATCGGTCAAATAAATATGCGCTGTCCTGAGGTCCCGGACATGCTTCCGGGTGAAACTGTACTGTAAAAATATTCTTTCCTGTATATTTTAATCCTTCATTCGTGCCATCATTGACATTGATAAATGCCGGAACTGCAACAGAAGAATCCAGGTTGTCTGTATCTACCACATAACCATGATTCTGAGAAGAAATGTACACCCTTCCAGTTTCCAAATCCTTTACCGGATGGTTGCCGCCCCGATGCCCATATTTCATCTTATGAGAATCCGCACCATTGGCAAGCGCCATTAACTGATGTCCTAGACAAATCGCAAAAATTGGTGTATCTGACTGATATAATTTCTTGATTTCCTGAATAATTTCCCCACATTCCTTAGGATCTCCAGGCCCATTACTGAGCATAATTCCATCTGGCTTGTCCTTTAAGATATCTTCCGCAGAAGTATGCGCTGGATAAACTGTCACTTGACAGCCTCTGTCGTTGAGAGATTTTGCAATATTTTGCTTAGCTCCAAAATCCATCAGAGCAACCTTTTTCCCTTTGCCCTCCAATCGGAAAGGCTTATCGCAAGTCACTTTGTCCACTACGTTTCCAGTGCTGTATTTCTTCAACTTTGGAAGTATTTCTTCCAGACAAAACGCTTCATTCGTAGTAATCATGCCATTCATGGTTCCCTTTTCTCTGAGCATCTTTGTCAGTGCCCGCGTATCAATACCAGCAATGCCCGGGATGTCATACTTTTTCAAAAAGTCTTGAATACTTCCCTGGCAGCGGAAATTACTGGACATCCGTGACAATTCTCTCACAATATAGCCATCTGGCCAAGGCCTCTTAGATTCCATATCCGGTGTAATTCCATAATTGCCAATTAATGGGTATGTCATGACTACTGCCTGTCCAGCATAAGAGGGGTCTGTCAAAACCTCAAGATAACCTGTCATGGAGGTATTAAAAACTATTTCGCTGACCACTTCTCTGGCAGAGCCGATGCTCGTTCCTTCAAACACGGTTCCATCTTCCAGTATTAGAAATGCTTTCATCTATTTACCGCCCTTTCTCTAATTTGCCTAAATTGCAAAAATTCTACCATATTTCAAGCTTTTTTTCAACCTTTGATCTATCTTTCTATACAAAAAAATTATACACAGCACTATAAAATTATAATTAAGCAAACGGTTAAGAACAAGCTATTATTTAGCTCTTTCTTTATTTTATAAGGAAATCAAACGCTCAATCAGATTTTTATTTCACCTCCAAAGAAAAAAATCTTGGCTTATTTTTCTATTTTCATACGCCTTTACTTTTTTCTCTCAGTATAAAAATAAATTTTCATTTATCAATGCCTCTTTGATCACTGCGTATTCTGCTGATGTGAGCCTAAAAATATTTGCCATTTCCAGATCCAATTGTTCAAAATTTCGCACTGCATCCGCTTCACAAGCTGGTACTAACAGCGTATTCACCAATTGTATAATATTTTTTTGTTGTTCTTTCTCAGCTACAGGAATCGGAATTTGTTCAATATGAGATCGTAAAATCTTGATAGAATTAAATTTCTTCTTAAAATAAAATTGTGCCATCCTAGAATTGAGTACCGCCAGAATATATTTTATATCCATATCATCCAGTTCTGGAATCAGCAGATTACAACTGTTTAATGACAATGTTTGCTGATCGTCATATGCAAATACTAATTGACTGCAGATAAATCGATATAACAGCTTTGCAGAAGCTCTGTAATACCCTGCCGGCGCCGCCTGCTGGAAAACCTCTGGCTTATATACCATATATCTGCCAGACTCCAAAAAATGAAATTTACGCAAATCTTGACCTCGCAAAATCATCTCATTTTCTTTGGTCTTCTGGCCAGTAATATATGCTTTATTATTTCCAGTCACAATTCCCAGCGCGAACTTTGCCTTATTTTTCAACGTCATCTTTCCTGGCACATTTTCAAGCTTCTGCCATACCTTGTATTCCTCATCTGTCAATGCAAAGTTAAAACTTCCTTTGTCAATTTTTCGTTCTTCTCTAACTGTATAAATACGTCTGCCATCATTGACAGTCATGCCAATACAGGAAAGAGGCATATGATTACGCAACATCTGTAATATAATACAAGGACACTGTACCTGATCAAACACATTTCCTAAATACTCAAGATATTGAATCGATTGATTCTCCATCAAGAGAGCACGAATGGGAAGATGTGATTTCACATTCAGAACAGCTTCCGGCAATACAAAGGATAAAACTCCATTTAATTTCAAATTAGAAAGCGCCTGCTCCAAAAACAAATCATATGACTCAATCGTTCCGGCTGATGCACAGATATATTTCTTTTTAAGCTGTATACTCTGTTCTTCCGAAAATTCATATCCCCACGGAGGATTTCCAATAATGTAATCAAAATATTCTTTCTTTTCAAATGTCAAATAATCATTGACAGTAATATGTTGATACAAAATATTGCGATCTTTCATATGATACTTTAATGCAAGATTAATTCTTGTGAGATGCACGCTAATCTGGTCTATATCATTGCCATAAAGATATTCCACGCCAACTGATCCCGGTATCTGTAACAAAAAATTCCCTGTTCCGCAACAAGGGTCTAATATCTTCTTTTTTTCTATATCATTTCCATTTATTAATTTTTGAATTAATTTATTTACAATGGTAGTGGGGGTGAAATATGTTCCCACTGATTTTCGTTCTCCACTGTCTTTACAGGAAATATATATCAAGCCTAATAGATCCTCTGATTCTTGATACTGATATGCAATTGAAAAAAATTCTGGATGCTCTGCAAGATAAGAAAATATCTGTGTTTTCTCAATCAATAAATCATTTATTAAAAACTCATAACCATGCAGAGAACAACCTTTTTTCAAATACTCCGCCAGCACATTTGTTTCAGAAAAACCGTTAATATCTTCTCGCTGAATAAACATTTGCAGGGCACATTCTGCTAATATTAATCGAATTTCCATTTCATTTAATGGAAATCCTTGCACAGATATTAACTCAATTAGATTTTTTACTTTCTTTCTATTACATGACCCTGGCAAGAGATAAGAATCGTATATTTTACTACCAGAAACATATTTTTTATTGCGTCTCTTTTTAAGTACAGTACTGTTTCCAGATTTTATATCCGCCTTTAACTGCTCTACATACCACCTTGCAAATAGTGGCCTTCCTCTGCTATCGTCTGTCTGCGCAGTAATCTTTCCTAGTTTCATCCAGTTTCTTCCAGTGGCAAATGAGACAGAAATTTCCTCGCAAAGTTGTTTTAAGGTGACATAATTTCTAATTTTTATATCTGCCATATATGTTTTATACCTTTTTATTAAATATAGATAAATCTTCGCTTTCTTCCATACTAAAGAATCTTTCCCGATCATTATGTGGGAATAACAGTTCCATATAGAGATTTCCCAATAATTCCTTTACCGTATCTGTACTGACATCTGCAATTGGAAGTTCCTGTAACTCCATTTTCCCCAGATTAGAGAGTACCTCTTCAATCTTACGCTGATCCGGCACAGATTTTTCCATCAATGGTACTGGAGGCAGCGGTCTTAGACCAGTCTTACCCTGTGCCTCCTTAGGTTGTAAAAGCTCCTTCGCTTCCGGGATTTTATAGACAATATTCTTACAGGTTTTTTCAAAGCACTCTGGATCATACTTTGAGAGATATTTTAAATCCTCCATCGTCAGAGTACGTTTGTTGTGAATTTTAATGTAGATATTTACTAGTCGTGTATCTTTACCCATAACAGCCCCTCCTCTCAATCCCGCTTCTCTCCCTGCTTGAAAGCTTTTTACAATAATTGAAAACTGTGCTTAGCATTCTATTTTCTTGTTTTAATTATAACATGAGAAGTATGAAAAGCAACTCAAATGTCTCACATGCCAGATTCTTTTATAAGTATTTCCTTGCATCCGCCTCAGAAAGCCCATAATTCTTAATAATTGCTGTCTTTATCTGTGCATCTCCTATCCCAAATTCCCGCAATGCCCCTACCATTCCACGAATTCCTTTTTCCATCCCCTTTTCCATTCCTTTTTCCATCCCCTTTTCCATTCCTTTTTCCATACTCTCTCTGCGGATTCTTTCTTCTCTTAATTGCAGTTGTGGCTCCATCATTTCCAGCAATGATTCAAACATACCTTCATCCCCTTTCCATTCTTCCAATATCCATTTATTCGCTTCTAACCCCATTCCAGTTCTAAATGATCTTCCGGTGATTTATATTCTATGATATTGTGCCCTCTGAAAAAAGCTCCTATCTCATTGGCAATCTGAACATCTGATTCCTTCTTGATTACCAGCAGATCAATCTCCAGTGGTTTCCTGTTTAAATTATGTTCGCTCTCAAATTCCAAGTCATCCCTGTTTTCCATAAACTCTAAGTTCATGGCAGCTACAAATCCTGGATGCCACTGAATCTTACCTTTTTCCATACATATTACTCCGATAATGATTATTTTCTTACTATAAAAATTATAGCATATTTTCTTAATTTTACAACTAATTTGAGTTTCCCCATTTTGCAATTCATAGTACCAAAAGGGAGCTGCCGCACGAACAGAAATAATAAGCTTAGTTTTGTTCAAAAGGTCTGAATATCTATTTTTAATGGATTCTGAATAGCTACTGCCATTTTATATATTCAAATCCTTTTGACATCTATACTTCCTTTCATTCCCTTATTTGATCGAATCTATTTTCCATACGAAAATAATGGTGTAACAGATTATATAATAACTGCTACACCATTACACATTTTTATACTCTTTCTTGCCCACAGGAACATGTGCCTGTATAAAGTTGATTTCGTTTGCCACAAATCGGACACTTCCAAGTATTCTTATTGTCCTCATCTTTCTCATCCTTTTTTATGACATACCTAAGACTTTCGCCAAATTAAAACTTCCAATCACTCCTAAAATTTCAATAATGCAGCCTAAATACTTACATATTTTTTCTATATCCATACCTTTCAGTTTTTCATAAACCAATATTTTATCTTTGTGTGTTCTAGTACAACTTTTTTGCTCAAGAGAGTCATACCTTTTCGGGAAATTCCATTCGATATTGCTGCCAATACTTCCTCTCGAAATACATCTCATCCTGCACAATTTGAAAGATCATTTTCTCAGTGGCAGAAGCTTTTTGGTATCCCGCTCCCTGATTTTCAAAAAATAAATCCAACATAGAAAGTGCACAGACACGGTCTACCGGATAGCTGCATTTCAGATAGGTTGGGGTACTATAACACGTTGCAGAAGATTCAAATAAAAAATACAAGTTTTTTCCATCACTTACTAATTCCTCAGCCATAGGAGGAAATTTAGAGGAGTTATAACAATAATACAAGTTCTTTCCTGTATTCGGATCAGGCAGTATATTATAAAAATAAATTTCTGAATTAAAAAATCTTCCGCGTGAGGTGACAACTGCCATATATGATTTGCCGCCAATCTCTGCAAACTCCACGCCATTGGCATATCCTGGAATCACAATCTCCTCTCGTTTCTGCAATTCATATTTCATTCCTTCTGGAGTATTCTTTTGGTTAATATTATAACCTCTGAGACTTCCCATATTATTCATTCCATTTCGATAAGTCCCCACCCAGAGCATCCCATCATAATGCGCCAAAAAAGACGCCACCGCACCACAGGGAACATTTTCACAATAGGAGGAAAGCTGATAACTTGCCAATCCAGAATTTACAGCTTGCTTAATTACATCATACGAGATTCTGCTACATTGTCTGGTTGTACTTTTGGCAATCCAAATATTCTTGCCATCAAACGCTACACCACCCACATGATTGACATCTGGCAATACAATCGTAGTCAAAAGCT
Organism: Lachnospiraceae bacterium; assembly: GCA_910576385.1. Lineage (GTDB taxonomy): Bacteria > Bacillota > Clostridia > Lachnospirales > Lachnospiraceae > Petralouisia. The sequence goes on from CAJTIR010000021.1 coordinate 58,364, forward strand.
TACGCTCTGATGGCTTCTGATTGGAAAGCACATAGAGTACAGAATTATTTGGTTTATGCCAGTTCTTTCTATCCTTTTTACGGTTATTTTTAGCACTATCATATGCTGTAATCAACATATAATCGTCTGTAACACAGATGCCCTGTGGAACCATCTGTTCACATCCAATTCCCAAAACATCTGTGATTTCAAGCCCTGGAACTGCCGTGGAAGCTTTTGGGTTATAGAGAGAAGAAAAATAGGAATAACGCTCTAAGGTATTGCGGAATCTTTTCTCATAACGGTATTTTGTACTGGTAAATACCTTCTGATTCGACTCCTGCTCTATATTGCAAAAAAATGAAATGGTTTCACAACATTTGATACCTATTGCCAAAAGAACCCAAACAGACACTACTATTCCAAAACAGATACTATATTTTAATATTACATTTTTATTACACATTTTTCTCATAAACATGCCGCCTTTGTAACATTTTAACAATATGATTATTGTTATTTATAGTATAACCAATCTTTTTATAGACAGCATTAACAAAAAATGTATAAATTGTGAATTTTATTTATCTATTTTTCCAAAATATTCCAGACAAAAAAATGTATTTTTCAGCACATTTTAATTGTCGATATTTCCCATTTCTTCGATGATAGCATCTAAAATTTGATCTGCCGCTTCCTCTTTACTCATTTTCTTTAAATGTTTGATTTGAGAACGAGTAATCAAAGTAATCACATTGGTATCTGTTCCAAATCCAGCACCTTCCACTTTAAGATTGTTGGCCGCCACCATATCCAGATGCTTTTTTTCAAGCTTTGCTCGGGAATTTTCTTCCAAATCGCGTGTCTCCATAGAAAATCCGCACAAAAATCCATGAATTTGCCCCTCTAATTTCCTCCTTCCAAGCTCACCTAAAATATCTCTGGTACGCTGAAGTAAGATACTGGCCTCTCCCTGCGTTTTCTTAATCTTGTCCTCTGCTGCTTCTCTGGGTCGATAATCTGCCACAGCTGCTGCCTTGATAATGAGATCTGCCGAAGATGCATGTTCCATTACGGCATGATACATGTCTTCTGCTGTCACCACATTGACCACTTCTGTAAACATTGGTGCTGACAGCGCTGTAACTCCCGTCACCAATGTCACCTGTGCGCCTCGCAGCATAGCTTTTTTTGCCAGAGCATATCCCATTTTACCAGTGGAATGGTTCGTGATATAGCGCACGGGATCAATTGCTTCCTGCGTAGCTCCAGCCGTTACCAATACCTTTTTGCCCTGCAAGTCCTTTTCATGGGCAAGATGACGCACCACATATTCTGCTAAAACTTCTTCTGCAGGCAGTTTTCCTTCCCCGATATCTCCATTTGCCAACATTCCGGTATCGGGCAAAATAATCTCATAGCCATACCGCTCTAGTTTTTGCAAATTCTCTTGTACCATTGGATTGCGATACATATTGTGATTCATGGCAGGTGCGATCAATGTCTGACAGGTACATGCCATCACCGTTGTAGTCAACATGTCATCTGCAATGCCATTGGCAATTTTACCGATCACATTTGCCGTTGCAGGTGCAATCAACACCAGATCCGCCTGTTTTGCCAAGGCCACATGCTCCACAGAAAATTCAAAATTTCGATCAAATGTATCAATCAGGCATTTATTTCCCGTCAGGGTTTCAAAGGTGGTCGCTGTAATAAAATTGGTGGCATTTTCTGTCATCAACACATGTACATTGCAGTGCATTTTCTTCAGCATTCTTGCCACATTAGGCATTTTATATGCAGCAATTCCGCCTGTGACGCCCAAGAGTACCGTTTTTCCCTGTAACATATCTTTATTCCCTTTCTGAAAGTTCCCCATGCTTCTCATAGGTAGTGATTCTGGAAATTTTATTTTCCTGGTCAACAAATACAACCTGGGGCTGGAAGTTTTTCGCTTCCTCTGGCGTCATCTGCGCATAAGCCATAATAATGATATGATCTCCAGCCAATACCTGCCTGGCTGCCGCTCCATTTAAACAGATCATACCGCTGCCTGGCTCTCCGGCAATTGTATAGGTCTCAAAACGATTGCCATTTTCAATATCCACAATCTGGACATTTTCATATTCTAAAATCCCTGCAGCCTGCATCAACTCTGGATCCACGGTGATACTTCCCACATAATTCAGCTCTGCCTGCTTGACAACTGCACGGTGAATTTTCCCCTTTAACATCTTTAAATACATTGAAATACTCCTTTCGGACTATGGTTCATAAGTAAAGTTATCTATCAGTCTGGTATTCCCAATATAAACTGCCGTGGCGGTGAGCACAGGCTTCTCAATTATTGTCGCCTGCTCTAAGGAATCTGCATCTACAATCTCCACATAATCAACGCGCGCCAAGGCTTCTGTCTCCATATTTGCTTGAATCGCTGTTTTGATTTTAAGAGCATCGCGCTCCCCTGCCCGCATCATCTCTTCCCCGATCTGCAAAGATTTGTGCAGAATCAGAGCAGCTTTTCGCTCCTCTGGGCTTAAATAAGTATTTCTGGAACTCATCGCCAACCCGTCAGCCTCTCTTACAATCGGACATCCCACAATGGTGATATCAAAATTCAAATCACGCACCATCCGCCGAATCACTGCGAGCTGCTGTGCATCTTTCTGTCCAAAATAGGCTCTGTCTGGCATTACAATATGAAAAAGCTTGGAAACCACAGTACAAACACCGCGAAAATGCGTCGGCCTGGTCTTTCCACAAAGCCCCTTCGTCAACTGATCCATATCCACAAAAGTGCAATTGTCTGGAAAATACATTTCCTCTGGTTCTGGATGGAAAATCAAGGCTGCCCCTGCTTCCTCACAGAGCGCCGCATCCCGCTCAATATCTCTGGGGTAACTCGAGAGATCCTCATTGACCCCAAACTGTGTAGGATTGACAAAATCACTGACAATCACTCGATCATTTTCACTGACTGCTTTTACAATCAAACTCTTATGCCCTTCATGAAGATAGCCCATCGTAGGCACTAACCCCACGCGCAATCCCTGTCTGCGAAATTCTTTCAAAATGGGACGAAGCTCTTCAATCGTCTTAATAATCTGCATTTTATTTCCCTCTTTTCTATTACAAACACCACTGGCGTCTGAATGGTGCAGGAGACATCTCCCATCTAATATAATTTTTCTATCACGTCATCGTCAATCTGGAAGGTATGCTCTGCTGCCGGAAATACACCAGCCTTCACTTCCTGGCTGTATGTCTGAAAAGCCTCTTTCATCACTGCTCCAACTTCTCCAAAACGTTTGACAAATTTGGGCTTAAAATCTCCAAACATTGCCAGCATATCCTGATATACCAACACCTGGCCATCACAACCAGCTCCTGCCCCAATCCCAATGGTTGGAATATGGAGCTTTTTCGTCACCAATTCTGCAAGTTTTGCCGGCACACATTCCAGTACGAGCGCCACTGCCCCTGCCTCCTCAACAGCTTTAGCATCCTCAACCAACTTCTTTGCCGCCTGTTCTGATTTACCCTGAACTTTAAATCCTCCCAGGCTATGAAATGACTGTGGCGTCAGCCCAAGATGTGCCACCACCGGAATCGAAGCATTTGTGATCGCGCGAATATGTTCCGCAAATGCACTGCCCCCCTCAAGCTTCACCGCCTCTGCCCGGCCTTCCTTTATAAGACGCCCTGCATTGCAGACTGCATCATAAACCGAAGTCTGGTAAGACAAAAAAGGCATATCTGCCACTAAAAATGCATTTTTAATACCTCTTGACACCGCCGCTGTATGGTGAATCATATCCTCCATCGTCACAGACAGGGTGTCTTCATAGCCCAACATCACCATTCCCAGGGAATCCCCCACTAACACCATGTCAATGCCTGCTTCGTCAATCAACTTTGCCATTGAATAGTCATAAGCTGTCAGCATTGCCAGTTTTTCTCCCTGTTCCTTCGCCTTTTGAATTGTCACCGCTGTATGTTTCATCATATTACCTCCCTGGGCGCATGTTCTGCGCCAATATATGCTTCATTTCCTGGTAGCTGCGTTCTGGATGTTTCCGCTGAGCAACCTTTGACACTTGAAGACCCACGGCGCGGTATACTGCTTCCCATTCTGGTCTGTCCAATTTCTGCAAATGTTTATTCACTGTTGTAATATCATTGCGCTCAATGGGGCCAGTAAGTGTCTGGGCGCAACCTGCATATACCTTTCCCTGTGAATAATTGTCGCATTTTTTCTCTTGCTCTTCATCCATCTGAGTAAATACTGCCTGCACATTTTTCTCCACCAGAGGTTTTAAAAGATGATAAGCTTGCTGCTCCTTAATTCCAGCTTCCTGCAATAACTCCACAGCAAGATAAATTAATCCTGTGACATGATTGCTGGCAATGCTTGTGGCAGCATGATATTTCTCTTTCTCCTTTGTGGAAATTTGGATTACCTCATTGGGCAGCATACAAAACAGCTCTTGCAATCGTTCCAATGCTTTGCTGTTTCCCTCTACGGTAAATTTTGCCTCTGTTAAATTCTGATATGCAGTGAATTTGTTACTGAACGTGTAGATTGGATGGAGAGAACAGACCCAGGCGCCCGTTTCTTCCCAATTAGAAAAAACATCACTTGATAATGAGCCGCTAAAATGGCATATGACTTTTCCTTTCACATTTTTTGTGGTAATACAATCCCATACATCTTTAATTGCTCTGTCTGTCGTGGCAATAAAAAGGGTATCGCTTCCTTCAATCAGTGAATCTAATGTAGTAAAATACTTTGTGTGTGTAAATTGTGCTGATTCCAGCCCATTGCTTGCAGTTCTTGTATAGAATCCGCTTACAGTTCCGCCGTGATCTACAATATATTTTCCCATTGTAGTTCCCACCTTGCCGGCGCCTATTATTCCAATTCTCATATTTGCCTCCATTCGCAAAATGGAAAGGCATCGGTCGTTCGATCCTTATCAAATGATACAGTTTCTTTCCAGAATACCGTTCTTTCATAATTTATCACATAGAGCGACAATTTACAAGTCTTGTTTGATTTGAGTTTCCTCATTTTTTATAACAGCCGATCTTATAGTGCCAAAAGGTCTTGCTGCCTTTGGCAGCATAGACAGAATGCACAAAAATCATTTTGGGAAGCTAGCTTTCCAAAATGATTTTTGTGCATTCTGTCTTTGTCTCAGTCCTTAAATCATTATCTTTTTCGCTCTTTCATACCAATCCTGCGCTCCACAGAAAACACAATCGCCATCTCCCCCCCCAACAAAAGAAACACTGCTGTCCCTCCATAAGAAATAAATGGCAATGGAATGCCTGTGTTGGGAAGAATTGCCAGATTGACACATACATTAAACAAAGTCTGAAGCGTCAAATGTGCTGCCACACCTAGACTTAGCATACCTCCAAATAAATCTGGTGAGGACATCATAACTCTGGAAATCTGATAAAGAAGATAACCGAAAAGATACAAAAATACTAGCGCTCCAATCATTCCTAACTCTTCACACATTACAGAAAAAATCATATCATTCTCTGCCTCCGGGATTGCTCCCAACTTCTGTATGGAAGCCCCCAGCCCTTTTCCAAATACCCCTCCTCTGCCAATCGCATATAGTCCCTGCAGTGTCTGATGCCCCTGTGCCGCAGCATAACGGTCAGGATCTAACCATGCCGCAATTCTTCCGACACGGAATGGCATTTCATTTAATTCTTCAGGCGTAGGCATATTGATCCAGATACTCCACACATACAAGGCTACCAAAACCAACGCCCCGACAAACACAGCAATATGTAATTTCTCTGTTCTTGTACTGATAAAGGACATCACAAAACAAATCCCCAGCACTACTGCAGAACTGCTCAAATCGTTACTAAGCTCAAACAGCAGTGCCGCTGGAATTGCTCCTGCAACCCAAAGATAAAATGTTACCTTTGCCGTCCCCAAATAACGTTTATAATAATCAACTAGAAATGCCATAAAAACAATCACACAGATTTTTACCCATTCACTGACCTGAAACTGTCCCAGCACTCCAAGTTTCACCCAACGTGTAGCTCCATTCGCAGAAACTCCCAGAGGTGTCTTTAACAAAAAAATGGAGGCCACACCGGAAAGATACAAAATCACAGCAAAAGGCTTCAGCAATCTATAATTTACATGCTGAAGCAGCAAAATACCGGCAAACCCAGCCACCATAAAACCCACTTGACGCTTCACCAGGTAAAAGGAGTCATAGTCATAATCTTTACTCATCCCACATTCATATGCAGTTGCTGAAAAAACCATCATTGCTCCATACGCACACAAAAAAATAAGCGTTGCCAGAAGCATATAATTATTTCTGACAATAATCGTTCTTTCTCTTTTGTTCAAATCGATCCTATCCTTTCTCTGGAGTAAATTTTTCTATATCTTGTGGTATGCCGACCAGCTACCATAATCCCTCTAAAGTCCCCTGCATTTCTTTCACCGAAGACCACAGTTTCTTAAGCTGTGCAATCTCCTCTTGCTCCATCATGGATTCTGGAAAAACAATTTTCTCTGGCTCTTTTCCAAAAAGAGAGGCCCGAAATCCTTCAATATATTGGTTTCCCTCTACATCTTTTCCCAATACTGCCAGCATGGGCATTTTTTTCTTCTTGCCAATCTCAAATATGGTCTGATAACTATTAAAAGTTGTCTCAAATTGCTGGATTCCATCATTTTCCTCTTTTCGTTCCATCCCTCTTAGCATCATCCATATCTGCCAGAGGTTCTGCCCTGACAACTCAGAGGATATATTATTCTGAAAAATTTCTTTTATATCAACCTGAAAAATTTCCTCAATTTGTTCCAGGGAAATATAATCTCCATATTCCCACTTTGGCGCCAAATTTCCAATGATTGGATGTTTTTCTAAAATATTTTCTTGTAAACTTTGATAAATCATTTTTACATTGACCATAATCTGATCATCTTTGAAATACACATCGGTGATTGGCTCTTTCAAACCGCCGCCATAAAGTTTTGCATAGCCGCACCCTTCTGAAATACTTCCTGAAACACTCCACGTCAGACAATCGTCTTCCTCTATCCCTAGTATCCAGGGCATTAGGGATAGAAACTGCCGCTGCTGCTCTGACAATATCTCCTTGTTTAGTGTCACTGCAACTTTGTAATCATAACTTTTTGCATGTAAGGCACTGTGCAGTGTCGCTGCAACCCGCAGTAATGGCAACATCCAAATACTTAAAAATACCATCGCCGCAATCACTAACCCAATGATACTAATCGCCACATATTTCTTCTTCATCTGTTATCTAATCTCTTTCCTTTCCATACCTTATGACACACCGAATGGCGCATTTTGGCTCTGTGGATATCCTTATACTTACCGAATGGCATATTAGAGCCCTTTGGGTATTCCTTATATTTGCCGAATGCCATATTGAAGCCCTTTGGGTATAATCAGAACCACCGGCTAAGCCGGTGGTTTGCTCACGCCCTATAAGGGCTTATTACCGGCTCTGGAGTCTAAAGACTCATCGAAGGGTTCGCCAGCCGCAACATCATTCTGTACTAAGTCCTAAAGGACTTTTTCTATTTGTTCTTTTTTAC
>CAJTIR010000022.1 GCA_910576385.1 Lachnospiraceae bacterium
TACAACAAAAGCCATTTGAATCACCTCGATATTTGATACTTATATTTTACCAAATATTGATATGATTTGCTATATCATGTTAAATTTTCAAGGTACAATATATATCAAAGGGCTGTGACCTTTTGACACCCTAATCCTATAAGATAAAAAATCGGGGCTGTTGCAAAATAGCTGGTATATGCAAAATATGGCATTTAGAACACAAGAATTTTATCCATATATTGTATATAAGCTTCGTTTTGCAACAGCCCCTTTCATCTTACTGAATAGATAATACTTGATAATCCTGATCTTCAACTGTTTTTTTCAAAACTGCATCATCAACTGCAGCGCTTAACGCCACAACAGCCGTTCCAGCTTCATGGCTTACTTCTGCCTTTTCCACTTCTGGAAGCGCTTCTAAACATTTCTTTACTCTCGCCTCACAATGCCCACACATCATACCTTCAATCTTCATTGTCTTCTCCATTTTTTGTTCCTCCTTCTTCATTGTCTGTTCTAGTTTTTGTACCGCTTGACCATTGTCTGCCAAAGGCTCCTGATGTTTTGTATGCCTCTTTTTGAGCGGCCGATCTTTCTTGCTGCTATGGATATTTTGCATATTCAGACGCAATGCATTGGTAACAACACAAAAGCTTGACAAGCTCATGGCTGCCGCCCCAAACATTGGGTTTAACTGCCAGCCAAAGATTGGAATCCAAACCCCTGCCGCCAGCGGAATTCCGATCACATTATAGATAAATGCCCAAAACAAATTTTCATGAATGTTTTTTAAGGCGGCACGGCTTAGACGAATTGCCGCTGGAACATCACTGAGCCTGTTTTTCATTAGCACCACATCCGCAGCATCAATAGCCACATCTGTTCCTGCGCCAATGGCAATTCCAATATCTGCTCGGGTAAGCGCTGGGGCGTCATTGATCCCATCCCCTACCATTGTCACCTTGCCATTTTGCTGAAGAGAACGGATGGCAGACTCTTTGCCCTCTGGCAGTACTCCGGCAATCACCTGATCAACACCTGCCTGCTTGCCAATCGCATTTGCAGTACGTTCATTATCACCAGTGAGCATTACCACATGTAACCCCAGTTTCTTTAGCTCCTGAACTGCACGGGGACTGTCTTCCTTGATCACATCCGCCACCGCAATTATTCCTGACAGATTGCCATCTTTGGCAAAAAATAACGGCGTTTTTCCTTCCTCCGCCAGACGTTCTGCCTGTCGTTTTACCGCTTCTGGAATTTGTGCCTGTGTGCGGATAAATGACTCATTTCCTCCACAGAGATCAGCATCTTGATATTTTCCAGAAAGTCCATTTCCAGGAAGAGCGGTAAAATCTGTGACTTCTTCTGAGATAATCTGGCGTTCTTTGGCATATGCCAGTACTGCTTTTGCCAGCGGATGTTCACTCTTCTGTTCCAGTGCTGCGGCAGAGGACAACAATTCCTCCTCAGATATTCCCTCCATTGGCAGCAAATCTGTCACTCTCGGTTCCCCTCTGGTAATCGTCCCTGTCTTATCCAGGGCTACAATCTCCATCTTTCCAGCTTCTTCTAAAGAAACAGCCGTCTTAAATAATATGCCATTTCTGGCGCCAACACCATTGCCAACCATAATTGCCACTGGTGTTGCCAGTCCCAGGGCACAAGGGCAACTGATCACCAGCACTGAAATTCCTCTTGCCAGAGCAAAGCCCAGTCCAGCCCCGGCAAGCATCCACACAACCATTGTCAACAGTGCAATCCCAATTACTGTCGGCACAAAAACGCCAGATACTTTGTCAGCAACCTTCGCAATTGGGGCTTTGGTAGCTGCCGCATCACTGACCATGCGGATAATTTGGGATAATGTAGTGTCCTCCCCCACTCTGGAGGCTTCACACTTTAGAAATCCAGACTGATTTGCAGTCGCCGCAGATACCAGATCACCGACAGCTTTATCCACTGGAATACTCTCTCCAGTCAGTGCCGCCTCATTGACAGCGCTGCTTCCTTCCAGCACGACGCCATCCACTGGAATATTTTCTCCAGGACGAACCACAAAAATATCACCTTTCTTGACCTGTTCAATGGAGACCTCTGTCTCTGTGCCATTTTTAACAATAACAGCCGTCTTTGGCGCTAGTTTCATCAATCCTTTCAAGGCATCTGTCGTCTTTCCTTTTGATCTGGCCTCCAGCATCTTTCCCACAGTGATCAAAGTCAAAATCATTGCTGCCGACTCAAAGTAAAACTCATGCATATACCCCATAACTTGACCCATATCTCCCCGCATCTGCGCATCCGTCATGGCAAATAATGCATAAGTGCTATAGACAAACGCTGCCCCAGCGCCAAGCGCTACCAATGTGTCCATATTTGGCGCCCCATGCATTAAGCTCTTAAAACCGCTGATGAAAAATTTTTGATTGATGACCATAATAATAATCGTCAATAAAAGCTGTAGTAATCCCATTGCAATATGGTTTTCGGCCAAAAATCCTGGCAGGGGCCAATTCCACATCATATGCCCCATTGATAAGTACATTAAAACGATAAGAAATCCCAAGGAATAATATAGCCGCTGTTTTAACAGAGGCGTTTCCCGATCCTGTAAAGCGTCCTCTCCAGCCGCTGCTGGGGAAGCTTGCACCTGTTCTGTTCCCTTCTTGGCTGCACCATATCCTGCTTCCTCCACTGCATGGATAATCTCTGTCTCCGAAGCGGAACCCTCCACTCCCATTGAGTTTGTCAACAGACTCACTGAACAGGATGTAACACCTGGTATTTTAGATACAGCTTTTTCTACTCGGGCGCTGCAGGCGGCACAACTCATTCCCGTCACATTAAATTGTTCCATCTATCCCTCCTACTTTCTAAATCTCTACTCTTTCATCTATCTCTATATTTCTATTAATCTCTTATTTCTGTCAATGATTTTACTTACTATCAGTTTCTTATTTTCTATTTCATTTACTTCTTACTTTCTGTCAATTATCAGTTTCTTATTTCTCTTTCATCTATCTCTTATTTCCATCAATTTCTTATTTCATCAGTTTCTGCAGTGTCTGTACTAACTCATCCACGGTCTCCTCTTTGCCTTCTCGAATATCTCTTGTCACACAAGTCTTGATATGATTTGACAAAAGTACTCTATTAAAACTGTTCAGTGCTGCATTCACTGCCGCTACTTGAACTAAAATATCGGTACAATAGACATCCCGTTCTACCATACCTTTGATTCCCCGTACCTGTCCCTCAATGCGGTTTAGACGATTGATCAAATCCTTATATTCCTTCTCAGAACGTTCTTTTACCTTATGACAGCAACCTTCTGTATATTCCTGAGCCATATTATTGCCTCCTTTTTGTGCATTATGCCTTTTGAATAATTGCATTATATACCCTTAAGGGGTATATGTCAATACAAAAAACTTCTTTGTAAAAAATATTTGTGTATGCTTTTGTAAATCCATTGATTTATTGTACATTATTATGTATTATGTTTGATTAAGAAGGAATGAAATGACATCCTAGAAAGGAAGTGTATATTATGCCACCAGAATTAGCACAAGAAAAGCTATATACCATTGATGATATTTATGCACTACCGGATGGAGAACGCGCAGAGCTGATAGACGGCCAAATATATTATATGGCACCGCCAACCAGAAAACATCAGCGTATTACCGGAGAAATATTTGCAATCATCCACGCATACATTAACACCAATAATGGCTCCTGTGAAGTAGATATAGCCCCATTTGCAGTATTTTTGAACGAAAACGATACAAACTATGTTGAGCCGGATATCTCTGTTATATGTGATCCTAATAAGCTTACTGACAAAGGATGTTCTGGTGCGCCAGACTGGATAATTGAAATCGTATCACCAAGCAGCAGGCGCATGGACTATTTCACGAAACTTTTTAAATACCGTACGGCAGGTGTACGTGAATACTGGATAGTGGATCCTGACAAAGAACGCATTATGGTATATGATTTTGACTCAGAAGATGTTAGGGACTATACTTTTTCCGATTCAATAAAAGCTGACATCTATGAGGATTTGTATATCAACTTCTCTGATATTAAAAAACTGCTGCATATTTAGCCAAAAGAAAAGGCATGTGCCCTGCTGCATATGCCTTTCCTCTTATCGTACTGATATATTTTTCAATTTGCTATTCTCTCATTTTCTCTTCTGGACATTGGTTAAATCACCTTTATATTCTACTGTTTCCGTTTCATTTTTTCTCCCGACTATTTTTCGGCAGTGCGATTTTCTTATCCACCACAACCTGCTCTTCCAAACAGGAGAAAATTTTCTCTACCTCTTTTCGACTTATTTTTGGCGTCACGAAACTGACAACTGGCACCACAATCAGACCAACTACCATAGCAATTGCCCCAGCATTGATTGGAGAAGCAATATAGGACAAGAATAAATTCGATACGGTTATTCCAATCCCGCAGACAAAGCTTGCCCAGACTGCGGCCCGTGTCACACCTTTCCAATACAGTCCATAGAGGAAGGGCGCCAGGAAAGCACCCGCCAACGCTCCCCAGGAGATACCCATAAGCTGCGCGATAAACTGCGCAATGGATTTTGGCGGAAAGAGCGCCAGTATCACGGAACAAGCGATAAAGAATATCAGCAAAATCCGCATACAGAAAAGCTGTTTCTTGTCATCCATCTTTTTAATGATATTATCCTTTAAAAAATCCAAAGTTAAAGTAGAACTTGAAGTCAATACCAATGAGGACAGCGTGGACATGGACGCAGAAAGCACCAAGACAATAACCACTCCAACCAAGATATCCGGCAAGGTAGAGAGCATTTGCGGGATAATAGCATCGTAGATCACACTCCCATCCTCCTTGTGAATAGCCGCGGTGTCAAACAAACGGCCAAATCCTCCCAGAAAATAACATCCACCTGAGACAATCACTGCAAAGAAGGTAGAAATAATTGTCCCTGACTGGATGGATTTCTCATCCTTAATTGCATAAAATTTATGTATCATCTGCGGCAGTCCCCAGGTTCCCAGAGAAGTAAGGATAATGACGCCTAGAAGATTTAACGGATCCGGCCCAAAGAACGAGGTAAATGCTCCTTTTTGCCCCATTGTCACCGCCACATCACTTTCCAGTTCTGACAGTGAACCAATAGCACTGATAAAACCGCCGCGGCCATTTAAAACAGCCCCAATCACTGCCACGATTCCGCCCAGCATAATCAATCCCTGGATAAAATCATTGATCGCTGTGGCCATATATCCGCCTAAAATAACATAGACACAAGTCAATACAGCCATCACGATGACACATACCTCATAGGGAATATCAAAGGCCATGCCGAACAAGCGGGATAAACCATTGTAAACGGAAGCGGTATAGGGAATTAAAAACACAAAAGCAATGGCTGAAGCTGCAATACGCAAAGCATTACTCTGATAGCGCTTTCCAAAATAATCTGGCATCGTTGTCGCTGACAGATGATTACTCATAATACGGGTACGCCGTCCCAATATCACCCAGGCCAAAAGAGAACCAATCAACGCATTTCCAATACCAATCCAGGTGGAAGCCAAACCGTACTTATAGCCAAACTGTCCTGCATATCCCACAAAAACAACCGCCGAAAAATAAGACGTTCCATAGGCAAATGCCGTCAGCCAAGGTCCGACACTTCGGCCGCCCAACACAAAATCATTTACATTTGTAGCATGTTTTCGGGAATACAGGCCGACGCCAATCATCACTGCAAAAAATATAATTAGAAATATTACCTTAACTAACACGTTTTTCCTCCTAAGTTCAAGCACTCAAAGCAGTACTTATACAGATTGTATGAAAGAAAAGCTCAATAGAAGACTCTTTCATAATCCTAGAAATTATGGCCTAACAGATTTTGGGCATTTTCGCCCGAAATCTGTTGAAGCTCTTCTTTGGTAAGACCCAGAGCTCTCAAATGCTCCAATGACTCCTTCTGTCCGCTCCAAGGGCTGTCCGTAGCAAAGAGAATTTTATCTGCGCCATGATTTTTGAGAATCCGCAAGAATGTGCTGTCCTCAATAAAGCCAAAGATATATGCTGTGTCCAGGTACACATTTTCTCCGACCAGCAATTCCTCCACACCCCGCCACAAATCAAAACTGCCATAATGGGCTAATACCATATTTTCAGGCTGCACTTGGTCGATCACCTTGCGGATGCGCTCAGGGTTACAGCGCACATGGTCTGGAAAACCAATATCCACCCCAGCATGAACGACACTGATCAAGCCCAATTCCGAAGCATAATCTAAAATTCGCATATACTTGATATCATCAAAATAAGTATTTTGGTAGTCTGGGTGCAGCTTAATCCCCAAAAGCCCAAGTTCTTTAATTACACGCAGTTCCCTTCTAAAATCCAAAGTATCTGGATGAATGCCACCAAAAGACAGCAAACGCGTTTTCTGCTGCTGATATTTTTCATTAAGCTGCATTGCAAACTCATTGACCGTATCAAATTGTTCTGGCTTTGTGACCACTGGAAGAACCACCGATAAATCAACACCGGCCTTCTGCATGGAGGCAGAAAGACTGTGCTCCCTGCCGTCCGTGAAAGCCTTTACACTGGCAATATTTTCCAATTTTTCAATCGTTCTTGCCGCAATTTTATCTGGAAAAATATGGGTATGAAAATCAACAATCATTACGCAATTTCACTCCCATCAACAAAATATCCTCATAATATCATCCTGGCTATAAAGAGCAACTTCTTTACTCTTTAAAAGCTCTGCCGCCTCATCCCCATTGGAAATCTTACAGATAATAGAAGCCTCATCATCCTTATTTGACAACGCATACATATATTCCACATTTAATCCAGCCTTGCAGACATGGCTTAAAATCTCCTGCAGCTTGCCAACCTGATGAGAAAGTCTTACCGCCAACACATCTGTCAACATTGCCGCAAATCCTTTTTCTTTCAATGCGGCCTGCCCTGCTTCTGGATTAGAGGTAATCATACGCAGCAAGCCATAATCGCTGGTATCAGCAAGGCTCAATGAAATAATGCTCACTTGCTCTTCTCTTAATACATCTAATACCTCTTCCAGACGTCCTTCCTGGTTTTCAATAAATACTGATAACTGTTTAATAAACATAACAAACCCTCCTTTAGACTAAATTACGCTTGTCAATCACATGAACTGCTTTACCCATACTGCGCTCCAAGGTTTTTGGCGCTACCAGCTTAATCTTTGCCGCCAGTCCAATGGCATTTTGAACCACATGGGCAATCTTTTTGGTGAGGCTCTCCAACTCTTTAATCTCATCAGAGAAAAAGCGCTCTTCTACTTCCACCTGAATTTCCAGAGTATCAAGATTATTCTTACGATCCACAATCATCATATAGTGTGGCGTAATACCACCCATCTCCAGCAGCGCAGCCTCAATCTGTGACGGAAATACATTGACGCCGCGGATAATCAACATATCATCCGAACGTCCCTTAAAACGGCTAATTCTTGCCAGTGTCCTGCCACACTCACATTTGTCATAAGAAATACTTGTCAAATCTTTGGTACGATAGCGAAGCAGCGGCAGTCCTTCCTTCGTCAAGGTTGTAAATACCAATTCCCCGCTCTCTCCTTTTCCTATTGGCTTTAAAGTATTAGGGTCAATGATCTCTGGCAGAAAATGATCTTCATATACATGCAGGCCTTTATGGTACTCACAGTCACAGGCCACACCTGGTCCCATCACCTCAGACAGTCCATAAATATCAAACGCATGGATATGTAATTTTTCTTCTATCTGCTTACGCATGTTGTCGGTCCAAGGCTCTGCACCGCAGATTGCCGCCTTAAGCTTGATGTTTGGGATATCCCCAGCCTCCTCAAGTACCTCTGCAATATGAAGCAGGTAGGAAGGGGTGCAGGCAATCGCAGTAACGCCAAAATCTTTCATCATTGTGGTCAATTTCTTGGTGTTTCCTGTAGACATGGGTACAACCATCGCTCCAAGCTTTTCCGCACCGCCATGTGCGCCAAGTCCACCAGTAAATAATCCATATCCATAGGCAACCTGAATGATATCATTTCTGGTAACGCCTGCCTGTGCCAAAGCCCTGGCCACACACTCGCTCCAGATTTCCAAATCTCTTCTGGTATATCCCACAACCGTAGCTTTTCCAGTAGTTCCTGAAGATGCATGAATACGGACAATTTCAGATTGCGGTGCGGCAAATAATCCAAATGGATAAGTGTCCCGCAAATCATTCTTTGTGGTATAGGGCAGCTTATGAAGATCCTCAATTCCCTTGATATCTCCCGGCTCAATCCCCATCTGCTGCATCTTTTTGCGGTAAAATTCTACATTGTGGTATACTCTGTCTACCACCTTAACCAGACGTTTGCCCTGCAGAAATTCCAGTTCATCCCTGCTCATACATTCCTTCGTCTCATTCCAAATCATGTCTGTGAAACCTCCTGCTTTTTCTACTTATATTCTGATCTGCTATCCTTCATAGCCCTTCAAAAACGCCTTCTGATTGATTGCTACCGTCTTAGGCGGCACAGTCTTTTCGATTACCTCAAGCCAAGCCTCCTTAGAGAAATCCATATGTTTTGCGGCCATGCCAAGAACAATAATATTAAAAACCTTGGCATTTCCAAGCTTCTTTGCTTCCTCCATAGCGTCAATTTTGTAAACAGTATGCTCCTGCTCTAATCCTTTGATGATATCCTCTGGATATTCTGCCGCTCCAGTGACAACCGTAATCGGCTCAATCTGCTGTTCATTCACTACAAGAACACCATCTTTTTTCAAAAAATGCGCATAGCGCAGCGCTTCCAACTGCTCAAAAGCAATCAGCACATCTGCCTGTCCTTCTTCCACAATCGGCTCAGAAACCTTTTCTCCATAACGCACGAATGTTACCACACTTCCGCCTCTCTGTGCCATACCGTGTACTTCAGACAACTTTACATCATATCCGGCATCCAGCATAATTCCGCCTAAAATCCGGCTGGTCAAAAGTGTTCCTTGTCCGCCCACACCTACAATCATTATATTCTTTGTCATGTTCTGCCTCCAATCAATCCTATGCTTCTACCCGCTCTATGGCGCCAAATTTACACAACTGTTCACAAAGCCCGCAGCCATTGCACATAGTATCATCAATGGCAATACTTCCATCTGCCTGTTTGGTCAATGCTGGACAGCCAGGTTTTAAACAGGCACCACATTTCTTGCAAGATTCTGCCACAGGCTTGCATTTGTAAGGAAATACATTTCCCTTTAAGAGCACACAGGGAGATTTTGTAATAATCACAGAAACAGCATCTCTGGCCACCTCTTCTTTGACAATCTGTTCTAATTTTTGAGTATCAAATGCATCTACTTCCACCACATGCTCAATTCCCATTGCTTTACAGAGATGATAAATATTAATTGCTGGAACCGTCTCGCCCTTCAGTGTCTTTCCAGTTGCCGCGTGGTCCTGATGTCCGGTCATTCCCGTGGTAGAATTATCTAAAATTACCACTGTCCCTGTCCCCTGATTATATACCATATTCATCAGAGAATTGACACCTGTATGCATAAAGGTCGAATCACCAATCACTGCTACCCAGTTCTTGATATATTCCTTGCCCTTTGCCTTTTCCATGCCATGAAGGGTGGAAATGCTGGCACCCATACATATTGTAGTATCAATGACATTTAATGGGGGCACTGCCCCGAGCGTATAACATCCAATATCTCCCGCAGCATGAATTTTTAATTTGTTTAAAACGGAATAGACACTTCTGTGCGGGCAGCCTGGACATAATATTGGCGGTCTTGCAGGAACTTTCGCCGGATTTTTAATGCTGATCTCCTGTTTTAATATCTTCTCACGAATCATATTGGCAGAATATTCACCCTGTACCGTAAATATTTCTTTTCCAACAGCTTCAATCCCCCAGGATTTTACCTGCTCCTCAATCACCGGCTCCAATTCTTCAAATATGTAAAGCTTATCCACTTTGGAAGCAAATTCTTCTATCAGCTTTCTAGGAAGAGGATGTACCATGCCAAGCTTTAATACAGAGGCATTGGGACAGGCTTCCTTTACATACTGATAGGGAATCCCGCTGGTGATAAATCCAATGGACATATCTTGATATTCTGCCTTATTGATGGCAAACTCATTGCCGTCTTCTGCCATCGCTTTCAGTCGCTGCTCCACATAGACATGGCGTCCAATCGCATTGGCTGGCATCATCACATATTTGGCTGGATTTCTCTCATATGGTTTGTCCTCAGGTTCCACCCGCTCCTCTAAGGTTACAGTACCCTGAGAATGCGCCAGACGGGTTGTTGTGCGGACAATCACTGGTGTATCATATTTCTCACTGAGCTCATAGGCAAACTTTACAAAATCCTTAGCTTCCTGACTATCAGAAGGTTCTAACACAGGAACCATCGCCGCTCTTGCCACACATCTGGTATCTTGTTCATTCTGTGAGCTGTAGAGTCCTGGATCATCTGCTGCTACCAACACCAGCCCGCCATTGACACCGCCATAGGAAATGGTATATAAAGGATCGCTGGCCACGTTCACTCCTACATGTTTCATGGAGGCCATTGCCCGAACACCACTGATCGAAGCACCAATTGCAACTTCTGTGGCGACCTTTTCATTGGGCGACCACTCTGCATAAATTTCCTCATATTTGGCAATATTCTCACTGATTTCTGTACTTGGCGTTCCCGGATAAGCCGCTGAAACTTTTACTCCAGCTTCATAAGCGCCTCTGGCAATTGCCTCATTTCCCAACATAATCTTCTTTTCCACTGATTACACTTCCTTTCTCAAATCTTTGACTCTCTGGGCTTTTCCCTCAAATCTCTGTAAGGTATTGGGGGATTCCATGCGTATTTTAGCATCTAACCCCAGAACAATACGTAATCTCTGTTTGATTTTTTTCTCCAATGCCTGCAGTTCCTTATATGCATCCATCGGCTCCATCAGTTCCACCCGAATCTTTAGGATATCAGAATGATCTTTCCTGGTGACAATAATCTCATAATGAGGGCCAATCTCATCAATGCCCAACAACACTTCCTCAATCTGGCTGGGGAATACATTGACGCCACGGATTTTCAGCATATCATCTGTTCTGCCATCGAGATTTTCCATGCGCACAGTGGTTCTGCCACATTTACATGGTTCATAATTCAAACGGGTTATATCCTTGGTGCGATAACGAATCAGCGGCAGCGCCTCCTTATAGATACAGGTAATCACTAACTCACCCTTCTCTCCTGGCGGCAGTATCTCCTCTGTCTTGGGATCAATAATTTCTGGTATAAAGAAATCCTCATTGACATGCATTCCACAGAGCTGTTCACACTCTCCAGATACCCCTGGTCCCATCAGCTCACTCATGCCATAATTGGAAGTCACCAACATATCCTCGCCCCAAAGCTTATGCATTTCGGTACGCATTGCCTCAGTGAGAAGCTCACTGCCTACCAGACCGATTTTGACCTGTAAATCCGTCTTTGGGTCAATACCCATCTGTTTTGCCACTTCTCCAATACGCAGCGCATAAGATGGTGTGGCCACCAGAAGCGTGGTGCCAAAATCTTTCATAAACATGATTTGTTTCTCTGTATTGCCAGTGGAAGAAGGCACAATCGCCGCTCCCATGTTCTCCAATCCAAAATGCAGTCCCAGCGCTCCGGTAAACATACCATATCCAAAGCAGATCTGTGCCACATCTTTTTCAGTAGCGCCGCCCATTGCGGCAATTCGTGAGACACATTCTGTCCAAATCTCCAAATCCTTCTTGGTATATCCTACAACGGTCGGCTTGCCAGTGGTTCCACTGGAGGCATGAATGCGCACCAACTGATCTTTTGGCACTGCGAACAATCCAAAAGGATAATTATCCCGCAT
The DNA here is from genome assembly GCA_910576385.1 of Lachnospiraceae bacterium. GTDB lineage: Bacteria > Bacillota > Clostridia > Lachnospirales > Lachnospiraceae > Petralouisia. Next base: position 11,920 of record CAJTIR010000022.1, read on the forward strand.
ATCCTGTTTGGTAATAAATGGCAGTCTTCTGAGATCCTTTAGGTTCTTAATATCTTCAGGTTTTACTTTAGCCTCCTCCATTTTCTGGCGATATGGCACAACCTTTTCATATACCCGTTTTACTGTCTCCTGAAGCCGTTGTAATTGAATGGCTTCGATCTCAGCCCTAGACATCGTTTCTTCTTTTGCCCAAATCATTCTATTTTCTCCTTTAACTGGTATTTTAACACTTATACTAAGACACAGATGTTACTATTTTAGCATATATGTTCACTTTAAGGAAGTAAAATTTTACTGGAACCAGTTAAACTTATAAACTAAAATTTTTATAATTCTATGTGTTTAACACCGAGTTGGAATTTCGTCTGCCAATCAAAAATACAAAGCAGCCTGCATGTACTGCCGCAGTCAATAACCAGGAAACAGGGTAAGATAGATAGAGCATCCACAAGCTGTGTTCCCATTGAAAAATTGTAAAAATCCACAAAACCCGAAATCCGCAGGCCCCTAACAGCGATACAACCATTGGCAACACCGCAGAACCAATACCCCTCATTCCTCCCACCAGCACATCCATAATTCCACACAGACAGTAAGTAGTACAGATCACCGACAGACGCAGCAAACCTATCTCAATCACTTTTGGATCTGAGGAATATATTCCTAAAAGCTGATTTCCAAAAAGATATGCAGCCCATCCCATTGTCAGGCCCACAAATGTTACCATCGCCAGGCATTCTAAGAGTACCTTGCGAATCCGTTTATAATTTCCGGCTCCAAGATTCTGACTGCAGAAACTGAGTGCCGTCTGATGATAAGCATTCATGGCCATATAGATAAATCCCTCAATATTGGAAGCCGCAGTATTTCCAGCCATCGCCACGGAACCAAATGCATTGACAGAAGATTGTATCAAGACATTGGATAGAGAAAATACTGTTCCCTGCAGACCTGCCGGAAGCCCTATGCGTATAATCTGTATCACCTGATCCCGCTTCATGCCAAGTTTCTTGATTTCCAGCCGGCAGCCGCCCTCCATATGCATCATGCAACGCACAATCAAAGCGGCAGACACGCACTGAGAAATCACGGTGGCCAGAGCCACACCTGCCACACCAATGCCAAAACCTATCACAAACAATAAATTTAAGATAATATTGATCACACCTGCCGCCAGAAGATAATACAAAGGACGCCTAGTATCTCCCACAGCACGCAAGATAGAGCTTCCAAAATTATACAAAAGAATTACTGGCATACCACTAAAATAGATACGAATATATAATACCGCCTGCCCTAGTACATCTTCAGGGGTTCCCATTAATATCAAAATTTCAGGCGCAGCCACTATACCCAATGCAAGCAGCACACACCCACAAATTAGACTTAATACAATGGCACTGTGCACGGTCTCACTCATTTCTCTCTGTTTTTTGGCGCCATAAGATTGCGCTACCATAACATTAGCTCCCACGGAAAATCCAATAAATAGGTTTGTCAAAAGATTGATCAACGAAGCATTTGCCCCCACTGCTGCCAATGCCGTACTGCCTGCAAATCTTCCAACCACCACCATATCCGCAGCATTAAATAAAAGCTGCAGAATACTAGATAACATCAAAGGGATAGAAAATGCCAGAATTTTGGGGAACAAGTCGCCATTGCACATGTCAATTTCATAAGATTTTGTTTTCATTTTCACTCAACAGGAAGCTGCCGCAGACTAATCTGCAGCAGCTTCCTTTCCTCCTTTAAATCACATCTATTTTATAGAAAATTTAACAGTTCTGACATTTCCTGCCCGATCTGTTATCTTAAGCAGATAATTTCCCTTTTGGGTTACAACCTTTCCATTGCTGATTTTTTTGCCGTTCAGAGTTGCCTTCTTTACACCAGAAAGCTTATCCCGAAAATTGACGGTCACTTTCTGGCTGTATTTCTTGGCTTTCATATTGGTAACAGGTTTTGTCTTATCTATCGTAAATTTAACCGTCTTGGTATTTCCTGCCAGCAATTTTGCCTTTACAACATAGACACCTTCTTTTTCCGCCTTATAACTATTATCGCCCTGGCTGACCTTATTGACCTTAAAACTGGTAATTACACCTTCCGATTCTGCCTTGACATTCTTACTTGTCCGATAATAGGATTTGTTTTTCACACCATAAAATGTACATTTCTTGTTGTTCGCATATTTTGCGCTGCTGACCGCATAGGCACGTTCTAGCTTTCGCAACATATTTAGAGGATATTCAACTGTACAGCCGTCCTTTTGTAGTTTTCCATTGGTTTTATATATGGAAAACGGATATTTGATACGAACCGTCAGACTCCCGATCTCATCAAAACGAACGCCTTCAATCTCCCCCATATTCTCATTAAGTGTCTCTGAAAGTACTGACATATCCATAACTGCCTGATTTTTATTTAAAACTACAAATTCTTCTTTGGTGTCTTTCACTGACATTCTTTCAGTGATCTGGTAAACATTATGTTCTACACCATTCAGCTTTTTCTTCCCAGCACGGGTATAGCCTATTTCTTTCATCATTTCCTGTAAGTTATCCATCCCCTCCTGGCTCAATTCCTTATTGATCTCTTTCTCCTCCTCATCTGTGGTACAAATCTGATTTGTCACCTTAGACGACAGATCACCATTGATTTCCATACTCTCCTCCAGGCCGCATCCCGACAGCAGCACTCCAGCCACTATCATCATGATCCACATTAATTTTCTTCGTCTCATACATTCCTCTCCTTTTATAATACTTGTATAGCATCTTTTCTTCTATTTCTTGGCATTCACACAAATGCATTAAGGGGAGCCGTTTCCGGTTCCCCTTGGTCTGTATCATCTGGAATAACCCGTATTCTGTTTTTTATGATAATACCTTTTTGCAGTAAACGCAAGTGCTTTTCAAAAATCCAGATACATTTGTAAGTTACATTTCATCTGTCAGCGCCTTTGCAAATGGCGTTCAAGTATATGGTAAAACGTCTATTCTATCGGTGTACTCTCTGTTGTACCAGTTCCATCTGCCGCTTCAGTTCCAGCAGCATCTCCCGCATTATCCTGTGCCGGCGCTTCATCCGTAGCTTCCGGCGTCTCTGTGGCAGTTCCCTCTGTATTTCCCTCTGTTGTTCCAGTTCCATCTTCTGTTCCTGCTGCAGAAGAAATCGGTGTGATCACAATATTCTGTGCTTCCACATTAGTCTTGCGCTTTACGATATCCTCAACCTGTGCACGTTTAGCGTCTGTCACCTCACCCATATTCAGCACTACATCCGCATTGTTATCGGTGATACTCACTACCACATCCGTAAACCCTTTTGCCTGCAGCAGCATTTCGGCAGCGGCTTCCCGCTCAGCAATGTCTGTCATAGCAATCATGGTATTGATCGCATCCTGTTTCTGCTCCTCAGAAATATTGGTATTGTTGATCATCTCCAACAGAGATGCCTTATTCTGAGAACGGATCTGTTCTCGATTGAGTTTTACTTCTGATACAAAGTCTACGTTGCTTACATTTGTGCTGGTTAATACTGCTTCTCCTGGATTTTCTGCATCCTCTGCCTGACTCTGCGCGATCTGCTCACCCGTCTGTACTCCTAAAGCCTCCGCGCCTGTCTCAGCACTTTCCTCAGTATCTGTAAAAATATCCTCCGCACTGTACATATCCTCGTCGGAGATTTCATATGTACCCTCATTCGTATCTGCGCTTGCCTCTTTGGCCAGGTCACTGTCTTTTTGGCTTCCCGTATATTGCAAATAACCTGCCACGGCGATCATAAGAGCCAAAGCTGTGATGATGATTTGGTTTTTCTTAAAAACTTTTCTCAAATTGATGCCCTCCTGTCAATTCATCTTAACTACCTTAATTTTATGTACTTCCACTGGAAATAATGCCAAAACTGCATCGGAAATATTTTTTGCTGTCTTTGCATTTCCACCTCCCTCTGCAACAACTAGCACCCCTTCCACCTTAGGTGTCATCTCTTTGGACACAAATGGTTCTCCGCTGTTCCCCTGCGCATAGATTGTCTGTTCCTGATGCTGCCGTTCGGCAGTGGTTCGTTTTACAGTCCCATCCTCCTCTGAGATATCTTGGCTGCTGCGGGTATCATCTTTCTCCACCACATGCTCCCCCTGATCTTTTAAAGTAATCATCACCTCCACTTTTCCCACACCTTCCATCTGTTCCAATACTTGTTCCAATTTTCGTTCCAGCCGCTTACCGTAATCTCCAGTGTCCTCATAAGAAGACTGCCCCTGTGTCAATTCCTGCATCTGATCCTGCTGCACTTTTTCTTTCTTATCCACTGGGATTGCAATCACCAGAAGCAGAATACCTGCCAAGCCGCCAATTAGAAGCTGGTTTTTTGGTATTTTTTTTAACTTATTTAATGAAAATCTCTGTTTTTTCATCCTTGTCCACCATCTCCTCACACAATCCCAATGCTAACCTGTCCCTTTGTTAAGCGATAAAATTCCATCAATTCTTGTTTTAGCTCATTTATCTTTTGCTCTTCCTTCCTATTCTCTTCAAAGTCAGTCAAAAATATCTCATCCTCCCCCAATGATACAGTCATCTCAATGGATTCCACCTCATAATCCTCAGATAACTGCACTTTGACCTGCCTTGGAAGCAATTGCTTATCTTCTGCCATCCGACTTACATCCATTCCCAGGGCACGTTCATATTCCTCTCGGTATAGCTCCTTCTGCTGGTCTTCTAAATGCGCTGTGTCCAATTTTAAATTATCCAACCCCTGAAAAAATTCTGCCTGATTGATTTTTTCCCTGATCGCCTCCTCATTCCCTAATAAAGACAAAATGGGAGAGATCACCAAAATTGTCAGCAGTATTCCAGAAAAAAAACGTACATATTTTTGATAATTTTGTTTCGGCAGTAAATGCAGCACCACAGTCAGAAGTATATAAAAACATACCAGATTTTTGACCCAGGAATATATGTAACTCATTACTTCTCCTTTCCTCCCATTGCCTGTACCTGATTTCAAATATATGAGGATAAGATAAAAAATATTCCAAAAAAATAGAGAAATAACTGTAGAATCAGTTGTTTCTCTGTTTTCAATCACAAACACCAGAGAGGTATTCTATTTCTAAAATTTCTCTCTGGTGTTATAAAATTTCGTATATTATTTTGTGTAATTTGATACTATTTCTGATCTTCTAAAGTAACCGTAGATACCTCTGGCAATAATCTGTGTTTATTGTCTATAATTTGATATTCAATACCATCTGCATCCTCATAAGCGCTGACTGCCAGCGTTACCTCAGAAGATTTCACATCCTTCAATCCTTCTCCATCCAATGTCAAAATTACAATATTACTGTTATTTGCATCAATCTGAGCAGACGCAATCTGATATTCATCGGTTGGCGCTGCCGTTTTATAAATACGGAAGGCATCTTTCTGAACTGATTTGGCATCCAGAGCATGTGAAAATTCAACAGCCACTTTGTATGGGGAAGATACTTTATTGATCACAGCCTTCTGTAAACTAAATTTCTCTTGAATCCCGCTGTCTGCATAAACAATCGTCTTTGTGCTCAATGCACTGTCATAATTTGCATCAATTGTCAGATTTCCGGTTTTTTCAGGCGCATCTATCTCAATCATGGCAATTCCCTTACTATCTGTAACTACTGAAGCATCAGTTACAGTAAGGTCTGGAATCTCTGAGGACTTAATACTGTATGTTATTGTTTTTCCAGATAAAGGATTTCCAAAACTGTCTTTCAAGGAGAAATATAATTTCGTCTTTGTTGTAATATCTAACTGCTCTCCTAATGGTGGAATAATGTTTAAATTCATTCCCACAGGCGTCCAGTTCAGCACCAGATCAATGGAGGCATTGATCTCTGCAGTTCCTGTCCCTACATTTTGATAATATTTTTCCTGATCCGCTTCATCCAAAATCGTAAATACAATGTTGTCTCCGAGAGATGCATTGTCTATCGTACCTGTCAGAACACTGTCCCCGATTTTTTCTGATTTCAACGTATAAGTGGCATTGGCATTGTCTTCTCTGATTTTTTCTCCCACACCTTTTTTTGCAAATTGTACATTGGCCCCAGAAATCGCAGTTATCTTCTCCTGTGTGCCATCCTTGACATATCCAACCACTGGCATACCGAATATCCATGTATGACCTACTTCACGCGACAGCGAAATCTCATCTCCAGTATCTGTGACATCTGATTTTTCTGTATATTTGCCCAATGACTTGCTGCCAGCAAATACTCTAGTCTCCACCACACCCGGATGTTTAGTGTGCTGTGTCTCCAGAAAAGCTTTCTGCTCTGTACTCTTCTCATCGCTGTCCAAGACATCACTGCAGAAATACAATCCCAGATCTACCCAATAAATATTTGCATGTTCCACACCTTGGTCCGATTTAATCATCAGCTTGATATTGTAAGATTTCGCTTTCGCATTCAAATCCTCCAATGTCAGCATGCTTGCGCTTGGGTTTTTAATCTTAATCAAACAATTGCCATCTTTTCCAGTCGTAAAATTAGGCGTGCCGACAATATAAGATTCATCCAGTTCTTCTGTACCTTGATACAAAGTAATCTGCTGCCCCTCCATCGCCACCTTATTATTCCTGCTGTCATACAACTGGACAGTTACTTCTACCTGCTGACCCTTTACCGCATAGAAATCTTTGGTCTCTATCATCTCACTGTTCTCCACTGGGGACCACTGCACACTTGTATATAATACAGTCTTGTCCGACTTTACGCCCAAGGAAGAATAATCAATGGTAGCCTTTAACGGCGTATAGCCAGCATTTCTGGAATCCACAGTGATACCGCTTTTGTCAGCGACCAGTTCGCCTACAGACTGCTCAACTTCCTGACTGCTGGCATTAAACGCTCTGATATTGGCAGAGGGAGCGGCAATTACATTTTCATTTTGATATATTCCATCTTCCATTGAATTTATGGATGGATAGAGGAATGTTGCCACCACCTTCTGATCTGGAGATTTTACATCCAGCACGGCATTTCCCACAGAGGGGAAGGCTGGCACACGATAAGTATATGTATTGTTCTCAGACAGATACTGCGAATTTTTCGGCAAATACTGCTGTGCTTGCTGATAAGGCAGTTCTACGGATGTACTGCGTGCAAAATTGCTGTCTATCTCCCAGGTCACTGCATTATCCAGATTCTCAAAGCTATAGAAATCTTTGGCGCTGCTCCTCCATTCACCAGCAATTTTAGCTATTTCATATCCATCATTGTTTCCCTCATCCACCTGTCCTGCAGAGATCAGGGCAATTTCTGCATATACGTCATGATCCTGCTGTACAGGAATCTGTACAACCTTGGAATCCTCTGTAAAGGAATTTGCATTGATCTCCTTTGTCTGACCAATCTGTTCCTTTTTCGTCCGGTCAAAAAACTTAATTTGGATCTTGGTATACTGAGAAATGCGGATATCATCAAAATAAATTCTAGCCCACTCCAGCCCTGCTGGAATGCTCTCAATTATGGTTGTTGTCTTCTCATTGGTCTCATCATTATAAACGCTGTAGCTGCCAGATTTACGATTAATTAACTTTTCATAATCCCCCATCTCCGCTTCTGATGAGGTTGCAGGGATTGTCAAAACCGGAGAAATTGCCAGTGTCACAGCATGAGGCCGCTCGTCAGTGGAAACCTGCTGGCTGGTCACATACTGCACATCAAATTCTCCATTTTTTGATTTTGTTCGCGCCACACCGCTGCCAGTTGCATTTAAACTTGGCTCAATCGCCGGAAGTGCTTCATCATATTGATTTGCCACATAAATTGTATCATCTGTATTTGTTGCAGAATATTCTACAGATGCAAAACAAAGTGATGAAGAGGAAGTGAAATCCATACCGTTATCCTGACAGGAAACCGTCAGCTTATAACTCTGATAATATCCACTCAAAGAATCCAAATCCTTATGCTTCGTAATCAAGCTGATTGGAAATGCAACATATCCATTTTCATTTGTCTTCTCAAAAGCTGACCATTGATTTTCCATACCTTTGATGGCATAGGCGTCATTTGCATTGCCATACTGCGGCTCCATTGTCAGCTTGACGTTCACATTGGTCATTGGAGAACCATGATTGATACAACGCACCTGAACATTGGCGTCATTTCCCATCATAATGACAGATTTTCCTGTACTGCTGTATTTTGAAAGCTGATTTGGCACCTCAATCTTTAGGCCGTCTGCTTCTTTGGCATTGACCTTTACATTGCACTCAGCTTTAAAAGCTTTCTCATTGGTTGTGACAACGATTTTAGTCTCTCCTGCCGCTTTTGCTTCCACAATTCCCTGTGCATTTACTGATGCAATTGTTGAATCTTCAGACCTCCAACTGACACTCCTATCTGTTGCATTTTCTGGTTTCACTGTTGCTTTTAACTGTTTTGTCTGCCCGATATCTAGAGATATGCTGTTCTCATCAATCTCTACGCCTGTAACATGGATGGTTGGCTCCTCCGGTGGATTTGGCGGAGACGGCTGCGGCGTGGTGGATTTCTTGGAAACCTTTACTTTTACACTGGTCTTTACCTTGCCAATAGTGGCAGTTATGGTCGCTGTTCCCACGTTTTTTGCCTTGACAGAACCATTTTTTACCGTTGCCACCTTTGTATTACTTGATTTCCATTTTACCGTATGAAACGATGCTGCATTTGCCTTTAACTTTGCAGTGGCGCCTTTTTTCATGGCAATGGATTTCTTATCCAATGAAAATTTCTTACTGACAGTAACTGTCACCTTTGCAGCTTTCTTCTTCCCTTTTTTGGGAGTAACAGTCACTGTTATTGTTGCTTTTCCAGCCTTTTTTGCTATAAGGTTTCCTTTCTTATCTACATATACCACTTTGGCATTGCTGGATTTATACTTTACAGATTTCTTTGCTGTACTCGGCTTTACTGTGACAAGCAGCTTACATTTTTCTCCTAAATACAATGTAACTTTTTTGTTTGTCACCTTTGTTTTATTGATTGTCAATGCAACACTTTTAATTTGTTTTTTGGATGCCGCCGTCACAGATTTTGTAGGCAGCATAACACTTGTTAGCACCAACACAAATGTCAAAAAAATACTGATCAAACGTTTCGCTGACCTTCTCTGGTCTTTCATATAATTACCTCCTTAATTTAAATTATTTCCAAAACTTCCCTCCTTCCTCTTGACAATATTTTATTATTGTCTGTCTAAAAAGTAAAGATGTTTTTAAATGAGTTTTTCATATCATGCAATTACGAGTGCGCAATCAAGTAGGGAAGATTTTACCCTACTCGCTGCGCGCGGGCGCATACTGCCTTAGCAGTAATTTTCCCAGTAATTTTCCCTACGCGCCCCTGTGCATAAAAAACTGGAACTACCATATCTCAGGTAACTCCAGTTTTCTATAGGGTTGGGCTATTTAATTTATAGCTAACAGCTCGTAGGGGAATCGAACCCCTGTTTCCGCCGTGAGAGGGCGGCGTCTTAACCGCTTGACCAACGAGCCTTATTGTTTTTTGTTCTCTCGAACTCAACAAGCTTATTATACATGCTGGGTTCGAGAAAGTCAAGTACTTTTTTAAATTTTTTTCAAAAAATGTCAATTACTGTTGTAATATAGCATTATGCCAACTTACTCTGAGCCAATTTTGCCAGTTCTGCAAAACCTTCCGCATCATTTACAGCCAACTCTGCCAGCATCTTACGGTTTACATCTACCTCTGCCAATTTCAGTCCATACATAAATTTGCTGTAGGAAAGGCCGTTGAGTCTTGCTGCCGCATTGATACGAGCAATCCATAAACGTCTAAACTGCCTTTTCCTCTCTTTTCTTCCTGAATAGGAGCTTGCCAGCGCTCTCATTACAGACTGTTTTGCCACTCTATATTGATTAGAGCGTGCTCCTCTATATCCTTTTGCCAGCTTTAAGGTTCTATTATGTCTCTTCTTAGCGTTTAAACCGCCTTTGATTCTTGCCATGACTTCTATTCCTCCTTAACTCATTCCTACAGATATGGTAAAATCTTTTTCATATTCTTAACATTGGAAGCGTCTGTAATAATTGACTTCCTCAGATTGCGCTTTCTCTTTGTAGATTTCTTTGTTAAGATATGGCTCTTATAAGCTTTATTTCTTTTTAACTTCCCAGTACCCGTTTTTTTGAAACGTTTTGCTGCTGCTCTGCTTGTCTTAATTTTTGGCATTTTTATTTCCTCCTTAAACTCCAATTATTAGGAAACGAAAAAACGCTTGCGTTTTGAATCGTTTCCTGTGCCGGATGCACGCCGCAAAGCGGCATAATTCCTCTGTGCATTCGTGCACATCATTATCATAATCCACTCTAAAAAGAGCGGATAGTATCGCTACTTCTTCTCTGTGAGCACAATGCTCATGCTGCGTCCTTCCAACTTAGGCGCCTTCTCCACAACAGCAATATCTGTCAATTCTTCTGCAAAATCATCCAGAATATGTTTACTCTTCTGCATGTGCGCCATTTCCCTGCCACGAAAACGTAAAGTTACCTTTACCTTATTGCCCTTTGAAATAAATTTCTTTGCTGCATTAACCTTGGTATTGAGATCATTAGCCTCAATATTCGGTGACAAGCGGATTTCCTTAATCTCAACAGTTTTCTGTTTTTTCTTGGCCTCTTTTTCTTTTCTTACAAGCTCATACCGGTATTTCCCATAATCAATAATCTTACATACAGGCGGCTTTGCGGTAGGAGCAATCTTCACTAAATCTAATTCAGCTTCCTGCGCAAGCTTCATAGCCTCCCTTGTAGGCATGATGCCAAGCTGTTCTCCGTCCTGACCAATCAGTCGAACTTCCTTATCTTTGATTTGTCCATTAATCATTAACTCGCTAATTGTCTTGCACCTCCAAAAATTAATTTCAAAAAAGTGGATAGGCAGACTATCCACTTATATTCTATAAAGTATCAGAATAATACTCCCTGAACACCATCAGCGTTCCGATGCTAACTTAAAAAGTTAAATTTGCTCAAAACAATACAAAATATAAATATATCATTCTATTTTACCGACATACCACTATTCTGTAATTAACTCCTGCTAACAAGAAGTATTCTGATCTGAATATAAACCATTAGTCACTCAATTGTGCTAAGGTGAGAGTGGATACTCTACTTTATTTTCCTTACAACTCTGTTAGTCTAGCATACAAAAAGACATATGTCAAGGTTTTTTTGCATTCTCTTCAATAATGTAACATTATATCATAAGAATAAACCTCTACCTACTTTTCCTTTCTATCTTCTTTAAACCAAATGATTAACGCACTACTATTTAATATCAAAGCAATACATAAGATTATTAGAAAAAAAATATTTACGTCTTCATTATTTAATACCACATTCTCAATTTGTATATACAATCCCATAATTACAATCATAAAATTAATCAGGATACCTGTTAATGTCTTTCTATTTTTCATTTCACAATCCCATTTTTGCTTTGCGCAATGAAACTTCACAAGAAATTTCACCATAAAAAATATTACAAGCATAATTAATATATTCTACACACACACCCATTGCCAGCAATACTGACATCAATGCCGCAAGTGCCGCTGCTTTTGTTAAAGAACCTGTTTGTGTACACCGAGCATACGCATTTATTACAGCGGCCACATTCTGCAAAAGCTGCTTGCCCTTGAACATATTTTTTAACTTTTTCCCATTACTACTAATCCTAGAAACTCCCTTTTTAAATTTATTAATTTGTGTCTTATTTTTTCCTGCATATTTTACAGGATATTTTACTTTACTTCCATTACTTAAACTATAATACTTTCCTTTATATGATGGAATAGTATTACATCGATATGAATATGCTTTAAAAAATGTATCTACTGTTTTTTTTCCTGCCGCACGTACATCTTCTTCATACTGCAAACTCGTATTACTTAAAGATTTCATTTGATCAGTGTAAATCTTTGAAGAACCTTCCATACATTTTAATTCTTCTTTATCAAAATCATAACTACAAACAATGCTTTCCCCGCTATCTGCCTTAAAGGAAACTACACTATCTCCGTTCTTATTTACTGTTCTTTTTATCTTAATATTTGTATTATCAATTTTTAAACTTACTACTTTACCATTTTCTACACTATTAACTTTATTTACTGCCTCAATTACAGCTGCAATGTTGGCCTCTCCTTCATCTTCTGCAAATACAATCACATCCTGTGATGTAACCACAATTGGTAATACAAAAAATAAAACCCCTACTTTTTTACTGCTTTTTTGATTCATGCTTTCATTACTTTCCCTCATCCTTCTTTTATTTTATGTTTTTGATTATGATACCTTTTACATATTCTGTCAATATTATATTTTATTTTTTCTCCAATCAAGTCTTTTGGTCAATAAAATTTGCTACAATAAACGGGGATTTCCTTAATATACTTGGAGTTTGATAGTTGAATTATTATCAAAATAAATATTTTAATGAGACAGCCCCATGTCTGTTAATATTGATATTTTCCTAAGATTAGTGTAAGATTTATGGTAAATCTCAATACTAAAATTCCCACTCTCCAACCCCGCATTATACCTAGGATTTTTCGAAAAATTTGTAGAACTGAAAAAAAGAAAGGACTTACTATGAAACACTTCTCAAACGATAATAAATTGATTGACTTGCATACACATTCCACAGAATCTGACGGCACTTTGACGCCAGAGGAATTGATGTTTCATGCCAAAGAAGTGGGGCTGTCCGCAATTGCCCTCACAGACCATGATTCGATCAGCGGCATTGCCAAAGCCCGTCCAGTGGCAGAGAAACTAGGATTGGAACTTGTGCCGGGAATTGAATTGTCCACAGATTACCAAAAACAAGAAGTACATATTTTAGGATATTATATGGATGAGACACATCCAGGATTTCTCGCAAAATTAAAAGAATTTGTAGACGGCAGAGACAAACGCAATGAAAAAATGACAAAGCTATTACAGAAGGAAGGCTTTGACATTACAATGAAAGCCATCTATCAGGAATATCCCCACAGTGTAATCACTCGCGCACATTTTGGCAGATATATGGTAGAACACGGTTTTGTAAAAGATCGGGAAACCGTGTTCGCCAAATATCTGGGAGATGGCCGCCGCTGCTACGTACCAAGAGACAAAATTACTCCTTTTGAAGCTGTCAAACTCATTAAAATGGGCGGCGGATTGGCCTTCTTTGCTCATCCCGCCCTCTGTCGTATGAATCATGACAGACTGCGTGCCATGATTAAAAACTTGAAAGAAGCTGGACTCACTGGACTGGAGGCAATTTATTCCACAAACACATCAAAAGAAGAAAAAAACATGTTGCAGATTGCTCAGGAATTTGATCTGTTAGTCAGTGGAGGTTCTGACTTTCACGGCAGCAACAAACCTTTTATCCACCTTGGGACTGGAAAAGGAAACCTGTGCATCCCTTACCAGATCCTGGCAGATATCAAAGAACATCTCTCTATTCCATCGGCTCCGCAGGGATAAAGAGGCGATCCTGATAGGAATTGGCCTGTTTGGGAATAGCAGCATTTGCCTCCTCACAAAATTGCTGTTGTGAATCAACTAATTTCTTTCCCCTCTTATCTACTTTTTCATAAGTTCCGTCTGGTTTCAGAATATGTGCTTTGGTATTGTCTGCAAGCTGCGTCTCCAATACATGGCGCACCTGATCCATCAGCCGTTCATCCTCTACAGGGAACATAATTTCCACACGGCGGTCGAGGTTTCTTGGCATCCAATCCGCACTTCCCATATAGATTTCCTCCTGCCCGTCATTGTGGAACCAGAAAATACGGCTGTGCTCCAAGAAATTTCCGACAATCGAATGTACGGTAATATTCTCACTGACTCCAGGAATCCCTGTCTTCAGGCAGCAAATTCCACGCACTACCAATTCTATCTTCACACCTGCCGCAGAAGCCTCATACAAAGCCGCAATCACATCACGGTCACAAAGGGAGTTCATCTTTGCTTTGATAAAAGCTTCTTTGCCTTCCTGTGCTTGTTTCATCTCCCGCTTAATCAGTTTTAAGAAACGCTTCCGAAGCCAGATCGGCGCTACCACCAGCTTATTCCAGGACAATGGTTCGGAATAACCAGAAAGCATGTTAAACACGGCTGTGGCATCCTCTCCAATCGCCTCTGAACAAGTAAATATACCCAAATCTGTATACAATTTCGCGGTAGAATCATTGTAATTTCCGGTTCCCAAGTGCACATATCTGCGAATGCCGTCCTCTTCTCTGCGCACCACCAGAGCAATCTTACTGTGAGTCTTTAATCCTACCAAACCATAAATTACATGACATCCTGCCTTCTCCAGCTTTTTGGCCCAGACGATATTGTTCTCCTCGTCAAATCGTGCCTTCAACTCTACCAATACCGAAACTTGTTTGCCATTCTCTGCCGCCTGTGCCAAAGAAGCAATAATTGGAGAATTACCGCTGACACGGTAAAGCGTCTGTTTGATTGCAAGTACATTGGGATCCACAGAAGCTTGACGAATAAAATCAACCACTGGGTCAAACGTCTGATAAGGATGGTGCAGTAAAACATCGCCCTTACGAATCACTGCAAAAATGTCCTCCCCCGGTGTAATCTGAGGCACACGCTGCGGCTTATAGGGGGCATAACGCAGATCATCCGCTCCTTCCAGACCATACATTTTCATTAAGAAAGTCAGATCCAAAGGCCCGCCAATCTTAAAAATATCTTCCTGTGCAATGTGCAGATCCTGTTTTAAAATTTGAAGCAGACGCTTATCAATCTTTTCCTCCACCTCCAGACGGATTACTTCTCCCCACTGGCGTTTTTTCAACTGCTTTTGAATCTCTTGGAGTAAATCTTCTGCTTCATCCTCGTCAATACTAAGGTCGGCATTACGCATAATCCGGTAGGGATAAGCACAGAGTACATTATAATTTAAAAACAATTGCTGAATATTGCGCTCAATGATCTGTTCTAACAACAGAAATGTCTTTACTCCTTCTTTCGCAGATGGAATCTGCACAATTCTTGAGAGCACGGACGGCACCTGCACGGTGGCAAATTCAGTCTCCCCTTTCTTCTCGTCCTTCTTAGAGAGAAGCGCTGCGATATTTAAGGATTTATTCTGAATCAACGGAAACGGACGCGAAGCATCCACCGCCATTGGCGTAAGTACTGGATAGACATTTTCCTGGAAATAATGATCCACATATTCCGCTTGTTCCTGATTCAATTCCTCATGGGTTCCCAGGATCTCAATGCCATGATTGCTCAGCAATGGAACCAAGGAGCGGTTATATGTAGAATATTGCAATTCTACCAAAGCACGTGTGTCCTTATTGATGGCCTCCAACTGCTCCTGCGCTGTCATGCCTGCAATATCCGTCTTCTTATAACCTGCATGAACCATATCCTTTAAGGAAGCTACTCGCACCATAAAAAATTCATCCAAATTGGAGGAAGTGATACTGACAAATTTCAACCTCTCCAATAAGGGAATGGTCTTGTCTCTCGCCTCATTCAAGACACGATGGTCAAACTTAAGCCAGCTCAATTCCCGATTTTCATAATATTCTGGTTTCAGAAACTCCTTCTCTTTTTCCATATGTTACCTCCTACTGAAACACTCTTTTTTCTCTAATTTTTGGCATAATGCTAAATACTTCCTCAAAGGAATCCGCATAGGTTGAAAAAAGTCCTTTTTCCAATACAATACTCTCTTCTGCCTCTACAGTTATGATCAGCTCTCTGCCCTTTAATACAGCTTTTATATTTTTAAATTTCTGTTTATGGCTGCGATCCATCGCATTGGCAATCTTTAAGATTGCTGTCAGCTTAGAGACCACCATATAACTTTCGCGATTCATCTTGCCTATGACACTATCATAAGGCTGCATCGATAATGCATCATGCTTGGCAATTGTCGCCACAATCTCACGCTCTAAATGGCTCATGCCAATAATTTCAGAGGCCATAATAATATGATAGGAACACTCAGATTGATTGACAAGACTCATATAACGTCCACAGTCATGCAGAATGGAAGCCACCTGAAGCAACAAGCGCTCACGTTTGCCCATGCCATGCACTTTCTTCATCGCATCAAATATTGTGGTACTCATAGAAAGCACTGCCTCTGTATGACTGGAATAACTTTGATAACGCTCTGCCAGATTTCTGGAAGCTGCCAATATATCTTTCTCAAAATCATGAGAGAAACGAATCATATGGTTTCTTTCTGCGTAATCGCAGACAATTCCATCGGTAATATTTACCCCTGGCACCCAGATGTATCGGGCGCCCATCTCTTCTGTAAGCCTCTTATATAATACCACCGAGGGCAGAACCAGCGGGTCTTGTTCATTGGCGAGATTTAGCTCACGATTAATCTCTTCCGGGGATTTCTTATGCCATTTTTTAAGCAGCTTTAAGAAACGTTCTGTCTCAATAGTTCCATCTTCTTCTTTCTTAGAGAAGCCCTTGACCATCTCACCGATATAATCCCCCATGACAATTACATATTCAATCTCTTTTTTCTGCAAATAAATGCGCTTGAAAATCTCTAATTCTTTATCAATCAATTCTTGAATCTGCATCTCATAATGGGAGACCATATTGCGGATCTTGGCCAGCTTTTCCCAGATCTGCATAATGCCCAATTCAATATGCTGTGTGGTAACAGCACGTCCCTTCTGAAACAAAGTGATCTGCATACTCCCGCCGCCTACATCCACGACAACGGTTCCTTTTTGAATCATTTTCTCAAACTCACTGGTAGCTGCAAGAGATTTATAACCCATAAAGCGCTGTTCTGAATTGCTGATCACAGACACCTCTATCTTGGTGCGCAGGCGAATCTGATCTAAAATAAACAGTGCATTGCCAGCCACCCGCATGACATTTCCCGCATATGCCTTGTAAGCATCCACCTTATAACCATCCATAATAGAATAAAATTCTTTTAATATCAGACAAAGTTCCTCCACCAATTCATATCCAATCACACCCTTGCGATACGCATCCCGTCCAAGTTCCAGACGGCTGCGCACATAATCTACTGGCCGAATTTTACGATTGGGACTAATCTCAAATACCTTAAGGCTCACTTCATAGGAACCAATATAAATTGCTGCAAATGTCGTAATCTTCATAGACTCTCCTTCCCAATTTACTGTTTTCCCAGCAGATAATTGATAAACTGCTGCGCTGTCCTTCCAGAAAGCCCTCCATGACTTAATTCCCATTTGTTTGCTTCCAAAAACAGCGTCTTTTCATCCATCTGTATCTGATATCTCTCTGCCAGGCATTTTACAATATTCTGAAATTCCTTCTGATCTGGCGATCCAAAATAAATCGTAACGCCAAATCTTTTCACCAGTGACAATTTTTCCTGCACGGTATCACGCGTGTGCAACTCATCATCACGCTCTTGCTTATCACTAAACTTTTCCCGAATCAGATGCCGCCGATTGGAAGTGGCATAAATTAACACATTATCTGGCTTTTTTTCCAGTCCGCCTTCAATGACAGCCTTTAAGTACTTATACTCAATCTCAAACTCCTCAAAAGACAAATCATCCATATATATGATAAATTTGTAATTTCGATTCTTAATCTGGGCAATCACCTCATTCAAATCTTGAAATTGATGTTTATAGATCTCAATCATTCTCAGTCCCTGATCATAATATTGATTGATAATGGCTTTGATACTGGTGGATTTTCCGGTCCCAGCGTCCCCAAACAGCAGACAGTTATTTGCCTGTTTGCCGCGCACAAAAGCTTCTGTATTGTCAATCAGCTTCTGTTTTGCTGCCTCATAACCCACCAAATCGGAAAGATGAACATGATTGATATTGGTGATGGGCACAATCTGTACCTCCTCTTTTTCATGTTCTACCCGAAAAGCCTTGTGCAGTCCCAGTTTTCCGACCCCAAATTCCCGATAAAATTCTGTGACCTCTTCTTGAAACTCGGTGACAGTTTTCGCCTGTTCCAAACGAACGCTGAGATCACAAATGCGGTCCCTGATGCGGCGGTTAAATACATTTCCCTCCTGACCATGATCAGAACGCTGGTAATGCTTAATCGCATGAAATTCAGGCATCCCCAAAACTGTTGCCATCTCATGGAAGTCATAGGCAAACAATCTCTGAAATATCTGAAAATCATGCAGCGCCAATTCATTGATCGTGCCAGAGACGCCGCCCCGCATTTCACATGCCCTGCTGTATGCATTCTCATGATTGACCATTAAAAAAGTCAGATAATTCTGCCACAAGTTACCCTCAAATCCGTGGCTTGCCGACAATTCAATTAAGTTGTGTAAACTCTCGCAGCACAGAACACGAATTTCTCTGCAATGCTCTTGTTCCTTGTGATAATTCTCCATAATCCAGACAATATCTTCTAAAATCTTCCCTTGTTTCAAACCCCTATACAATATTAAATTTGCTTCTTGTCTCATTTTCTCTTCCTTCACTCAATAATTCCCTAATACCTTGACATACAAGGCCTCCTCCATCAACCCTTTAAGGGCGTTCTGCACCGCTCCCTCTCCAAGATTACCTTCCAAATCCACAAAAAAACGGTACTCAAAGCTCTTATCCTTAATTGGCCTTGACTCAATCTTAACCATGTTTAAATTGTTAAACATGAAATGTGAAAGCAGCCGATACAAAGAACCACTCTCATGAGACACCTCAAAGCAAATACCGACCTTTTCTGCCCCTTTCAGTCTAAGCTTCTTGCCGCCCACAATAATAAAACGGGTGCTATTCTCTTCGCTGTAGTTAATGTTATCCTTTAAGATCTTCAGCCCATAAAGTTCCGCTGTCACCTTGCTGGCAATTGCCGCCTGATCTTTGCGGTTCTCCCTAAGTACCTGCTTGGCGGCACCAGCCGTATTTTTTACAGGAACTGCTTCCCATTCCTGATGTTCCTCTAAAAAGTCTATGCTCTGCATCAATGCCTGTGGATGAGAATAGACAGTTCTGATATCCGACAGCTCTGCCTCTTTCAGCCCCAAAAGCATATGTTCTATGGGTATCATCTGTTCTGCCACTATGTAATTATCATATTCCAGCATTAGATCAAAATTCTCTCCCACAATCCCCGCAGAAGAATTTTCAATTGGCAATACTGCATAATCTGCCTCTCCTCTCTGTATCGCCTCCATTGCCTCCCGCCAAGTATCTACATGATAATTTTCTACATCCTTTCCAAAATATGTCTGCATGGCAATCTGGCTGTATGCCCCTTCTGTCCCTTGATAAACAACTTTGTGTGTCTCAAAGGGAAGATTGTCCACCTGTACAAATCCCAACTCCTGTACTTGTCCATGCTGATTCATAAGCTGATACTGCCGTTTGCGGCTCAACGCCATAATCTGTTCAAACAGTTCACCCACACCATAACGATTTTCCTGGGCCTGAACCTGTGCTTTCACCTTTGCCAGCTTTTCTGCCTCCCGCTCCTTATCCAGCACCTGCCTGCCCACAGAAATCTTGTACTCTGCAACCTCTGTGGTGCGCCGCATCCGCTCTTCATACAGGGCGACCATCTGGCGGTCAATCTCATCAATTTCTTCCCTGATTTTATTCAGATCTTTCATACGTCACATCCTTAAAGTATTTTCTATTATCATATACCAATCAAGGCTTAATAGCAAGTTTCATGGCAAAAAAATCCCTCATTCCTATAGAAATTAGCTATATAGAAAAAAGCCAGAGGAATCTTCCATTCCTCCGACTTTAGTTTGCTAATCCAATACGTTTATATTACATTAAATGAATTCCCATCTCATCTATTAAAATCCAAAGTCAATCTCAATGCCTTTCAGATCCTCATCGATCAGTTTGTTCTTCTTGAGGATCTTCTGGATGCTGTTCTGTGCTTGTTCCATCTCGCCTGTCTCTTGCTGCTTAAAGGAAGCTTCCATTTCCAGCTTATCTGATTTCAGCTCTCCTTCAATGATCTCTTTTTGATCTTTGCGGTTTTCTTTGGCTTCATCAATACGTTCCTGCTGTTCTTCCTGCTTCTCCTCTGCTTCTTCAGCCTTCTTTTGATCTTCCTCAACCTTCGCGTCAATATTATCTTTGCCCTCCTGAACCAGAAGATTCATAATATCTTTGCTGGCCGCATCCATAATCTGATCTTTCGCTTCATTTGCATTCAGCATATCCTTTGATTTCAACTTGTCGTTCTTCGCGCCGGCGATAGCCCCTCTCAAGATCTCTTCCTGCAACTGCAGTTTTTCAATTTTTTTCTTTTCTTGTCCGGCTTCCTCATTTAATTTTAAAACTTCTACCTGATAATCCGTCCTTGACATATTTTGAAGTTCTTTCAGACGGTCACGCTCTTCCTCCGTAAATCCAGGATTCTCCAAACCTTTTAAATAATCCTGGTACTTCTCCAATAATTCCAGATCTTTCTGCTCCTGTGACTCAGGGTCAACCTCATACTGCTCCTGCAGCCGCGCTTTTGCGTCGTCAAAATCTTTTAAACGCTCTTTGGTATCATCAATCCGAGATAACAACGTTTGTCTAAGCTTCCTCTTATCATCAATTTTCTGATCTGCTCTCTGATCTTTGCCCCAGGCATCACTGACAAGCCGCATTGCCTCTTTCTGAACACTTTTGCGTTTTTCTTGCACAAGAATGTCCGCCTTGGTTGCAACTGGGATTCTCCCAGCAAATACAGATTTTCCTTTATTTGCAGTCTGTTTTTGAACTGTGCTTTGTTTGAGGTTATCTGTATCATTGATACCATTTTGTACTGCTTTGATTGTTAATGACATGCTATTCCCTCCTTGATCTATACAGATGGAAATCCGTTTCCATCACTACCTTGCCCAAATTCAAGACATCGCCAGCGTTTTGACAGTGGCGCGTGGGCTGTTTCTATATCATCAACAAATCCTCGCACCTGCCATTCAATATACAGGCAAACCAAACTCTACACTGTTTATTTCGGTAAATACAAGGGAATTGTTTATTAGTTTGGATAAATTTATTGAATTTTTATTTACAAATTGGACTATTCATCCCAATTATGATATACAGCCTGAACATCATCATCTTCTTCCAGAAGATCTAATGTTTTCTGTAAATTCTTAATTGCTGTTTCATCGGTCAATTCTACCCATGTCTGTGGAATCATTGTCACTTCGGCAGAAGCCATGACAATGCCTGCCTCCTCTAATTGCTGGCGGACTTCACTAAATGCCTCTGGTTCTGTAAGGATCTCAAAACTATCCTCCTCCTCACTGAAATCTTCTGCTCCAGCATCTAACGCTGTCATCATCAGATCATCTGGATCCATTTCACATTCTTCTTTATCAATGATAATCTGCCCTTTTTTATCAAACATATAAGATACACAGCCTGGCGTCCCTACATTTCCATACCCTTTGGTAAAAGCACTTCTCACATTTGCAGCAGTACGGTTTTTATTGTCGGTCAGAGCATCTACAATGATCGCTGTTCCATTTGGCCCATAACCTTCATAAGACACAAACTCATAATTCACAGAATTAGCGTCTCCCGCCGCCTTCTTAATTCCACGGTCAATGGTGTCATTTGGCATATTGTTGGCCTTGGCCTTGGCAATCACATCTCGAAGTCTGCTGTTATTAGCCGGATCGGGACCGCCTTCTTTGACAGCAACTGCAATTTCACGTCCGATAATTGTAAAAATCTTACCCTTAGCGGCATCATTTTTCTCCTTTTTATGTTTAATATTTGCAAATTTAGAATGTCCTGACATATATTCTCCTCTTTTCTCTTTCTTGTTTATTACTCATTAAAACACTACAAACTGTACTAAACAGACGTTAGCTCTTCCTGTTCTCCCTCTTCCTGCTCTTGCTGATATTTTGTCACCTTTACGGTATGAATTATCTTATCTCGCACAGATTCTACCTGAAATCTCCATCCGTCAGATGTCAAATCAAACTGCTCATGGTCCCCTGGTATCTTGCCAATCAGGGAAATCAGATATCCATTTAACGTTTCAAAATCCTTATTTTCCATAGAAATCTGTAAAAGCTCGCACACTTCGTCAAAGGATGCCATTCCGCTCATCAGATAGCTTCCATCCGCCTGAGAGACAATTACAGTCTCCTCCTCGTCATATTCATCAAAAATATTGCCCACAATTTCTTCCAGAATATCCTCCATTGCCACAATACCGGCGGTCTGTCCATACTCATCTACCACAATTACCATATGATTTTTCTGAGACTGCATTCCCTTGAACAACGCATTGATATTCCTAGTCTCAGGAATAAACACTGCTTCCCGCACCAGTCCAGGGATATCCTGTACTGCTTGATCTAGATACTGCTCCTTTCTGCTCTCAATCATCACGTCCTTCATATGTATGATGCCGATAATATGATCAATATCTTCTCTGTATACTGGAAATCGGGAATTGTTACCTTCCAGTACCAACTCTAGCACCTGGCGCAGCTTCATACTGCCATCCACTGCCGCCACATTTTTGCGATGCGTCATAATGTCCTTGGCTTCTTTATCATCAAACTCAAATATATTGTGAATCATTTCTGCTTCACTTGCCTGCAGAACACCCTGTTCATGTCCCTCTTTCACCATAGAAATTATTTCTTCCTCGGTTACATCATCAATACTTGCATTGGGATCCACTCCCAATAAACGCACCACCAAATTAGACAACACCTCGGCAAGAGCGGTATAAGGCTTTATCACACAAACCATCACATGAATGGGACCCGCCAGATGAAATAGCCATTTTTTTGATTTTCTGGCTGCAATTTTCTGGGGTGCAATAATCCCCAACACACCAAATAAAAAGATCCCTAAAATAGCTGCCAATCCATAACACAGTATCTGTTGATATGGCTCTGTCTTCCCTGAGAGAAAACTCTGCATCAGGGCTCTGCCAATCAGCCGAATCTGGTAAATCCCAAACACACTGCTGACAAATGCTGCCATAATCTGAAGTGCATGCTTGGTCTTATAAGGTGAATCCTTTACCTGTAGCAGCCAGGCGGCATGTTTGTCGCCCTCCTGCGCATATTTCTGCACCTCACTCTCACTGGTTTCTTCCAAAGCAATCAAAAATCCATACAAAAAACTGTTTATGACAGTCAACCCCAAAAATACTAACAGCCCTATGACCGGACTTTCGCCATCATCCATTCCTTTGACTCCTTTTCCCTTTGTACTTTCCTGCACCTCGCCTGTCCCTTACTTATTTCCCCTTTTTTGCACAGGCACTTTTCCAACAAACACTTGAAATATACCATTTTGCAGTATATTCGTCAAGATTTATGTATACAATTCCAGACTGATTTCAAGCGCTCTGTCTACTTTTTTGAGAATTTCATTGTCTAAACGACATACCTTATCTTTCAGTCTCTGTTTATCAATCGTTCGAAGCTGCTCCAGTAAAACTACAGAATCTTTCATCAAATCATATTTTTCAGCGTCAAGCTCCACATGCGTAGGAAGCTTTGCCTTATTCATTTTTGATGTGATAGCCGCACAGATCACAGTTGGACTGTGCCGATTGCCCACATCATTCTGTATCACTAAAACGGGGCGAATTCCCCCCTGCTCGGACCCGATCACTGGGCGCAGGTCTGCATAATAAATATCTCCTCTATGAATAATCATTCTTCTCACACTCCAAAACTTTATAGGTTCTTTCATGTCCTATTATTTCCAAATTTTTTCGTGTGTATTCAGATTTATTCTTTAAAATAATCTCTGGTCTCAGTCACCCTGCCATTTTTTACATAAACCCTAGGGATTCTCTTACCCAGATCACAGGCAAACTCATAATTAAATCTGCCTGAAAGTGCTCCAATTTCTTCCATTGAGATACATTCTGTACCATCTGTTCCAATTAAGACTACTGTATCGCCCTCCTTTGCCTCTTTAATATGTGTTACATCCACCATAAACTGGTCCATACAGATTCTTCCACAGATAGGGGCTTTTTTCCCATGAAGCAATACAAATCCTTTATTAGAAAGGCTTCTTGGATAACCGTCTCCATATCCCACCGGAATGGTGGCAATCCTCTGCCATCCGTTGGTTTTATAAGTCGCTCCATAGCTGATGGTTCTATCTGGCTCCAAATCCTTCAAAAAGACAATGCGGCTCTTTAAAGACAAAACAGGTTTCAAATCTAAATTCTCTTTTTGTACTTCATCTGAAGGCCACATTCCATAGAGACTAATTCCGGCACGCACCACATCCATATTTGCCTCCGGCAGATCAATAATCGCAGCACTGTTGGAACAATGAACGATTGGCACTATAACCTGCCGGTCTGCCAAAAGCTTTCTGATCTTAAGAAATCTCTCCATCTGTTCCCTTGCCATCGTTTTGTCTCTGGCATCTGATTTTGCAAAATGGGTAAATATTCCCTCAATTATCATATGCGGCATAGCGGCAATCTGTGCAATTTCCTCTGCGGCTTCCTCTGTTGCCTGAAATCCCAAACGGCTGAGGCCAGTATCAATTTTTATATGAACTGTAATCTGTGCTCCTGCTTGTGCCGCGGCCTCCTCCATTTCCTGCGCCTGCCTCAGAGAAAATACAGTAGCACGTATGTCCTCTGTCATCAATGCCCCATATTGTTCCTGAAAAGCTGCACCCAATACCAGAATCGGCTTTTTCAATCCATTTCTGCGCAAAATTTGAGCTTCCTCCACGGTGGCAGTTGCATATCCCCAAGTCACAGCAAGTGATTCCAATTCTCGTCCAATCGGCACTGCACCATGACCATAGCCATCTGTTTTAATCACACCCATGATTTTTGTTTCATTGCTGATACGGCTCTGCATCTGCGCCATATTATGGATAATGGCGTCTAAATCGATTTCTGCATAGACCCTGCTGTATGTTTTCATGTCCATTACCTTCCTTATATTTCCTTAAGCACCTGCCAAATCCCATCTAAGATATCTTGTGCTGTCAGACCATAAACTCCTTTTTGCGCTGCCTGTCTGTCACCGGCAAGTCCATGAAGATAAACGCCCATTGCAGCAGCTTCTCCTGGCTTCATTCCTTGTGCTATAAGCCCTGCAATGATTCCTGTCAACACATCTCCAGATCCTGCTGTGGCCATTCCATTATTTCCACTGGTATTGATCCATGTTCTGCCGTCTGGCCATGCTGTTACTGTGCGCGCATCCTTAAGTACACAGATCACCTGATATTCTGCCGCAAAATCTTTTGCAGTTTGCAATAGCTGTTCTTTGATGGCATCAATTTTCTTGTGCGTAAGTCTTGCCATCTCACCAAGATGCGGGGTCACAATCACTGGTACTTTGGCTTCTTTTAGCCATTCCAGATGTCCTGCTAAAATATTCAATCCATCTGCATCCAAAACCACTGGAACCCTGGCACACTTTAAAATATATTTGACCAGACACTCTGCACCACTCTCAGTGCCAATCCCTGGCCCTGCCGCTACAACGGAGGCCCATTCCAAAGCTTCCTTTAATTTCTCTGCCATAACCGGCTCCTGAAACGTCCCTAAAATCGCTTCTGGCAAAAGTTGCTGTAGAATGACCCTATTTTCTTCTGCTGTCAACACCTTCACCAGCCCTGCTCCAGTGAGATAAGCGGCTTTTCCACTGAAAAATGCTGCTCCAGCCATGTTATTTTGACCTGCTGCAACCAACACCTTTCCATAACTTCCCTTGTTGGAACGCACCTTGCGCGAAGGAATATTTTTTAAATCATTCATTGTCAGGCGAAAACACGCAGGTTGTTCTGTCAGGAAACTATGATGGTCAATCCCTATATCGCGCACAATCACCCTGCCGGCATACTCTGCCCCTGGAAACAATAAAAGTCCCAGTTTGACAAATGCAAATGTAACTGTCAAATCTGCACAAAATGATGTTCCCATGATAACACCGGAATCTGCATGAACTCCAGAAGGGATATCCACTGCCACCTTAAGTCCTGACATTCCATTCATTTTAAGAATATACTCCTGGTAAATTCCTGTCAAATCTCTGGTAAGACCAATCCCAAACAGGGCATCCACTACCACGTCAAAGTCCTGTTCTGGTATCTGACTGACAATTGGAATTTGATATTTTTCCACAATATCCCTCTGAATCTGTGTCTCTTCTGATATTCTGCCCGATTCTGGAGAAATAACAATCGTAACAGAAACACCTCTTTGCCAAAGCAGACGGCCGACAGCAAACCCGTCTCCGCCATTATTTCCAAAACCACAGACTATCAGTGCCTTTTTGCCTTCCATTCCCCTATCATTTTGTGCGCCTTCTGCTTTGATGCATTCCCGAAAACATATTTCTATCTCCTCTGTTACCGCCAATGCAGCACGCTCCATCAGCACCAGAGAGGGAACACCAAAATGTTCAATGGTATTTTTATCGCACTGCTTCATTTGCTTGCTGTCAATCAAAATATCCATGCTCTTTCTCCATAAATTTTTTTACACGAAAAAGACATTCTTATCATTTCTGTAAGACTGTCTTTCACTCCACTTTATATTCATCTTCATATTTTAAATCAAATGCTTCCAGTACCTGAGCTCCAAAAATATCATGCAGATATGCATAAATCTCCCGATTTTTGCCATCAATAGCGTCTTTTCTGACAATCTTTTGCTTTAATTCCTCCCTCATTTGTTCAATCCAGGAAGCAAGTTGTTCTCGCTCTACTTCATTGCTGCTCATAATGTGATAACAAAATTCCATCGTCTGCACCATTAAAAGAGAATTGTCCTGCTCCATTTCTTTTTCCAGATTCCGAAGCTCCGCTTCTTTATCCTCTAATTTTCCGTTAATTTCTGTGATTAAACGATGATCCTCCTGGAGTTTTTTTGTCTCCTGTCCATGTTCGCCAATCTCATCCATATTTACCAATATATTTTTCATCAATTTGGCTTTTAGGCCTTTGAGCTCCTTCATCTCCTGTCTGAGTCTGCCTTGGCCTGAGAGCTGTTTTTTGAGCTTCTGCTCTAACCGTTCCACTTCCTTTGGCTTACTGTCCTGTGAAAATAAATGATGCCATTTCTGATCTAAAATCAAAAGTGGAATCTCTTTGTTCTTTACCATCCTCTCGAATCCGGGAACGGTATTCTTTCTTTTTCCCATATGATCACTTCTTATCTCTTTGTTTTCTCTGTTTTGCAATATTGTACGACAACTGCATCAGGCTGTCAGAGAGATGTACATTTTCTACCACCACATGCTCTGGCAGTTCCAGATCCAAATGCGCAAAATTCCAAATGGCTCCAATGCCCAGGTTCACCAGCATATTTGCAATTTCATCTGCATTTTCCTTAGGCATAGTAAGTGCTGCAATATCCACTCGGTTTTCCTTGACAAAAGCTTCCAATTGATCCATCATGCGTACCTTGATTCCTCTCACAGAAATCTCTTGAAAAGCAGGATTTACATCAAAAAGACCGATAATCACAAACCCTCTCTTCTCAAATTTGACATAATTCGCAAGCGCCTGCCCCAAGTTGCCGGCACCAATGACAATGATATTATGTTGTTGGTTAATTCCCAAAATTTTTCCAATCTCATCGTAGAGATATTTGACATTATATCCGTATCCCTGCTGCCCGAACCCGCCAAAATTATTTAAATCCTGACGAATCTGAGACGCCGTGACACGCATTCTAGCACTCAACTCATTGGATGAGATCCTCTCTACCCCATCATCCAGCAGCTCCCCTAAATGTCTGTAATATCTAGGCATCCTTCGAATCACTGCTTGGGATATCTCCTTTTCCATTGCCCTTCCTCCTATATACGGCTTTCCTGCATACACTTATTTCTATTATAATAAATCTGGCAATGGATGTCAATCTGTGAAAAATTTAACATATGGTTTGTTATTGAAACCACAATATAATTGACAATGTAACTAATATTTTATACAATGTATATATCAAATAAAAGTGAGGTGTAATTCATGGCACAAACAAATGTTAATATACGGATGGATGAAAATTTAAAACAACAATTTGACCATATTTGCAAAGAATTAGGATTGAATATGTCTACTGCTTTCAATATTTTTGCAAAAACAATGGTTCGACAGCAGAAAATTCCTTTTGAAATCTCTCTTGATGTTCCTAATGCTGAAACCCTAGCTGCCATTGATGATGTAAACCACGGAAGAAACCTCAGTAAATCATTTCACAATGTTACAGAATTGATGGAGGATTTAAATGCTTGATATAAGATACTCCAGTAAATTCAAAAAGGACTATAAAAACATTATCAAACGTGGATATAATCCTCAGCTCTTACAAGATGTACTAATACTTTTGAGCAATGAGCAGCCACTTCCGCCCAAATACAAAGACCATAATTTATTGGGCAATTATGAGGGACACAGAGAATGTCACATTACTTCTGACTGGCTGCTGATCTACAAAATCGAACATAACATATTAACTTTATCATTAACCAGAACTGGAACACATAGTGATCTATTTTAAAACTACTCCCGAACAAATCATAAATCGGGAGTAATTTTTATTTAAACATATTTACACTTACTCCTCCATCAACTGTTCCCACACCTCATACAGCTTTTCCAACTCCTGCTGTTTTTCGGCGTATTCCTGATGAAGTTCCTGAAGTTTGGCAGAATTGGTGGCAATTTCACTGTCCGCAAAAGCTTCCTCCAACTCCTGGATGCGCTGTTCCGTCTGCTCAATAGCATCCTCTGTCTTCTTACGGTCATTTTCCAGCTTTCGCTGTCTTGCCTGTGCTTCTTTCTGCTGTTTCCAATCCAATTTACTGCTGCTCTCTGGCTCTGATTTTACTGCTTCTTCCTTTCCAGGCGCATAAATTTGTGTGAGCTCTCTGCATTTTTCCAGATAGTAGTCATAATTTCCAATATAATTGACCACAGTCTCCCCTGTAAGATTTAGAATCCGCGTCGCAACTTTATTGATAAAATATCGGTCATGAGAGACAAACAATACTGTCCCAGTATACCGATTTAATGCCTGCTCTAATATCTCTTTTGAAACGATATCCAAATGGTTGGTCGGCTCGTCCAAAATTAAGAAATTTGCCTCCGACAGCATCAATTTGGCAAGCGACACCCGTCCGCGTTCCCCGCCGCTGAGATCAGAGATCCGTTTAAACACCTCGTCTCCAGTAAACAAAAATGCTGCCAAGACATTTCGTATCTCGGTATTGGTAAGACTTGGATAGGCGTCAGAAATCTCCTCCACCAGCGTCTTATCTTGATGAAGAATCTGGTGCTCCTGATCATAATAACCGATATGTACATTCGCACCCAGTGTCAATGTCCCATGATCGGCCTCCACCATCTGATTGATAATCTTTAAAATGGTAGTCTTGCCTGTGCCATTATCGCCGATTAACGCCACACGTTCCCCACGCTTCAATTCAAACGAGAGATCCGAAAATAGATTTTGGCCTGGAAACGCTTTTGCCAGATGTTCCACCTTTAGCACATCATTGCCGCTGACTACCCGAGGTTCTAAATTTAGATGGATATCGGTATTCTCCTCCACTGGTTTTTCCAGCCGTTCTATTTTATCCAACATTTTTTCACGGCTCTCTGCACGTTTGATCGATTTTTCACGGTTAAAAGATTTGAGCTTGGCAATCACTTCTTCCTGGCGCCGGATCTCTTGCTGCTGATTATAATATTGTTTGAGCTGTGCCTCGCGTACCTGAGCTTTTTTGACCGCATAATCACTGTAATTTCCAGAAAACACGGATACTTTATGAAGATCGAGTTCCACTACTTTATGCACGATTCGATCAAGAAAATAACGGTCATGGCTGACAATTACCACCGCTCCCTTATAATTCAGTAAAAAAGTCTCCAGCCAAGTAATAGAACCGATATCCAGATGGTTGGTCGGCTCGTCTAGTAAAATGATATCTGGTTTTGTCACCAAAAGCTTGCCCAGACAGACTCTGGTACGCTGCCCTCCCGACAATTCCTGCATATGTTTGCCAAATTCTTCCTCCGTAAATCCCAGACCTTTCAATACTCCTGTAATCTCACTCTTATAGGAAGAACCCCCCTTCATTTCAAATGCAGTATTGAGCCGATTATAACTCTCCATGAGCTGTTCTAGCTGCCCACCTCTTAAACTGCTCATTTTCTCTTCCATAGAGATCAATGTTTCCTGCATGGAAATAAGTTCTTCCTTGGCTGACAGCACTTCCTCATAGATTGTTTTATTTCCCTCTATATCAGGATTTTGCGGCAGATAACCAATCGTTCTGTTTTTGGCCAAAATCACTTCCCCACGATCTGCCTCCAACTCCCCCATAATAATCCGAAGCAGGGTGGTTTTCCCTGCTCCGTTAATTCCTACAATTGCCATCTTCTCATTTTCTTCCACATGAAAAGAAGCATGTTGTATGATTTCATCTGTACCAAAGGCTTTGCTGATATTTTGGCAGGCTAAAATCATAATAATTTCCCTCTACTTTCCTCAGACTCCGAAGGCAGCCCCAGCGATACTTAAAGTAGTCCCTCTAAATTTTGTCTGATTGCCTTGATAAACTCCTCACTATTTAATACCGTAGGCTGCTCTAAGGTAGTAATCAACGCCAAATCTTTTGTCATTTTTCCAGATTCAATTGTTGACAGACATGCCTGTTCCAATTTATCTGCAAACGCAGACAACTCTGGCAGTTTGTCAAGCTCTCCACGTTTTCTCAATGCACCTGTCCATGCAAAGATAGTAGCTACTGAGTTTGTGGAAGTCTCCTCTCCCTTTAAATGCTTGTAATAATGACGCTGTACCGTTCCATGTGCCGCTTCATATTCATAGAAGCCTTCTGGAGATACCAGCACCGAAGTCATCATTGCCAATGAGCCAAAAGCAGAGCTTACCATATCACTCATCACATCCCCATCATAATTCTTACATGCCCAGATAAATCCACCCTCCGCTTTCATAATCCGTGCCACAGCGTCATCAATCAATGTATAGAAATATTCAATTCCTGCTGCCTGAAATTTTTCGTCATACTCCTGATCATAGATCTCCTGAAAAATATCTTTAAATGTGTGGTCATATTTTTTAGAAATCGTGTCCTTGGTAGCAAACCACAAATCCTGTTTGGTATCTATGGCATAATTAAAGCAGCTTCTGGCAAAGCTTTCAATGGACTCGTTTAAGTTGTGCTGTCCCTGAATAATACCTGCACCTGTAAAGTCATGAATCAATTCCCTGGTCTCTGTTCCATCCTCAGCCGTGTAGACAAGCTCACATTTTCCAGCTCCCGGAATTTTCATCTCACTTGCCTTATAGACATCCCCATAGGCATGTCGGGCAATTGTAATTGGTTTCTTCCAATTCTTTACACATGGCTCTATCCCTTTTACTGTAATGGGAGTACGGAATACAGTTCCATCTAAAATGGCACGGATGGTACCATTTGGGCTTTTCCACATTTCTTTTAGATCATATTCATCCATACGGGCTGCATTGGGTGTGATTGTAGCGCATTTTACCGCAACACCATACTTTTTGGTAGCGTTAGCAGAATCAAATGTCACCTGGTCATCTGTCTCATTGCGATGTTCCAGTCCTAAGTCATAATATTCTGTTTTTAAATCAATAAAAGGATTCAGCAATTCATCCTTAATCATTTTCCAGAGAATACGTGTCATCTCGTCTCCATCCATTTCCACCAATGGCGTTGTCATTTTAATTTTTTCCATTTCCTTGTCCTCCTGCGATTTGCTCCCATCCAAGGGAATTTATATTTTTTATTGTGTTAGCTATATGAAGGGCTGCTGCCTGTTGCGCCCCCTTTTGATCTTGCTGCATGAGCGCCTTTAGAATCTGTCTGTGTTCTTCATTGGATTCTACGGCACGCTTAACAAAAGAGAGACTGAGTCTACTAATTCTGCGCAGATAATGATAATAATTGCGCAGCGCCTGTTCCAGCATCCTGCTGCCGCTTGCTTCGTATAAAATTGCATGAAAAACACTGTCCAGTTTTGTGATCTGTTCCATATTTCCATTTTTAATATGAAATTCTGTCAAATATAAAATTTCCTCCAGTGCCTCAATCTGTTGTTTTGAGATTTTAACCACCGCTTTCTTTGCGCACAGGCCTTCCAACTCAGCTCGCATCTCATAAATATCTTGGATATCCTCTAAGCTAAATCCTACTACAAAAGCCCCTTTGTTGGATATAATCTCCACAAGTCCTTCTAACTCCAACTGACGCAGTGCCTCTCGCACAGGTGTCCTGCTGACACCCATCTGTTCACCAATCAACTGCTCTTTCAGTTCCTCTCCCACTTTATAATTACCCTCTAAAATATCCTCCCGGATTCTCTGAAACACTTTTTGCCCCAGTGAATGATTTTCTCTGTTCAAGAGAATCCCTCCTTCTGACTACCTGTCACTTTACAAGAAATCCTGCTATGTAGGATTCCTCACCTGCGGGGTACCGCATTATATTGTATCGGACAACACTTTTTCTTGTCAAGGGTAAATAAGGATATATTTCAAGAACCAGCCTCTGACTCCCCGTTTTTGAGTGATCCTCTGTCCCATCTGATGATAGAGAGAAAGTGTCCGCTGATATTCCTCCTCTGTCAGATCATCCTGTGAAAATGCTGCTTTCTGGAAAAGCGCAAACGCCTGCTGCCAATTGATATCTGGCAACTTTTGCTCTAATACTGCCTGATAGTCCCTATCGCTCATTCCTGTCTTTCGGCTTAGGTCCATCAGACGCAGCATAACTGCAAATTCTTTTGCAATTTCTTTGACTGACTGTGTCCGATTCTTTTGATTAAAACGCTCCCAGCGCTTTTTTAAAATCCATTTTCTGCGATACCATAAAAACAAATAGCTCCCTGCAATTGCCAAAACAAATATAGCAATCCTTTTTACGGCCATGCCAAAAATCCCATTGTCTTTTGTGCTGCTTGATTCTTTTTTGACCGTATCTTTCTGTGTCTTTTGTGTCATCGGTTTTTGTTCTTTCTTTGGCCGCTGTTTCCCCTCATACGCAGAGACCTCCTGTTTTTTCTTCTTTCTGTCTTCCTTTTTCTGTCTTCTCTGCTCCGCTGTTTCCACAGCCTGAGTGACATGTTCCCCCTGCTTCATATTTTCCAGAATATGCTGATAATCCGGCGGCGTCGCCTCAATTGGATGAAAACCAATATTTTGTTCAAAAATCTCTGTCCAGGCATGTGCCCGCTCATCGGTGACGACTGCTGTATAGGTGCCATCCTCATTTTTTTTGAAATCTGAGGGAAGTACCAGATAACCGCTGACATATCTTGCCGGAATATCATTCATCCGAAAAAGCAGGGTTGCCGCCGTCGCAAAATGCACACAATAACCTTTGTGCTGTTCAAACAGAAAATACTCTGTGTAATCCTCCGATTCTGGCAATTCCTTGAGATCAAAGCTGTAATGATTGTCCTTCCACAGCATTTCCTGTACCATTTGCACCATTTGCTGCTGCTCGCTTTTCAGCAAAAATTCATATTCCTCTTTGAAAAGCGCATCTTCTGCATTTGCATATAAATTCTGTTGTTCCGCTTCCTCTAACTTTTCAAAAATCTCAATTCTTTTCTTTTCATAGGCTTTCTGCGCCCGTTTTCTATATTTTTGGGCATAAGTGCGCAGTTTTTTTAGTCCTTCCTGCGGCAGTCTGGTATAGACTTCCTTTGTATAAGCTTCATAGGCTTTCCACATCTTAAACTTGTCTGATTCTTCCATAAATGCTTCCATAACAGGTGTTGCCGCCCATTCCACCTCGCGTTCGTCCAACTCTAAAAAAGTGTCCCACTGAAAATCAGTCTCTCTCACAGGTAATACATTTCCATCTGCCTTGATCGGCAATTCATCTGAAATTTTTGTAAAATAAGGCATCAGTGTATAACCCCTTGGCTCTCCTTTCCACTTTACAGACACCTTTCGCTCCCATCCCACGGTCTGATAGACCCTGGGCATATAGTGCAGACAATCATAGGGAAAAGACTGCACAACCCTGGCATATTCTAAACTATCTTTGCCCTGCTCTTGCGACCAGTCAAAAAATTCTTGTTTTGATACGTTATCCCAGGTGCCATTTTGGTATGCTCCTCCAATAAAGCCACGCAGATATAAATTGGAAGAGACTGGATAATTCACGGTAATCTCAAACATTTCTTTGCCAGTTATCTTCGGTTTGCTGTTGTCCAACTGATGTTTCTTTTGTTCCCTGACAGGAAACAGAGAACTATCTACAATTTGGCCGATCATCTCCAGCATATGATCTTCCAACAAGAGCTGTTTGGGCTGCCACTGATCGTGCCAGACTTGAACCTGCCTCCATAATGTTTCGTTACTGGCAAATAGTATTGAGATACAGATACTAATCATCACTGCCGTTCCCAACAGAAAATGACCTCGTTCCCTGAGATCTAAAATTTGCAGCAAAAGTCCAAATAAAACCAAGACAATACCACTAAATGAAGCGGTTACACCCAGCAAAAGTCCCGCAGTAATCACTAAAACTGGCAGCAATACGGCAATCCATAGACGCCATTGCTTGTCCTTGGTCGCCAAAATCAAAAGCCCTTCCAAAAATCCCAACAACAGCCCGCACATGAAAAGAAATATCCAAGTATAGCTGTTCTCTGATTTCAGATACCACAACAGATATTCGGTGTCATAATAGTCGTTGATTAACTCCAGCACTCGGTTTGTCGTCTCTTTTAGACTTAACTGCAAGAGATTGTGATAGCGTGCCAAAATCAAGATAAATGCTCCCCCAAAAGCCACTATTCCAGCCGCCATCCACTTACGGCCAATATCCATAATTATTACACCAACTGCAAGCCCTGCCGCCGCTGTCAAGGAAAAACGCCAAGGAATATAGATATCCAAAATTCTTTGCAGACAGAGGGACATGCCAAGAAAAATCATAAAAAAACTGACCTCTCTCTGCACGCCCCCAAGCCATCCTCTGCTCTTTTCGAATGATGCCTCTTCCATAAATTCTGCCTCTCCATCTATCTGCCTTACAACAAAAGCTCCAATTCTAACATTTGGCTTCTCGCCTGCTCTGGCTTTATCTTAGCCTCCTTCTTTCCATTACAGAAAAGCTCCAATGCTTGATTCCACACAAGAAAGGACGCGTATGCCTCTCCTGGAAAATCCTTCGCATAATCCTGCGGACATGCGCCCTTTTCTATTCCACACGAAGAAATCTGATTCCAAAAATCAAAAAGATCCTCCTGCCTGCGTATCGGTTTACGCTGTAACTGCGGTTCTTCCTTCTGCCGCCAGACAAGATAATGCGCACATTCCTGCAACAGCAATTCCTGAGAAATGGTGTGCAGTACTTCCCAATATGCCCGTGATTCCCTGCTGCTCAAAGCTGATAAAGACACATCCAAAAAACACACCACATTACAATTCATTGGCATACTCATCTCTGCCACAATCATGGCTTCATTTTTAGCAGAGAGCTTCCAGTGAATCCGATTGAGGCGGTCTCCCTTCTGGTACTCACGCAGCTTTAGCGTTTCTGATGGGTCATCTCCACTAATCTGCGGATGATAATGCTGTCCGTCTGACCAAAACAGGCGGGTACGGATTCCAATCTTAATTGTAATTTCATATACCGCAGGAAAAACCATGATCTGTTTTTGTATCTGCTGTTTCTTCTGTAAATATAAAAAGTTCATCCATTCATAACAACGCAGTCCTTTGCATTCTGCCTGCCACAAACCAAACTCTGGTTCCCGAATCTTTATCATAATTTCTGCCATTCCCTCTGCCGGAACCTTTCCCTGCACCTTTACCAAACGGGTTTTTCCAGTTGCCACATGCTTGAGGCGGATCTTTGCCCGCACACTCGGCAAAGTAATGCCGCTGTGGTTTTTCACGCGGATCCCTGTAAGATATTCCTCAACCTGGTCTGTCTCAGAACATATAAAATCGACGTCGCTTGATAATAATTCATATTCCAGTCTTTGTCTTGCATAGGATAAGACACACAGAAAAAAGAAGGGTAACAAAACTGCTGCCCCGCATACTGCAAGTAATCCGCGGCTTTCATATAATACCGCCAAATAAAAGATCCCAGCAATCCCCAGCCCATAGACAATACTTTTTCCCATATTTTGTCACCTTTCAGACACTTTTCGGCGCTGGGGTACTCTTTAAAATCTCGGTCAAAATCTGTTCTGCATCCATATGCGCCGCCCGCGCCTTGGAATTTAACATAATTCGATGTCCGCAGACCGCAAGAAAGATATCTTCCACATCCTCGGGCAGCACATAATCTCTCTGACGCAAAAACGCCACTGCCTTTGCCATCTGCAAGATATTAATTGTTCCTCTGGGGCTGATTCCTAAATCAATCATCCGATGATTCCTAGTGTGATTGACTAGATTCCCTACATATTGGTACAATTCTTCCTGTACATATATTTTATCTGCAAATTTCTGTATGGACAGCAATTCCTTTTGAGTAATCACCGCCTGTACTTCTTCTTGTCGCTGCATCCCTTTTAAAATCTGAATCTCATCTTCCATTTCAGGATAGCCCAGCTTTAAGCAGACCATAAAACGGTCAAGCTGAGCTTCTGGAAGCATCCAGGTACCAGCGCTGCCAAAAGGATTCTGCGTAGCAATTACTATAAATGGCGAGGGCACCTCATGACTGACGCCATCAACCGTCACCTTCTGTTCTTCCATCACCTCCAGCAAGGCAGACTGCGTCTTAGGAGACGTGCGGTTAATCTCATCAGCCAGAAGTAAATTGCACATCACGCTCCCTGGCTGATAGACAAAACTCCCGCTATCTTTTTGATACATAGAAAACCCTGTCAAATCTGAGGGCATTACATCTGGCGTAAATTGTACTCTATTCTGTTTTAGAGACATTGATTTTGACAAGGCCATTGCCAAAGTGGTCTTGCCGACGCCAGGAATATCATTCAAGAGGATATGGCCGCCGGCAAGAATCGCCGCCAGTGCCATTACAATACAGTCATCCTTGCCAATCACTGCCTTTTTCACTTCATTGATCACTTCAAATGCCGGAATCTGCTGTTTGTATGTTCCTGTTCCCATTGCTCCTATACCTTCTGCTTCATACGTTTTATCACTTTAAGCCTTGTAAATTCCTCTCGTTCTTTCTCTTCCAGAGCGCTCTGAATATTCTTGGTCAGAGCTTCAAATTTGGGGATGGTAATATTCTGCAAGGCATTGGCGCGCTTCTGTGTCTTTTTAATATTGTAGGCCAGACGATAGGCGCTGGTCTCAATCTGTGCCAGACGAATCGTCAGTTCTTTCACTTTTTGAAATTTTTCACTGGCCTGATCCAAAGACATTTTTGTGCCATAGAATGGGTAAGCAGGCTTTGGTTCTGTGCCGTTGTATTCCACTTTTGGAATCTCTGTGCCCATCACACTGCGCCGCTTAATCGTAATGGATTCCTCTACAGGAACGCTTAAACTCAGTGCCTCTACCTCATGAATCCCCATCTGAATATTTGCCTTCTGCAAGGCAAGATAAGCGCTGGTAAAGGTCACATCAATCTCCTTTTGAATGTCTGTCGCCTGTTCAATCAGCTCCATCAATTCCCGAATCAGGATATTTCTCTTCTTATCCATCAATTCATAACCCTGTTTGGACAGAGCCAGGGAATTCTTTGCCAATATCAAGTTTCCTTTTGTGGGAAATGTATTTGGATCCATTTTATCTCACCTCGGCTTTTTTTCATATACGCGACGAACACTCACCACGCTATTCGTCTCACATAATATAAGCGATGAACGCTCATCTCAATTTCGCTTACGCTTCATCTCGGTGTCCGTTGCACTCACATATCCGCCTTTCATCAGTTTCTTAGAGCTGTCGCATTAAGAAATAACAAGATATAATTTTGTTCAAAAAATTTACATTGCAAAGCAATGTAAACAACATGCACAAATATCACTCTGGGAAGCTAGCTTCCCAAGATGATTTTTGTGCATTCTGTCTTTGCCGCTTTAGCGGCAAGACTTTTTGAACTAGTAAAAATCTTAGTGCGACAGCCCCAACGCTGTTTTCCGGCGGCTGCGTTCGTCGCTTATCGCTCATAATACCTTTCCAAAATCTTGGTATCAATACGGTCTAACTCTTCCTTGGGCAGAATATGCAGCAGTCTCCAGCCAATATCCAATGTCTCCTCAATGGTCCGGTTTTCGTTTACTCCCTGTGCCACAAATTCCTGCTCAAAACCAACGCCAAATTCCAGATATTTTTTATCGGTCTCCGACAATTCATCCTCTCCAATTACACTTGCCAAGTCTCTGGCTTCTCCCACTCTCGCATAGGAGGAAAAGAGCTGGTTAGCCACATCCTGGTGATCTTCTCTGGTATACTCTGCTCCGATGCCATCCTTCATCAGACGAGAAAGCGAAGGCAGTACATTGATGGGCGGATAGACGTTTTTCTGATGCAAAGAGCGCTCCAATACAATCTGACCCTCTGTGATATATCCAGTTAAATCTGGAATTGGGTGGGTGATATCGTCATTGGGCATTGTTAAAATTGGAATCTGTGTCACACTGCCTTCCCGCCCCTGTACAATTCCAGCGCGTTCATACAACGTGGCCAATTCACTGTATAGATAGCCAGGATAACCCTTGCGGCTGGGAATTTCCCCCTTAGAGGCAGATACCTCACGCATTGCCTCCGCATAAGAAGTCATATCAGTTAAGATTACTAATATATGCATATTTTTATCAAATGCCAGATATTCTGCAGCAGTCAGCGCCACCTTTGGCGTAATCAAACGCTCTGCTACCGGATCATTGGAAAGATTTAAAAACATGGTAACATGAGAACTCACTCCGCTCTCCTCAAACCTCCTGCGGAAAAATTCTGCCACATCATATTTAACGCCCATAGCCGCAAATACGATTCCAAATTCCTCGTCAGAATCCTCTCCCAAGGACGCCTGCTCGACAATCTGTGCAGCTAACTGGTCATGCGGCAAGCCATTGCCAGAAAAAATCGG
Organism: Lachnospiraceae bacterium; assembly: GCA_910576385.1. GTDB lineage: Bacteria > Bacillota > Clostridia > Lachnospirales > Lachnospiraceae > Petralouisia. Next base: position 50,996 of record CAJTIR010000022.1, read on the forward strand.
CAGCTTTTGGCCACGAATCAATGTTGTCAGCCCATCAATAGCCGACACCCCAGTACGGATATAATTTCGCGGATATTCTCTGATACAAGGATTTAAAGGCAAACCGTTTACATCCCGCACTGCCTCAGGGTCAATCTTGCCAAGTCCATCAATCGGCTCTCCCAATCCATTAAAAGTTCTTCCCAAAATTTCCAGAGAAAGACCGATTTCCATTGGATGGCCGCTTAATCTGGTATGCGTATTTTTCAAAGACATTTCATCAGTATTGTCAAACACCTGAATCACTGCTTTATCTTCATCCACAGCAACAATTCTGCCTTTTTTGCGCTGACTGCCATCGACCACAAACTCAATCATTTCCTCATAGAACGCATCCTTCACGCCCTCCAGCACAATCAGAGGGCCGTTGATCTCACTTAAACCTAAATATTCAATCGCCATATCTACCCTCCTACGCGTTGGTTGACAGCAAATTTTGATAAAATTCGTCAATCATCTGCCGATATTCTTCAAATTTGTACAATTCTTTATTTGCCACATCATATTTGATGGAAATAATTTTCTCAAAGATACGATTCTCACGAAGCATTGCCATAGGCATTCCTATGTTAATCAGATCCTTGCATTTTTCATAGAGATATAAAATCACCTTCATCATTTGAAGCTGCTTTTCCATTGGTACAAAGGTATCTTCCGCATGAAATGCATTCTGCTGTAAGAAACCTAAACGTATCACCCTGGCAATCTCTAAAATCAATTTTTGATCATCGGGAAGCACATCGCTTCCAATCAATTTTACAATCTCATTGAGACGGCTCTCTGTGGTAAGGATATTTAACAGCTCATTGCGGCAGGGTATAAAATCAGCCCCCACATGCGCGCCATACCAGCTCTCCAAATCACCCAAATACTCTGTGTAGCTAGTCAGCCAATTGATGGCCGGATAATGCCTGGCATAGGCCAGAGCCTTGTCCAAGGCCAAAAAACAGCGCACAAAACGCTTAGTATTTTGAGTGACTGGTTCTGAGAAATCTCCACCCTGCGGAGATACTGCGCCGATGATTGTCACACTGCCATCTGTTCCATTGAGGTTTTCCACATAACCAGCACGCTCATAGAATGCAGATAAGCGTGAGGCAAGATATGCCGGAAATCCTTCCTCTGCCGGCATTTCCTCCAATCTGCCGGACAGCTCTCGCAATGCTTCCGCCCAGCGGGAAGTAGAATCTGCCATAATTGCCACATGATAGCCCATATCACGGTAATATTCTGCCAATGTCAATCCTGTATAAATACTGGCCTCCCTCGCCGCTACCGGCATATTGGATGTATTGGCAATCAAGGTGGTTCGGTCCATCAAAAGGTTGCCGGTTTTGGGATCGACCAATTTAGAAAATTCTTCTAAAACATTGGTCATCTCGTTGCCACGTTCCCCGCAGCCAATATAGATAATAATATCGGCATCCGACCATTTGGCAAGCTGATGCTGGGTCATAGTTTTACCTGTTCCAAATCCACCAGGTATAGCCGCTGTACCACCCTTGGCAATTGGAAACAATGTATCTAAAATACGCTGCCCTGTCACCAGAGGACGGTCTGCCGGATAACGTTTCTGAATGGGACGAGGAATCCGAATTGGCCACTGCTGGGTCATGGTCAATGTCTCCTGTGTACCATCGGATTTCTGAATTTTGACCAATGGCTCCTCAATTGTATAACTGCCATTTTCTGCTACCCAGACCACAGTTCCATTGACCTGTGGCGGTACCATCACTTTGTGCACAATGGCAGGCGTTTCTGGAACTTCTGCAATAATTGTACCGCCACTGACGATATCTTGAGGTTTGACACAAATGGTAGTCTCCCACTTACGATTTTTATCCAGTAGATCCACATTGACGCCACGCGGAATATATGCGCCATTATTCTGGCCAATCAACTGCAGCGGCCGCTCAATTCCATCAAAAATATTGGTGATAATTCCTGGTGCAAGCGTGACACTGATTGCTTTGCTTGCACCCTCCACCAGTTCTCCTGGACGCAGTCCAGTAGTCTCCTCAAACACCTGAATCGTGGTCTCCTCACGATTCAGCCCAATGACCTCCCCTACCAGGCGGTTCTTTCCCACATAGACCATTTCTGACATTTTAAAGCCCAGATTGCCCTTAATTGTAATGATCGGACCATTGATCCCATAGATATTTCCTGTAATGCTCATAGATAGGTTTCCTCCTGTTCCAGCTTGGTCATAAAGGATTCGTCAATCAAAATATTACGGGAACGGATCACAGCTCGGATCCCTCCGCCAAAATCAATCTTACTAACCGTAAGTTCTGCTTTCGTCAACACTTCCAGCTCTGTTTTTTTATCTGCATCTGAGGGATTGATATAGATAATTACTGGATCCTGCTCTGCCACCTTTTTTGCCATATGTATCTTGGCAATCAGATATTTCTTATATTCTTCTGTATTCTGGTACTCCCCAAGCAGCAATCTCACCTGATCCGACAGCTTTACCTGCCATTTTCGTTTACATTCATCTAAAATATGCTTCTGCCGCAGCATTTCTCCAGACACCTTACTGTTGACCTGCCTGCGGATATTCCGTTCTTCAATCTGAATTTTATGTTCCATTTCTGCCTGCTTATTTTGGCGAAATTCCTCCAGCTCCTGCTTGCAAGAACGATCAAACTGTGCAATCATCTCATCACTCTTTTGTTTCGCCTCATCAATGGTAAAATTGCGGAACACTTCCAGTTTCTCCTCGATCTGCATACTGTCTCCCTTCTGACTACTGTACAAGCCCATCGAATCTGTCAAACAGCTTCCGGCCGCTATAATTTCAATCCGATAGCCTCACTGACATAATCTGTAATAAAGTTTTCCTTGCGTCCTGTGCCATGACGGTCGGGAATCTCGATCAGCAGAGGCAGCCGCCGATTGAGCTTGACATCATCAATCAAATCTGGAAATTCTCTGCCAAACTTTTCTGTCAAAAGAACAATTCCAATTTCTTTATCCTGAAATACCGCTTCCAGCGCTTCCTTTAACTCCTGCCGCTCATGGACTACTACACCCTCCACGCCGACTAAGCGCATTCCTGTGTAAGTGTCCCTGTTATCACTGATCAGATACATTTTCATAACGATTCTCCTTAATTATCCCAAAATAGAGAAAGAGATCAACAGTCCGTATAGGGCAATAGATTCTGCCAGCGCAACGAAAATCAGTGCTTTACCCATGATACTGGAATCCTCACTCAAAGCGCCCAGCGCCGCACTCGCTGCACTTGCCACCGCAATACCAGCACCGATACAGGAAAGTCCTGTGGAAAGCGCTGCTGCCAGATAACGCCATCCCTCCACATTAGAGACAGCCGCCTCGCCTGCTGCTTGTACATTACCGCCAAACAATAAAATATCTGTCACTAGAACTGTGCCAAAGAAGAAAAAGATATTACAGCCCAGCGCCGCCTTAAATCCGCCTTCTCTGCGCTTACTTAACAAAAATCCACCCACTGGAATTATCATGCTGCAAAGTAAGATCACTACTAATAAAATTTTTGTTACCATGTTCGTATCCTCCTACTGATTTCTTTTCTTAAATGAGATAAATGGTTTTCCACTCCCTGAATAAAAACGGCTAAACATCTCGTAATATTCCAAACGAAGCACCTGGATTCCCACAACCAAGCCTTCCAACCCAGCAACCAGGGCATTGCCCAGTATAATTACAATCCAGTTTGGACTGCCTTTTTCCAAGCCGGCAAGAGTCATTACCACTCCCATCATTCCGGCATGGCTCAGTGCGAAAGCACCCACACGGACAAAAGAAATGGTATTCGTTGCATAGCTTAAAACCACATCAAAACCTTCCACCAAAGCCTCGACAAAGAACATTACCTTGCTTCCCTCTGGGAAGATCTTACTCTTGCGCTCCACCAAATGGGTCAATGGTTCCTTTAATAAGATAGCCACCAAGGGCACACCTACCACAATACCAATCAAAATGGTTGCTGGTATACCATGTCCGGTGATAAATAAAAGAACACAAAGTACTACGAAACCATAACAGATAAACCCTGCCAATCCACTTTGGCTAAATAATAATCTGCCATACTCTTTGGCTTTCACTGCGTTAATGATATTTAATATCATAGCAATCAGTATCAGCACTGCGCCAAACCCAATAGCCAGCATCAAAGTCGGCATAATATTATCCATAGGTTTCATCCATAAAGCGGGCAAAAGCTCCTCAAAACCAAATACACTGCCGTAGAGGAAGCCAAACAACACAGACCAAATCCCAGCTACACCGACAATTCCGGCAATCCGTAAATGCTTAAATTTATATAACAGCAGTCCGCCGACCAAAAGGCACGCTCCTTGTCCCACATCCCCAAACATAATGCCAAACATCAGCGTATAAGTCAGCGCTACAAATAATGTGGGATCCATCTCATTGTAAGCTGGCAGCCCATACATTTCTACAAACATCTCAAACGGCTTTAAAATAGCTGGATTTTTCAGTTTTGTTGGCGGTTTTACAGAGATGTCGTCATCCTCCTCCACCCATTGAATCTTGTCGTCCTTGGCAATCTCCTGTTCTAGCTTGTCCGCATCACGTCTGGACATCCAACCATACAAAATATAATATTCTCCGCCCTCATCCCTGGACTGGGTACATGCGGCATACTTGCGAATATCAAAATTTCTGCAATAACTCTGCAAACTCTCACATGCCGACAAAATTTGATCTTCCCGGCTCTTTACCAGCTCCACAGCCTGCATTTGCAGGCGTTCCAGCTCTTGTTCACAATTTTCTAACCGTTCCTTCGCCTTGGTAAACACCTTCCTGGGCGTCTCCTCAAACGCCTCTGACACCTCCAGCGCCTCAAAGTGGAACGATGCATATACTGCTTCCACCTCAACCTGATGGGTATGCGGAGCAAAATACACACCCCACACATATTCACTGTCATTGTTGCACTCATAAAACAAAGTATAAGGATTCTTGAAAATATAGTGTTCCAGTCTATGATAATCCTCCACTCGGATCCGTCCAAACTGATATTCAATGAACTTAAAATCCTTCATCTTACTCAGTTCAAAGTCCAGTCCGATAAAAGGCCTTATCTGCTCCATCCACTGTTTAATCTCCAGCATTTCTTCCTGGAGTTCTGTTTTCCTACTGTGCACATCCTTAAGCTGTTCATGTACTTCATAGACAATTTCCTGCCCCTGCGCCGCCCGCATCACGATGGTTCCCTTTTTGGAAGTATTCAGATACTCTTTTAATTCTTCCCCTTTCTGGGCGGCATCCTTATACAGATTCGTCTCCACAAAAGGACGAATATTTTTTAAGTTGCCAAGGCTGGTCATTGCATTCTCAAAATGAATATCATATTTATTCAGATAAACCTTCACAACCCGGTCGATATCTCCTTTCGGCCCGGCAATGTGCAACAGCTTCATTTTTTCAATCAAAGCGTCTCCTCCGTTCCTTTCCGTTTAGCTCCTTGCCTTAACCTCATGCATCCATTAAAATCAATTCCCGTATATCTTTTGCCGGAAGCTGATAACGTATGCCCTCCAAAGCCGCAGTCAAATGTTCAATTTCCTGCTCTTTCTGATAAAAATAATAAAATATAGGCGCCATAGAAGATGGATATTTTTGACAAAGCCGCTGATACATTTTCCCCATTACATAATGATAAGAAATTTCATCTTGAATCTTAACCAGTGCTTCCCTGCCTTTAAAGTAGGATGTATTCCCCAAAATTCGCTGAAAGTCCTCTGCATGATCAGCCTCCAAAAGCTGCTGATACTCCTCTTTTTTTAGTTTGTAGTGCACCGGAATTAAAATTTTTTCAATCTCTTGGGGTTTTTCATGGAAAAATTGTTTGGCTCGGTAAATCCACATAATATTCAGCCAATCAATCTGTGTCCCAAACACTTCCATCAACACTTGTTGCATTTGTTTTTCAGAAAAGCTCTTGATTTCTTTCCAAACATGCACAAAATAAGAAGCATCTATCTTAGAAATACCTTCTTTAGACTGAATTTGTTCCTCATACAGCTTAAGCGCCTTACGCTGTTTCCCATTGCCAAATTGGTATAATTTCTGGTAATCTTCCTCGATGGAATGATGAATCAGCGCCTCTACCTGCCCTCTGTGTTGAATCTCTTCATGTCCGCCATAGATTCTGCCATAACTCTCCTGCTCCCGCAAAAAACCAATCGTCTCCTGTACGGTCTGAAATTCTGTAATCCGTTCAAAGTCTTCCCTTTTTAACAGCCTGCTTTTCATCGCTCTGGTCTTTGTCACCAGTCCGCTGTATTGAAGCAATCCGCCTGCCATAAATTACACCTCTGTTATTTTTTCCACAATCTCCCGCGCATAGCGGGAGAGATTCTTTTGATATGTCTCATTCAACTGCTCGATCTGCTCTTGGTTTTTTTCCACAAGCTGCTGAATCTGCTCTTGTGCTTGTTCCTCCAGACGAGTCTTTAAAATTGTCAGCCTGCCTTCCATCTCTGCTTCCAACTGCAGACTGATTTCTTCCATCTGTTTTTTCTTATCGTCCTGCATGGCCTGTCTGGAAACATTGACCCCCTCCATCAATTTTCCGGCCTCCGCCTCTATCTCATGTAATTCCTTGATGACTTCATTCACAGTTCTCCCTCCTCTCTCATTGATATTTCACTCCCAAAAACTCTTATGAGCGAAAATATAGCTTTACAGCTGCCCGCTGGTCTTTGATATCGCTAACCATATGATCTGATATAACGCCTCCCAATTCTCTTACCGTACGCACAAACAACGTCATAATTCTGGGATAAGGAATTTTACTGGCATTTTGGTATTCTGGATATTGACACAAGATCTTCAATACATAATGATCTCCTTCCACCTCCACTGCCGCTTCTACATAATAACATTTCAGACACTGCCAGCATAAAAAACCTACCAAAAAAATTCCATAAGCAATGCGATCCATGATCACTGCCGGAATCTCTGTTCCAGACTTATCATATATTTGCAGGCTGCAGGCTTGTTTCGGATCATGGAACTGAGTTTTTAAATCATCCATATACATATTAAATTTTTGTCTGCCATACATGTGATATTGTATAAACTCTTTCAGCAGTTTCTCACAAAAATCTCCTACAAAATTCTCTTCTTCTGGGGTAAAGTCGGACACTGGGGCACTCATATTTCCTTTTATAACGGCTGTTGCAGCACGACAGATTCTATCATAACCTTGTTTTTTCATTTCTATTTTCTTCTGTAGTAGCTGCGTCTCCTGATTCAGCTTCTCAATCTCCTGTCTTCTCCTCAACAAAAATTCCTTCTCTAGATTCTGAGTTTTATACTGCCTTAACCCTTCTTTAATCGGTGTTGCAAGGTCTTCAACCAGAAAAAAAGGCTTTAAAATTAATTTGAACACCCGGCCGTGGTTGAGTACATCCAAAACCTTGGTCATATCTTGTACCTGTGTCACAACAATTCTCACGGTGTCAGGTGACAGCATATCCATCATCTCAAATAATTCTCCGCCTGACATAACTGGCATATCCACCTCACTTACTAAAACCGCAGTGGAATGTGCTGCTATATATTCCATAGCCTCCTCTGGATATCGAAAATACTCACACACAAACTCATTCTCAAAAGATGCCAGCATCCGCTTATAATTTGCGATCCACTTACTATCATTGTCCACCATTACCACCGTATCCATAACATGCCCCCTTCCAGAAAATTCATTTTCTTTCTATTATCATACGATTTCTATTATAACAGACTATCACAAATTTTACAAAAATTTTTTTCAAAACTATATGAAACACATACAAGCTGACTACATATGATACAGTGTAATCAAAATATTGGAGGATTTAATTTATGAGTGATTTAGCTGCTACAAACTGTGGATGTGGATGTGAAAGCAATAACAATGGAGGATGCGGTTCTATTATCTGGATTATTATCCTGCTTTGCTGCTGCGGCGGTAGCTGTGGTGGCGGCGGATGCTTCGGCGGTGGAGACGGCTGCGGCAACAATAGCTGCCTGTGGATTATCTTGTTGCTCTTCTGCTGCGGCGGATTCGGCGGTGGATGTGGCAATTCCTTCTGCTAATTTCCTTGCTGCCTGCCCGAAAGGGCAGGCGCCATCCAAATATTGCCGATAGGCAATGCACAAAACAAGGGCTGGTTTTTCCAGCCCCTGTTTATTGTTGCAATTTTATTCCTTTTTTATCGGTGAAAAGTCGTTGCCGCCGTAATCATTGCGATTGTCACCAAAAACATTACCGTTGTTGTCACCACTACCTTTCCTAGCAGCCTGCCCCCTTCCCCTGCGCTGCCAATACAGCCAATCATCCGCTTATCTGCCACTGGCTGTATCATTGCCTCCAACAGCTTATACAAAAAAGTCATCACCCATACTTTAATCAAAGGACCAGAACACAATACCAGTAAGATCAAAATTGCCGCTACACCGATTCCGTTCTTTATAATAATCCCAGAACCAACCATAATTTCGGTCACAGCATTGATGGATGTGCCAAGCCCTGGCACCAGCCCAGCCGTCTTGGCAATGATACCAGATTTAAATGTATCAATCACAGGTGTCAAGAGATTTTGCACAACATTGATTCCCACAACAATGGTAAAAAGGCATTTCATACACCACAAAATTCCTGATTTCACCAATGCAGTCATCCGAGATATCATATCTTCCTCAGTTAAATGATTGATCAGCTCCAGCGCCACATAAATCTGAACTGCAGGTATGATTAGATACTTCATCAGCCATTCCAGGGCATAAATCAGAATAAATGTCAGATCATAAAACCCTGCTGCCGTTGTGATTTGGCCGGAAAACGCCATGCTAGCTGTAAAAGTTGGAATCATCACTTTTAAAAAATCCATCATATGGGAGATTACCGTAATTGATATATCCCGCAGAATAAAAAAAGATCTCATCAAAAGCACTAACAAAAGCATATATACCATATAAAAACTGATTTCTGTGACAGAAGGGTTTTCAAACACATTGGCAAAATTATAGAGGATTGCAAATACAATACATAATAACACCATCTGTACCAATGTCTCCCGAAATTCTGCAACTTCTGAAAATACTGCTGAGAGTAATTCATCCAACAACCAGCCCTTGTCAATTTCCTCACCATTTACCAGTTTTTCTACTAATCCTTTGAAATTCAGTCCTTCTGTACCATCCTGCTGCTCTAACATTGTGTCGATATCAGAAAAATCCAGTTCCTCCAAGTAACCATCCATCGTCTCCTGAAGCTGCTGATCAACGTCTTTCTCTTGCTCTGAATGTGTCGCTGCCTGGACATTGCCTGTAAAACTGAAAAAACAATACAGGATTGTAATATCCAAAAGTAAAATTTTTAATATTCTAAAGCATTTTTCTTTCCATTCCATACTCTGCCACTTCAAATACTCAACTCAAAAATTCTTCCATTGTCTCCAACAACACTGTGATCACTGGCATACTAATTACTAATATGGCAAGTTTTCCAAACATTTCAATCTGTCCTGCTACCGCTTGATAACCAGCGTCTTTACAGAGATTTGCAGAAAATTCTGATACATAAGTAATCCCAATCATTTTAATCAGAATTGCGATATATCCTGTGTCCAGTGTCACATAATCCTGCATCTGGTTAATCACGGAGATCACAAGCTGAAGCTTAGACAAAATAAAATAAAAAATACACAGCGATACTCCCAGCGTCACAAACAGCTCGTACTCTTTTTTCTGGCCCTTAAGCATCATGGCCAATAACGCCCCCACAATCCCAAGGACTGCAATTTTTACAATGTCCATATTTTTTCTCCGTTACAGCGCAAACAGATTTTTCATCGTTTCAAACAACTCATATATGTATGGGACAATCCAAAACAGTACAATCAAAAGCCCTGCCAGGCTGGTAAGAAAAGCGTGTTCTTCCCTTCCACTGTGTTTCAGCACCTGACTTAATACTGTCACCAGAATCCCCACTGCCGCAATCTTAAATATTAAACTTATACTCATAGCATCCTCCGCCTCCTTATAACAGGAGAATTACCAGAAACAGGCCGCACATTAAGCTCAAAACACTTGACACTTTCTGCTTATCTTTCAATTCTTTCTGAGCTTTTCGAATCAATACCTCTGCCTGCTCCATATACAGCTCCAGATTTTTAAGCTGCATCTGTCCGTCCAGATAACCGAAATTTTCCCCAGCTCTCTGCAAAAGCCCGCGTTCTTCCTCATTAAACAGAAATTTATTGGACTCTTGCTCGACCAGTCGATTCCAGAAACACCCCATACTGCTTTCATTTTCTTCCAACTCCTCTGCCGCTTTTAGCAAAAAGGAAGAAAATGGTTCTTTTCCCTGCGAGGCAATCTGCAAAAAAGCTTCTTTTAACGGCGTCCTAGTATAAGAAATCTCCCCCCACAACATTAAAAACATTTCCTTCATCGCCACAAGCTGTTCTACATGTTCTTGAAGCTCCCTCCTTACCTGCCAGCCATATAAAACAGAAACAGTGATCACCAGAATACTTCCTGCTAATTTCAACATAGTCTCTGCATCCTCCCATCATACACAAAAAACGTCCGTTCCCCATTCTGATCTAAATCGAGAAACACAAAACGCCCAAAATACCCCTTGTCCAGCCAATTGGACAAATACATTTTTTCTTGTAACTCCCCAATCTCTTGTGCATGCATAGTGCCCAAAATCCGACATCCACAGTGAAGCGCTTCCTCCACCGCCTGATAATCTTCTTTGCTTCCAAGCTCATCTACTGCAATAATTTGCGGAGACATACTGCGCAAAAGGATCCGCATGCCCTCCGCTTTTGGGCAGGCATCCAGCACATCTGTACGATCTCCAAGGTCATTTTGTGGTACCCCAAAAAAACTGGCTGCAATCTCGCTGCGCTCGTCCACCACCCCGACCTTTTTTCCTGCCATTCCCTTTCCCCCTTCTGATAACAGGCGAATACAGTCCCGAAGCATCGTCGTTTTTCCAATCCCTGGCGGCGATAATAACAGCGTATTATAAATACTATCCTTTTGAATCAACCAAGGGAGTAATTTATCTGCACAGCCCTTTTTTTGCCTTGCTATGCGAATATTGAGGCTGCAAATATTGCGAAAAGAGAGCACTTTTCCATGCTCGCAGACCGTCCTCCCTGCCACACCAACTCTGTGGCCGCCCTGGATGGTAAAAAATCCATTGCGCAGTTCCTCCTCCAGTGCATACATAGAATACTGGCTCATTCTAGACAGAGTTTCCTTCATATCTGTTTCTTTCCAGATATATCCTTGCTCTCGATTTTTTTGCAGAATATTATTCTTTTGATTCCAGAAATACTCCCCACCACTGGCTAACAGCATAACTGGACGCCCAATCCGCAGACGAATTTCTTCTGCCTCTATCCCATTTTGAAATCCAGCGCGGCAGAGCGGCCGCAGCAAACTGGGAAATACATTGATAATCTCTTCCATTACACCTGCCTCCATGATCTGCGTGATTGCCTGTACCTGATTTCAAATATATGAGGACAAGAGCTAAAATATTCCAAAAAAGAAAAATTTGCATCCTCTCAGTGTTACAAAAGATTTCATGTACATGATCACTTATATTATTTTGAACTTTTCTAATAGATAAAAAGGGGCTGTTGCAAAATAGCTGGTATATGCAAAATATGGCATTTAGAACGCAAGATTCTTATCCATATATTGTATATAAGCTTCATTTTGCAACAGCCCCTTCGTCTTACGGTTATTCAAAAACTATTTACTTAATTCGAAAACGGCTAATTAAAATCGCCAAAGTGATAAATGTAACAACAACTGCCATAATTACACACAATACACCGCCTAAAATACGCACTGTCATTACTGCACCATAAACTTCTGTCTCATTATCCCAGACCATAAAAATCCTTTGATATTCAGATTTAACAGGGCATCCATCAAACGACTGGCATAGACGCAAGCTCCCACATATCCAATACATGTTTGATCTTCAAAAATTGGATAATACATTGAAATGATCATGCTGCCAGTTCCTGGGGATTTCATAATTCCTAAATATGTATCAGGAGCAGCAATATACAATCCTTCAAAAATGCCTTTGACGGAAGCAAAATCTTTGGTATATTGCTGTGCCTTTTCTAACAAGGCTGGATCTTTTGGATTTAAAAGAAGTTCGTGCACTTCGCTGCCTAAAGCAAAAGCCGTCATATATTCTTGGGCTACTAAATTTAAGAAGAAGCATTTAAGATTTTATCAATCTCCACCAACAGTTTATCTTTAACTGCTGGTTTCAGAAAATAGCCTGCTGGCTTTAATTTCAACACTGCCTCAATATTGGCCCGATCATTGATTGCAGTCAGAAAAACCACTGGAATGTCCTTCATTTCCTCATCTGCACGTATCATTTCCAATGTCATTCTCCCATCGCAAATCGGCATTTCATAGTCCAGCAAAATCAAGTCTGGACGTTTTTTGCCTATCGAAGTCATCGCTTGTGCTCCAGAAATGGCCACAGCAATTTCATAATACTCCTCCAACATAGCCTTCATTGTTCGCAGTGTAGTTCCATTATCATCCACCACTAAAATTCGCTTTCGGTCAGCCGTCCCCTTTTTCTCTTCTGCGGCATCTTGTTCCACTTTTTCCTTGTCCAAACCAAGCCTTCTGCACACTGCGTCCATAATGATTGTATTTTCTACTGGACGGATTAAATTTTCAAACTGCCCATCTTCATAATATTGAAAAAAGGTTTTACTCTCCTCTTTTGTGCCGATCGTCAACACTGGAATATTAGAATATTGATCACTTAACATAAAAAAGATGGAAGTATCAATATCATATGCGCCGATCAAACTAATCAACACCAAATCGGGATTGACAATTTTTAACATCCCCTCCAAAACACTAGCGTTTTCTGAACAAAGCTGTACATGAAAAAACTGCGCCAAAAAGGTATTTGTCTCCTTTACTACACTATTAAGCTTTCCTATCAATAATATTTTTTTCATCTTTATATCCATTCCTTTCGCGCTGCTCAAGGCACAAAACGTCATGAAAAACGTTGGCTTGTTGCAGCTTTCTTTTTATAATAGTTTCCATAGGGATATTCAGTACACTACAAATCACGGGGAGGTGAGTGGGCTGTCCGAATTATCGGATGACCGTATTTTTATATGTGTAGAATGCTTTTTCAAGCACAAATAAGTGTGCCTCGAGCACGTAACCTTATCTTTGTTAAAACAACT
>CAJTIR010000023.1 GCA_910576385.1 Lachnospiraceae bacterium
ATGGAAGCGTGCAGGATTTCCGGTTTGTGCTCAGCGAGCGGATAAGGAAGGAACTATTTTTTGCCACTTTGGTGAAAAAGAGCAAAAGTATGATAAAATCATCGGTTCTTATGAAAGTCTTGAAATGCCTTGTCCAGCAAAATGCCTATCATTTATAAAAGTTGTAAAGTGGTGTTTATCTAAAAAAAGAAATCGTAAATTTTTTGGAAGATGTAAGGCAAAAAAAGTATAACGATTTAGAAAAGTATAAAATAAACAGTATAATAAAGAATATGCTTATGATAGTATATTTTTATGACAGATTTGTTCCTGTTTGTACCAATCCGGAAATAGATAAGTGTTTAAAAAGTGTGAGCATTCCTTTTGAAAAAAATGCACCAATGGTATATAAAAATTTAGCCTTGGTTGAATGGAAAAAGACTGTGCCTGAATTAGCAGATTGGTCTAATCAGATAGTATTTGATTTTTGTAGATGGTTAAAAGGTAAAAATATTATAACAAATAAAGAAGATCTCTGTAATAATGCAGTAATTGAAGAAGCACAAAAAATAGAAGAAAAAATTAGCTCTTTAAATGTAGAGGGTGCGTCCAAAAAAGCAATTATAAATGTCAGAGTTAATCAAGGAACATTCAGGGATAAATTGCTAAAGAGATATAATAAATGTTGTCTATGTGGCGTAGGAAACCAAACACTACTGATAGCGAGTCATATCAAACCTTGGTCAGAAAGTGAACCAAAAGAAAAATTAGATGTTGATAATGGTTTTTTGATGTGTCCTAACCATGATAGAATATTTGATAAAGGTTATATTACTTTTGATGATGATGGTAAGATTATAATTTCTGACAGATTAACAGAAAACGACAGGCTGTTTCTTAATGTCGATAGTAGAATGCATATAGAACTGACTGAAAGTAATAAAAAGTATTTAAAATTTCACCGAGAAAATGTTTTTAATAGATAAATGAAAATTCCGGTTTTTGAGGTGTATAAAAAATGGACTACGATACATTTAAACTAATACATAGCGAATTGATTATGTCTGTTCAATATATTGAGCAGGACTTGAAATTAATATATTCTATTCTCAAAGATGGAGCGTTTTATGATAATTATTCCGATGTTGAGAACTTTCCTTTAGGGAAGCTACTCAAGAGTCTTCATGAAATGGAGCAGGAATTAGGTTACTCAAAAATAAAGGAGGAAGACTATGATTTATTAAATCAGATTCGAGAAATACGTAATTACTGGTGTCATCAGTTCTATATTGATTTTCATTACATTGAAGATCCACAAGCGCACGAAAATATTTTTCAAAAGGTGGCTGTCAGATTGCACGAGGATGAATTGCGTGTTTATGAATTGCAGCAGAAGATAGAGAAGCTTCGTAAAAATGTTAATAGGAAGCATAGGCATAAAAAGTAAATTCAAACATCTTCGGTTTATCATAAGTACATATTTGTAAAAATGAAGTTAAAAAATAACACTTAGCAGAAAGGAGTATAATTATATGGGTTACGGTCAAAATTTAAAAGATATCTTGGACAACAAAGGCATGACAGTAAAACAACTTGCGCTAAAGGCTAAGATTGCACCAACAACACTTTATTCCATCATTCAAAGGGATACCGCTATCCGCTTTGACACTGCACTTAGGATTTCTAACATATTGGATATCCCCATCAGTTCTATCTGCAAAGATAACCCTTATGACGATATAGAAACCTTACCGTCACTTCCATCTGACAATGAAAAGTGGAATATCAATAGTCATAAAAACGCCTATATATCAGATCGTACCGCCCGCATATTAAAAAAATTTGATTACACAGAACTTCCTATGGTAGATGAGTTGATTGCGGATTTATATGTTCTGGATGACATAACCAGACGTGATCTGTTTGAATATGCAAAAATGCTGAAGAAAAATCATACTTCTCCTGAAAGAGCCGCTGACTTGAAAGATATAAAGTAGAAAAATAACGCAAGAATAAAATAACGTAGCCATTTTGTAGCCACTTTAGTCTTCTAAAGTGGCTTTACACGTAAAAAGGCTTTCGGAAATGAAATCTAAATGTTTTTCTTTAGTTTTCCTGCTTGTTTTTCTTTATATTATCCAGTTTATCTCTATATTTTTACTGTTTTGAAAAATTTTAGAGCCAAAATTGAGCCATTAGCAAAATACCAATTTTCTCCTTATCCAACCTTATTACATGGTACTAGCACCATGTATAAATAACATTAACAAGGAAAATATCAATTCGTTGTCCTCCACCACTCTAATCAACAAACTAGAAGTTGCTTCTCTATTAGCGGTTATATTTTGCTCCTGCATAAATCAGCAACGCCAATCCCACAACAAATCCCAATGCAAAAGCGATAAAACTTAATGCTGAATCTGTTATACCGATTATTATAGCAGTCATCAAAAGACCAATTCCTCATATTCTAATTATGAAAATGGATATAGTGAACCGCCAGTCGAAACAATATTAAAATTTTGTGATACACTTGGAATTACTTTAAATAATTTGTTGGAAATAAAGATTACTTCAAATAAATCTGCTACTGTAAATACTTTTGCTGATTTCTTTTCTATTCTGATAGATTTAGACCGTAGAGGATTGCAAATAAAAGGAAACACTACCTATTCACAAGAAGATAATCAACTAACTGCTCATTTGACATTAGATATACCCAATGCACAGATTGCAACCTTTATTCCCGACTGGAACAAAGTAAATCAAGCATTAATTTCCGGTAAAATGGATAAAGAAGAATATGATATGTGGCTAGAAAATACTTTGAAATTATTTAATGTGCCGATTGACGAATACATCTGATTGATATACACTCAATCCAATTACTTTTTGCAAAAAAACAAAGGAGATTTGCATGAATATTGACCTTACGAAAACCCAACAATATCTTGAATGGCTCAAAAACAAGCTATACCTAAACGCTATTGCGACCTCTCCTAAAAATCGTATCGTATATAGAGGACAAGTATACCGTTGCAACTTAGGCGTTGGCATTGGTAGTGAGGAATGCTAAGAGCAACCTTGTGTGGTTCTTCAATATAATTCAGCTAACAGAACATCACCTAATACACTGGTTGCACCTATAACACATACCACCTCTACGCTTCCTATTGTTGTACCGATTGCAGAGAAAAAAGATTCCTCCGGCAAACTCATACTTGATGGAAATGTTCTTCTCGGAAATATTACCTGTGTAAGCAAGGCAAGACTTAGCGATTATATTACCGCCCTTTCCGCTGATGAAATGAAAGCTGTTGATAAAGCCATTTCTTTATCGCTTGGTATAAACCACCATTATCAGACATTGCAAAATATGTATGACGACAAACTACAATATATTGAAAAGCTGAAAAGCAATCGTACCTTGCAACAAGCTGATTTGGATTCAAAACAACAACAGCTTGATAAATTCCAAGAATTGCTTGATACCTATCATTTTTCAGATATTCACAATTTAGCAGATTTTTTAGAAAAATCTCAAAAAGAAATGTAGACAAATTTAGATTTTCATGCTAGTATAAAAGTACAAGAAAGGTGTTCACGAGTGGAACGTCAATATAGTATTTCAAACAAGGGAACTACGAGCGAGTTCCCTTTATTTTATCTATACATAATTTTTCTTCTTCAACATAAAATACTATTACAATTCTTCTTTGGACGTGTGCCAAAGAATTTATTGTAATTAAGCAAAGGGAGTCACGAGCGGACTCCCTATTTTTAATTTATTTTAGAGCCATTTTAGAGCCACAAGCCATTTTCAATGAAATTCCGGCAAGTGGCTTTTCCTTTTGTTCGCTATTATTTTTAGACATTAAGAAACCGCAACCCCTTGATTTTTCAAGGCTACTGGAATTAGTGCTACAACACTATATTCTATTATTCAAAAGGATTCCAATATCCGATTTGACTTTGCCTTGCGGTTGGCAAATGAATTAGAAATTGATGTGAATGAGATATGCGCCGCTAGTCCATTCTCCGGCGCTATTACCAAAGAAGAAATATATCCCACGCTCCCCGATGGACTAAATGGCGCTCTTGACGGAAACAGGGTAAAAGTATATCTGAAAAATTCCCTATATTCGCTTATGTACCTGTTTGGGAAAAACAGTATGCCCGATGTAGATAATCTGTTGACTTCATTTTATCAGCTAGACGATGAAGCAAGAAAGGAAGTAGTGGAAACGATACAGTTCAAGTTGCAGTACCATAAAGACAAAGAGCGGGCAGAACAGGTAAAACAGATTAAGGGATGGTAAAAAAATGCCAGTGAACAATAAAGTTTCACTGGTATTTTAATAAAAAGATTTAGGGATTGATTATATAACCTCAAATTGTTATAATCTTTTCATGGGTGCTACCAAAAAACGGTAGGCGGTTAGTCCTTCAACAGAGGGACTGTGACCCTCTGTTTACATAGAAATCCACAGCTTGTCTGTCGGAAATCTTGCTAAAGGAGGGGATGCCAATGTTGACTATTGAAGGTCTGATTGCAGTAATCAGCTTATGCTTGACCTCTTTCGGACTTGGATATACCATCGGAAGCAATAAATCACAAAAATAGCCGCCCTGTCTGGTAAACTAAGCGGCAATTTTTGTTTCACTTATATACCGGGCTAACCGTCTATCGGCAGCACCCTTTCTATACTCATATTAACACTATACTATGAATATGTCAAAGAATTTTCTCTAATACATAACCAAACTTCACAAAATTTCTACTTTACGGCACCGTTTTGGCACCGCTTTATACATTTTCACTGTTGCAAAGTTTCAAAAAGGGCTTCCCTATTCTTAGGAAAGCCCCATAAAATTTAGTGTTTACCTTTATTAGTTAAATTACTCGATGATAGAAGCCACACGACCAGAACCAACAGTTCTACCACCCTCACGGTTCGTAGGACACATACTTATAATGTTTTCTCATGCATTTTATTAGATTTTATGTTCATATTTTCCTATTTCAGCCATATTATTTGAGGTTTTCAAATTTTTTAGAACCAAAATAGAACCACACCCTCACTCATCTTTTGTAGATACCATTTTCAAAATATCATTAGCAATATCTAAAGAATTTGGAAAACTTGATTTGACCAAAGTTTGTAAACGCAAAAGTTCACTATTATTGTCTTGATCAACATATCTATATACATCTTTATACGTATTAGGCACCAGCATAAGCACTAATCGCTCTGCTAAAACGTCACTTTTGTCTGAAAGCCTTGCGTAAATAACCACATAGTTATCTTTTATTGACGTTATAAAACTATTGTCTGAATCAAAAAATGTTTTTACATCAAGAGAAGATATCTGTGCTAATGTTGCTAACGGATTTCTACTTTCAAGCGGAGATTTAGGTTCAATTTTTAAATTATAATATACTGCTGAATTTTGATCTAAATAACCCCATTTTATCTTATTATCTTTGGTCAATTTTATCAGTTGCTCTATTAAAGCTTTTCCATTTATATTATCCATAATATTCCTCCTTAACATTTGTCATATATGCCCTAATTTGCGAAAGCAAATTACATACATGATTAATATTTATCGACTTAGATTTTTCTAATTCCTTTTTTAAACACCATACAACAATTTTTTGATTAAATTTAAATATAGTTCCAAATGATTCGTTTATAATATTTACATCATTCAAGATATTTATCTTCACCTTATAGATATCTGTTTTATCTTCTATCAATGATCTTTGATATCCCTCCAATGTAGCAGCATATTCCTTACGCTTTTTATTAAACTCTTGCGTTTTCTTATATATTCCAAGTCTTTGATTTATAGATTTTGTCTTAAATGAAATGTATACTGTAATAAAAAATCCCAACAGAGTAGTAATGCCACAAAGCACTGTAAAAGTATCATTTTTTGCCAGCCATTCACACCAAATTTCCATATTCCCTTCTGATAAAAGTATGTTAATTTCTCTCACCTTCTTAGCAACAATGTTGATTTTCCTTCCCAAAAACAGTTCTTATATGCATTATTAACATGGTGATATCACCATGTTGAATGCTCGATTAAGGATACAAAGAATGACTCATTCAGTATTACAATATTTAATCATCCCTTACATATATATCAAAAATCATTTCCTCAACAACTCTAACACATTCATCTACATCCTTTGCAATATCTTTCCCCCAAAATCTCACGACATTCCATCCTAAAAACATGAGCTTCTTCTCATTCTCTCTATCACGCTGCCTGTTTCGCTCTATTTTCTTAATCCAATAATCTGGATTACTTCCTCTTTGTAACTGCAATTTGAGTTTGTCCCAATCCTTTCCATGAAAAAACTCACTATCACAGAATATCACAATTTTATATTTAGGAATAACAATATCGGGTTTTCCAGGCAATTTAGCACAATTCTTGCGGTAGCGAAACCCTTTCTTCCACAATGCTTTTCTTAAAGTAACCTCAATAGATGTATCTTTGCTTTTAACACGTTTCATAGTTTTAGTAACTATCTCTTTATCACGTGCCATTTCGTCACACCTCTATCCAAAAAACATTACTTTACAACCGTATACCAACTGCTATCAAACTTCACTGTTTTCAATAAAGTTTCCTTATCAATTAATTCCGGCTTTTTCACTTTAATATGTAGTTTTTCTTTCGGTATTTCTTCTATGATAGTAAATTGACTACCGCTTGGCTGCCATGTAAATTTATGCATATTGGTTGCTCTGTCATAACCTTCTAAATTATTACGCTTATTCCACTTGAAGTAATATAATTCAGGATCATAACGTACTGTATCTAACTCAAATATCAAGTATTCGGAAAAATCTTTTGCCTTTACCAATACTACCGTTCTTACAAACTTAAATATCTGCCTTACTGCTGATACACGCTCATTCCAAATATCCAAAATCATTTTCCCAATAACGTCTGGATTTTCACTGGTAATTTTATCTACGCCAAAACTAAACGTAGGCGAATTTCTTCCACTTACCAACCGAACAGTTTTCTGCTTAGAAATGTTTTTAGAACCTGCGAAAACAGTTTTCGCACCCCAACAACAATTATCCAAAACAACATCATCCAACCCTACATTAGAGGGTTTCCAATCTGCCCCTACACACGTTGCAAAAATTTGTTCCCATTCATTCCCCTCTAAAGCCATAGCCTGTTTCGTTGCCATCATATAAACGACTTCTTTTGCAAACGTATCTACAAACTTTGTCGGAAATTTATTCAAATCAAAAGGCGCCACTGCTTTATTAACAGTCCTCAATCTTGGTCCATTCATGTGCTATACCTCCAAACACACAGTTTTTTACAGTATAGCACACTTTTCTCCAAAATACACCATTAAAAAACCAACGGCATAAACTTTTCAATCACTTTAGCCACCATACTAACCGGAATTGCATTTCCCGCCTGTTTCCTAGTCTGAGCATCCGACACTGCGATTTTAAATTCATCAGGAAAACCCTGCAACCGTAACATTTCTCTCGGCGTTAATCTCCGTTCTCCATCAACGAGCAAATAGTTATAACTTGCCCCTGCCCTTAATGCACAACTATATGGATAAGATGATATATTTCCTGATTTATTCTCGTGCCAAATAGCTGGAGTTGTTTCTGCTGTATGCATTTCCCTACGCTTTTTCACTATTTCCTCTGATGCATAATGTTTCTTGTCCACTTCATCTTCCAATATGTCTTTCAAAGTCTTTACATTCTTAATATCAAATTTCCAATCCATTTCAAATGGTTTCTTTGCGCCGACTATAATAATTCTCTCGCGTTTTTGCGGCAAACCAAAATCAAGGGCATTTAAAACTTTATAATCCACAAAATATCCCAATTCTTCTCTTAAAGTATGAATAATCGTTTTAAATGTCTTTCCCCCATCATGACTGACAAGATTTTTTACATTTTCCAATACGAATGCATTTGGCTGTTTCTCCTTGATTATACGGGCAATATCGAAAAACAGCGTTCCCTTGGTATTATCAGCAAACCCCTTCTGCAAGCCGCATATAGAAAAAGCCTGACATGGAAATCCTGCAAAAAGCAAATCAAAATCAGGAATGTCTTTTTCATCAACCTTAGTAATATCCCCTACTGGTCTTTCACCAAAATTCGCTTCATAACTCTCTGCCGCAAACTTGTCTATATCACTGCTGAACAAACACTGCCCTTTTATTCCCAACTGCCCAAAAGCCTCTTTTGAGGCATAACGGAAACCACCTATACCGCAAAATAAATCAATAAACCTTATGGTTGAGGGCAATTCCTTTTCTTCAACTGGCGGTATTGTAAAAAACAGCCTCTCCACATTTACTGATAATTCTTCAGATAAGCGTACCACCACATCAATTGAAGGCGTTGTTCTATTTCGCTCTATCATTGACAAATATTTCCTGCTTATGCCCACCAAAGAAGCCAGTTGTTCTTGTGTAATGTTTCTTTCCTTTCTATATTCCTTAACCATATTTATCATAGCATTTTCTCCTTAAATGTGAACTTTGTTTCTCATTTCATTATATACTGCCTTTATTTGAATGTCTATACTCATTACGAAATTTTATTTTTTGTTCGATTTTCCAACCGCTAGAATAAAGAAAGCATATGCTATGATGAATTACATTATCTGCACATAATACTATGTAACAATATTAGAAGTATCCATTTGTTCACATAGAATTTTTAACAAACAATTCAAACCCCTTGGCTAATTCTATGTCCAAAACCAAACCTACCTCACTATTTTTTGCTGTATCAACATCATTATCATCAACTTGTATACTACAAATCGTACCTTTTTTCCATAGTGCTCCCTTTTTAGCCCATACATATATGCCACGTTTTATTTCAACATCATTCAGATTAAGTATGCAAGCCTTTGACTTCTTAAAATATTCCGTCACTGTTCCAATGCTATAAAAATTTATAGGCAATAACGTTATTAATCCTATCTGTTTCATTGCTTGTCTGGTTTCTTCTTTTGTAAATATCCCATCTTCAATTAGCTTAAATTGCTGATACAACTGCCAAGTGGTCAACAATCCCCTCTCATCGTTATATGCATAATCAATTTGATTCTCACTAAACGGAGGATTTTCTCGTAGTTGAGGCTGCATATATCTCTGATGATTCACAATATATAATGGAACAATTTCCTTATCTTGATTTTCCTTCTCTCTTTTTCTTCTATGTTTTGCAACTTGGGAACATTCTGCGTCCGTTGAAGTTCCCCCAATTCCTTTAACTTCTATTATAAAAAGAAGGTTTCCGTCAACAATTTGAATATCTTCTCTTAAAATATCCTCACTCCCATCTATCTCTTGAACATCCGAAAAACCTAACCACTCAAAATACTTACACACAGCTTTTACTAATGCATTACCTGTCTGTGTTAGCAAATCGTTTAAAAATTGATATTTTTCATATATTTTTGTTTCCTGCATCCGTATTTCTTCTAATTGTTTTTCATACTTATCTTTCAACTCTTTCTTCTGCTTTTCACATTCCAATACTTCTTTTGGTTTAAATTCTTCATTGTTTATCCATTGAAATTCTCTTGATTCGGGAAATATATTAGGAAAAATTTCTGGTAATACCATTGAGAACAATTCATCTATTAATTTTTCCTTGTTCTGACATACTGGCAATAACAACTCATACCCATTTTCTTTATCATATCCTATATATGAAATCACCTCATCGTCTTGATTGAATAGCAATGGAATATAATTTCCATCCGTAACCGATTCGTTTTTCGATGAATCAAATACTGTCGGCAAATAAAAAATAACATTATATCCGCTAACATATTTAGCAATTGTTTGAGCTAACACATATTGACCAGCTTTTGTTTTCTTTCCGATTTTATTCTTAACCCCTGCGCCAATCGTATTATAAACCCTTTCTTCAAATTCGTCCGGATACCCTACTCGATTCTGTTCCTCTATCTGAACTATTTTGTAATGTTCTGCATAATCCTTATCAGAAAATATGATTCTCATTCCCTCATGAGCCGTTCCTCTCGGAATTTGATTCATTACAAACGGTGCAGGATCAAATTGCTTCATCGGATAATCAACTTGAAATAAATATGGCATTCCGTCAGGGAGATCACTCTCCCTGCATACTTTAGCTTCCGATTTATTTTGCAAATCTATAATTACGACTTTATACTCATGCAGATTTCCAATAAGATCATACTCTAAATTGACATATTTATGGTTTTCATACTGCTCATATTCTATTTGCTTGGTTATTCCAAGATTTCCTTCCTCTACAAAATATTTTTCATGCAATTTTTCAGCAATCTCAGAATTATTTATTACATAAACTTGCGGTTCTTTATATTTTTCCATTTCACGATTCTCCATTAAACTCTTCTTGTATCAACTCCTATATTTTACCATTTTACCAATAATATTTCCATTATATTTTAAAAAGGCACGACAATCGCCGCACCTTCTTACCCTATCTTGCAAAACTCCGTTCCAGCTTCTCCCTCTGCCCTTTCAAATCATTCTGCTTTTCATACAAACTGTTACGCTCCTCACACAGTTTTTTCATACGTTCTAGCTTTTCCCCGATGCCCTCCCGACATTCCGACTCTATCTGCTTATATTCCCCTGTCAGGCTGCGGATTTTATTGTTATTCTCTTTCATCTGCTCCAAAACGCATACCCAATCCACTAAATTCCTTACTTCCATATCCATTTCGTAAAGTTCTGTTTCTGCCAAAATCTTCGTGCATAGCCTCACCATTACTTTTTTCTCTGTATCTGTCACATTATCCCTCAACTTTCATATCTAAAAAATTCTCTTGCCAACGCTTCTGCCATAGTTTTACTGTATCCCTGCTTCAAATATCCTTGAACAATTGTGCCAAACATCCCTTTTACCATATCCTCCTCTATATCACAATAGGCTTGCAGCTCTCCCGACAATGCCATTGCAACATACTCAATCGGCTTATCATCCAACAACTTATGCAGCTTCGCAAGCGATTGTTCTGTAGTGTGCAGATTAGCTTCTATTTCTTCACATTTCAACTGCAAAATATTGCCGTCAGAATAATAAACTTCCACATAACCGTTATCCATGTTGTATTCACAACCTATAATATTTTCCATAGAATACTGTTCGCTCCAATTTCCATTATCCATTATATCAATCCGTCCTTTCTTATCTGCCCATTCCATACGCTCTGTTCTGCTGTTTTTCACTCTGTGCGATTCGTTCCAATTCCCTTGCATTTGTCACAATAATATCAATTTTGTCTACCCCGACATATTGTTTCACACGCTCAAAATCATCCGCTTTTTTCTGCAACTGTTCTAATTTTACATACTGCTGATGTACCTTACTTTTATAGAAGTCAATATCCTCTGCCTGTTTCGTGACCTTTGCTTTTAACTGCTTTATCTGATCCATGAGGTTGACACATTTTATCGTAAGGCTTTTTACAACTTCTTTCAGCCTTTCCACAAGCGGCATAGCGTTCTTTTCCCGATAAGCCTTTGCACTCATTAAAGCAATCGGCTCCGGCAACTGCCATTTTGCATCTTCATCATAGGCATGTATATTGCGTTCCAATGCCGCTTTAGAATCAGCCATTTTCTCAATATCCTGCTGTAGCTTTTTCTGCCGCTGTTCCAACGCTTTATTATCAGACATCAGCTTTTCTCTGTCCTCTATCAATCCATCCGTCTGTTCCCTTAATAAATTATTGGCTACGGAAAGTTCCGTTGTTTCCTGCCTGACTGCTTCATTTTCCAGCTTTATCTTCTCCATTTCATTTTCAGCCAAAACTTGCTGATAAATAATGTGGGATAGTTCCGCTTTATTACTGGATACTGCTTTTTCCAATTGTTCGACTTCTTTTGCCCTCTCCTGTTTCTCAAAATCCAAGACAGACAGATGCTTATTGTGTGTTCCCAACTGTTTCCACCGTACCCCATATCTTTCAGCAACTTTTGAAAGTTCCTGCTTTTCAGATTCTATCCATTGATTCCACTCCGTTGCGCTTCTTGTGCCGCCTTTAAATCCCTGTTCTGACAGTGCGCCTTTCAGCGAAACTCTCGTATCAAGTCCCCTCTTGCTGTTACGGATAAAAGGAACAAAATCAATATGAACGTGTGGTGTTTCCTCGTCCATATGCAGATGCGCCGAAAATACATAAAGATTAGGATTTCTTTTCTGAAAATCTTCCATA
The DNA here is from genome assembly GCA_910576385.1 of Lachnospiraceae bacterium. Taxonomy (GTDB): domain Bacteria; phylum Bacillota; class Clostridia; order Lachnospirales; family Lachnospiraceae; genus Petralouisia. Next base: position 12,241 of record CAJTIR010000023.1, read on the forward strand.
AACTCTATCAATATTTCCTTTGCAAGCTGCCCTTCTTCGCTTTTCGCATTCGTATCATCTTTATTTCCAATCTGAAGAATAACTTCATGAAATAACTTCTCCTGCTTGCTCTGCCTTATCTTCTCATAATAATTGTCAATTTTCCGGTCACTCCGTTTCTGCTTTGCATTGTAACGCTCCAACGCATCATCAAATAATTCGTGATATATCTTTTTAATATCCAAATGACAGAACTCCACATTATATTTGGTTCGCTCCTTATCCACATTCTTCGCACTGAAAGTTCTCGTATTATGACTGACAGAACCTTTTCCCATCATGCCGCTAATTGTCCTCTCCAATAATCTCACACCTTCCTATCTTCTCTATTCTTATCTGTTATATTTGTGCCGATAGGCACAGCCTTTGTTACTTTCTGCGAAAGTAACGCAAAAGCACTTTCGACAGGCTACGCTCTATCAAAAGTGCCTTTGCGCCCTGCCGGGGGCATTGCCACGCTTACGCTGGCAAATAGCTTCGCATGTTCATCTACTCATTCCATCCATGCGAGAGCGCATCCCAATCAAGTCCGCAACAATGCAAAGTCTATATATTTTGCAACCTTGCAATATTCATCTCCGCAAAATCTTTATAGACTGCATTGTTGCGTTCTTCCTTTTATTCCGTCTTGACCTTGTCCAATTCCCAATACCAGAAACTGTTTATCTTCTTCGCCCGAATGCCAAGCTCTCTTTTTGCATTTTCCAGTGTCCTCTTTGAAATTCCCTGCTCATCCGCCATATCAAATATCTCATTACTCTGAACTGCGTCAGAGGTCAAAGCCAGTTCCCTAAGCAACCGCTTCGCTTGTTCCAATTTATTTGCTTTAGGAGCAATTCCTCCCAACACTTCATCAGCGGTAATCTCATAATCTCCGATCCAAGAAAATCAGTCCTCTGATAGTTGAAAGGCTTTCGGATGCCCAAATGCCGCCAAATTGTTCTTAATCTGAATAACCGCCCTAATATTCGGCTCACCTTCCACCCTCCCGACTAACAATACACTCCTTGCAACTGCAAAGAAATCAATCGAACCCATGCCCCGATACGCCGCTTTATTTCCTGCTGCTTTGTTCATATGACCGATAAGAACGATTGCACACTTATATTTTTCTGCCAATGCTCCTAATTTTTTCGTCATATCCCTTGCTTCATTTGCTCTGTTCATATCCATACCACCGCCAAGATATGCCTGTATCGGATCTAAAATTAACATTCTTGCTTTCGTCTGCACAATCGCCTTTTCCAATCGTTCATCAACCATAGATAAAGATTTTTCCTTTTCATCAATAACCAATATCCTCTCACAGTCTGCTCCTGCCAGCTCCAATCTTGGTTTAACTGTATCTGCCAAACCATCTTCCGCACTCTGATAAATTACATTCACTGGCTCAGACAATTTCATCTCACTGTCTAATCCCTCTCCCTTTGATAGCCATGCCGCTATATTCAGCACAAGCGTTGTTTTTCCATCGCCCGGATCGCCTTGAATGATTGTCAGCTTTCCATAGGGGATAAACGGATACCACAACCAAGAAACTTCCTGCGACTGTATCTCCGACATTTTTATCATCTGTAACCCATTTTTTGTTTCTTCCATCATGCCCTCCATTTTCAAAAAATCATTGTCGTTGGAAGAAACCTCTGCTATACTTGTATTGTGATTACTGATAACAGAGGTTTTCCAGTTATCATAAGTCCTGACAGTTGCCGCTGTTAGGGCTTATTTTTTGTTGGTTCAACATATCCGCCACTTGCCTTTGTTGGTTAGGATACAAATGCCCATACGTGTTCAATGTGATTTTTATATCCTTATGCCCTAACCGCTCTTTAATAATCAACGGTTGTACGCCTTGATTGATGAGATACGCTACGCTGCTGTGGCGAATATCATGGACACGTATCTTTTTCACTCCTGCCTTTTCCGCTTGCCGCTTCAATTTATGCTGTAATGCTTCTGCAACAATAGGGAAAATACGCTCATTATCCGGCAGCTCATATAACTTATCCACATATTCTTTTATTTCCTGTGTCAAGAATTCTGGCAACTCGATTACTCGCACAGATTGTTCCGTTTTAGGGGCGGTAATCACATCTCTCCTTTCCGTCCGATAATAAGTCTTCGTGATGCTCATACGGTTGTTCTGAAAATCTACATCTGATTTTGTCAAGGCAAGTAGTTCTCCTTCCCTAATTCCCGTCCAGAACAGAATTTCAAAAATCACATAATAGCGGCTCCCAACCTCAATCGTACTGATAAACTTGTCGTATTCCTCTTTCGTCCAAAAGTCTAACTTATCCGCATCCGGCTTTCCCATCTTTTTCACTCTCTTGCATGGATTGTTCGACAAATTGTAAATACTGCTTGCATGAGTGAATAATGCAGTGATCTGATTTTGCACCATGCGAAGATAGGTCTGCGCATACCCTTTTTCCCTCATTGTGTTCTGCCACTGGATAATATCTGACGGAGTAATCTCATTCATTTTCTTATTTTCAAAATACGGAAGAATATGAGCTTCTATCATGTATCTTTTATTCTTGATTGAACGTTCTTTCAGCTCGCCTTCCTTATCCCGAAAATAAATGTCAACAAACGCTCCCAATGCCATATCCATATTGGCATTAGCGGATAATTTGAAATTATTTTCCCACTCCAATGCTTCTTTCTTTGTTTTAAACCCACGTTTTTGCTTTTTCTTCTTGTTACCCTGCCAATCCTCATAATAGAACAGGCTTAGCCAAGTATTCCTTTTTTCATCCTTATATGCCGGCATCTGTTTTCCCTCCTTATGCTGTCTGCATCGTTTGATAACCGTAGAACTTCTTTTCCCAAAACGCTCTTGGAACTTTCCCTGCCACAATAATAAAGCCGGATTTCTCCAATTCCTCGTTAAGTTGACGAATGACCTTATAAGCGTGTCCTTTAGAAATTCCTAACTCATTAGCCACATCTTCCGCATCCATTAAGTAATTTGATTTCATATAGTCCTCCTTAAAATTTGAATTTTAATAGAAATATTTAATTTCTTGTATTTTCATCATAATATTTGTTTTTAGATATGTCAAGCAAAAATATTAAAATTTGAATATTTCTATTTATTATTATTGAAAATGTGATATAATGATTAAAAATCCAATGTGAGGTGAGAATATGCGAATAGCGCATTATTTACATGTAGACAAACGTTTGAAATCTTTTCGTATGGGAGCTGATATGTCCCAAAAAGAAATGGCTGCTAAGTTAGAGTTATCTGTTCCGACCTATTCTAATTATGAAAATGGGTATAGTGAACCGCCTATGGAAGTAATACAAAAGTTTTGTTCCATTATAGGCATCAAAGAAGATTTGTTTTTTGGATATACAATCAAGCCTAGCGAAGAATTGAGCATTAACACATATTCAGATATTTTAAAGGTAATAATGGAATTGATAAGAGCAGGTATTCCTGTAGAATGCTCCACCTCTGTCAACACAGCGACTAGGCGCTTAGTTGCATCCATTAGCATAGAAAGTCCACAGATTGCATCTCTTGTATCTCGTTGGAATGAATTGAACAAAGAATTAGAGAGTGAAAAAATTGATAATGATGAATATAATATATGGATAGATAGTCTGATGAACTCATTTAATATTCCAGTAGAGAACTATTAACAGATTAGGGAATAGCTTAATCTTTATTTGGTTATACTTGAACTTGCCAATAGCGTATGTTATAGTATGCATAGTGGCAGAGATGAAACAAATAGTTCTACACTAAGCCAAAGCGAAAACCCAGAGAGGGGCAACTCTCTGGGTTTTTTTTGCGTTTTATAGTTACGCTAAACTAGGCTGATCACTTGTTGCAATTTTCATCTAACCATTTACAGATAACATGAATAATAACACCTGCTATGACAGCAATCAATAATGAAACAAAAGATTCCATAACTAAGCCCCCTTCCTATTACCAATATCCGGGTGGTAACGATATAAGTATATATCACCTAATGCTTAATTTTCACTATCATGTTTCTGTCTTGTTTCTGCCATATTTCTATCATTTTTCTGCCATATACCTATTACGTACTTTTTTAATATTATCATATTAAACAGAAAAAAATTATCTTTTAGAACCATATTAGAACCACATAGCATTTTAGAATTGTTCTGCAACGTAAAAAGGCTTTCGGAGAAATCTCCGAAAGCCTTGAATTTACTGAATAAATTATAATTACTCGATAATGCTAGCAACACGACCGGAACCAACAGTTCTACCACCTTCACGGATAGCAAATGTAAGACCCTGCTCCATAGCGATTGGATGAATTAATTCAATACTCATCTCTACGTTATCACCAGGCATACACATTTCTGTACCATCTGGCAAGTTGCAGACACCAGTTACGTCTGTTGTTCTGAAATAGAACTGAGGTCTGTAGTTGTTGAAGAACGGAGTATGACGTCCACCTTCATCTTTTGTCAAAACGTAAACCTGAGCGGTAAATTTGGTATGGCAGGTAACAGTACCTGGTTTAGCCAAAACCTGTCCTCTTTCGATTTCAGTTCTCTGGATACCACGCAGCAATGCACCGATGTTATCACCAGCCTGAGCCTCGTCTAACAGCTTACGGAACATCTCGATACCAGTTACAACTGTTTTCTTGGTCTCTTCTTTGATACCAACGATCTCAACTTCTTCATTTACATGCAGAACACCACGCTCTACTCTACCAGTAGCAACTGTTCCACGTCCAGTAATGGTGAAGATATCCTCGATAGGCATCAGGAATGGCTGATCAGTTGCACGCTGAGGATCTGGAATATGCTCGTCTACGGATGCCATCAATTCCATAATCTTGTCGCCCCATTCTCCACTTGGATCTTCCAAAGCTTTCAGAGCGGAACCTTTGATGATTGGGCAATCTGTAAATTCATACTCTTCCAGGATCTCAGTGATCTCCATCTCTACTAATTCAAGCAATTCCTCATCGTCAACCATATCACATTTGTTCATAAATACAACGATATAAGGAACGCCTACCTGACGAGATAACAGGATGTGCTCTTTTGTCTGAGCCATAACACCGTCAGTTGCAGCAACTACTAAGATAGCTCCGTCCATCTGTGCAGCACCTGTGATCATGTTCTTTACATAGTCAGCATGGCCTGGGCAGTCAACGTGTGCATAATGTCTGTTGTCTGTCTCATACTCAACGTGTGCTGTAGAGATAGTGATACCTCTTTCTCTCTCTTCTGGCGCTTTGTCGATGTTCTCAAAATCAGTAGCTTCATTTCCAGCAACTCTTTCAGATAACACCTTTGTAATAGCTGCTGTTAAAGTTGTTTTACCGTGGTCAACGTGACCAATGGTTCCAATATTACAATGTGGTTTTGTTCTCTCAAACTTAGCTTTAGCCATTTTATAACGTCCTCCTTAATTTTCTGCCCTTCGTGGGCTGTCTCATGAAATAAGCTATTTATGATTATATTAGATAATCATTGGATTTTCAAGTGTTTTCTTCACTTTCCTATTCTTTTGCAGAAATAACTTTTTCCTGTACAGATTTTGGTACCTGCTCATATTTTTCAAAGAACATGGAATAATTTCCGCGTCCCTGAGTTCTAGAACGAAGATCAGTGGAATAGCCAAACATCTCTGCTAATGGTACAAATGCACGTACAATCTTACCACCGCCAAGATCATCCATACCTTCGATACGTCCACGACGGGAATTGATGTCACCGATTACATCTCCCATGTATTCCTCAGGCATAGTTACTTCCACCTTCATGATTGGCTCTAACAATACTGGAGTAGCCTTCTTCATCGCCTCTTTAAATGCCATAGAACCAGCAATGTGGAATGCCATTTCAGAAGAATCCACTTCATGGTAAGAACCGTCATATACAGTAGCGTGTACGCCGACAACTGGGAATCCTGCAAGAATACCAGCCTTGGTTGCTTCCTCGATACCTTCTCCAACTGCTGGAATATATTCCTTGGGGATTGCACCTCCGACAACCTGGGAATCGAATTTAAACAATTCTTCTCCGTTGGCATCCATCGGCTCAAAACGTACCTTACAGTGACCATACTGTCCACGACCACCGGACTGTTTTGCATATTTGTATTCCTGGTCAATCGGTTTGGTAAATGTCTCTTTATAAGCAACCTGCGGAGCGCCGACATTTGCCTCCACCTTAAATTCGCGCAGAAGACGGTCAACAATAATCTCCAGATGCAGCTCACCCATACCAGCAATAATCGTCTGTCCAGTTTCTTTGTTGGTGTGTGCGCGGAATGTCGGATCTTCTTCTGCAAGTTTTGCAAGCGCCTCACCCATCTTGCCCTGTCCAGCCTTTGTCTTAGGCTCAATCGCAAGCTCAATAACAGGCTCTGGGAATTCCATAGACTCCAGAATTACTGGATGCTGATCATCACAGATGGTATCTCCAGTGGTAGTAAATTTAAATCCAACTGCCGCTGCAATATCACCAGAATAAACTTTGTCAAGCTCTGCTCTCTTGTTTGCATGCATCTGCAGAATACGTCCTACACGCTCTTTCTTGCCCTTTGTCGCATTGAGCACATAGGAACCAGAATTCATGGTACCAGAGTACACACGGAAAAAGGCCAGTTTTCCAACAAATGGGTCTGTCATAATCTTAAATGCCAATGCAGAGAAAGGCTCTTCATCAGAAGAATGTCTCTCTGTCTCATTGCCGTCCATATCAACACCCTTGATTGCTGGGATGTCAGTAGGAGCTGGCATATAATCCAGAATCGCATCCAATAATTTCTGAACGCCTTTATTTCGGTATGCAGAACCGCAGCATACTGGAACGGCTGTACATTCACAGGTTCCTTTTCTCAACGCTGCTTTTAATGCTTCCACAGACGGCTCTTTCTCTTCCAGATAATCCATCATCAGATCATCGTCTAATTCACAAATTTTCTCAACCAATTCAGAACGATAAAGTTCTGCATCATCCTTCATATCATCTGGGATATCAGTGATGGAAATGTCATCACCCTTATCATCATTATAGATGTAAGCTTTCATTTCCAACAAATCGATAATTCCCCTAAAATCATCTTCTTTACCAATCGGCAGCTGCAGAACAATCGCATTTTTACCCAAACGAGTCTTAATCTGATCTACAGCTCCATAGAAGTTTGCGCCAAGGATGTCCATCTTATTGATAAATGCCATTCTCGGTACATCATAGGTGTCAGCCTGACGCCATACATTTTCAGACTGAGGCTCTACTCCGCCTTTTGCACAGAAGACGCCGACTGCGCCGTCTAATACACGGAGTGAACGTTCAACCTCAACCGTAAAGTCAACGTGTCCCGGAGTATCAATAATATTGATACGATGCTCCAAAGCACCCGCCTTAGGCTTACAATTTTCCTGTTCTGTCCAGTGACAGGTTGTAGCGGCTGAAGTAATTGTGATTCCTCGTTCCTGTTCCTGCTCCATCCAGTCCATAGTAGCAGTACCTTCGTGAGTATCACCAATCTTATAATTAACACCGGTATAGTAAAGAATACGCTCGGTCAATGTTGTCTTACCAGCATCGATATGAGCCATAATACCAATGTTTCTGGTTCTCTCTAATGGATATTCTCTTCCAGCCAAGGTTCTTTCCTCCTAAAATTCTTACAGCAATAGCAATCTCTCACAATCCCTGTGCATCGCACGAGTTCTAAAGCGAGTGCAGTCCCAATTTCGAATCGCCGCAAGGCAATCTTCTTTCTTACGAAATTGTGGACATATATGCTTTCACACATTAACTCATTTCAAGAACTAGAAACGATAGTGCGCGAAAGCTTTGTTTGCTTCTGCCATTTTGTGCATATCTTCTTTTTTCTTCACCGATGCGCCAGTATTGTTTGCCGCATCCATGATCTCATTGGCCAATCTCTCCTGCATGGTCTTCTCGCCTCTCTTGCGGGAGAACTGAGTCAGCCAGCGAAGTGCCAAAGCCTGACGTCTGTCTGGTCTTACCTCAATTGGTACCTGGTATGTTGCACCACCGATACGTCTTGCCTTTACCTCTAATACTGGCATAATATTATTCATAGCCTCATCGAATACTTCAATCGCAGGCTTATCTGTCTTTTCTGCAACTCTTTCAAATGCCCCATATACAATTTTCTGAGCAATACCTTTCTTACCATCCAACATAATATTGTTGATAAGTTTTGTTACCACTTTATTATTGTATAATGGATCTGCTAATACATCTCTCTTCTGAGTATGTCCTTTACGTGGCACGTTGCTTCCCTCCTTAATCATTCCTTTTTGATTTCAATCGATTAATTCAACGGTACTCACATGTGTCAGTCACATTACAATGCAACCGGGCTACACTCCCTTCACGGTATTGGCCGCTGCGGTTATGTCTCCAACTTACTATCTGTGTATTCGTGCGGAAATCTTCTATCAACTATTAAAAAGAATGTACGCCTCTGGCGCTTTCCAACACTAAACCTATAGCAAAGAATACTATTGTGCGTTTGCTCAATAAAATTCTACACTGACTGTGATACTATTGGTTCGCTAAAAATTATTTCTTAGCGTCTTTTGGTCTCTTTGCACCATACTTGGAACGTGCCTGGCGTCTGTTTGCAACACCTGCAGTATCTAAGGTTCCACGGATAATATGGTATCTGGTACCTGGTAAGTCTTTTACTCTTCCGCCACGAATCAGAACAACGCTATGTTCCTGTAAATTATGGCCTTCTCCTGGAATATAGCTTGTCACTTCAATTCCGTTAGAGAGACGTACTCTGGCGATCTTACGAAGAGCAGAGTTAGGTTTTTTAGGAGTTGCAGTCTTAACTGCGGTACAAACACCTCTCTTCTGAGGAGAAGAAGTATCTGTTGGGCGCTTTCTCAGTGAATTATAGCCTTTCTGCAGAGCCGGCGCTGTAGACTTTTTCTCAGATGTCTGTCTTCCTTTTCTTACTAACTGGTTAAATGTTGGCATTCTTTTCACCTCCTGTAAAATTATAAGTGCATCTTAGTATGCACGCTAAATCATTATATAAGGATAACATTGGTCTGTCAAGGCCTTTTTGAAATTTTACTGACTTTAAAATCAAAATATCAACGCTTAGCAATCCTGCAGCAACCTTCCCCGATGAGATAAAAAAGTTCCATACCCAATCAGGTATGAAACTTTTTTATCTCATCGGGGAATCCCTCTTCTTCTGCAAATGGTACGGATTTGTTTTTGTCGGCAGAGCTGAACTGATCCCCTTAGCAAGAACGCTATCAATGTTCTTGCATTTATTCTATTCCATTACTAATTCCTCTTCTGGCTCTAATTTCAGTTCATCAACTTTCTGCAAATCTTCGCCTTCCTCTTCCGGCTGATAACTAAAGTCCAACATTTCCTCGTCAAAATAGATATCATCCATACTACCCACATCTGTGGACAACTTAATACTATTATAACGCTTCATGCCAGTTCCAGCAGGAATAAGTTTACCAATCAGCACATTTTCCTTCAAACCAATCAGCGGATCAACCTTGCCTTTGATCGCTGCTTCTGTCAGCACCTTTGTGGTCTCCTGGAAAGATGCCGCAGACAAGAAGGAATTGGTAGCAAGTGAGGCTTTGGTAATTCCCAGCATGACCTGTTTTCCTTCTGCTGGTTCTTTGCCCTCTTCTTCAAGCCTCTCATTGGTATCTTCATATTCCAAGATATCCACCAATGTACCTGGCAGGAATTCAGAATCCCCGTTATTCTCAATGCGGATCTTCTTAAGCATCTGGCGTACAATCACCTCAATATGCTTATCATTGATCTCCACACCCTGCAGACGATACACACGCTGTACTTCCTGAATCATATAATCCTGTACTGCGCGCACACCCTTGATCTTGAGAATATCATGCGGATTCACACTTCCCTCTGTCAGCTCGTCGCCGGCCTCCAAGACAGCGCCGTCCATAATCTTAATCCGAGATCCGTAGGGAATCAAGTAAGCCTTGGTCTCTCCTGTCTCATCATTTGTAACGATAATCTCACGTTTTTTCTTGGTGTCCTTGATAGTCGCCACACCTGCAAATTCCGTGATAATCGCCAATCCTTTTGGCTTACGTGCCTCAAACAACTCTTCCACACGGGGAAGACCTTGTGTAATATCGTTTCCAGCAACGCCGCCTGTATGGAAAGTACGCATAGTAAGCTGTGTACCTGGCTCACCAATCGACTGCGCCGCAATAATACCTACTGATTCACCAACCTGCACGGCCTGGCCGGTTGCCATATTTGCACCATAACATTTCGCACAAATTCCATTGTGAGAACGACAGGTCAATACGGTACGAATTTTCACTTTGGTAAGCGGCTCTCCCTTTTCATTGACGCCTTTACTCATAACCAGTGCTGCACGCTTTGGTGTAATCATATGATTGGCCTTAACCAGAACATTTCCTTCAGCATCACAGATCGTATCACAGGAAAACCTTCCAGTAATTCTCTCTTCCAGGCTCTCGATCTCTTCCTTGCCATCCATAAATGCCTTTACATACATTCCAGGAGCTGGCTTGCCTTCACAGCAGTCAATATCACGAATAATCAATTCCTGGGAGACATCTACAAGACGTCTTGTCAGATATCCAGAGTCCGCCGTACGAAGCGCCGTATCTGAAAGACCTTTACGCGCACCATGCGCTGACATAAAGTATTCCAATACATCCAATCCCTCACGGAAATTAGACTTAATCGGCAACTCAATGGTACGCCCTGTTGTATCTGCCATCAATCCGCGCATTCCAGCAAGCTGCTTAATCTGCTTATCAGAACCACGGGCTCCAGAATCCGCCATCATATAAATGTTATTGTATTTATCCAAACCACTGAGAAGCTCGTGTGTCAAGATATCATCTGTTTCTTTCCAAGTCTCAACAACTTCTTTATAACGTTCTTCCTCAGTGATCAAACCACGTTTATAATTTCTAGTAATCTTATCCACAGTATCTTGGGCATGTTTAATCAGCTCTGGTTTCTTTGCGGGCACTGTCATATCAGAAATAGATACTGTCATTGCCGCACGGGTAGAATATTTATAGCCCATAGACTTGATATCGTCCAATACCTCTGCCGTCTTAGTCGCACCGTGAATATTGATTACCTTCTCCAAGATCTGTTTTAATCCCTTTTTGCCTACATGGAAATCAACTTCCAGTTTTAACTGATCTTCCGGCTTGCTCCTGTCCACAAAGCCCAAATCCTGCGGCAAAATTTCATTAAAAATAAAACGTCCCAGAGTAGATTCCACATTTCCTGTGACAACTTCCCCATTTGGCATAGTACGCGTCATACGTGCAGTAATCCGAGAATGTAATGTCAGCGCTTCATTCTCATAAGCAAGAATTGCCTCATTCACATTCTTAAAGAATTTGCCCTCTCCCAAAGCACCTGGCCTCTCCTGGGTTAGATAATAAATGCCCAGCACCATGTCCTGAGAGGGAACTGCAACCGGTCCTCCATCGGAAGGCTTCAACAGATTATTTGGGGACAGCAGCAAAAATCTGCACTCAGACTGTGCTTCCACCGACAACGGCAGATGTACTGCCATCTGGTCGCCGTCAAAATCGGCGTTAAATGCGGTACATACCAACGGATGCAGCTTAATCGCTTTACCTTCAACCAAAATCGGCTCAAATGCCTGAATACCTAATCTATGCAATGTGGGAGCACGGTTCAGCATTACTGGATGCTCTTTGATTACCTCTTCCAGAACGTCCCATACCTCAGACTGCAGACGTTCCACCATTTTCTTGGCACTCTTAATGTTGTGTGCTGTGCCATTGCAGACCAGCTCTTTCATAACAAATGGCTTAAACAATTCAATCGCCATTTCCTTGGGCAGACCGCACTGATAGATCTTTAACTCCGGCCCTACCACGATAACGGAACGTCCAGAGTAATCCACACGTTTACCAAGCAGATTCTGACGGAAGCGCCCTGATTTACCCTTTAACATATCAGATAACGATTTCAGGGCACGATTTCCTGGCCCTGTTACTGGACGTCCCCGACGACCGTTATCAATCAGGGCATCCACTGCTTCCTGCAGCATTCTCTTCTCATTTCTGACAATAATATCCGGCGCACCCAGCTCAAGCAGTCTGCGCAGACGATTGTTGCGGTTGATAATCCGGCGATACAAATCGTTGAGGTCAGAAGTTGCAAAACGTCCGCCATCCAACTGTACCATTGGACGCAGATCAGGAGGAATGACTGGAATTACATCCATAATCATCCATTCCGGCTTATTCCCTGAACCACGAAAAGCTTCTACCACTTCCAGACGTTTGATAATCCTGGCCCGTTTCTGTCCTGTGGCATCCCTAAGCGCTGTCTTTAACTCCAAAGCATCTTTTTCCAGATCGATTGCTTCAAGCAATTCTTTGATTGATTCAGCGCCCATTCCCACGCGGAAATCACTGCCGAATTTTTCTCTCGCTTCCTGATATTCTGTCTCAGACAACACTTGTTTGTACTGCAGATCACTGTTTCCTTTATCCAATACAATATAGGAGGCAAAATACAGTACCTTCTCCAACGTCCTGGGTGAAAGATCTAAGATCAATCCCATACGGCTGGGAATCCCCTTAAAATACCAGATATGGGATACTGGAGCTGCAAGCTCAATATGACCCATCCGCTCTCTGCGCACACTCGCTTTGGTAATCTCTACCCCGCAGCGGTCACAGACAACACCTTTGTAACGAATCTTCTTATACTTACCACAGTGGCATTCCCAATCCTTACTCGGCCCAAAAATCTTCTCACAAAACAGACCGTCTTTCTCCGGCTTCAGAGTTCTGTAATTGATGGTTTCCGGCTTTTTTACCTCTCCTCTGGACCATTCCCGGATTTTTTCCGGGGACGCCAAACCAATCTTTATCGCATCAAAGGTAATCGGCTGGTAATTTTCTTTATTCATTGTTTCTGGCATTGTGACTCTCCCTTCTTCCATTCTTATTGGAGAACATCCTCGAAGTCGGCGAAATCGTCCTCTAATTCTAATGCTTCTTCTTCATCATCTTCGATATCAATCAGCTCTTCGCTTTCCTCATTAAACTCCTGCTTGCTAAAGCCCATCTCACCAAAAGATTCTTCCTCCTCAAAGGCAAAATTGCGGTCTCCTGCAATAATGGAATTCAAATCTGTATTGCCGTACTCGCTGGTTTCCATCAACTCAATTTCTTCCCTGTTTTCATCCAAAACCTTGACATCCAGTCCCAATGACTGAAGTTCTTTTAAGAGTACCTTAAAGGATTCTGGGATTCCTGGCTTTGGAATATTATCGCCTTTAATGATGGCTTCATATGTCTTCACACGTCCAATGACATCATCGGACTTCACTGTCAAAATCTCCTGCAAAGTATAAGACGCACCATATGCTTCCAGCGCCCAAACTTCCATCTCTCCAAAACGCTGTCCACCAAACTGTGCCTTACCACCCAACGGCTGCTGTGTAACCAGTGAATAAGGACCCGTGGAACGCGCATGAATCTTGTCATCTACCAAGTGATGCAGCTTCAGATAATGCATGTGGCCAATTGTTACTGGACTGTCAAAGTATTCTCCAGTCCGGCCGTCGCGCAGTCTCACCTTACCATCTCTTGACAGAGGAACACCTTTCCAGACTTCTCTGTGATCACGGTTTTCATAGAGATATTCCAGCACTTCTGGAAGCAGCTCCTCCTTGTACTTTGCTTCAAATTCTTCCCAAGAACAATTGACATAATCATTTGCCAAATCCAGAGTGTCCATGATATCATTCTCGTCTGCTCCGTCGAAAACTGGCGTGGCTATATTAAATCCCAGCGCTTTTGCTGCCAAGCTCAAATGGATCTCCAAGACCTGCCCGATATTCATACGAGACGGCACACCCAACGGATTAAGCACAATATCCAATGGGCGTCCATTGGGCAAAAACGGCATATCCTCCACTGGCAACACACGAGAAACCACACCCTTATTTCCATGACGTCCAGCCATCTTATCTCCAACCGAAATCTTACGTTTCTGCGCAATGTAAATACGCACCGCTTGATTCACACCTGGAGACAGCTCGTCGCCATTATCCCTGGTAAATACCTTGGCATCCACTACAATGCCATACTCACCATGTGGAACCTTTAAGGAAGTATCTCTTACTTCCCTTGCTTTCTCACCAAAAATCGCACGTAAAAGCCGTTCTTCTGCGGTAAGCTCTGTCTCTCCTTTCGGCGTCACCTTACCCACCAGAATATCTCCGGCACGCACTTCTGCTCCGATACGAATAATACCACGCTCATCCAAATCTTTAAGAGCGTCATCTCCGACACCGGGAACATCTCTTGTAATCTCCTCCGGTCCCAGCTTGGTATCACGCGCTTCCGCTTCGTATTCTTCTATATGAACAGAAGTATATACATCCTCCTGCACCAATCGCTCACTGAGGAGAACAGCATCTTCATAGTTATAACCTTCCCAGGTCATAAATCCAATCAGCGGATTCTTACCCAGCGCAAGCTCTCCCTTAGAGGTGGAAGGCCCGTCTGCAATCACCTGTCCCTGTTTTACCTTATCGCCTTTAAATACCATTGGCCTCTGGTTATAGCAGTTAGACTGGTTACTCCTAGAAAATTTTGTCAATTTATAGACATCACGTCTTCCATCTTCGGTCTTAATCGTAATTTCATTGGAAATGGAACGCTCTACCACACCAGAACGCTTTGCTACCACACATACACCAGAGTCCACCGCAGCCTTGGTCTCCATACCGGTTCCCACGGCCGGAGCCTCTGTGGTCAACAGCGGCACTGCCTGACGCTGCATATTAGAACCCATCAGCGCACGATTCGCATCATCATTTTCCAAGAACGGAATTAATGCTGTAGCCACAGAAAATACCATCTTTGGAGACACATCCATATAGTCAAACATCGCCTTCTCATATTCCTGTGTCTCTTCACGATAACGACCAGACACCGAATTTCTCACAAAATGACCTTCTGCGTCCAACGCCTCATTCGCCTGTGCTACATGGTAATTATCTTCTTCATCCGCTGTCATATAAACAACTTCATCTGTTACTCTTGGATTTTTGGGATCTGACTTATCAATCTTACGATAAGGAGCTTCCACAAATCCATATTCATTAATCCTTGCATACGTAGCCAAAGAGTTAATCAAACCGATATTTGGACCTTCAGGAGTCTCAATCGGACACATTCTACCATAATGGGAATAGTGCACATCACGCACCTCAAATCCGGCACGATCTCTGGACAGACCGCCTGGTCCCAGTGCGGATAAACGTCTCTTATGTGTCAACTCACCAAGCGGATTATTCTGGTCCATAAACTGAGACAACTGAGAGGAACCAAAAAATTCCTTCACAGCAGCCGTTACAGGCTTGATATTAATGAGGCTCTGTGGAGAAATACCCTGCAAATCCTGTGTTGTCATTCTCTCACGAACCACACGCTCCATTCTGGAAAGTCCGATGCGGTACTGATTCTGCAAAAGTTCTCCCACCGCACGAATTCGGCGGTTGCCCAAATGGTCAATATCATCATCATTTCCCAGACCATACTCTAAATGCATATTGTAATTGATGGAAGCTAAGATATCTTCCCTTGTAATATGCTTAGGAATTAAATCTGCTGCATTTCTGTGAAGCGCTTCCTTTAAATCTTCTAAATTATCATTTTCTTCTAATATTTTTTCCAGAACCGGATAATACACTAATTCTGTAATCCCCAGCTTCCTTGCTTCTTCCTGCTCAATATCCACATAATTTGTCACATCCACCATCAAGTTGGATAAGACCTTAATATTGCGTTCTTCCCCTTGAATCCACACAAAAGGAACCGCTGCATTCTGAATAGCGTCTGCAAGATCGCGGTCTACTGTCCTTCCCTGTTCTGCAATAATCTCACCTGTGGATGCATCCACTACATCCTCTGCGAGAACCTGTCCGTTGATACGGTTCTTCAAGGCCAGCTTCTTGTTAAATTTATATCTTCCCACTTTTGCCAGATCATATCGTCTGGGATCAAAGAACATAGCATTGATCAGGCTTTCTGCACTCTCAACCGTCAGCGGCTCGCCAGGACGGATCTTCTTATACAACTCCAGCAAACCTTCCTGATAATTGGTAGCCACATCCTTACCAAAACTTGCAATGATCTTGGGTTCTTCTCCAAATAAATCAATAATCTCCTGGTTGGTACCAATGCCAAGTGCACGAACTAATACCGTAACTGGAACCTTTCTAGTCCTATCTACACGCACATAAAATACATCATTGGAATCTGTCTCATATTCCAGCCATGCGCCACGGTTCGGAATTACCGTGCAAGAATACAAAGTCTTACCCACTTTATCGTGTGCAATCCCATAATAGATACCAGGAGAACGCACCAACTGACTGACTATGACACGCTCAGCGCCGTTGATGACAAAGGTTCCTGTCTCTGTCATAAGTGGTAAATCGCCCATGAAGATTTCATAATCTTTGACCTCTTCAACTGCCTCTTTGTTGTAAAATCTGACTTTTACTTTTAGAGGAGCGGCATAGGTTGCATCTCGTTCCTTACATTCTGCAATTGAATATTTTACATCATCCTCACACAATGTAAAACCAACGAATTCCAAACTTAACTGTCCGCTGTAATCTGCGATTGGAGAAATATCGGCAAATACTTCTTTCAACCCTTCACTGATAAACCAGTTGTAAGAATTCTTCTGAACCTCGATCAGGTTCGGCATTTCCAATACTTCCTTTTGTCGCGAGTAACTCATACGAACGCTTTTTCCTGCTTTAATCGGACGTATTCTGTTTTTCTCCATTGACGTTTCACCTCTCGTTTTTATAATGATATCTATTACCTGGCAATAAGTACACGTCACCACAATAGTGCATCCTATATAATAGCATAACTGCTTACTGCATGTCAAGGAATTTTATACACAATCATTGCTCTAACATTTCCTTTAAAACGCAACACACTTTCGTTTCTCTGCACCGACCATGATAACGTGCATAAGATGAAATAGAAATACTGTGATAGGAGGAAATAGTATGAATACTAATCATAATAGATTATGTTGTAATTGTTGCTGTCGTGGTCCTGCTGGCCCACAGGGAGAGACCGGACCTATGGGGCCACAGGGAGAGACCGGACCTATGGGACCACGAGGACCTATGGGGCCGCAGGGAGAAACTGGGCCTATGGGGCCACAGGGAGAAATAGGGCCTATGGGACCGCAAGGGCCAATAGGCGCTGAAAGAGAACCAGTATATTTTAATGCTGTCATGAATGGAGGATTTCAGGATGTACTCCCAGAGGGAGCTGTCGATTTTCTTCTCGCATTTCAGTCTGGAGATTTTTCATTTACTCCAAATACCGCGGAAATTATTGTCAACACTGGCGGCGTTTATCGAATAGATTATTCCTTATTGGTTCGTCCGGCCACTGGATTACTAAATATTGCTTATGCTGTAGCCATCAATGGGCTAGAAAATCCATTATCATTTTTTGGGGCTTACTCTAATGAGTTTACTAGCACAGAACGCATTCAATTAACAGGTATGTTTATCACTTCAATTGCAGCGGGTTCAATTGTCACACTGCGCAACAAATCTTCCTCTACAGATTATTTAGCTGGAACAGGCATCGACAACCAAGCAGTCAATCATGCCTCCATTTTAATACAAAAAATTGCTTAATACTACATTCTTTTTGGTTCAAGGAAACTGATTTCTCAATCGTGAACGCATGAATGAAGAGGGAAACATCAGTTCCCCCTCTTCCGTCGGCGTCACTTCCTCTCCATTAAAATATTTTATCCGGCGAATTTCCTTGTCTGACTCTCCGTCAAAAAATACAGCATAACAAGTAAAATCTGTATCCCGCTCACCTAAATAGATTCTCCAAAATCTCATTATATTTATCTGACATCCACCAGAAAATAACCCCAGACACAACACTGCCAAAACAACATAAAGATACTATAATAACCAGGGCAGCAATACTGCTGCCCTGGTCCATGTCAACACTTACTGATAACCTTGCATATCTTCTATGGTAAGTGAATTAGTATCTCTGCAATTTTTACATTCATTTCTCCACGATTTTCTTCTGTATCGGTAAATGCCTCGACAATAATATCCTTCTGCCCATCATAGAGCACCTCAATATCTTGTCTAAATAATTGCTTATAATTAGTATCTAAATATCCAAGATAATTTCCCTCGGTATCTCTAACGCAAAAGCATATATCTCCATCCTCAAAATCGTAAGGGGGTCTTGTTGCATAAGTAGAATAATCCATTTCCAAAATCAAGCCTGTTTTCGTCATTGTGGCTCTTTCTACTAAAATTCCATTATCCTCCTGATTGATCTCAAATGTCTGATTATCTGCATTGTCCACGGTAACAGGAAATTTTAAATTCCATTTGCCTTCCACACAGGCTGTCTCAACCAAACATTGATCTTCTGCCTCCTGATTAAGCACCCCTGTCAGCGCCTCCACTGGACAATCTACAACTAATCTTCCTTTCTGTTCAATTTCAGACTTCAATTCCTCTTGACGCTCTTTACCATAAAAATCATCACCAGAGAAACTTAACTCAAACATACCCACAAAGCTACCATCCTCAGATTTCTTTAGTGAACCCCAGCTACCGCCTGTTTCCAGATTCTTACCATCTTGTGATACAACCTTTGGGAACGACCAATCACCTTTTTGTTTATAAAGAAGAACTGTCTCCGCCTTGTTTAAATCTTCATTGTTGGTAGTCATCGCTATCGTATAATACAGAGAATAGCCATCACAATAAACATCTGACACAGAAACTGTGACACCATTGTCTTCTACAGTAGTTACATAATCTTTTGAATCTTGATACTTATCTGTTTCTCCCTGGGCAGGAAGGGCATTCTCAGCAATCTTGGTATATACTTTGTTCTGTCCCACCCAAGATTCTTCTTTTTCTGAGATATCAATCAGATTTCCAAACACTCTGCTGAAAATTTGTTTTGCCAGCACTGGATTTGCCACCGTTCCCGCTGCGCCGACCACTACCGCACATGCAGCCGCAATTCCCACTGCTTTTTTCCAGATTTTTTTGTTGCCATTGTTTTTTGTGTTATCCTTCATATCTTTCACCTCCATTAAAATTTTTTGTTTATAATAATCTTTTTCTTCGGAAGATAATTCTACCTGTTCATATTCCGTAAAATCGGTTTCCACTTCGTTGAGTAATTGATAAATTGTTTTTTCCATATTAGACACCTCTTTCCATGTGAAATTGTCTGCGGAGCTTGCGCTTACTCCGTGATAAACGATTGTAAATGACTTCCTTTTTCATACCTGTCTCTCTGCTGACCTGATCAATGGGCTTTTCCTCCACATACAGCTTCATAAACAGTTCCCGATCTGAAGGTTTTAAAGAGTCCAGCATCATTTCCACTTCTTCTGAAATTTCCCGTTCAATCATCTTCGCCAGTATACGATCTTCTTTCACAATGGCAGTGTCGTCAATATTTACCGTTGCAAGTTCCCGCTGATATTGCCGTAAATAATCTATTGCCCGATAGCGGGTAATTGCAGCCGCCCAATTTTTAAAACTATTTTTACTCTCATCAAAATCCGCAATATTCTGCCAAATCTTCAACAAAACATCATTGAAACATTCTTCCTGGCGATGGGGAACTCCAAAAAGCTGCTTTCGAATAATAGACATCAGCAGGCCGCCATATTCATCAATCACAAACAAAAGCGCCTTCTCGTTATGAAGTTGTAATTGTTGAATAAAGTTGTGTTCTCCAATCCTCATAAGTAACCCTCTTTTCCAATCCTGTGCACATTGTGTTTTGTAATTACATTAATTATTACGGATATGGGATTAGAAATCTATCAATTTATCAAAAAAATATTAGAGAAAATTGGAAATTCAAGGCACACATCGCTCTATTTTCTTGAGACTTGCTCGCCCCCAAATGTAATTTGGGGGCACGCGTTGCGCTTTCAAATAAGAAAACAGGGGAGCAGTTCTATGCTAGCATAGAACTGCTCCCCTGTTTTCTTATTCTCAATCTGCTGGATCGCGATTATTTTAATGTTACTTTTGCGCCTTCCGCTTCCAGTTTAGACTTGATGTCCTCAGCTTCTGCCTTCTCAACGCCTTCCTTCACTACCTTAGGCGCTCCGTCAACTACTTCCTTAGCTTCCTTCAGACCTAAGCCGGTAACTTCACGAACAACTTTAATAACTTTAACCTTGTTCGGGCCAACCTCTGTCAGCTCTACGTTGAAGTCAGTCTTCTCTTCTGCTGCGCCAGCACCGTCTCCGCCTGCTGCTGCAACTACGACACCTGCTGCTGCAGATACGCCAAATTCTTCTTCACATGCTTTTACAAGCTCATTTAACTCTAATACGCTTAACTCTTTGATCGCTTCAATAAATTCTTCCGTTGTCAATTTTGCCATGATTATTTCCCTCCATATAATATTTGATATTAAGATTCTAATGAAAAATAATTTGCAGTTGTTCTGTTTGCTAATCTCACAGAACGGCCTCGCAACACGCTCTGTCTTCGCCTTCAGCTCGCCAATCGCTAGTTTTTTAGCGGTTGTTCTGTTCGCTAACCTCAATCTTCGCTATCGCTCGATTTCGCTAATCTCACAGAACGGCCTCGCAACACGCTCTGTCTTCGCCTTCAGCTCGCCAATCGCTAGTTGCTTTCGGCCTCTGCCTCAGCAGCGGATGCTGCTGGCGCTTCACCGCCCTGTTCTGCGATCTGATTAAGAACACGTGCCAGGTTGGTAATCGGAGACTGAATACTTCCAAGAAACTTGGACAGTAACTCTTCCCTTGATGGAACAGAAGCGATGGTCTTAATCCCATCTGTATCATAAAAAGTTCCCTCTACAACACCTGCTTTTAATTCCAGCGCTGGTGCAGTTTTTGCAAATTTTGCAAGGATTCTCGCTGGTGCAGTTGCATCATCTTTGGAGACAGCAATCGCATTTGGTCCTTCCAATAAAGAAGACATACTCTCAAAATCTGTTCCCTTAAATGCAAAATTCATCAATGTATTCTTATACACCTTATATGCAACACCAGCTTCTCTTAACTGTTTACGCAACTGTGTATCTTCTTCTACAGTCAATCCACGATAATCTACTAATACAACACATTGTGCATCTTTGATCTGTTCGGAAATCTCCTGTACTATAGGCTGCTTTAATTCTACTTTTGCCACGAATCGTGCACCTCCTTCTTTATTTAGAGCAATCTCGAACCTCCACCATAATCTGAGTTTCTGCTCTTTTTTATCATCTCAAAAGCCTGCCCTCTGGGAAAGCCTCTGAATTCATGCCATTATCTAAAACCGTATCAGAATCAGGCAAGTAATCCATCACACTTCAATAATACTAATTGTTCTTGGTATAACCTTTATCGAATTTCAGAATATAAGCCATTTATTGATAATTTCCCTTTAAGGTAATAAAGCTCTGTCCATTTCCTCCGCCTGGCTGATATGGACCAAAACATACAACCACATTTCCATTTTTTAAATAAAACTGGAATTTAGAGATTTTTGTACTATCCAATTCTTTTCTCGCATACTCGTCTTCTGACTTAATTTTACTAAAATACTTTTTGATAATTTTATTTTTCACAGTCTTACTGTTTCCAGAAATCACATCTGCAACATTAAGTTTTTTTCCAGTCTTTAAGCTGTATGTCATGCCATCTGTCCAACTATTGTGTACGCCCCCTGCATACCATTCATGCAAAAAGCAAAATGAGACATACCCTTTCTTATTGTAAGTCACCTTACACTTAGTAGTCGTAAGATACTGGTCATTATACGTATAGTATGAAGAGTTGTTCGCCTCTCTTGCCTGCTCAAATACAGCCTTTTTATCCTTCAAAGACATGGTATAACCTTTTTTCAATGAAGTATTGATCTTCTTTACAATCTTAGAACTTCCCTTGAGCTGCGGAAGATGATAGGTATATTGCGCAGATACCCTTCCGCCTGACTTACTATATTTCTTATTGTATTTTTTGATCGTATATACTGCTTTGGTTTTTGTCGTCTTATTGGATGCCTGAATTGTCTGTCCTCCAAAACTGCATGAAGCGATCAGCACTGCCGCAATCAGCAGCATGATTCTGAACTTATAACATTTCTTCACTATACATCCTCCCTGATCGGCATCTAAGCAATCTCACCGAAAGGTTTTATTACTATCGGAACGTCAACAAAATTTCCTCTAGTATGAACAAAGATTCCTGCAAAGCAGGATTCTGTGCCTGCGGCGGGTCGCTTTCGCGATATATTTCATTTTTGCCGCAGTACCCTCGCTTCGCTGGGTTGCTATAAGAAAAGCCCCTTTGTCCGAGACAAAGAGGCTTGAAATAATCTTTCATCCTTATCAGACACAACAGTCTGATAAATTTCCTCGGCAGGCCATATTGTTACGCCTCACGGCACCTGCTGTCTTCGGCAATATGCTAGTAAGTATATCACTATCTATTTTAGATGTCAATATTAAGTTTAAACAAGCTTAGCTGTATTGACCTTTACGCCTGGTCCCATTGTAGGAGCTAAAGTAACGCTCTTTAAATACTGTCCCTTTAACGCTGCTGGTTTCGCCTTAATAATGGCATCCATAAGAGTCTGGAAGTTGTCCGCTAATTTTTCTTCTGTAAAAGATGCTTTTCCAATTGGCACATGGATAATATTTGTCTTATCTAATCTGTACTCAATCTTACCAGCTTTAATGTCGTTCACTGCCTTAGTAACATCCATCGTTACAGTTCCTGCTTTGGGGTTTGGCATCAGACCTTTTGGTCCAAGTACACGTCCCAAACGTCCAACCACACCCATCATATCTGGGGTAGCTACTACAACGTCAAAATCCAGCCAGCCATCATTCTGAATCTTGGGAATCAATTCCTCGCCGCCAACATGGTCAGCGCCTGCTGCCAATGCCTCATCTACCTTATCACCCTTTGCAAAAACCAGAACCTTAACAGTCTTACCAGTTCCATGAGGCAGTACTACCGCACCACGAATCTGCTGTTCTGCATGACGTCCATCACAGCCAGTTCTGATATGAGCTTCGATTGTTTCATCAAATTTAGCAACTGCAGCCTTCTTTGCCAGGCTGATTGCTTCTGCTGTATCATACTGCACAGTTCTGTCAAAAGCCTTTGCAGCTTCTACATATTTCTTTCCTCGTTTCATTCTAAAAACCTCCTAGTGGTAATATCGGGAGTTGTCCCTCCCACAACTTCGAATGCAGTTCTATTCACTAAACATTCAATGCCTATTCTGTAACCTCAACGCCCATACTTCTAGCGGTTCCAGCGATCATACTCATTGCCGCTTCCAGTGAACCAGCGTTCAGATCCGGCATCTTCAGCTCTGCGATTTCCTGAACCTTTGCTTTGGAAATAGTCGCTACCTTTGTCTTATTCGGCACTGCAGAACCAGATTTGATATTGCAGGCCTTTTTAATCAGCACTGGAGCAGGCGGGGTCTTTGTGACGAAGCTAAAGCTTCTGTCTGAATATACGGTAATTACTACCGGAATAATTAAATCCCCCTGATCAGCAGTCCTTGCGTTGAACTGTTTGGTAAATTCAACGATATTAACCCCATGCTGGCCAAGTGCCGGGCCAACTGGCGGAGCAGGCGTAGCCTTTCCAGCAGGGATCTGTAATTTAATATATCCTTCTACTTTTTTTGCCATTTGGAAAATCCTCCTTTTACAACTTTTGAATATCTGTGAAACTTATTTCAACCGGTGTTTCACGACCGAACAGGTCAACATTGATCGTAACCATCTGCTTGCCGTGATTCATGGTCTGGATAATACCAACTGTATCTTTCCAGACACCACCAGTAACTCGGATAGAATCACCTTCCTCAAAATCCACAACCACACTGTCAACCTGAATACCCAATGGTTTCATTTCAGCTTCAGTGAGCGGTACGGGCTTAGAACCCGGACCTACAAACCCGGTAACACCTCTGGTATTTCTGACCACATACCATATATCATCATTCATAACCATGTTAATAAGAACATAGCCTGGAAACATCTTCTTCTCAACAGTCTTTTTGACACCGTTCTTCATTTCCACGACGCTCTGCATAGGAACCCTCACCTCTAGGATCTGGTCTCCCAAATGCCGATTTTCGATTGTCTTCTCAATGTTCTCCTTGACTTTCTTTTCATAACCGGAATAGGTATGAACTACATACCAGTTTGCCTCTGCCATAAATCACCTATGCCTCCTATAATTTTACCAGGGCATCTACGCCATACTTAATGAATACATCTAATACGGCAATGATAAAGCCCAAGACAATAGAAACAGCTACCACTGCTGCGGTCTGCTTACTAAGTGATTTTTTATCAGGCCAAATAATTTTGTCAAATTCCGCCTTGAGACCGGTGAACCAGCTCGTCTTTGGAGCTTTTTCTGTTTTGGTTTCTCCCATTATTACCTCCTATGGCGCACTGCCTGCGCCTGAATCCAGGGATGGGTGAACATCCGTTCAGCCTTTCACTTCTTCTGCTCTATCCTGTTACTTGGTTTCTTTGTGTAATGTGTGTGTCCTGCAGAATCTGCAGTACTTCTTGGTCTCCATCCTGTCTGGATGGGCTTTCTTATCTTTTGTCATGTTGTAATTGCGTTGTTTACATTCTGTACATGCCAGGGTAATTCTAGTGCGCACAACTTCCACCTCCAATTTTTAATTTTAGGCATAAAAAAAAGACCTACTTCCATCGCTAGTTTACTATAGCACAATAAAGCCGCGCCGTCAACTCCTTTTCTCCATGCCGCATAAATTCTTAAGATTCTCTTCAATCACACGCTCCTGCGGATAAAGCTCTTGTGCCACTGCCAGAATCTTTATTGCTGTCTCAGTTTCTCCGGCCGCACAATGATAACAGGCTTTCGTAAATAGGACATCACAATCCCAATCCATCTCTTTGTTAAAAGTCTGCAGTAATTCCTGAACTTTGCTGTAACAATTCTCACTGATATATTGATTTAACTTCTTTTTCTTCTCCTCTTCCCTCCCCTCGGCAATTGTACACTGCTGAATGAAAATTTCGGCCTCTTTCCATGACGCGCAGGGTTTGCCGGTCAGGTAACTGACACAAGCTTTCAGCAATTCATCCTCATAACGAATCTCATTGCGTGCGGAAACAGACGCAGCGACATAGCACATAATATCATAAAGATCCGCGCTGTTTTCTGCCAGCATTTTCCGCGCCAAATAACGTCTGCTATAATGATAGGGATAAAATAAGAATCTTTCTTCCTTCTCTTTACAACGCTGCCAAATTTCGTTCAATATAGCAAACAATTTCTCATCCCACTGCCGCTGAAATTCACCTGTAAAATTCACAATATAATCTCTGTAAATCTGATCTAAAAAAAGTTCCTCAATCATTCCCGCCTTCTTTGCCATAGAAATTCCCTGTATATAGTAGATTACACTTATATCAGAAAATATTCCTCCCAAATGATACAAGCATAACTGCTCTAAATTTTCAGGAGACATTTGGTCCCATTTCTGAAGCAGCCGGAATCCCTCATAAAATATTACATCATAACTTTGATAACGCTTTTGATAATAATTGTTCCAGGTTATGGAATTCCTGCGAACCCGATAATAGTACAAGGGACGTTCCACACATACACAGCTCTCTGCCAACTGCAGCAAACGAAGCATTGTATAAGTATCTCCTCCAAAAGTAAGCTGGCAAGGACGCTTAAAAAAATAATCGAGATTATCCAGATACAAGTTCCTTGCAATCAATTTTCCCCACACTGGCCGAAACGCATCATAAAAGTCATTAATATCCTTCCCCATCTGTGTGATATCCTTATCACAGAAAGCTTTGGGAAGAATTTTCTGTGCAATATCCTTTATATTATTATTTCTAAATTGAATAGAACCAGCCGCTGCAATATCCGCATTCTGTTCCAGGGCAGCTTGATAGAGAATCTTTAGGAAATCCTGATGCAACATATCATCACTATCCAGATCAGTAATATATCTCCCTCTGGTCTTTTGCAATAAATCAACATACGAATAATACTCTTTACAGGAATCAATTTTATTATAATTTTTCTTATTTACAAACAGCCGTATCCTGGCATCCCGCTGGGCATAATCATTTAATAGCTCTCCGGTCCGATCTGTGGAGCCATTATCCAGTACAATCCATTCAAAATTTGAAAAGCTTTGTCCTAATACACTGTCTGCACATTCCTGTATATAACTTTCCACATTATAAGCCCTTGTCACAATAGAAATTTCTGGCTTTTGGCCTGCGGTCATCTCTCACTTACCTCCTTTTTGATATATGCCTGCATCCATTGTTTTTCAAACTCCTGAATATATTTGGAATAAAAAAACAGATCATAATTTTCTGTCAATTCCGCCTTAATTTCTGCTAACACGGTATTACAGTTTTCTAGATGATTACTTTCTATTTTATTACACATAGAAATCATATAAGACCACTCACTGTATTTTGCATATGTTCGGATTGCCGGCAGCCTTTCCCCAAGCCATTCTGAACGCTCCCGAAAGGCATCCAGATACTCTCTAAGCTGTACTTCATTCAACAGCAGATCATTGGTAGTAAAAGCAGAATGATTGTTCAGATGCCGCACAAAACAATATTTTGGCTCGCCCCCTGCCACTATCCGCTTTGCAATAGCAAAATGCTTATATACCACCGTGATATCATCATATTTGCCATCCTCCCGAAATGGAATTTGTGCAAACAATTCCTTTTTCAGCAGCTTGGATGGATAAGCTGCATTGTATTTTTTTCTTTTCAACAGCTCCACAACACTTTCTTGTCCATCCATCACCATTATTCCATCAAAACAGCAATTATTCTGCAATTCCCCCTGTACTTCCTTATGAGAACTGCACAGCGCAATATCTGCCTGGTATTCCTCTGCCAAACCCACCAAATATTCCAGCATATCCCCATACATCCAGTCATCGTCATCCAAAAAGGTGATATATTCGCCAGATGCTTTGGAGAGACCATAATTTCTGCCAGCCCCAATACATCTCTTGCTAATCTGATACAATTGAATACGCGAATCTTTTTGTGCATATGATTCAGCTACCTCTTTGCTGTGATCCTCAGAACCATTGTCAACAATAATAAATTCAAAATTTTGATATGACTGCGCTAAAACAGATTCAATGGCGCGCCCCAGCAGTTTTTCACGGTTAAAAGTCAACATAATTACACTTACTTTCACACTCATTTGTTATTCTCCATTTCCCCATTCAACTGCTCTCTTAGCTGCAGCCGGTCAATTTTTCCATTTGCATTTAATACAAGCGCTTCCTGCCTAATAATTCTGCCTGGCAGCATATAGCGCGGAATCCGCTCTTTCAAAAACTGAAAAATCTCTTTCTCAGTCTGTTCTTTTTCAACTGCACAGAATAATACAATCTGATCCTCCTCTTCCTGATAGACAGCACAACATTGTCTCATCTGCGGCATCCCATAAGCTGCTGTTTCAATTTCCCCCAGCTCAATCCGATATCCTAAATGTTTGATCTGAAAATCTCTGCGCCCCACATACTCCAATTCTCCATAGTGATTGTATTTTACAAGATCTCCAGTCCGATATATTTTCTCCTCACAGACATGATTAATAGGATTTCTAATAAATGCCTCCGCTGTCTTGTCTTGATCATTATAATAACCATTTGCCAGACAGCTTCCGCGAATACAAAGCTCTCCTGTCTGCTCCCCCAATACAGGTTTGTTATTTTGATCTAACACTATAATGCCTGTATTTTCACAAGGTTTTCCAATTGGCAGCGGTTCACTGTCCGCAAATTCCCGCTCCACTTCATAATAAGTACATGCATAGGCCGCCTCTGTCGGACCATATAGATTTACAAATTTGGTATCTGGATAATAACGCCTCCACTGATTTAAGTGCTTGTTTGGCATCACCTCGCCGCAAAACATTACCAGCCGCAAATATAGCATGCGTTTCTGTGCAAAATAATCCTTATTTGTAAACATCATCAAGGCGGAAGGCACCCAAATTAAGGTATTGATTTCTTTTTGATTGAGATAATCCAGCAATTTATTGGGAAAGAGAAATAATTTCTCTGGGATAATATGCAAAGTGGCTCCAGAACAAAGTGGTGTATAGAGATCCGGCATCGAAGCATCAAAATAAAACGGCGCCTGATTTCCTAAAATCGTAGTCTCATCAAACGGGAGTCTATGACACTGCCATTCGATATAATCAATCACCGCTCTATGACTGACTACAACCCCCTTGGGAATCCCTGTAGAACCAGAGGTAAACAACACATATGCGGGATCGCTGTCTATCACGCAGCGCCTCCACTGCTCCATCTCGCTATCCGAACTATCATTGCATACTTCTTGATCGAGCCACACCACCCGCCCCGAAAAACCCACTTCCTGCAACAATGATTCCAATTCATGGCTGACAATGGCAACCTGTGCTTCCAACAATGTTACAATCAGTTTCAGACGTTCTTTGGGCATCTTGATATCCAACGGCACATAATAATTTCCACTATATAAGATCCCCAGAAACGCCGTATATTCCCAAATACTTTTTGGACATAATACAAGAATAGGCTGGTTGCAGTTTTCCTTGGAAATCGCGCGAATCTGTTTGGCAATCTGACCTGCCCCGCAATAGAGCTGCCAAAAACTTAAGCAAATCTCCCCCTCCGCTACCGCTATCTTATCCTTTCGCACTTGCACTTGTCTGTCCAGATACTGTGTCACATTTATTATCATAACCTCCTCCTTTGCCGCTTTAAAAGACTTACTGTAAGAGATGTCGTTTGACCAATGCCACAATGTTGTCCAGATTTTCAAAATCATCTGCCTGTAAATCATCCAGCGAAATTTCTATCTGATATTCCTTCTCCAATTCTGTAATCAACAGTAATAACCCCATCGAATCAAGAATCTCTTCTTCTATCAGTTCGCTTGTTCTGTCGATATCCACATAGGGATTGATATCCCTTAATATTGTCAATATTTTTTCTTCCATATTATAGTTCCTCCCAAGCTGCCTGATATAGCAGGTGCGCCAATTTTTCTCTTCCCTGTTCGTTTGCTGTCTCATCCGCCGTCTTGGGCATGGCAAACATTTCTGGTTCCAGGCAAAAACTTAAATCCAAAAATCTATGGTTATATCTTTCTGCCACAGATCGTATTTTATTAATATTATTTACATATTGTTCCATAAACCGTTCTCCCAGAAGTTTTCTGGCAAGCAGGTAATTTACTGGCGGTACAAAAACTACGGTCTTTATAGTTTCATCCTTGGCAAGCTCTAAGATCTTTTCTAGATATATCATTCCCTCTGTATGTATATCCAAATCATACATATAATTCAGTCGGAAATAATTTCTTGCCTTGACATCCTCTCTTCCTGTACCCGAAGATTTGCGCGTAAAAAATTCTGCCTGGTGATTGCTGCTTCGTTCCTCTGTAATCAAAAGATATTCCTCAAACTCCGCATTTTTGTGATCAATCGATTGATAGAGTTCCCGCAATAATCCTGCATGCTGCGACCGCGGTAACAAATGTTGTTTTCCGGTCAAAGTATCAAGATTGACCATCAACATCAGTACATCCGGCCTCATCCCCTCTGAAATCTGGGCTTTGCACACATGATAATGGGAGCGCAATCCCATGCCATGCATGGCTAGGACTTTAATCTGTGCTGTACCGCTTTTTTTACGAAGCATCTCCGCCAGATTCTCCATATTTTTATCCCTGATGGAAATCTTAGAAAACTCACAGTCCCCCTGGAACAAAATACGCTTACCCAAGCCATAATGTCTTTGAAACTCCTGGATATATTTATCATATAATCCTGATTGTATCGTATAAAAATCCCGTTCTTTTTGATAGCCTTGTTGTTTCAACTGTTTTTCAATCTCCCGGCTATCCTCCGCAGATACCAGAATACGTACATTCCCCTGCGTCATTCTCTGCGCCAGCTCTTCTGGTGAGACAATTAGAAATTCATTGATTTTTCCACCCCATTTTTGCGCATTGCTGTCCACAAAAAAGAGATTCTGAAAATTTCTCTTTTGGAAAAACAGCGAAAACTCTGTTCCGCGTATCCCCGCCCCCCAGATGGCAATCCGATTTTTATCAAGCACCCCTTGATGTTCTTCCATCCATCTGCAAAATGCGTCATAATCCTCTCGGTTACTCGACGTCACCGGCCAGGCAAAATTTACTGTCTCTTTCAACTGTTCCTCTCTCCCATTCCCATCTGTTCTAACAACTCCTGTATGATAATTTTCATCCCCGCCCCATAAACCGCGTCATTTATGGTCACTTCTGAGCAAAAATATTCACTGGCCAACAGCCTTCCCAAATCGTAAAAATCCGCCTTGTAATTTAAGAATAATTGTCTTAGTTTTTGGCAATTGCTGGAGAATATCTGTTCAAACAAATCTCCATAATACTGTTTGGCCAATGGAACATTGACCGGCGCTAAAATCGCTTTTACTAAAATCCTATGCTCCAAGGCAAATTCTAACAATTTTTGTAAAAATCTGCCTTCCTCCCAGTCAGGATCCCACTGATACATCATTTCCTGTTTCAGATATAACTTTTGATCATATATGCGTTCCTCTTCACTGTCAACAGAAGTCCTCTGCGGCGAATACGCAAGCTCAATTTGATAATTCTGGGCTCTCTGTACTGCCTGTTGGATATAGGAAGTAAAATGGGGACTGACAATATTTCCCTGCCGCTGTATCATTTTCCATACGTCCGCATGTTGGGTTCTCGAGAGAAGATGGTGATGTTCTGTAAAAGTCTCAAAATTTAGAAACAGCCACACTTCCTCTGGAAGCTGTCCAAGTTCAGACTGAAGTCTTAAGATGTGATAAAATCCCTCCATCCCCATACAATTTAAAGAGAGAATTTTTGTCTGTTCTCTGCCAAATGTCCGCCACAGTACTTCCTTAAAACTTTGCGGTTCCTTGTCGTCTATCACCGTCTCATTGAGAAATGTTTCCCCCAAAATCAGTCTCTTATTTTTGTATTTGCGAAAAAATTCCGCTACAAATTTTTCATTGATACCTGGCTGTAAAATCGAAAAATCGCCGCCTTCCTCTAAGCCCCACCCTTGCAATTGGTCTCTGATTTCCGCCCCATATTCGATGGGCACCACCACAAAAATTCCGGTTCCCTCCACTTGCGCCTGTTTGGGAGATACAATCAGATGTCCGTTGATCTGATCCCCCCATTTCCTGGGGTCGTTATCAATATAGGCAAACTGATTCCGGCCAGACTTTTCCAGCAATATGCCAAACAGGGTTCCCCTTACGCTGGCTCCCCAGATAAAAATCTTTCTTGTGGCTAACAATTGCCCATGTTCTAAGATAAATGATTCAAAAGAGGCTACTAATTCCTTTTCCGCTGTTTTTAACCGCCAACCCATGTTTTTTCTCCTCTACTCTGTCAAGTTTGCTATGATCTGCGCAGCCAATTTCTTACGGCCGGCCTCCCGTATGCCCTCGTTAGTGGAACGCAGGCTAATAAAATCGTCACTTCCGAGCAGATAACTCAAATCCACCATCTGACCGCCGCCTTCTGTGATCAGGCGTGTCAATATGCCACGGATCGCATTATATTTCTGATAAAAAACATCGCCAAAGTAATGTTCTCCCATCTCATAATTTATGGGCATGAATAGAAAGAAATTTTCAATCTGCCGTTCTTCGCAGACCTTCAATATCTTTTTTAAGTACCAAATACTCTCAGTATCTTCCTTGAGATCATATAAATAATTAAGCCTCATATGCAGCCGGCGTCCCTGTTCAATTTTCATCTGTGACATACCGCTGTCTCTGTTTGGCGCTGTTTGCTGAAAAATCTTCTTCTCCTGCGCCCGTTTTTTGATTTCCTCGCCAAACGCCTGTGATTCTTCAGCAAAAATTTCCGACCTCTGCAACAGTTCTGACATCATTGACAAATGCTGATTTTGGGAGAGTAAATGATATTTCTCTGCGAAAATATCCAGTCCCAGCAATATGGCTACCTTGCGTAAGCCTGGCATTTTTTCCAGGCTCAACAAAAACAAATGATAGTAGGCACGCATATAAAGACCGTTTAAAGCCAATATTTTTACGCTGTCTTTCTGGTAAAGCAAATCTGCAAGCGATTTTTTTTCATCATCAGCCACAGAGACGGCCGACACTGTACAATCTCCCAAAATTAAAGTTTCTGCAGCGCAATCGTTGTAAAAATCATTGAGTAATTTACGCTCAGAACAATTGGTCAGATTAACATAATGCTCTCCTGGCCGATAGCCCATTTCCTCTATCTGAATGCAACATTGCTGATAATTCTCGATTGCCAAAAAAATATAATACTGTTCCATCTTTCCAGCAATCTCCTCTGGAGACAGGATCCGGCAACCGGCAATTTTTTGGCTCCATTTGGCAGAATTATTATCACAAAATACAATATTGTCCACCTTTAACTCCCGGAATGTATAATAGCACTGCATTCCCAAAATGCCGGCTCCAAAGATCACAAGCTGTTTGTCTTTTCTCTGTGCTTCTGTCATCATAATTGCATGACAAAAGTTATCATAATTTTCTTTCGCTACACACTCAATAAGCCTATCTTCCTCTTGTTTTGCTGTCATTTTTACACCTTTATATTGTTATAATATCTATTTTTGTTGTTTTACATGCTTACAAATGCCATTGTTTTTCCATTTTCTCTAAGATGGTTTCCTCAAAACCATCTGTCATATCATCTTTTGTCATAATTGTATTCTGAGGAATATAGCAAGTTCTACATATAGGATGACTGCCGCGGCTCTCTTCAAGCTGAGCCTTTAAAAATTGTCTGCGTCTGGCGCTCTCCCAGCATTCTCTAAGGCTTACTTGATGGACGTTGCCCAATACAAACGGCGGCTCAATATTGGTACAAGGAAAAATCGTGCCGTCCGCCAAGACATTGATGGTATAAAACATCAATGGACAGGTGCGCTGCCATCCATGTTCTCTGCCAAACTTGTTATTTGTCTTAGTTTTGCTGTGAACTGCTGATTCCCCTTGCTCTCCCCACAAGGGAACCACGGTTTCCACATAGACCCGATCTGCCACAGGTGCAAATTTTTCATAAAAGAGCTGCTCTTCTCCCTCCTCAAGTGCAGCGTCTACGACTTTGACACAGATCAGAGTATCTTTTTTGATTTGATACAAATATTGCAGATTAGCATAAAATTCTTCATAATCAAGCGTCACTCCGCATACTTGCCGATACTTTCTAGCATTTAGCCCTTGCAGTGATATAATCATCCGATCTAACTTACTATCCACAATTTTCCTGCATAATTCCCGATTCAAAAGAGAACCGTTCGTATGAATTTCCACAGACTCGGCCACGTTTCGTTCTTTCGCAAAGGCCGCGAATTCTGCAAATTTAGGATGCGCCAACGGTTCTCCCTGATGCGACAGAGAAAAACGTTTGATTCTTCCCTCAAATTCCATTGCCTGATTTACAACCTGACGAAAGGTTTCTTCTGACATCAATTTATTCTTTCCATAATATTTATGCTTTTGTCCCATCCCGCGAAAACAATAACTACATCTAAAATTACAGACATCACTGATATCCGCCATAATTGTAAATGGCGTCTCAAGAGGCAGGGATTCTCCCAGGCAGACACGTTTCGTACAAAAAGAAGGTTTTATTTTTTGATCCTGCATATTGCTATCTCCCATACATTCAAATATAATTCTATGTAAAATTATACTTTTCCATTAAATAAACTATATTATATTTTTCGACAAATTGCAAATTTAAAATGGTATATTATACTTTTCGACAATAATACAATACCCAATAAAAATTTTATCTATAATTTTATATATTAATATTAAGAAAGTACCACAACCGTCCGATATTCTTGTCAAACACATGGAGTGTAATACCCCCGTGCACTGCACGATTTCAAGGATGAAAGGAGGGGATTTCATGGCGGCAATTGACACAGCTTACCATTATTACCTAAGCACGTATGCAAAACAGTCAACTTCTCGTTATGATTCACATAAAAAAAGTGAACTTCGGAATATTTATAATAACATTGTAAAAATTAATAAAGATTCACCTCTGTACAAGATCAAGCGGTCTGCAGATGTGCAGAAATTTGCGATTGATATAAAGGAGAGCGCTCGTATTATTCAAAACGTTGTGGCTTCTCTTTCAGATGCAGAGGAAGGAATTGGAAACGCATTCCAAAAGAAGCTTGCTTTTTCTTCTCAAGAAGACGTAGTATCCGCTAAATATATGGGGGACAATAAAGATTCTGGCAGCTCAGATAATTTTTTTGTGGAAGTAAAAGATCTCGCCACTTCCCAGGTCAATGTCGGAAACTATATGGATAAAAGGCGTCTTAATCTCAAGCCAGGTTCTTATTCCTTTGATCTTGAGAACAATGCCTCGGCTTATGAATTTCAATTTACTGTTAATCCAAACGATACCAATGAATCAATCCAGAAAAAATTAGCGAGATTGATTACCAACGCAGACATTGGATTAAAAGCGACCACTGTAGATAATGCAGAGGGTCTAAGTGCTTTGCAGATTGAGTCTGTTTCTACAGGACTTGGCACAAATGAATATTTCTTGTTTTCTGTTTCCCCGCAGGGGAATCATGATTCTATGGCGGCAATTGATGCACTTGGTATTGATCATGTAGCCCGAGAAGCACATAACGCCGTATTTATGCTTAATGGACATGAGCATACAGCATATACTAATAATTTTATGCTGGACAATGATTTTGAATTGACACTGCATGGCATTAGCCCAAATGGTGATCCAGCAGTAATTGGTTTTAAGACAAATGCAGACGCCATGAAAGAGAATATCCAGACATTGGTAGATTCTTATAATTCTATTTTGCAGACGGCCGGCAAATACTCCGTATCTCAACATCAAAGCGTGCAGCTTTTCCGAGATATGAGCAATACTGCCTTTGCTTTCCAGAGAGAATTGGAAGATATCGGTTTAATAGTTGAAGACAACGGCCAGATCACCATAGATACAGACATGCTTTCTGGCGTGGTGAATGATGAGAACTATGAAGAACGGCTCACGGTACTGAATGATTTTAAAAATTCACTTAATGTAAAAGCCAACAACGCTTCTCTGGATCCTATGCGCTATGTAGATAAGATCCTAGTGACCTATAAAAATCCTGGAAAGACCTATGCAACGCCTTATATTACTTCGATCTATTCTGGAATGATGATGGATGAATATTGTTAAGGCCAATACTGCACAATGGATTTCAAACCGTTATTTCATAAGATAAAAATTCCCCCTTTTCTCTTCACCTCAGAAAGTGTAGAGAAAAGGGGGGTTTTATCTGGTCGGCAAATACAAAAGAAGCAATATCTCTCCTAACTATAGAATGAAATCAACCGTTCTGCAGAAATATCAATGTTCCGATCACCCTCCGCTACACAGGCTATCACTGGAACCCCTCCCCGTTTTTCTATCACTCTACAGTTATCCTGCTCCATCTGGTCCCTGGCATGAAAATGATTCAAAATAATCCCTTTTACCATAATATTTCTGAATTTCAAATATTCCAATGTCAGCAAGGTTGCATTGATCGTTCCCAATCCTGCCTCTGCCACCACAAGACACGACAACTGTAATTCTCGTATCACATCTTCCAGCCAAAGTTGCTCATTTTCTTCCCAGCGCAGCGGGCACAAAATTCCGCCGCTTCCCTCCATCGTAATATACTGATATTCCTGGCATAAAGCCTCATATCCTTGTCGCACAACTGACAACTCCACGGGATTTCCCTCGCTTCTGGCTGCCAGATGTGGAGAGACCGCTTGCTCATAAATATAAGGAACCATAGTATCTAAAGGCTGAGAAATCCCAGAAAGCTTTTTTACATACATGGCATCTCCTGGTAAAATCCTCTGTCCTTTCCGCTGATTTCCACTGACTGCCGCCTTATAATATGCGGCCATTCCTCCTGTCTCTTGCAGCTTCTTAATTAACAATGCTGTAATATACGTTTTCCCTACATCTGTTCCTGTCCCAGTTATAAATATCCCTTTGGCCACAATGCAATCCCTTTCACTGACAAATTTTTTTCACTTGATATCCCAACTCTCGCAACATCTGAAAATCCTGTTTAATCGTAATCCCCGTTGTTGTCAACATATCTCCAGTAATCGCTGCGTTGGCGCCAGACTGAAAACACTTTTTACCCTGATCTCTCATCAATCCTCTGCCGCCTGCCAATCGAATAAATGCTTTGGGCAGAATAAATCGAAAGATTGCTACAATTTGGCACATGTCCTCTTCTGTCAGTCTGGGATTATGCTCATAAGGCGTTCCAGAAATTGGGTTTAACATATTGATAGGGACAGAGCTGACTTCTAACTCTCGAAGTGTGATCGCCAGGTCAATACGGTCTTCCATTGTCTCCCCTAATCCCATAATTCCGCCGCTGCAGATGCTAAGCCCTGCATTTCTGGCAGCTTTCAGGGCATCAATCTTATCTTGTTGGGTATGTGTTGTACAGACCTTAGGAAAATATCCCTCCGAGGCCTCCAGATTGTTATGTACCCGCTCCGCCCCTGCCGCTTTTACTTTCTGAAATGCTTCCTCCGCCAACAGACCAAAAGACACACAGACAGAGATATCCACATTATCTTTGATCACACGAATACTTTCACATGCTTGTTCTACTTCTTTGTCGCTTAATTTTTTCCCAGAGGTGACAATTGAATATCTGGGAACCCCTCGGTCGCTGTTATACTGTGCCTGTCGCAGCAACTCCTCGGTTCCCAATAATGGATAACTTTCCACATTGGTGTGATAAAAAGAAGATTGTGCACAATATTTGCAATTTTCCGAACATTTTCCACTTTTTCCATTGATAATTGTGCATAAATCAAAACTATTACCGCAAAATCTTTGTCGAATCTCGTCAGCCGCCACACAAAGTTCCTCTAATGGCAGCTCTGCCAGGGCAAGTGCTTCCTGTTTATTCACTTTATAGCCTTGCAGAACTTTCTGCTTAAGTTCTTCCAACTGTACTTCCATCAAAACCTCCTACTGTAATTGTTTTCAGAATCCATCTAATAACCGCTTTCTTGTACTGTTTTATTCTGCCATCACTCCCAATATACTTCTTGATGCTGGAACCAAGCGCACTGCAAGGCCTGCCGACAGAAAACAGAGCACAATATCACCAGGCATATCCAGTGGAAAACAATCTGCAAGCACCATCACAAAAGCGGTTTTTTCCCCAACATAGAAATTTAACATCATATATTTATACACCAGTCCTATACCATAAGTAACCACAAATCCGGCAAAAGCTGCGGTGAGATATTTTCCATACCCTCTGATTCCTGACTTGTCCACAATCAGCCCTGTAACATGCGCTGCCAAAATAAATCCCACCAGATAACCGAAACTTGGCCGGAATATATAGGCAATCCCGCCTCCTGCCGCAAAAATGGGCAGGCCGCAAAGTCCCAGCAGCACATAAACCGCCACACTGACCGCTCCCAGCTTATACCCCAGAATCATTCCCGCCAAGAGTACAAATAAAAACTGCAGTGTAAAATAATCCATCCCCGGAACCGGAACTTGTATAAAAGCTCCCGCTGCCACAAGCGCTGTAAACATTCCCCCACAGACAATTTCTTTTACTGATAATTTCGTCCCCATGCCATTCCTCCTGTTCGATTCTCTGTGATCTCATCATCAATTTTTAGTTAAACTAAAATTCTGTCTACAATCACTATACAGGAGAATTTATTCATTGTCAACGCATTATATATTTTTAGTTTACATTTATTTTCGTTATGCTCTTGTTTCGAAATGATTTTCCAGCATATGAAAAGAGACTGTACTAATCTCTTCCATCAATACAGTCTCTCTCCATGTACTTTCCGATTATGGTCGTTTCTTTGACTAAAATATGTTACACTTGTATAATCGCAAATACTCCTCTTCTCTTTGGTACTCAACGCGTCCGTACATAGGGTGCTTCTTTTGTATAGCCGTATTTTTTTGTCGTACACTATGCCTCTTTTTACAAATTAGCATTCGCTCTTTGGTACTTCCTACCGTCGGCATAACGGCATTTTCTCTTTGGTACTTTTGCCAGTTCTTCCAAAATAGCATTTCTCTTTGGTAACTTGCGCCGCCCGGCAAAGCGGCATTTTCTCTTTGGTGCATCGCGCGTTTCTTTTGCAGACTGCCTTTATCCTTTGTATCTCAGCTTAGGTTCTTCGCAGCTCCTACTGTCCTCTGTACGGCCTCCCCGCGGATTTCTGCGCATATGCCACCCGGCTTACCAGCCAAACAATCTCTTTAACCACTCCCAGAGATCTTCGTTATTTGAACGCAGCATACTTTCACCTCCGCTTCTTCTTGAATTCGGTATATGTAAACTATCTGATCCTACCATCGGAAAGTCTCAGCGCCTGATACTCTACAGCTACCTAACCCCATTCTACCCAATGGCGGCAGCCAAGTGCAAGAACGCAGGAATAAACGGTCGAATTGCAGAAGCAACGGCGAAATTTTATAACTGAAATAAAATCCGCGCTGTAAATATCCCCTCCTCAACCTCAAAGAACAGTTCCCCATGATTGCGCTCAACGGCCGCCCTGACATTGGAAATTCCATAGCCATGATTTCTGGCGTCCCTCTTGCTGGTGACATTTCCCAGATGCTCCACAACAATGTTTCCCTGTATGGGATTACTCAACTCAATCACCAGATGATTTTCCCACTGGCGGATCTCCAGATGCACATAGCGCCTGCCTGCTGGAACTCTGGCACATGCCTCTATGCTGTTGGACAAGAGGTTAGAAAAGATTGTGCACAGATCATAATCGCCAATTGGCAGCCCAGTGGGAAGAATACCCTCAATCTCCCAGGCAATCTGATAAGGTTCGCCCTTAAATTGTGCCTCCAATAACATGGCATCGACAATCTCATGGTTTACTGTCACCACGCCGCGCACTGCCCGCTTGGTATGCTCCTGTAAGGCTGCGAGATACTGCTCCGCCTTCTGATATTCTCTGTGTTCCATATAATATTTCAGACTGCTGATATGAGCCTTCAGATCATGGCGCACCTTCCTGGTCTCCTTGGCATTGTCCCGCACCACATGCACATACTCTCTGGTAATCTCCAGATATGCATCTTTAAGACGGCTCTCGGCCTGATACTTTTGGCGCAGCAAATCCAGCACCACCACACCAGCCCCAAGGCCATAAAACATTCCGCTGACAATCACCATACAGCCAGTGATAAAGATAATCTGATCCGCTTTGCCATATACAATCTCACTGACATCCTCTATATAATGTTGTATCACAAAAGCCGCAAGATTACAGACACTTCCAATCAAAAAATACTTGACCTGCAGACTACCGAGAATCTCAGAATATCTTGGAATTTTCCTTAATCTGCAAGATAACACCCCTAAAATTGCACAAGTAAGAAGTCCCCGAAATATTCGAAAATATACATCACATTTAAGTATTGATACTGCTTTTACTAAAATGCCAGAGCATATTAGATTAATACATAGATATGGCATATATAAATACATAATACTGCATATATAGACTGCTAATCTTCGAATCACTGTACCCCTACTCCACAATAAAATAATAATTGGAATTGTACAAAGCCTTAAACTTAACATCATAAAGCTATTTCGCCCAAGCCAAATGTCACCCAGACACCAGCCACAGAAAAGCACTGCTCCGCACAGTACTTCTCTTTTATTCTTATTGATGGGAACGCAAAAGATACCACACATCATCAGCATATCTTCCATTATCGTTATGATATTAAGACATATGCCCTCAGCAACACTACACATCTAACGAGCCTTCCTAATGATATATTTCCGATATGACTCCTTGAGCGCCTTACCCTTTCGCCTGCTGATTGGCACTCTTTCCCCATTTTTCATGCAGATACTGTCCTCAATATAACTAATATTCCTTAGATTTACCAGATAACACTTATGACATCGAAAAAAGAATTGATCTTTCAGCTCTTCCTCCAACTGGATCAAACTCATATCGCAGAAATAGTCGCTATCCGCACAAACCATACGACTATACTTGGTATCTGATACAAAATAGAGAATATCTTTGATCTTTTTAGCCATATCTCGGTTGATACTTTTAATCATCAGGTTATGATTTTCATCAATATCCTCAATCATACGATTAAGATATTTTGCAAGCCATGCCTCCTTCAATGGCTTATGTAAAAATCCATACACATTCTTGCCAAATGCCTCTGGCATCTCCTCGCTATGCTTGGTTACAAAAACAATCTTGGTATCTTCATCTTCTCTCCACAGCCAATTTTTCAGCTGTATTCCAGAAATACCTTCCATCTCTATATCCAAGAGCAAGATATCTGTCTTTTCTTTCTCTTCCATAAAAGATTGTCCAGATTCATATTCTTCCAGCTGATATGGAATGCCTCTTTGGGTAAAATATTCTTCCAGCAATTTTGCAATCGATTCTCTGCACACCTTTTCATCTTCACAAATTCCTACTTTTATCATTTGCATTGGCTCCTCGTATGTATTCCTCTTATTATATTTCACTGCTGTGTCTCTGTCCATACGATCTTCCGCAAACTTCACAGCTATGATTAATAATTAGATACACTCTAAACTCCCCTTCTGTTGCACCAGCTCCCTGGCTCTATCATACTCACCTGGTTCTATATCCAAAAACCGACAGGCATCCTCTAACGATACATGCATGGATTTCCTTAGATTGGACACATTTAGAATCAACTGATTGGCTCTTCCTTTTTCCAGTCCTTCTTGCAAAATGCTCACTCCAAGACCAATCATTGTGATACCTCCTTCCACAACTCTTCATATTGCGAAAAATCAATCTTTCTGTTTTACCAGTTCTCTGGCTCTTTCATATTCACTTGGCTCTATCCCCAATACCTTGCAGGCCTCTTCCAATGATAAATTCATGGATTTCATCAGATTGGACACGCTAAGCGTCAATTGGTTAGCTCTGCCTTTTTCCAGTCCTTCTTGTATTCCTTTTTCCAGTCCTTTTTCCAGTCCTTCCTGTATTCCTTTTTCCAGTCCTTTCTGTATTCCTTTTTCCAATCCTTTTTCCAGTCCTTCTTGCAAAATACTCATTCCAAGGCCACTCATATCTGTTACCTCCTTCCACAACTCTTCATTTTGCGAAAAATCAATATATTTTTGCACTGTATCAAGGAAATCTTTTTTATGGGGATAAAAAATCGCACTTAAAAATTCTAATATCCCTTCTTTTGACATACATTCTGGTTTCCCCAGACGAATGACAACCAGGCTCAATAAATCATATGCTTCCTTCTGCGTTAGAGATTTCCCGATCGTTTTACTGTTTTCCATCTCATAATATGATATGCTGTATTGTTCCTCCACTGGTATGTTATCCCTGCAGATCCAGATACTATAACATTTCTCCAATGCATTATAATCTGTCTTTTGGGTTATCACTGACAATTGTGAACAAAGACTACGTGACAAATAATACAGTCCCCTCTTCTCAATTGGATAACCTGGCCTATAATCCTTCTGCGGCTCTACATCAATATGCAGGTTCACTTGAACCTCTGAAGATAGTACAGGATTTTTGGATAGAAAACGAATATCAAAATTTGATGTTTTTTCATTTAACTGCACAAACTCTATATTTTCCCCCTGAATCCTAGTATTGGTTCGGCCTGTGCTCACATCAGCATCAGACACAATCGAATCTGTCTCTATAAACTCCATGATCTCAGTTGTTGAATATTCCTGATATTCCTTTACCACTCCTTTTAACAGTACGGCAAGAACTTCCTTATTCTTTAATATATCCTTACTTACTGCATCCATTCCTTCTAAATCCGAAGAAAGCTGCAGGGAATTGAGCGCCTCTAAACTTCCTGAAACTGTATCATCCAAACAGATCATCTCCTCCCCTGATATATCTTTTACAATACAATCTCCACTTTCCGCCCAGTATGGGTATACTGCCGATATTGTACGCCTGCTGCATCCAACATACGCTTAGAAGCAATCACAGAGGGGGTATCTTTATATTTGTCACTGTCATAAATCACGGTCTTAATACCAGACTGAATAATCGCTTTCGCACACTCATTACAAGGGAACAGAGAGACATACAGCTTAGCCCCTTCCAGACTGCCCCCTCTATAGTTTAAAATTGCGTTTAATTCACTGTGTGTGGTATAAAAATATTTGTTTTCCAGAGGTTCTCCCTCTCGATTCCAGGGAAAATCATCATCGGAGCACCCGATTGGAAAACCATTATACCCCATAGACAAAATTTTATTATCCTCGCTGACGATACAAGCCCCAACCTGAGTACCTGGATCTTTGGAGCGCATGGCAGAGAGCATTGCCACCCCCATAAAATACTCATCCCATGTAATATAATCCTCTCTCTTTCCACTCATCTTTGGTACCCGCCTTTCTATCAATTATCATACACCTATTAAATCAGATTATTGTGTGCCAAAAATACGGTCTCCGGCATCTCCCAGCCCTGGGACAATATAACCATGCTCATTTAATTTTTCATCTATAGCTCCAATGTAGAGATCCACATCTGGATGTGCCTCTGTCATCGCTTTTACTCCCTCAGGCGCGGCAATGATGCACATAAAATGGATATTTTTTACTCCTTTATCCTTTAATATCTGAATTGCTGCTACCGCAGAACCGCCAGTCGCCAACATCGGGTCAACGACAAATACTTCTCGCTGTGCACAATCTTCTGGCAATTTAGAATAATATTCTACAGGTTTTAAGGTCGTGTGATCACGATACAAACCAATATGTCCCACTTTCGCTGTGGGAATCATAGATAAAATTCCCTCCAACATCCCTAAGCCTGCACGCAAAATGGGAATCACTGCAACTTTTTTTCCTTTCAGTTCTTTCACCGTTGCAGTACATATTGGTGTCTCAATCTCTACGTCTACCAACTCCAGCCCTCTAGTAGCCTCATAACACATCAACATAGCAATCTCTTCCACTATCTCCCTGAAATCGCGGGAACCTATTGTTTTTCTTCGTATCCAACCAATTTTATGCTGAATCAATGGATGATCCATAACTGTAATATTCGCCATATTATTCTCCTTCGTTTATTAAATTTACCAGTTTTTGAATACTTTTATTCAAAGTCTCATAGCAAAGGCCATAAGATTGTAACGTACCGCCATAAGGATTCATAATCTCCAATTCATCCCCTACCAGCTCTGTTAAAACCTCCACATCTGCCTGCACTGCTTCCTGGTATTCTTCCAAAATCTTTTGTTTTTGGCCTGCCTCC
The DNA here is from genome assembly GCA_910576385.1 of Lachnospiraceae bacterium. Classification (GTDB taxonomy): domain Bacteria; phylum Bacillota; class Clostridia; order Lachnospirales; family Lachnospiraceae; genus Petralouisia. The sequence continues at coordinate 55,805 of CAJTIR010000023.1, forward strand.
ATAGTAAGAATCAAATGTCCTGGTATCAAATCACCTTCTTCAAGCTGACAAGACATTTTATCTTCCATATTAATACCATTACTAATTAAAACTGCTTCCGCTTTCTGATTCAGAGGTTCTGGAAAAAGAACAACTATCCCCCTGCTCTCAATCTTCAGCGGATATCTTAGCATATACTCTTTCATAATAGCTTCTGCCATAGGCGCTCTGGTAGTCCCATTTTCACATACAAAAATAACTTTTCTGTAATGTTTCATTTCGCCGCCTCCATCCTTCTCTACACTTTTATCACTTGATGACCTGCTGCCTTTAACATACGATTCATAATCGCCTGTCCCATTTTCGGTGTTAAAAAACTTTCGGAATAAATAATCTCCACATCCATTTCATCAAATTCCCGCAAAATCCCATATAAATGCCTAGCGATCGTATTCTCATCACTTCTTGTACCAATACTTTTCACAATGCCACAGGGATAATTGTTGCAGCTTTCATCTGTTGCGATTATTCCGGCAGTCTTCCCAGATACTATTTCCTTCTCTACCAATTCTCTGATCTTCTCTTGCACCTTCTGCTGCACTCCATCCACCAGAATTAATTGCGCTTTCGGTGCATAATGCCGATACTTCATGCCTGGCGCTTTCGGAGGTAATTGAGAATCTGGGGCTGCAAGTCCAGGATCCATCTGTACCTCTCCAATCACATCCTGTATCATATCAGGGGTAATAAATCCAGGTCTCAGAATCATTGGAATTGATTCTGAAAAGTCTACAATTGTAGATTCTATGCCAATTCCCACAGGCCCGCCATCTAAAATCATTGGAATACGCCCATCCATATCTTGTACTACATGCTGTGCCTGCGTCGGGCTGGGTCTGCCAGAACGATTGGCGCTTGGCGCAGCAATATATCCGCCTCCTGCCTGAATTAATGCCAAGGCAACTGGATGGTTCGGCATACGCACTGCCACAGTTGCCAATCCCCCTGTTGTCTCTAAAGGCACAGCCTTACTTTTCTCAAAAATCATCGTCAATGGCCCAGGCCAAAAAGTTTTTGCCATTTTCCTTGCTTTTTCAGGTATATAAGCTGTAATTTTCTCTAAATCCTCAATACAGCAAATATGTATAATCAATGGATTGTCTGACGGCCGGCCTTTGGCCTGATAGATTTTCCTGGAGGCTTCTGGATTTAAGGCATCCGCTCCCAATCCATATACCGTTTCTGTAGGGAAAGCCACCACTCCCCCTTCCCTGATGATCTTTCCTGCTGCCTCTATGATCTCTTGATTTTCTTTCTTGTGATTCCCAGTAATTTTCTCTGTAACTGTTTTCATCTGGTTGCCTTTTCCTGGCCAAAAACATGGAAAACAAAAGACCCACATTTTATCAGCCATAATCAGTATTTTTGTAAGTACTCAGAACCCCATGAAAATAGATATCCAAACCATTCAAAATCATTTGAATAGGGATGAATATTTACTTTCATGAGGGCAATCATCCACTCCGCACAGACAGAATCCTCGACAGAAATATGCACAGCTTTTCTGCATGTCTGTGGCTTGGGGTTTTGAATCATTACTTTTTTTTAAGTATACCACGTTATGGAAATTTAGCAACTATATTCACCCTCAGAAACCTCCGTAAAAATCATTTTCAAATACCTTCTAAGGATTTTTGTCAGTTTTCAAACATTGTAAAATTCCTGCTGCAACTGCCTGGGCTACCTTCTGCTGATATTCCTCTGTCACCAGTAACTGAGCCTCCTCATAATTACTTAGAAAACCACATTCCACGATCACTGTAGGCGATTCTGTTTTTTTCAACATAAAATAACTTTCATTGGCCTTTGCCTGACGATGATTTTGCGGATCTAACTGTTCGATCAAAACCTTCTGTAATGTTTTCGCCAATTTTTCGCCCTGCTGGGACTGCCCATAATAGAATACTTGTGCACCTTTTACGGACTCTTGAGGATAACTATTCTGATGAATACTCACCGTAAACACTGGTTTCGCCTTACTGATAATCTCGCAGCGTTTGCGCATATCCTCCACCTTCTTATTACTGGAGTTTTGCTGATATAAACCGCCGTCATCCGTCCGCGTCATCACAACTTTAATTTTTTCCTTTTCCAACAATTCCTTTATTTTTTGGGCAATCTTGAGATTGATTTCTTTTTCTTTGGCCTTATTGACGCCAATCTTACCGGGATCATCACCCCCATGTGCCGGATATGGATTGCGCAAATAATTTCCATATGCGTTTTATTTAAACCACTTTACTTTCCTGATATACATTAGAAAACAAATGTTCCAACTCATTTCCAAAATTGTAACTGATTTTAATTTTGTGGTTCTCATACACAACAATCTGGTCTACCATCTCTACAATCATATCTCTGTCCAGTTTTTCAATGTCTCTCATTTCCAGCAGCCTTTTCAACCACGGCGTCTGAAATATGTCCTTCGCAACGCTTTCTTTCATTTTTTCTTCCAGTGTTTCTGTCTGTTTTTTATAAAGCTCTTCTTTTTTCAGGTAATCTTCACGGTAAGCAAAAAATTCTTCTTTTGAAATCATCCCCTCTTTGTAATCTTCATAGACTGATTTCTTTAATTTCAGCACCCGCTCTAATTCAGCTTTTACCATGACAAGCTCTTTCCTGGCAATTTCCTCTGCTTTGGGATAAGGGAAAGACTGATTCTCTACAAGCCTTTGTATATCATTGACGTTCTGGATGATTGTTCTTAAATCATTCAATATAATCTCTTCCAGGACATGGAGCGGCAGTGTATGCGGCGTACAGTACCCTTTTCCATGACGTTTGTATGTCCCACAGTAAAAAGAATATGCTTTACTCCCATCTGCACGTTTCCAGAAATTCTTCATCATAGCCCTGCCACAGTCTGCGCATACGATAAATCCGGCAAAAATGTTCTTATTTTCTTCCAGCCCCATATCCCTGTGACGTTTTGACAAAAGCTTCTGTGTCTTTTCCCATGTCTCCAGGTCAATGATTGGCTCATGTGTGCCTTCGACCACAATCCATTCTTCTTTATCCACCAATTTCTGCCTGCCCTTCATCCTCTGGTGTTTTTTTCCTTGAACCATATTCCCCCGATACATCTCATTCTTCAGCATGATGTTGATGGTGGAATATGTCCAATAAGAAGTGCTTTCCAGACGGTTGCAGTTCTTGTAGTTTAAACCGTTTGCCATTTTATACTCGGACGGGCAGAGGATTCCTTCTGCATTTAAAAGCTTGGCAATACTCAATTTTCCCATTCCTCCTACATATAAACGGAATACCTTCCTCACTACCTCTGCGGCGTATTCGTCAATGATAAGTTTATTCTTGTCTGCGGGCGATTTCTTATAACCGTAACTGGTGAAAGAACCGATAAACTCCCCCGCTTTCTGCTTTGATTTTACCGTTGCCTGGACTTTTTTTGAAATATCCCTGGCGTACTGTTCATTGAAAATATTTTTAATGGGCAGAAGCATGTCATACGCCTGCCGGACGCTGTCAATCCCGTCTGACACAGAGATAAACCGTACCCCTAATTCTGGGAATACCCGCTCCAGATAACGCCCTGTGTCAATATAATCCCGTCCAAACCTGGATAAATCCTTTACAACAACACAATTTACCTTCCCTTCTTCGATATCTGCAATCATTCTCTTAAAACTGGGACGGTTGAAACTGGTGCCTGTATACCCGTCATCTATGTAAACGCTGTCTTTGATACAATTTGATTTTTCCTTAAACCCCATGATTTTTTACCGATACCCCGCGATTTTTTATCATACTCCATGATTTTTCCTATACCCCGTGATTTTTCCCCATACTCCACGATTTTTCC
>CAJTIR010000024.1 GCA_910576385.1 Lachnospiraceae bacterium
GATTGATGATGCCATAATCCACAGGCCAAAAGCACTTGGCAGTTATATTGAAAAGTTATCCACTTTTCGTGATAAAGCAATGGTAAAACAGAAATTTTATTTTCTCTGTTTTGACCAAAAATCAATATGCCCTAAACGGGGTGCTGAATAGTTACAAATCGGAAAAGGTTTTATTGTATTTTTGTTTTTGATAGGAGTGCTGACGAGTTGCAGCCTCCTATCAGAGAAACAATATGAGGAAGATGTAAATCTAAAAATTGTAAAATCTGGTGTCAAGATAGAAGAAGTTAGTTTGATGAGGAATTAGGTATTGATGATAAGCAAATCTATAAATGTACATATTTACGTTACGCCGGTATGCAATATTCGGTGTAAGCATTGTTATTATGACGCAGGGGTAACAGAAAAAAGAGAAGAACTGCTGACGATTCAGCAATTAAGGGATATTATTACGGAATTAGATGCAGATTATGACGCAGACTTTCATATGGAAGGCGGAGAGTTATTCCTTAGGGAAGATATAAACGAACTCTTTGAAACCATTCCGGACGATATACTGAAACACATTACAATTACAACGAATGGAACGATAGGTTTATCAAAACATAAAAATTATTTAAAAAAGATTAATTGTTTAAGAATATCGGTATGCGGACATACAGATGAAATGCAAAAAGAACTGAGGGGTATAGGTTTAACAAAGGTATTAGAGGTGGTACGGTATGCAAAGGAAGAACTTCTTCCGGTGACCTTGCGTATGACACTAAATAAAAAATATTACAGAGAATTGTTAACTGCCTCTATCCAGCATTACTATGAGAAAGAGGGGATTAAAAAATTTTCTTTATATGAATTTCAGCCCGTTGGGCGCGGTAAAGAGTTTGAAGACGAGTATATGATGGATGATGAGGATTGCGAGCGTGTATTGCAATTAATAAAGGATATTCAGTACAGGGATATTGAAATTCGTATAAGTTTTAGTCATAAGAGAATAGATGTTGTGAAAAGATGTGAGAAAGAGCTGCTGGCAAGTGGTTATGAGGTTATATACCTGAATCCGGAGGAGAGCTTGACGATTGACTATGACGGAATGATAGGAATATGTCCATGGAATATAGATAAAAAAGAGATAGGAAGATATACAGGGGATATAAAGAAAGTTATAAAGGCTTTTGATTTGCATCATACATGTGAATATTGCTCTGTAATTGTTGTACAAAAGAAAAAGGGGGAAATTGAAGGTGCACCTGAAATCAATGTATGATTATAACATAGGTAATACCCCTATGGTTACACTTGATGATTCTGAGTTTAGGGGCTGTGCATGTCTCAAAATGGAATGTTATAACCTGAATAAAAGCATTAAGGACAGGGCAGCGTATTATATGATAAAATCGTTGGAGGAACAGGGGGATTTAAACAGCGAAGTGCATATAGTAGAATCAACCTCCGGAAATCTTGGGTTATCACTGGGATTTTTTGCAAATGAGCTGGGGATTGGGTTTACGTGTCTGGTAGATCCGACAATTATGGCAGAGAAGAGAAAACGATTATCCACCGCTGGAATTCAGGTTGTTGATGTGGAGAAAAAGGAAACAGATAACGATTACAGATGTGCCAGAATCAGGGTGGCAAATGAGATGGATAAGCTTGAAAATTATATTTGGATGAATCAATATGGAAATTTAGCTAATGTGGAAGCACATTATCGGACAACAGGGCCTGAAATTTGGAATAAGACGAGAGGTGAAGTGGATTTTGTAGTATGTGCAATGGGGAGTGGAGGGACGATAAGCGGTATAGCTAAGTATATGAAAGAAAATCATCCGGATGTTCAGATAATAGGGGTGGAACCATATGGGTCCACCATTTTTGGAACAGTGAATGATACATATTTGAGCGTTGGAGCTGGTCTTAATGGAAAATCTTCAATTTTGGAAATGTATGGGTCGCTGATTGATCAGGCATATGTTGTAACGGATAAGGAAGCAATTTATGAGTGTAATTATTTAATGGAAAAACTGGGAGTATCTATTGGTATCACAACAGGAATGAGCGTTCATGTTGTAAGAAGGCTAAAGGACAAGTATAAAGGGAAGAAATTTGTCATTGTATCCTCTGATAATGCGGATAATTATGTTGATTTGTTAAAGAAATAAAAAAGAATGGGGGCTGCTCTGTGGAAATCAAAATAACAAATGCAAGGGTTAATAATTTAAAAAATATAAGCTTAGAAATTCCAAGAAATAAACTGGTGGTGATAACAGGTGTCTCAGGTTCGGGAAAATCTTCATTAGCTTTTGATACAATATATGCAGAAGCACAGAGGGAATATATGGATTCCTTGAGTACATACTCAAGAATCAGTATGCCCAAAATAGGAAAACCGGATGTGGATAGCATTGAAGGGCTGTCGCCATGTGTGGTAATTGACCAAAAGCCGTTAGCTAAAAATCCACGTTCTACGGTTGGAACGGTAACGGAAATTTATTCGTATTTGCGGATGCTGTTTTCAAGAATGGGAAATCCTGTTTTAAGTGCAGGTGACTTTTCATTTAACACACCGGCGGGAGCCTGTGAGTGTTGTAAAGGATTAGGGGAAGAGTTTGCGCCGGATTTAAATCTGCTTCTGGATTATGATAAATCATTGAATGAAAATGCAATTAAGCATCGTACATGGAAGGTGGGAAGCCGGTATTGGAATATTATAAAGGCTTCGGAATTGTTTGATATGAATAAGCCTTTGAAGGACTATTCAAAGGAAGAGATGGATTTATTGTTATATTCCAAACAAATTGATCTTCAAAATAACCAGCCGGGATATGTCCAGAATTTTTCGTTTCAGGGAATTATCAATCGTCTTATACGGCGACAAGGAGATAGCAGGGGACTTGATTCCAATGAATATGACCGGCAATTTTTTGTAAAAAGGCCGTGTTTAGCCTGTGGCGGTTCAAGACTGAATAGCAGGGCAAGAGAAGTTCAGATTCATAATCAGAGTATTATTAACGTCTCCAATATGGAAATTACGGAGCTGAAAGAATTTGTAAATTCCTTAGGAGGACCAGTGGCAGAAATGATCGTGCCATACATTGATAAAATGCTTCAGCATTTGATTGATGTAGGTTTAGGTTATTTAAGCATTAGCCGTTCTGTTGCAACTTTGTCGGGTGGAGAAGCGCAAAAGGTGAAGATTGCAAAGCAATTAGGAAGCTCGTTATCGGAAATTATTTATGTTATGGATGAACCTACCAGTGGGCTTCACGCAAAAGACGTAAGTAAAATATGCAAATTGATAAGGGAATTGGTTGATAAGAATAATACGGTTATTATTGTGGAACATAATAAGGAAATGATATTGTCCGCAGACCATTTAATAGATATCGGACCTGGAGCGGGGGTATTAGGAGGAGAATGTATCGCACAGGGAAGTGTGGAAGAACTGAAAAATAATCCGGATTCTGTTACGGGCAAAATGCTGAAGGCAGAGGGAAAACGTTCAGCGGACTTTGTGAAAAGACGTAAGTGGAAGGATTGTTTGCAATTAAAAAATGTGTCCAGACATAATTTGAAAAATATATCCGTTGATATCCCCAGAGATGTTATGACTTGTATTACAGGGGTTTCAGGTTCGGGAAAGAGCACGCTGGTGGATGAGCTGATACGTAAATATCCGGAGATTATTATCGTAGATCAGTCGGCAGCAGGTTCAAATTCCAGATCGAATCTGGCAACCTATGTGCAGGCTTTTAACGCAATACGTAAAGAGTGGGCAAAGGCTAGCGGGGGAAGTGCGTCTCTGTTTACTTTTAATGGTGACGGTGCATGTGAAGCCTGTAATGGAACGGGCTATCAGGTTATGGATATGCATTTTCTTGGAGAAATTAAGAATGTGTGTGAGGAGTGTAATGGCAGGCGGTACAAAGAAGAAGTATTGCAATATAAGTATAAAGGGCTTGATATTTCTGAGGCACTCAATTTAACCATTGCAGAAGCAATTGATTTTTTTGAGGATTCGGAAATCCGCAATAAGTTTAAGGTGCTTGCTGATGTAGGACTTAACTATTTAACGATTGGGCAATCTTTGGATACCTTGTCCGGAGGGGAAAGACAAAGATTAAAGCTGGCAAAATATATGAGTAAAAAGGGTAACATATATGTGTTAGATGAACCCACAAGAGGATTAAGCTATGACGATATTAATAATCTGATAGAGCTGTTTCACAAATTGGTTGACCGGAAAAATACCATTATATTAATCGAGCATAATTTAAATGTGATTCAAAATGCGGATTATATTATTGATTTAGGGCCGGAAGGCGGAAAGCATGGGGGCCGGATTGTTGCATGTGGAACCCCGGAGCAGGTGGCTCAATACAGTGCTTCTTATACGGGAAAATATTTGGCAAAAGAATGGTGGGAGAAAGAGGGAAAAAATCGATTTTTAAATGAAATTTGCCTGAGTGTAAAAAAGGACAGGCCTCTTATACAGAAGGAACTGAATTATACGATTTGGACAGATACGGAAACCAATAAGTTTGCACAGCTCTGGCTGAAAACGAGAGGATGCAAATATAGCTGCAATACAGGCGGCTGTACCATGTGTGATTATTGGGCTGGCTCCGAAGAAAAGAAGGAAGATATTCTGGAATATTTAGAACAGGCTCTTTCCGAATTAAAATTAGAGCCGGAAATTATGCTGCTTAATACATGTGGAAGCGTATTAGATGAGTGGGAAATTACTGCTCCCGTCCGGGAACAGCTTTTCCGTAGGCTGGCAGAGTTTAAACATACGGAATTTATAATAGAAACACATCTCGAGACAGTGACAGAAGAGACTGCGAGACAGTACAGGGAAATATTTCTAAAGCATAGACTGCAGATAGAATTTGGGTTTGAATCTGTAAACTGGTGGGTTCAAAAGTACTGTATCAATAAGACAATATCGGAATCAAGGGTAAGGGAAAAGCTGGATATATTAAGGAAATATAATATAACACCAGTATTTAATGTTTTAGTGGGAAGTCCGTTTTTAACGCTTCGGAGGATGTATGAGGATGCTATGCGTACCATAAGCTGGGTAACAGAACAACAGCATGGTAATTGTGTGATTTTTCCGGTTAATATAAAGGATTGGACCCTGGTTAAGAAAATGGAACAAATGGGATTGTATAAACAGCCTTCTCTTTGGCTTTTTGTAGAGGTTTTAACACATCTAAAGCCGGATATCCTGGACAGGGTGGAAATCAGCTGGTATAAGAAACGGCCAACCTACATCGAAGGCTATAAATTTGAAACACAGGCACCGGATACCTGTGATAAATGCAGAGATAAGGTTATAGCATTGCTGGACGAGTATGTTGACAGTGAGAACAGAACGGATGTTATAAAGCGGTTAAGCAGGATTGACTGTGAGTGCCGCAGGCAGTTTTATGAGGAATTTGTAAAAGAAGAAATGTTTTCACAGACTGACATATTATGCAGTGCATATAGTTTGCTAGGAAAGGATATTTTAGGGGAAACATGGTGGGAGGATAATGGAAAGCTGGTTTTAAACAGTATTGATCCTGCTCCATGGGATAATCAGATGGAATTTAAACCGGCAAATCCATTTTTGGACATGATTGGAAGAAACGTGCGGCGGGATGCCCAGCGTTTTTGGGATGACAATGATTATTTTATACGGGAATGGGTAGAAGATGGTGTAAAGGAAGGAGGTATTTGGTTTAAGTCCCAGGGGTGTACACATGAATGGAAGGGTGGCTGTGTTATGTGCGATTACAGCTTTGGCAGCAAAACAGACAGTGAAACAATGATTCAATGTGTAAAAAAAGCTCTACAGGATATAAAGAAGCCATGTAAATATCTGTTTATTACACCGTCTGGAAGCATGCTTGATGAAAGGGAGGTTCCGGAGGAGGCGCGGACTGGTATACTAAAAGAATTTAAAAGGTCGGAAAATCAGTATATGTGCATTGAAACCAGAGCCGATACGGTTACATTGCCGGTTATTGAACAGTGCAGGGAGATACTGGGAAACCGGTTTCGACAGGTTTGGATTGGCATGGAATGTAGTAATCAGTGGATTCTAAAATACTGCATTAATAAAAATATTGCTGTTTCTGATGTGGTAAAGGCTTTTGAAATATTAAAGAGCAGGAATATAGAGGCAGTTGCCAATGTTCTTGTGGGTATTCCATTTTTAACCCCAAAGGAAAATGTAAGCTATGCAGTTGCATCTGTTAAATGGGCATTGCAGCATGGGTGTGAGAAGGTCTGTATTTTCCCAGTACATGTGAAGACCCATACACATTTAGATAAATTAGTTGAATTAGGTCTTTATAAACCGACCTCCCTTTGGACCTATGTGGAGGTTTTAAAACAGTTAAGGAAGGAGATAGAGGGAGGAAGCGTGACAATTGACTGGTTTGAGACCTATGGCGCATATAATATTGTTTACCCTTCCAAAACATGTGACAGCTGTTATAAAGAGGTGCAGGGGCTTTTAAGGCAGTTTACTGAGACGAAAGCGTATTCTGTTATAGAACAGCTTGATTTATATGAATGTACCTGCAAAGACGAATGGAAAAAAGAATACAATAAAGAGGAGAAACGCTCATTGCTGGATAGAGTCCAGCAGGCATATCACAAGCTGGAAGAAAATGTTTCGGGAGCAGATTGGCAAAGTCCTAAATTGGAAGCATTTTTGCAGGAAATGAGAAGAGAATATGCAGAGTTTGTAAAATAGTATGGTACATGCAATCAGGCAGTTCAGCGGAAAAAGAATGGATACAACTGCATATGTGATTTGGTATATGCTGGAGGGTGCATGTGGAGAAAAAATATATGCTCCGGAATGTCTGACCTTCCGCCCCTTTTTCAGAAAGCTTGCCCAAAGGGAGGAGAGGCGTTTTGTAAAACCGTATGTTTCCATAACAGAGGGGTTTAACAGTTTTTTAACTCTGTTTGGAGGTTTGGAGAAATGTATCAGGATTTTACCGGATACGGCTTCCCTGTTTGATAGCTTTCATCAGAAGGATTTTAAGGCAAATCCCGTTATAATTGGTCCTTTATGCAAAAGGAAAATGTGGAACAGGGTAGACACTTTGTTTTATGACAATAAAAGCTATTTTATTACTGTTCTTGATAAAAGGAAGGACAAATTATTTTTTCACGATCCGGAAGGAATACCCTGCTGCATGATAGATGAAGAATTACTTAGGGAATGTATGTATCAGACAGGTGAGGATATTCTTTCTATAGAAATAGGAAGGGCAGAGTATACGGACAAGCTAAAGGCAGGATTTTGGGAAGATTTTTTGTTTATGTTGAAAAAATTCTGTATTCAGGTACAGCAGGATTCAATGTCAGGTGGTGATGCATGGAAATCCTTCCGGTTGTTATTGGAGGGGGATTTTCCTTCCTCTGCACAAATGTGTCTCTATTATAACATCATGGAAATACAACAGAACTGTCAGAGCATCCGAGAGTTTTTTTCCTTGAATCCGTTTATTCAAATCGAGAAGGAAAGGCATAGCCTGCTGGATCAATATATTCAACAGTATGAGTGCTGTTGTGCGGATATAATGGAGGGATTGCTTAATAGAAATATCCGCAGTATAAAATCCTATATTGAAAATGTTATGTATATTGAGAAGGAACTGTTGACGCTGTATTTAATGTTATAAAAATAGGTGAAGAATAAGGATGGAAAAGCTACCGCCGCTTCAGCATATAGAGAAGGGACTGGAGGTTCATGATGCAGTTATCACTTCTGCGGTCGAGAAGTATGGAACCCCTCTTTTTTTATATGACTGCAATATGTTAGAAAAAAATTATATAAAACTTAAAAACGTTCTTCCGGAAGAAGTCTCTATATTTTATTCTGTGAAAGCAAATCCCAACAAAAGGCTTGCATCAGAATTTCATGATTTAGGAACTGGTATAGAGGCTGCATCGTACGGTGAATTAAAAATGCTTCAGGAAATAGGGATATCCGGAAAGGATATTATACTTTTAGGACCGGGTAAAAGTGATGAGCTATTGGAGCTGGCAGTAAAAATGGATGTGGCTTTTCTTGTAATTGAGTCTGGAAAAGAATTAGAAAGAATTGCAGAAATTGCTGCCTGTATGCAAAAACGGGTAAGTATTATATTTCGTGTGAATCCTGTTTTTAAATCCGGATCCATGATATCCATGAGTGGAAATACCCAGTTTGGTATGGACGAGGAGGAAGCGGTCAGACATTTTTTGAACAAAAACAGATATCCATATCTGGATTTTAAGGGGATACATGTTTATGCTGGAACTGGCATTATGGAAGAAGAAATTTTTTTGAGTAATACAGAACAGATTTTGAAGCTTAGCATGGAAATGCAGAAAAAAACAGGAGAGAGGTTTTCTTTTCTTGATATTGGAGGAGGTCTGGGTGTTCCGGTTTATGACAGAGATCAGGCACTGCGGCTGGATTTGATAAAGGAACGCTTACATAAAGTAGTAAAAGAATATATGGAAAGCTTTCCTCATAGCAAAATTGTTCTGGAGGCCGGAAGATATCTGATTGCAAACACTGGTATTTTTCTAACCAGAATAATGGACATAAAGGAAGTAAAGGGAAAAAAATATCTGATACTGGATGGAGGAACAAATAATCTTTTATATTCAGAAAGATTTGGAATCAAGATCCCTCCATTCGTGGTTGTGGGAAGACAGAAGGATAAGCTGGAAAAGGTAACCTTATGCGGACCACTATGTACTCCCACAGACAGAATGGCAAGTGATGTTCTTATTCCTGAATGTGAGGTGGGTGATGTGATTGCGTTTTACCAGGCAGGAGCATATGGCCTTACAACGGCTCCTGGTCTGTTTTTAAGCCATGGGTATCCAAAAGAGGTGATGTGGAAGGATAATCAATTGAAACTAATAAGGAAAGAGTTTGGCTGGAAGGAAATTCTGAAACTGCAGGAGGTAAGTGAATAGATGAAAAGAGCGGAAATATTAGGAATACTGGAAAATATGGTGAATGATATCAATGAAGGGAAGGTGCATAATGTTACGGAGCAAAGTAATCTGCTGAAGGATCTGGGAATGGATTCCATTAATCTTGTGAATCTTCAGGTTATGATAGAGGATGAGTTTCATATTTATTTTAACCCCATGGAGGATAATCTGACAGAGACATTTGAAACAATGCACAGTCTGATTGATAAGATTGAAGAAAAAACAGGAAGGAATAACGGATGAGGGAAGATGCATATAGTTTTTTACCGAAGCAGATGATGCAGCATATGTATTGCAGCCGGAAGGAACTGGACAGAGACATTTTATATAATGTCAGGATTGAAAAAGTAGAAAAGGGTAATTATGTTGAAATCTGGTTTATGACGAAGGGCTGCCAGTGGGATGCAAAGGGCGGATGCACGATTTGCAATTATGGTAAGGGCATCGAGATTGGAGAGTCAGCCATGGTACAATCTGTTTTGGCAGCTTTGAATGAAGTACAGGTTGAAATTGGGGAATTAGCCATTACACCGTCGGGTAGCCTGCTGGATGAGGAGGAGGTTCCCAAAGAGGTGTGTCACAAAATTTTTGATTTGGTAAATGAAACAACGGCTCATACCTTTTTATTTGAAACAAGAGCACAAACCGTAAAGCAGGATAAAATTACGGAATTGAAATCAAGAATCAGGAATAAGAAGCTTATTGTGGAAATGGGATTGGAAACCAGTAACTTTTTCCTGCAGAAATATTGTATTAACAAAGGCTATTTTTTAAAAGAGTATGAGGAGGCTGTGTCGCTTCTCAAAAAAAATAATATTTCTACATATGCCAATGTAGTTCTGGGGACTCCGTTTCTGACCTGGGAACAGGCCGTGCATGATTGTAAAAATACGCTGAATTGGGCATTGAAGCACAATTCAGACAAGGTGGTCTTGTTTCCGCTTCATGTAAAGCCGGGGACAATGCTGGAATGGCTTTATCAGAAGGGTTATTATAAACCTATTTCGCTATGGGGATTAGTAGAGGTATTAGATAGTATTGATGAAGCCTTATTAAGCCGTGTAGAAATTTCATGGTATAAAAATTATTATACAGATAAAAGCAAAATGATTGCTTCGCCATATACCTGCGACAGGTGTTATGGTGAGGTTATCCGGTTGCTGGATGAATTTCGAAAAACCTCCTCCAAAGAGGTGATTAAAAAAATAAAGAAGTACCCATGCAGCTGCAAATCAGAATGGGAACACCAGAAGAAGGAAGCGGCTTCGATTAAGGACAGAATCTTTGAAATATATGGAGAAATGGCGTCAGAGTTTATGGGAAAAGACTATTGGTTAAAAAACAGAGAAGCATTTAAACAGGAGCTTGAGAAGGATTATATGGAGTATAATCCGGAACTTGAATAGGTGAGGAGCATATGAGGGATACAATATGGATTACGATACCGGATATATATATTCCGGAAACATGTGGAAATATTCAGGGAAACGAGGTTTCAGAGACATACAAGAGGGTATATCAGGCATATCAGGAATATAATAAGCCGGCAGAGGATGATTTAGAGTTACCAGTGGAGCTAAAACTGGATAGTGATGAGCTGGCGGCTGAAATGATTGGCAGGCTGCTTCGAAAGGGAATCAGCAAAGAGGATATAAGTTTTCTGGCAGACTGCCGTTCGTCTGTTACAGGAAAAGTGCCAGCTCCCACTTACAAGGCGGCGGTGCTGAACGGCTTAAAGGATATCACACCATTTTCTGTTCAGAATCAGGCGGGAACAGAGTTCTTTCAGGCTGTTATGATATTGCGGGAAATGATGGCAGAAAAAAATTATGCAATGGGCTGTGTGAGTGCTGTGCAGAAACTAAATAAAGGTGACAGGCGGAAGGAGGCTCATTTTTATCCGTTTGGGGATGGAGCTGCATCCGTACTTGTCCGCAGAGAGGCAAACCAGGGTTTTCAGATTCTGGATTTGGCAGTCAGAAAGGTAAAGGATATATCGGAAGATAAAATATGTCAGATAGTAAAAGATATTTTTTGTCAAAAGGATTTTGATAGAAAAGAACCTGATTGGATTGTCAGTCAGTCAGCAAATGAGAGCATGAATCATATCATGAAAGAAATTTTCCCTTCTGCCAGCATTTTGTCCCGGAAAAAATATCCGGAAATTGATTTTGGCTGTGCAGACGTTTTGATATCCCTGACGTTTTTATCGGAAATGGGGGAATTGGAAAATGATTCTTTAGGGTGTGCCGTTTTTCTTGGGAGGACGAAGCATATTGGAATTATGTTATTGCACTATGTGAAGGAGGATTAGCGATATGGTTAAAATAAAAATGACTGATCAGGAATTGCAGAAGGAAATGGAGAGAATACAGGAATTTTTAAGGAGCTATGTAAGAGAAGGAGAGCGGGTTGTCATCGGGGTATCAGGCGGATTGGATTCCGATGTTGTGGCAAGGATTGCCGTAAACACCTTTGGAAAAAAAAGAGTAAAGCTGTTTACAGTCCTGCAAAGCGATATGGAGGACAAATATATTAGAAATGCAAGGAACCTCGCGCAGGATGTGGGTGTTGTATTAGTGGAATTGGATATGCAGAAGCTGCCATATGAGTTTATGAAGGCGATGGAAGCTGACACGGAGGAGGAATTTCATGCAGATGGGTTGATTGATCCTGCGCGTGCAAAGTGTTCCCTGCGGACAATGATTATATCTACATATCAGGATAGGGGATATGTTGTTTTGGGGACCTCCAACAAGACGGAGATAAAAACAGGGTTTTATATGCCATTTGGGGATGCCCAGGCGCATATTAAGCCGATTGCACATCTATATAAATCCCAGGTGTGTCAGCTGGCAAAAATGGCTGGCACGCGGGAAGAGGTGATTCATCAGCCGGCCTCTGCAGGATTTTGGAAGGGACAGGAGGATTTAGAGGACCTGGCATACTGGATATATAATGAAAAGCCTATTGGAAAGGAACAGCATTTTACAGAGGAGGATGATGAGAAGGTAGGTGAGATATACAAAATGTTAAACAGGGAAAATGTGGATACCACGATTGCCTGTCTGGAGGAGGGAATATCGATAGAGGATATCTCTAAAGAAACAGGGTTATCGGAGAATATTATAAATTCCATGAAAAAAATGATTGACTATGCAGCAGCTACAAAAAACAGACCATTATTGGTGTCAATGGAGCAGAGGTAAGGCTATGGAGCATATTGTTTTAAAATGGCTTTTTGACAGGGTTGAAGACTGTCCGGATAAAACGGCCATTATATACAAAAATACCTGCATCACCTATAGGGAGGTGATGGAAAGGGCAATTGAGGTGGCGGGCTGGCTTAAGGCAAATGGAGTAGAGCAGGGTGACAGAGTGTTACTTCTTGTAAAAAACAGTGATGAATTTGTATATGCTTTATTTGGCATATTAATGAATCGTGGATGCTTTGTGCCGGTTAATCCTCAGATTGACGAAAGACAATTGGATTATATAGTGAAAAACTGCACTCCGAAGTGTATTATTCTGGAACAGGCTTCCGTACATATGGAGAAGATGAAAGATCTGAAAAATACGATAGTTTCTGATGTGCAGGAATGTAAGAAAGGAGATGTGAAGCTGGATTTTTATCCGCTTATTCAACAGGCGGAAGGAGAAGATTTGGCGGCGATCGTTTATACATCTGGCACCTCCCGGTATCCAAAGGGTGTGGTGGAATGTAACAAGCAGATTGTGTTTGTGACAGAAGCGATTAACAAAGTAATCGGAAATACGAAATCAGATGCTATTTTATGTGGACTGCCGTTATCGTTTGACTATGGTTTATATCAGATTTTTTTGACATTTCAGGCTGGTGCTGCGCTTGTATTGGAAGAAGATTTCAGTGTTTGCGCCAATATTCCTAAAATAATGAGAGATTATCAGGTAACCGGTTTTCCGGGTGTACCGACCCTGTTTAATCTCCTGATTTTATCTCATGCCTTTGAGGGAGCCGAGCTTCCAAAGCTAAGATATATTACATCGACCGGGGATGTTTTTAGTGTAAATACCATTAAAAAATTACAGCAGCAGCTCCCGCATACAACGATTTATCCGATGTATGGTTTAACAGAATGTAAACGGGTCAGTATTATGCCAAATGGGTATGAGGAGGAACGGCCGACAGCGGTTGGGCTTCCCTTGCCGGGAATTGATGTCAGAATTGTAGATACGGATAACCGGGAGGTTGCTGAGGGTGTAACCGGACAGCTTGTAATAGATGGTCCCAATATCATGAATGGATATTGGAATAATTTTGAAGATACAGTGGAGAAGTATCGGTATGATGAAAAAACAGGGAGAGTACAGCTTTATTCAGGTGATTTATTTTATAAGGATAAAGAGGGATATCTGTTTTATCAGGGAAGAAAGGAAAGGTTTATTAAATGCAGAGGCTATAAAGTAAGCCCTGTCGAGGTAGAGCATGTGCTGTGTACGATTGATGGGGTAGCCCAGGCGGCAGTTTTTGGTGTTCCGGACGAGCTGCAGGGGGAGAAGGTCTGTGCGGTGGTTCAGATGTCAAAACGTATAGAGAAGAATTATATTTTAGAAATTTGTAAAAATAAATTGCAAATTGAAAAAATTCCGGTCATAATAGAATTAACCTTTAAAAATCTACCCAGAACAATAAACGGAAAGATTGATCATGATGCTCTTAGAGCATCTGTTTTGAAGAACGCTGACACATAAGCAGTAGGAGGCAATAATGAAGCTTTGTTATTCGGGTAATTTAACATGTTGTGGAACACATGCAGTATATTCCGGCTTTTTTCAGAAGTGGGATTATCAGGATGTTTTTAAGTTTGAAGCGATAACAACCGTTCCATTTGGCATTGTACATCATCCGGATAATCCGTTTCGACTGTTTACCTGCTATTGTGATCCGGATGTTGGAGTGGAATATGCTTTTCAGGTTTTGAATATTCCATATCGCATTTACTATTCGGAGTCATCCAGTAAGCCTCAGCAGGCGCTGGATGTCCTGGATGAATGGCTGCAGGAGGGCAATGTAGTACTGGGACCCTTGAATATGGAAGATTTAACGTATATATCCAATCGAAATCTCTTACAGGCTATGGACCACTATATCATTGTTTGTGGAACAGAAGGGGAAAGATATATCGTATCTGATTCCGAGGGAATATGTCTGGCAGGAATTGATAAAGACAATCTGCTAAAGGCCTGGGCGGCGGATCAAATTCCGGAGGGGCGGGGAAGTTATATTATGCGGCAGGTTTTGACTGACGCACTGCCTGTCTTTGAAAAGGAAGTATACCGGGAGGCTGGCAGGCAAATTTCTGTCAATTTGAATGAATGTGAGAAAGATGACAATTGCGGCAGTAATGCGCTATATAAACTGGCTGAGAAACAGGAAGAAATTCTCTCCGATGCAAATTTAAAAAGGCGGATGTGCTTTGATATACCAGTACGGATACAGCGATGCGAAATTATTTTGTACTATTTGGAACAGGTTTGTTCTGTATTTAGAAAACCAGCAATAAAATTAGCATATGGGAGAGCAGCTGATTTATTGCAAAAACAGCTCCAGGGATATAATTATGTTTTATGGGGTATCCGGAAGGGTGATAGCAAAGCATTTGAACCATTTCGGGATATTGCCCGGTCAGAGCATGAGCTTGGAAGGATTTTTGAGAACATATGGGAGGAAATGTGATGGAGCTGTTTATAGAAAAAATGATATATGTTTTACCAGATAAAACAAGAACAACAGAAGAAGTAGTAAAGGAGGCAGGTTATGAACCGGCTGTGGCAGACAGAATTAAACAGTCGGGTGTGTGCTCTGTTGCTATGGATAATGACTCTCTTCTGACTATGTATATTAATCAGGCATTAAAAAAAATAAAGGAAGAAGTACCTGATATTAAAAAAAGGGTAAGGTATATTGTTTTTGCCCACTCTATTCCCTTTTTAGCACCGAAGAATGTTGATTTTATGAAGCTATGTTTAACGGGGGATGAAGATTTTCAGGAGGTGCCGTATTTTGCATTATCCGGACAACCCTGTGCAATTTTCCATATGGGATTACAGGTGGCAAAATATCTGCTGATGGCATTAGAAGGAGAGGAAAAGGAAGGCGTTTTACTCATTGGCGCAGATAAGGTATATTGTTCAGACGACCGTATATTTTTTAACACAATTATGGGAGATAGTGTGCTGTGTGCATTTGTAACAAAGAATAAGGCGGGTATCAAAATCCTGTCCTCTTATAGTAATAGTCATGTTGTGGGATATGCAGGGGAATATACTCCGGAGGATGTAACGGCAGAATTTAGAAGAGTAAATCCGCTTAATATACGAAATGCTATGGAGACCTGTACCAGGCAAGCGGGAATTGCTATGAAGGATGTAAAGTACATTGTGCCTCATTCCTGTAATTTGCAGCTGTGGGACAGCGTTGCTGTCATATCAAGATTTCCCAGGGAACGGATTCTTGATCGGTATTTGCACTGCACAGGACATTTAAACTCAAATGATTCATTTGTGCACTATTTGAGAGGGATAAGGGACGGATTGATTCAAAACGGAGACATTTGTATTCTTGTGAATCCTGGATTTGGTGGTACGAGAGGCTGTACATTGCTGCAATATAAAGGAGGATGATAGTGGTGAATTATGTGTATTTTGTTCCAACAAACCGGCTTTTGGGAGAGAACGTTAGAAGCTTTTGCGAGGAAGCCAGGCATGCTATGGACACGTATCAAATAGCGCTTTCTTTTGTGGTGACAGATGATTGTACAGAAAAGGATAACCGGAATTATGTTCAAAAGCTTGCAGAAGAATATGTGGAGCTTCCTTTTTATTATTTTGACAGGCAGCGGACTACAGAATTATTAAAACAGGTTTTTCAGGAATTTTCTCCAGATATCCGGAAGCGTCTCAATTGTCTTTTGCCGAAAAGGGAGATTAACTATGGTAATACGCTGAACAGGGAATTTATTCTTGCCATTCTGCTTAATAGCAGATATATGATGCGGAGAGATTCAGATGTACATATTGTTAATGAAAATGGACAAAATTTATATCCAATTGATATGGAGGTGTCGTATTTAGGAAAAGAGCATAAAGGCAGAACAAATTATATTATTGGGAGTGGTTATCGGGGAAAATGGGGAATTGACATAGACGATATAGTTGTCAATAACGATTTTACGTTATTTAAGGCGTTAATGCAATGTATGAATATACCCGCAGATTTTCTTGATACGATTATAGAGGATGAGTTTATTAAAACCAGCCGGTATGATGGAGATAATGTGAATTATCAGTCGGCGGCTTATCCGCAGTGTGGAAATATCGGTTATTATAATTTATTCCGTGCAATTCCATGTTCGCCGGCAGCAGATATAATTGCGACAGATTATTTTTTGTTGGAAACAGCCTATGAGACTGGTTTAAATGTAGGGTATCATACGCGGACAGTATTACATAAGCATACAAAGGAAAGAACAGAATATAAGAGAAATATTATGGAATACTGGGAAAGAGTTGCAATGTGGGTAGGTATGGAACTGGTATATAAGAGTTTTGTTAAAAAAATGCAGCCTGTGGATTATGAATTAGAAAGCACGGAACAATGCAAAAAGTACAACCGGTATATACAGTCTTACTTCAAAGGTACAAATATAAAAAATGCGGAATTATCAAGCATCAGGAAAGAAAGATATGCAGATTTTATAGATGTTATTTTAAAGTTTAAAAAACCTGTTTATAGGGAAGTGGCAGAAAATCTGAGGAGGGAAGAGAACAGAATACATGAAGCCGTAACCCAATCATTTGATATGCATTTGGATTTATTGGAAATATGGCCTGATTTCGTTGATGGGCTGGATGCGTTAAAGGACAGGAGCCATATCAGAAAAATATTGGAAGGAGCGATTCTATAGTGGGTACATATGAGATGAGAATTGATCGATTAGGATTTGATATAGAACAGAATTACGATACAATCCAGTCGTTTAGTATTGGTCATGAGAGCTGTATTATTAAATTTTTTAAGGTTATACAACAAACGGATTTACTGGATTTTGTCAGGAGACAAAAAGAGGCGGGCAGGGAAATACGAATCATTACCCCTTTTGTGCCGGAGCAGCATCTCGATGAAATGAAAGAGGTGATTAAAAGCATCTGTAAAGAGGAATGTTTTAAGGATAGTGTTATTATTGTAAACGATTTTGGATTAATGAGTTACATCCATAAAATCGATGAGAACCGTAAAATGTGTCTGGGAAGAAGTTTACTGTTTTCTTTTGATTATGCACCATGGGGACATAAGATTTATGAAAATGAACCTGAAAAAATACAAAAGGTAGTAGCGCAGATTAATTTTTATGATGATGAAAAGATGGAATTTTACAGGGGGTATCATGTTTCTGAAATTGAAGTAAATCTTACAGCAGGAACCATAGACAGCCTGAAAGAAATACAAAAGGCAGGGTTTAAGGTAAATGTTCATAAAGGCTCTTTTTTATATGGAACGCAAAGGAGCTGTTATATCAGGAGATGCAGTGCGGAGCAGAACTGTTGTGGAACAGAATGTGAATATGCCGAGGAATTGGAAATAGAAGAATTTTGGGGAGGAGCGGGATATTATAAAAAGCCGGATGATATTGCTTTTCCCAACCCTTTATATTTGCGTGGAAACCAGATTTATGGGAAAGCACACGATATACCATGTGACTGCTTTGATGGAATCATTGTTGATGCGGAGTGAGCGGTTTTGGATGGGAGGTAGATACAGATGATTATGAAATTAAAGGTGCCGGTTAATTCTTATGAAGCGGCGGTAAAACAGATTGAAGCGGGAGCGGATGAGATATATATGGGCTTGGAGGACAGCCATTTTAACAGAATGTCTTATTCTGCCAGGGCGCAGATTACCAGCCAGGGAGTTCATTCCAATCTGAGGGATGAAGAATTTGCAAGGATTGTTGAATATGCACATTCCAAAAACGTAACAGTAGATTTTACGGCAAATTGCCAGCATGTAACAAATAGCACGGATGATTTTTACAGAGAAGGCTTTTTGGAATATGTAGAGAGGGGAATCCATCTGGGAGCAGATGCATTAATTGTAGCGGATATTGGTAATCTTATTGCTTTGAGAAAAAGAGGAATACAAACACCAATTATTGCGGGAAGTTATCTAAGCGGGTTTAATCGTGAGACAGTGGATTTTTTAAAAGAATTGGATGTATTTAGGATTTGTATTCCGGATCAGGTGACATTTGATGAGATAAAGGCAATTAAAAAGCATACAGATTTAGAAATTGAAATTTTTATTGGGTATGGCTGCTCCAATCTTGCAGGTGTGTGTAATTTTTGTCATAATAATGGTGAAAAAATCAATGTGGGTGTGCCATGTCGTGCGAAATTCAAGATGAAACATAACAAAATAGCAAACATTTTGGACGCCTGTCCGGATTGTGCAATCTGCAGTATTCCAAAATTATATGACTTAGGCATTGATAGTTTAAAAATAATAGGAAGAGAAACAGACTGCCGAGAGGTTGCGGAAATAACAAGGATGTATAAAACAGCAATTCAGATGTATGCAGAAGCCGGAAAAATTGACCGCAAAGAAATTATTTCTGCAATTCCATGGTGGGAAAATAATATGTGCCATGACAGATGCAAATATGAGAATACAAGTTTATTACAATCCTATTTATAAGGATTTATCTGTTTATTTAAAATCGGAGGAAGCAGTATGGATATTTCATTGTTAATATTAACCCATAACAGAAAGGAT
Source organism: Lachnospiraceae bacterium (assembly GCA_910576385.1). Taxonomy (GTDB): domain Bacteria; phylum Bacillota; class Clostridia; order Lachnospirales; family Lachnospiraceae; genus Petralouisia. The sequence goes on from CAJTIR010000024.1 coordinate 18,812, forward strand.
TTTTTGAATTATACGCTTACTTCTATCTGTCAGCAGATAACGGATGATATTGAATATGAGGTTATTGTTGTAGATGATGGTTCAACGGATGACACCAGAGAATTGATAAAAGCGTTTAAGAATAAGATAAAGAACCTGCAATACATTTATCATGAACATATTGGGGTTAAAATAGCGGAGTGTAGAAATTGTGCACTCCGCGCTGCTTTGGGAGATATTGTCTGCTTTGTTGATGCAGGCGTTGTATTAAAGGATGATTTTTTGAAGCAGCACTACCGTATGCATAAGATAGAAAATGCTCCGGATGTTGTAATCGGAAGAATTGCAGCATTTGAAATCTGTATGGGAGATGAGGAATTTGAACAGCATTTTCATGATGAGGATTTGCAGGAAACAGTTCGTCAAATTTTGAAGATAGAGCGTTTTGAGGATAGAAGAATGACAACCTATCAGTATTTTAAAAATACATTCCGGAATATGCCGGCACCATGGCACTATTTTTGGACTTGTAATGTATCCTGGAAACGAAAAGGGAGATTAGAAAAAGCTGCATTTGATGAGCAAATACAAAACTGGGGCATGGAGGATGTGGAATTTGGATATCATTTGAAACAGGAGGGCGCTTCCTTTGAGTATAATCCTGATGCTGTTGCCGTTCACATACCACATGACTCCCAGGAAGCTGTTGTGAAAAAGGGCAGGCAGGATATGGAAAATTTAAAATACTTTTATAATAAATATAGGAATGTTGATGCTGAAATCTATTTGTGTGGAAGGATGTATTTACATAATGAATATCTGGATTTTCTGAAAAAGAGGTTAAAGGAGCGGTTAACTGCAGGACAGATTCCGGATATGCCTTTGTCAAAAGATAAATGCGTTATTTTTGGCGGTGGGCCATTCGGAGGAAAGCGCGAATATAAAAATACTGTTCTGCTTGATTGTGATTCTGAATATGAAAAAAGGGATGCCGGATATTTTATTTCTTCCATTGGAGCCTGTACCGGCTTTGACGACCAGCAGTTTGAAAATGTTGTGATATGGGATTACTGGGTGGTTTTGCATAATGATTTATTATGGAATGTACTTAAGGAGGCATTCAGAGTTGGAAAAGAGGTTTATATTTTATTTGGTCTGAAAAACGAGAATGAAAAAGTAGTTATGTGTGTACCGGAGGAAAAAGAAATTGAGTTGTTAAATATTTTATGTATTATGAAAAAGAAATATAAAATAGTAAAATGGAAATCTGAGGTAAATGCAGAATTAGCCTACTTTAAAGTTATTTGAAAAACTTGCATATACAGTTAATTTATTTGTAAAAAGGTAAGAAGAATATGGAAATTATTGAGTTGATAAATGTGAAACGTGAATTTAAAATATTGAACAGACGAGAAGGAATTGCGGGAGGTATTAAAGATTTATTTTCCAGAGATTATAGATATCTTTCTGCGGTAGATGATATTTCTTTGAAAATCAAAAAAGGAGAAATTGTTGGTTATCTTGGTCCAAATGGTGCAGGAAAAAGTACAACGATTAAGATGATGACTGGTATTTTAGAGCCTACATCAGGAAAAGTATTGGTTAATGGGAAAGAACCATATAGGAACCGGATTGAAAATGCTCAAGATATAGGGGTGGTATTTGGTCAGCGTTCTCAACTTTGGTGGTCACTTCCTTTGAAGGAGTCATTTAAGGTATTGAAAGAAATTTATCAGGTTTCGGATAAAGACTATAAAGATATGCTTGATCTGTATATGTCTTTAATTGATATAAAAAATCTTTGGGATAAGCCAGTTCGTCAAATGTCTCTTGGTCAAAGGACGTTGAGTGACATTCTTGCAGCTTTTTTACATAATCCTTCTGTAGTGTATTTGGATGAACCTACGATTGGTCTTGATGTTTCAATGAAAAGCAAGATACAAGAATTTATAAAAGGTCTTAATAGTCAAAAAGCTACAACCATTATTCTTACTACCCATGATATGGGCGATGTAGATGCCTTATGTAATCGAATAGTCATTATTGACAAGGGTAAAAAGTTGTATGATGATAATATAGAGAATCTTCATAAAATGTTTGGCATGTACAGAATAATGAAAATATGTTTTAGCAAAGATGTAGGTGAATTGGACTATGATAGCCTAAAGGATAAGGCTGCGGAATTGGAAAAGGAATTACAAGAAAATTTTTCGGGTGATGACATGACTGTCTCTGTGGATGAAGGATGGATTGATATATTGATGAATGAAGAGGATGTTTCTTTGATGGAAGTTATGAATTTTATACAGAGTAAACAGCATATTTATAATATCAAACTGGAGGAAATATCTACAGAAAAAGTTATCAAAAAGATATATGAAGGGGGTACCATTTTATAATGAAGAAGTATCTGGTCTTAATAAGAACCGGAATTATGGACAAGCTTAATTTTCGGGTAAGTCTTATTGTTACATTTGTTGGAAACATCATCTATTTGATTACTATTTATTTCCTTTGGAAAGCAATTTATCTATCATCCGGGAAGGAAACAGTAAATGGCATGACCTTTAACGATACAATGATTTATCTTGTTTTGGCAACGGCATTATTTAACATGATGGAAATCTTTTTGGTATGGTATATGGGGAATCAGGTACGGTCCGGGAAAATAGTGTTTGATTTAATAAAACCGATTAAATTTGGTTTGTATATGTTTTTCGGGCAGTTAGGAGAGGTTGTTGTAAATTTTGTTGTTATATTTCTGCCTACAGTAGTTATCGTGTATATTGTTACAGGTGGAGGTATACTTGCTGGAAAGAATATATTATTATTTTTCGTTGCTATGATTTTGGCATTTATTATTAATTATTGTATTAATATGCTTGTTGCAGCACTGTGTCTATTTACGGAATCTTCGTGGGGAATTAATATTATGAAAGAGGTTATTGTTTCTGTTTTATCAGGCAAAAGCATTCCACTGGCATTTTTCCCTAATAGCATAAAAAGTATAGTGGAGTTGCTACCGTTTCAGGCGGTTTATAATACCCCGCTTACTATGCTTATTAATAATAATCTTAGTGTAGAAAATTATGTAAAAATGTTTGGGATGCAGATATTGTGGTTAATGGTTTTGTTGTGTGGAGCAGTTTGGTTTTGGAAATATTCCTTAAGGCGTGTAACAATAAATGGAGGCTGATAGAATGAAGAAAAGAAATGTAAAGTTTTATCTGGCTATTTATTTTAAAATTATTTCACAGGATATAAAGAGTAAACTGAGCTATCGGGTAGATTTTATCATATCCACTATGGGAATCTTGTTCACAAATATAGCTGGTTTTATAACCTTTTGGATTATCTTTAAGAATTTTGACAATATTAATGACTGGAATTATTATGAAATACTATTTTTATATGGATTTTCACTTATGGCACTTACGCCGACACAGTGTTTGTTTGATAATAATTGGAATTTAAGAGACTATGTGTATTCTGGAGATTTTATTAAATATTGTTTTAGACCTATTGATTTATATTTTTATTATATTTCCGAAATTTTTGATTTAAAGGGAATTGGCGAATTTATGATGGGTGTGGGAATAATTGTTTATGCATGGATAAATCTGAAATATTCGGTGACCATATTGGGAATTTTAGCATTAATAGTTATGTGGATTGCAGCCTCTTTGGTAATGGCTGGTATTATGAATATTGCAGCTGCCACTTGTTTCTGGATGAATAATTCAGGGTATGTTATGGTCACGGTATTTAAGTTTACAGAATATACAAAATATCCCATTGACATATTTAATAAAGGCTTTCGGATATTTTTTTCCTTTATCATTCCGATTGCTTTTGTTACATATTATCCTAGTATGGTGGTATTAAATTCTCATAACTTGCCGATTCTTACGATTATAGCACCTATATTTTCAGTGTTATTTTTCTATATATCTTATAGAATCTGGATGTTTGGTGCAAGTAGATATAATGGAACAGGGACCTGAAAACAGCTAATTTCAAGGAAAAAACCTGTACTTTATTTAATAGAGAAAGCACAGGACTTTTAATAGTATAAACAGGGCAGTGCTGTTTTTGAGAATTGCTTTCCTAAATTTGGAGGTGTGAGTTGTAGTTTCCGTATCCATGTGGAGAATGTCATTTGCAATGGCTTTCAAGTTTGTTTTCGGAAGCTGTTTGAGTACGAGAGGTCTTACCGGGAGAAGGAACTTTCGCTGAAACAGATTTATAAACGCCGCTTGAAGGATGAAAAACCTGTCATAGAAGCTTTTTTGTCATGGTTCGATAAACTTCATCCGGAAGCTGGTGGCAGGATTGTGAGGGCAGTTACCTACACGAACAACTGTCGTCCATATATGATGAACTATCTGCAGGATGGAGCAGCCGCCAGCATGAGAGTGTATTCGATGGTAGAAACAGCCAAAGCAAACGGGCTTGATCCGTTAAAATATCTGATGTTCCTTTTAGAGAATCGTCCGAGTGCCGAAATGTCAGACGGAGAGCTTGCACTCCTTGCTCCGTGGAGCACAGAAGCAATGGATTACTGTAAATAAAATAGTGAAAAATCCGAACTGGCATCCTCCATGGATGTCAGTTCAGATTTGGGACTACCCTAACACTAGGTGCTTACAAAAAAACTAAATTTCGGTCTGTAAAAAAACACATTTTTAACAGGCTTAACTGCTATGCCTTTTTTCTATCCACTGTCCAAAAATAACTCAAAAATAAACATTTTTTATTCCTCCCTGTCTCATCCGGTCATATGGCATAATTTTTTGTTATTTCTTCATCGACTTTCCGAGACTACAATGAATTTACACATTTTCATGTGCATGGGGATTCATTATAGGAGAGTGCACTTTGGGGCGGAATTTACCGCTCTGAAATATCGGAGTTGGGTGTTCTGAATTTCCGGAAAAAGTGCTCTATTTAAACGGAATATCCAATCTGGGTTATATATTGCAAATTGGTAATTATCATACATGGGAATCACTCCCCTCCCATAGATACTTGGATCCTTCCAATAGGTCAATGATGGCATTGAGCATATTGATAAAATCTTCTTGTAATTCTGTGATGTTACGCTCGGTTGGCAGTTTAATGATGTTGTCGTCAGAACGATATTTATTATCAGTGAGAATGTCTTGTCGTATGGAAATTAATCGTTGGTAAAGCTCTTGGGTGATTTTTAGCAGTGGATAAATGGTTTCTTTCTTACCTACCACGCAAATGCGGTTGTATATGCAAGAACGAACAAAGTAATCTTTCTTCATGAGTCCGCTGGCAAGAATACGTGCTTCAATTTGCTTGCGTTCGGCATCTGTGATTCTGAAACTGATGGTTGGATTTTTGTGTTTATTGCTCATGGTAATGTCCTCCTAATTGATTAGTGGGAAGTTGTATTGTGGCATGTAAGCCACCGAGAACAACTTCGCTGTGAATAGTAAAAGTAGATTATATCAGGCCTTTAGGAATAAAATTTTTGCTACTGATTTGCTACTGGAAAAGTGGAAAAATATGCGGAATAAGCGGTATTATAAATAATGTGTGTATCAGAAACCGCTAATTATCGGGGGTTGTTGATACTTGATAATATGCCCGGGAAGAGTTCGAGTGATGAAATGGACTTTAGAAAGCCAGTGTTTATGCGGGTTACAAACAAATTTATTTAAGTGTTGGCAACGATTTGGCAACATTTACAACATCACACACTGGATAATTACATCAATGGAATAAGAAAAACCTTGCTGATTTTCAGGTATGAAAACTGAATATCGGCAAGGTCTTTTTATGCTTATTTCTGTTTTTCTTTTTTAGGAGTTTTCCTTTATTTCGTTCTCAATTTTCTGAAAATCTTTTGTAAGCAAATCTTTGTAAGTATATTACTGACCTTTTGTGACAGGGGTTTGCCTATTACGTTTAGGTATCAAGTTCGGGATAGTTGTACCGCCACTGGTCGTATTCCTCCTTGGTGATTTCCTCCCGTTCCAGTGCGGCGGCTTTTTCCTGCCATGCGCGGAACATTTCAAACATGGAAATGTAAACATCTGCCGATTTGTCCAGACGCAGGCAGATTTCCCCATCAATCTCGCCGATTTTCAATCCGTACATATCTTCCAACGCAAAAAGGGTATGCAAAAGCCCAATGTAACTGTCAATATTTGGGACAGTGATTGCGTGCGGGCTTACATCAAGGATATGCGCCATCTCTTTTACAAGGTCATGCTTGGGAACTCTGGCTTCGGATTCATACTGTGCCATACGGACATCAGAAGTCCTGCTGAGGAAGCCGAGCATTTCCCCCATCTGCTTTTGTGTCATGCCTTTCCTGTTGCGGAAAAATTTAATGCGTTTGCCAATAGCCATAACCAAACCTCCGATACTAAACATTTATGTTGAATTTAGTATAACATGGCGCAATAGAAATAGCAAGAAGATACTAAATAAAAAAATTTAAGTTTTTCTTGAAAACCACTTGACTTAACGGAATTTGTTTGGTAATATGCAATAAAACTTAACTAAAATTAGTTAGGTAAAAAGAAACAAATGGAAAGGAGAGGATAAACAGATGGCAGAAAAATCATTTATGACTGTGGAGGAAGTGGCAGCGGAATTAAGGGTGTCGAAGTCAAAAGCCTACCAGATTGTGAGGGAGCTGAACAGCGAGTTGCAGGGCAAGGGCTATCTGACTGTGGCGGGGCGTGTGAACGCGGCATTTTTCCACAAGAAAGTCTGTTACGGCGATTAACGGAAAGGAGTTGATGGGATGGCTGTATATAAGGACAATGCCACTGGGACGTGGCGGGTTATCTACCGCTTTACGAACTGGAAAGGGGAGAGGAAGCAGACACAAAAGAGGGGTTTTGCAACAAAGAGGGAGGCGCAGGCTTGGGAACATGAAGTTATGCTCAAACAGGGGGCAAAGCTGGATATGACATTCGGAAGTTTCTTTGAAGTGTATGAAGCCGATAAGAAGCAGCGTGTCAAGGAAAGCACATGGGAATCCAAGAGCCATGTGATTCGGACTAAGATCCTGCCTTATTTTGAAAACCGCAAAATCGCAGAGATTGAAGCAAAGGACGTCATTGCATGGCAGAATGAGCTGATGGCATACAAAGACGAAAAAGGGAAGCCTTATTCCGCAGATTATCTGCGGACGATACACGCACAGCTTACAGCAATCTTTAACCATGCAGTTAATTTTTACAATCTTCCCTACAATCCAGCCAGACGGGCAGGGACGATAGGGAGCGAAACGCCGAAGGAAATGGAGTTCTGGACAAAAGAAGAATATTTGAAATTCTCGGAAGCCATGATGGATAAGCCCCGCTCTTTTTATGCGTTTGAAATGCTTTACTGGTGCGGCATACGTTCGGGGGAACTGCTTGCGCTCACTCCCTCTGACTTCGACTTTGAAAAGCAGACGGTCACAATCAGCAAGACGTACCACCGTTCAAAAGGGCGGGACATTGTCACAAGCCCGAAAACAAAAAAGAGCAACCGCACAATCAAAATGCCGCCTTTCCTGTGTGAAGAAATGCAGGAATATATCAAAATGCTTTATGATGTGAAGCCAGACGAACGACTGTTTACGGTCACAAAATCCTATCTCAACCATGAGATGGAGCGCGGGGCAAAACAGGCAGGGGTGAAAAAAATACGAGTGCATGACATCCGTCATAGCGCGGTGTCCCTTTTGATTAATATGGGATTTTCCGTACTGGCAATAGGAGAACGCATGGGGCATGAAGCGGAGAAAATCACTTACCGATACGCGCACCTGTTCCCGACAATCCAGACGGAAATGGCAGAAAAATTAGAGATGGAGCGGATGACAAAGGAGGAAGATTATGGAAAGGATTCTTGATTACAAGGGCAGATGGAGAAACCGTACAGTTGCGTTCCGAGTATCAGATGAAGAAGCAAAGCTGCTGAATGATTTAGTCGCATTGTCGGGTCTGACAAAGCAGGATTATATTACAAGGCGGCTGCTGTGCAGGGACGTTGTGGTGCAGGGCAATCCGAGGGTATACAAGGCACTGAAAAACCAGATGGCGTCAATCCATGAGGAATTAAAGCGGCTGGAAACGTGTAGCGGTGAGAATGACGAATTACTCTATACTTTGCAGGTAATTGCAGCCACATTAAGCGGTCTGAAAGGAGAAGATGAATGACAGGAAAAAGAAAAGCGGCTGCTTCCATATCATCTGTTGGCGCAGATGGGAAACAGCCAAATGTAAAATCTGACAATGAAATTATAACAAATGGGGCAGGGGAAATCAATCTGCAAGCCACAAATAGCCGCAGGAACTCGGAGAAATCCGAGTGCGGCGGCTTGAAAACAATTTCCATGACGGAACTGTATGACACACTTTACCCACCGAGGATACCAGTGGTGGACGGCTTCCTGTATGGCGGCACATATCTTTTTGTTGGCGCGCCAAAAGTGGGGAAGTCCTTTTTCATGGGGCAGCTTGCCTACCATGTGGCGATGGGGATTCCGTTGTGGGATTATCCAGTCCGCAAGGGGACGGTGCTATATCTGGCACTGGAAGATGATTATGCAAGGCTTCAGCGGCGGCTCTCGCAGATGTTTGGCGTGGAAAGCGCAGACAATTTATATTTTGCGACAGAAGCAAAGACATTGAAAGAGGGCTTGGACAGCCAGTTAGAAGCGTTTGTAAAAAGGCATACGGACGCAAGGCTGATTATCATTGACACGCTCCAGAAAGTGCGTGAGGTCGGCGGGGAAAGCTATAATTACTCCAGCGATTATGAGATTGTGGCGAAGTTAAAATCATTCAGCGATAAACACGCCGTCTGCCTGTTGGTTGTTCATCACACCCGAAAACTGGAAGCAGGGGACAGCTTTGACATGATTTCTGGCACAAACGGTCTGCTTGGGGCGGCAGACGGGGCGTTTATCATGCAGAAGAAAAAACGCACTGACAACGCCGCTGTGCTTGACATCGTAGGGCGCGACCAGCCAGACCAAGAGCTGATGATTGAGTTTGACAGGGAACATTGTATCTGGAAATTTAGGAAAGCGGAAACGGAACTTTGGAAAATGCCGCCAGACCCTTTGCTTGAAGCGGTGGATAAACTGTTGACGGAGGACAACCCAGAGTGGGAGGGTACGGCGACTGAATTGCTGAAACTGCTTCCAGATATGCAGATGCAGGCAAATGTCCTTTCCAGAAAATTGAACGTGGCAAACAGCCAGCTTAGGAACGATTACGGCATTTGTTACAACAATAAGCGGGGGCATGAACGGAAAATCATTTTGAAACGCCTTTTGCACAAACCATAAAAGCGTCGATATGCGTCGGTTGCGACGGTATTTTATACCTCGGGGCGGTAAGGAAAATATCGTCAATATCGACGCAAACCGACGCAGAAGCGATTGAATGGTGTAAGCGGAACTTGCTTAAGACGGCTGTAAAGCCGTTCCATCCGTAGGATGGAAAAGCCCCCGGCAGGGCGCAAAACCCGCTTGCGGGTTGCATTTTTGTTGGCGCAGCAGACAAAAGTGCTTTTGCGTTACTTTCGGGAAAGTAACAAAGCCTACCAGCCGAAAAGAAAGGGCGTGATTTTATAAAGCGGACGATTAGCGCAATGGTGGGGAAAGGCTCGGTCAACCATAACAGCCGAAAATTTAAGGCTGAAAATGTGGATGGGGAGCGTTCGCACCTTAATATGGATTATTGCAATGAGAGCATAAAGAAAGTGTATCATAAATTATTTGATGAAGCATTGCAGAGATATAATGAGAAACAGACGAGGGCAGACCGCCGTATTGACAACTATTATGAGAAGATACGGAACTCAAAGCAGGAAAAGACGTTCCATGAACTGATTTTGCAGATTGGGGATAAGGAGAACATGGGGACAGGGAGTGAGAATGGAAACCTTGCCAAACAGGTTTTAGATGAATATTACCAGCAGTTCCAAGAGAGAAATCCTAACCTCCATGTATTTTCCGCACATCTGCATATGGATGAAGCAACACCGCACCTGCACATTGATTTTGTTCCATTTACGACAGGCAGTAAGCGGGGATTAGATACAAGAGTTTCACTCAAACAGGCGTTAGCGGCACAGGGATTCAAAGGCGGCAGTCGTGGCGATACGGAGTGGAGCCAGTGGGTACAGTCCGAAAAGGAACAGCTTGCCGCTGTCATGGAGCGGCATGGAATTGAGTGGGAGCATAAAGGTACGCATGAGAAACATTTGTCCGTCCTTGACTATAAAAAGCAGGAGCGGGAAAAAGAGGTTGTCCATCTTGAGGGACAGATTTTGGAGAAACAAGAAGAATTTCAAGTGCTGTCTGACAGGGTAAAGAATTATGGCAAAAGCATTGAGAACTTAAAAACGCTTGAGCAGATTCTTGATACTTCCCCAGAATACCAGTTGCCAGAGCCGCAGGGGTTGGCGTCGGCAAAGTCATATAAAAATAAAGCTGCAGAGCCTTTAATAGAAAGGCTGAAATCGCTTGTCAAAACGGCTGTTATAAAAGGTTTTGAAGCATGGGACAGTTACTATCAGCTGAATATTGCAAATGGCAACCTCCATCGTGAAAATGAGCGATTAACAAAAGCCAATGAAAAATTAGCAGGAGAAAATGAAGTCCTCCGCATAGAAAATAAAGATTATAAGCTGCTCCGCAAGGCATTTGGAAGCAAGCAGATGGACAGCCTTTTAGGGCAGGCAAAAGAAGTAAAGCAGTCTAAGCAGCGTGGTAAACGCATTAGAAATAATCAAGAGGAAAGGTAGGAGCAGACAATGAAAAAGACAATTTTTGAGGAAATGGGCGGCACTTTTGTAAAGGTTGGAGATTATTATTTACCAGAGCTTGCATTACCTCCCGAAGAAGAAAAGCCTATCGGGATATGGGGGCAACGACACTTGCAATACCTTAAAGAGTATAAACAGTTTGTTTATATGAACCTGCTTACAAGTGGCAGGCTGAACGATTATCTTGCAAGCGTGGATGAACAGGCAGAGGATATGTTTTCTCGGTTAGTAACGGAATATGCTGACAGGCAGGAAGTGACGGAACAGCTAAAGGCAGAAAATCAGCTTTTATGGATTGGGAAAATGAATGCTATTCAGGCTTGTGTAAGGGAGGTTGTAAATAGTGAAATGATTTATATTTAATACAAAGGTTTTTATGCAATTATTGACACAGAAGGATTGGAATATAGTTAATGCGGGTGGAGCGGGTACTGCTCCACCACTTTAAGATGAAAAATAAAATCAGTCAAAAGTTATCTTGCCGTTTTCTTTTTCAAATTCAGCAATATGTTTTTTCATCAAGACTTCCAGTTCGCGGTTAGCGGAACGGGCGTTATAATCAGCAACAAAACGAAATTTTTTCAATAATTCAGTGTCAATTCTTAAAGTAAATTTAGCTGTTTCAGTCGTCATGCCAGCACCTCCATACAAGACATTATTATACGGTCAATTTGACGGCAGAAAGATGGCTTGACGGCTGTATGACGGCATGAAATTTTAGTCACATTTTTATTTTTCCATGCTGTTTTTCAAATTCAGCAATATGCTTTTTTATCAATATTGTTAATTGATTATTGGCAGAGCGGGCATTGTATTCTGAAATGTAGCGGAATTTCTTTAATAATTCGTCATTTATCCGAAGTGTAAATTTTGATGTTTTTACTTTCAATGATAATCACATCCTTAACGGCTTAATAATGTTATTATACTGTCAAAATGACGGCTAAATGCATATTGACGGCAAAACGACGGCATATTATAATCAAAGGTAGAAAAATACGGAGGTTGAGAATATGGGAAAGGAACATGATAGATATGATTGTCTGCGCTATGAACTTTTTGAAACACTCATTCCTGTAATGCTATATAAGGGAACTGAAAAAGAAAAAAATGAATTTTTCGGCTTTCTGAAGCAGGATGGCAAAGCGTTTATCCATGCTATGTATCAAACTTTATGTGAAGAAGATGATTTGCCATATCCACATGAAAAGGCAGATTGTGAAGTAGAGGTTTTTGAAAGAGGGGGAGTCAATATTCTACAGATTTTACTTCCACCGCATAATCCTAATATTAGTGACATATTGCGGGCATATCTTCTCTTTGCAAAGCGTGGGGACAGCACAGATACAAGGCGGTATTTTGTGATTAAGCAGTTTAAAAACGGAAAAATCTTTATTCTACATACAAGTTCTGAATGTGAGCAGCTATTGGGGGAAGAATTGACGGAACATACTGGGGATATGGAATATGAATATTGGAGGTTGGTGCGTACTTATGCAAAAGTAATCCTATTGGATATGAAAAATGAAATATTGGTATAGGACAATATTAAGAAGTTTTTGAAAACAGGGATAGAGGAAAGGATGAATTATGAATATTGAGAAATTTACAGATATGCTTTTAAAAACCCTTGAAAAAATGGAAGTATCTGTAGCTAATGTTGAGCATATGACAAAAGATGGCGGTCTGCTTGGAATAGCGACATCTGACGATAGCCAATTTTTAATCAAGATAGGAAAGTGTGATTTGGAGCATGAAACATTCTTTCGGGAAATGGATGAAACAAACAGTAGGATTCATGGAATGTTTGAGAGGTTTACGAATAGTTGGGAATATAACCGCATAATGATGCAAAATGATGTTGATTTAGATTGGTTGGAAGAAAAGTTAGATAGAGATGATTATCGAAAATTAGAAAAATATATTCTAAATCAATATTTGAAAAATGATGAGCTTATTTTTAGGTTGGGATTTAGATACGCATGGGCGCTATTTTCTGAATGTGCTGAAAAATAAGTATGAAAGAGGATAGGGAATATTTGGTGTCGGAATATAATTGGGGTGTAAAAATGGGTTGCCAAATTATGAAGATTTGTTATAATATGGGTGTGGCAACATTTTGGCAACAGAAAATCAGCAAGCCAGAATAAATGGTGTAATTGAAATAAAAATAGGCGTGTATTTACATGAAAGTTAAACAAATATAGTTAGAAACAACAAAGGATACGCCGAGTTCGAGTAACGGACTAAATCTCGGAAAGCCAGTAAAACTAGGGCTTTCCGAGATTTTCTTTGTCCAGTGGTTCTATTTTGGTTCTATTCATTTTTGGTGGTTCCGAAATTAGAGTGGTTCTAATTGTTATTGCTATGTAAGCCATTCTGTTTTTGTCGGCTATTCTGCAGGGTTTTGATTTTCTTTTGTGGTATTATTCTGAAAAAGATATGCTGCTCCGTTTAGAATATCCACAATGGTAGTGGCAAGGGCAGTGCATTCTGCTTTCAGTTCTTCCAGTCCGTCATCAGACAAAGAAGGAACAGTTCCGGATAGGAGCTGTTCTTTAATGTCGTTCATGGTCTGCTGCATTTCCTTAGCGGCATCTACAATGCGTTGTATATTTTCTTTTTTGCCAACAACTATGATATTGCTATATATACAGGCTCGTATGATATACTGGCGCTTCTGCATTCCGCTCATGGCTATGCGTGTTTCAATCTGTATCCGTTCGTATTCCGTTGGACGGAAACTGATGGTTGCATTTTTATGTTGTCCTGGCATTTTATTTGTTTCCCTTCTTTTTATCGTAATTTTTCTGTTTCTTGTAGACTTCTTCCAGTTTATCTGCAAGCTCCCTGTTCTGATTTGGAAAAAGGTGGGCATAGGTATTGAGCGTGGTCTGTATCTTCTCATGCCCTAAACGGTTTGCGACCAGCAAGGCGGGTTGCTCCATATCAGAGATTAACAAACTGGCATGTGAGTGACGGAGATCGTGCAAGCGTATTCTCTTGACACCAGAGGCTTTAATGCCCCGTAACATCTCATGTTCCAGATATGATTTTGTACAATGGAAAATCCTGTCCGTTGCCATGTAGCCGTAGAGATGTGATGTATATTCCTTCAGTTCTGCAACAAGAAAATCAGGCAAGGTAACAACACGTTTTCCCTTTTCGGTCTTTGGTTCTGTTATAACATCCCTCCCTTCTATGCGCTGATATGATTTAGAAACGGAGATTGTCTTATTCTCAAAATCAATATCATTAAAATTCAGGGCAAGAAGTTCGCCGATTCGCAAGCCTGTCCAATACAAAGTAAGAAAAGCCATCTTCGACATATGCTTGTCGCGGACTCCTGTTAAAAAAGTTTCAAATTCGTCGCGGGTCCAAAAATTCATTTCATCTGCGTGATCCTTTCCCATAGTTCCAGCTCTTTTTGCTGGGTTGGATGCGAGATCATAATAATTACAGGCATAATTAAATATAGCAGAAAGCTGGGAAAACATAGTGCGAAGATAGGTCTGTGAATAGCCATTTTTCTTCGCCATCATCTTTGATTCCCAATCTCTGACCTGTGCAGCGTTAATCTCTGCCATTTTCATTTTACCGAAGTATGGGAGTAATTTTAAATCAACGATATATCGTTTGCTGCGTATGGTATTCTCCCGCAAGCGGTTTTCCATATCGTTGAAATAAATTTCCACAAATGCGGCAAAGGTCATATCCAGATTGTTTGATTGCTGGCGGATATAATCATTTGCCCAGTTTTCGGCCTCTTTCTTTGTCGCAAAGCCACGCTTGTGTTTTTTGATCCGTTCTCCCTGTGCGTTCTGATAGTAGAATTGACAGGACCATTTACCGTTTTTTTCTTTTTTTACTGTCATTGAAGAATCCTCCTTTAAAAAGGCAGGGAATGATTATACCCTGCCTTGATTGCTTTACTGGCAGGAAGCCTTTAATATTTCTTCTGCCTGTGATAAATCAAGTCCATAATAATGCTCTTGCAGATATTTCTTTGGGATCTTTCCTGCGATAGTAATAAATCCTTTTTCTTTCAGTTCATTATTAAGGGTGCGTACTATTTGATATGCCTGTCCTCTGGACACGCCTATGAGTTGTGCTACTTCTGGAGCCGTGTAATAAAAGCCTGTCATTAGAAATTCCTCCCTTCGTTGAAATAAATAGCATGTTTGCAAATTAATAAGTAATAATCCTTATGGTTTTAGCTTCGTTGGATATAAAAAATCAGTTGATTCCGCCGTTTAACCAGTTATCGAAACTTTGTTTTGGAATACGGTATATTTTGCCAACTTTTATTACTCGGAAAGGGGTTTGTGTCTTGTAAACCTGTTCCAAATATTCGTAAACAGCTTTGCCTAATCCAAGGAATTTCTGGATATCGTGAGGAAGATATACTCGTGCCTCTGGCAGAGCGTTATATGTTTCTGCTGAACCTGTTGAGACTGGGGGTTTTTCATCTTCTTCTGGCTTTTGGCTGTCGATAAGAGGAGAAGATGTATCGAATGTAAACTCATAAGCACCATTGATTTGGTTATAATTTTTATTATTATCTGCCATAATTTCCTCCTGAAAATTGAATATAAAACATATATTAATTTGTTTTTAATTTAACTTGATTTAATTTATTTTAAATTAAATTTGTATGCATACAATACATAGTCACATTTGTATAGTATATGTTTAAAACTTGTAGCTTTACTGAATGAAAATTAGCTGATACTAGGAAATAATTCTTGTTTTGAGATATTAAGCAGAGTATTGGGTTTAAGCAATATTTATGTTACAATAGCGTGGAATAATAAAAACAGATGTAAGAAATGGAATCTGATAAGGTAAAGAAGATTAATAGTATTTCCTTAACTTTATCAGGTTATGAGCATTTGAATGTGTAGCAAGAATCAAATAGTTATAATTTATAAGTAATAGAATAAATAGTTTTATGTAATAGCATAATGGATGTCATGTGCTATAGGGCGATTTGTAGCAGGAAAAGTACAAATGCATATCTGGCAGGAAGAGCATCCTAATCAATCTTATGCATTGATTCATACAAATCCACCAGAGAAATGCTGCCTGGCTCATCATCCCAGAAACTGCGGTATATTGCGAGACCGCTGGTCTGCACATTTAGGCCATTTTCATTGAAGAAGCGAAAGTCGTAGCCTTTATCTGGCTTGCTTTTATGATAGCGATATGTGTGCAGTACTCCTGTTTCATCAAGGCTTCCCTTAAGCGAGAATTGAGAAGTCTTTCCGATTGCATTTGCTATACAAATGCTAGTAAATACCTCGGTAGGAAAGTAATAATAGTTGTCATCATAAAAAACAATTTTATCGGTTTTGGCATCCAGTTTTATTTTGCGGTTCCAAACCTTCATAGTACCGTTGCTGACAGAGTCAGCTACAGTATTACGAAAAAAAGAAAGGATATCCGTGGCTTCAGAATTGTCAATCTGGCACTGCAGCTCGGTCAGTCCAAGATTGAAAAAGCGGTTAATATCAGCCAAATTGTCTTTATTTGCACCTTCGCTTTGCAGAATTTCTGACAGGACATGGCAAACTGTTTTTGAAGCAGCTATAAAATCTGTGCCATTACCTAGTTCCAATTGGTTTGTCCGGCATATTTCAGAAATCCGCTTACACCAGTATCCAGAACCCTCCTCGATTTTTTCTAGGATGAATCTGCGGAAAATTTGAGGGGTTGAGTCCTGAAAATCAATCTTTGTGTTATCCGGGATATGGATAAAAAGCTGTTTGTCGTAATTAAGTGAACCAAGCTCATTGGAGCAGATGGCAAACAAGGTTTCAATGCGTTCCCCATTACACTCACCGCTTCTGGCGTATTGATAAATATCTTCCAGTTTCTCGCGGCCATATTTAGAGGAGGTATCGTCTGTGATGATAGTAACGTCATCGTGCAGCAGGGTTAGATAATCCCGTAACACATACCTATTATCTTCGGATAAAGATATGGTATCCTCATTGTCTCTGCGTACATAGGCTTTCATAAAGTGGGAAGCAATCCTTTTGCAAGCATAAGGATTACCTAAAAATACTAGAACTGTATCAGTCAAAGGTAGCCTGATAAGGCTGTAAAGCATTGCGATGAATGAAAAAATCAGGAGTGCGCTGGCCTCTTTTTCATTACCGATTTGATTGTAGGAACTAATTAAGCGCTGAATCAGATTATCAGGTTCCGTAGGAGTGTCTCCGGTAACTAGAAACAAATTTTTGTTAAATTTGCTGAAAGCGAGCAACTCTTCAGGAAGCTGTCTTGTGAAATTAGTATCCGTTTCGCCAAGGCTCCATCCGAACTGTAGGGATGTATAGTCATCCTTTTTCTTGGAAAGCAGATTGCGTAATTCCATCTGGATGAGAGATAATATGCTTTTGTCGGTTGCCCTCTTTTCCAATGCCGTTAGTTCTTCACATAGAATGGCTCCCACTTTTTTAGCAGAGTTTAAAACCGTACAATCATGATATTCTCCAATCTTAGCCTGACCATCAATAATGAAGATGAGCCGGAAAAAAAGTTTGCTTTTAAATGTAACACATTCAACGGTCTTAATATATCCGTTGAAAAGTTCCACATAAAATGTTCTTCTGTCTTCCTGAGTTTTCAAGAGACAGATTTTGCCTTGACTTATACCGACAGATTCCTCTCGGGACATCCTGTTTCCGTCCTTGATGGGAGCAGATGCAATTTCAGCAAGTTCCTTGCCAGACTGTGCAAGGAAGGCATCCATAAGAACAGGATTGCTGATGCCATTGAAGTCCAAACCGGAAGTTGTTGGTTGGTAAGTCGTGATATTGTTAGAATAGCCCGGTGGTACAAACTGGTTGGGTGGTCTAGTAGTGGGTGTTGCCTGTGAAGGCAATGCCATAGGATAATTAGATTCTGGTAACGTTAAATCGCTGGTGTCCAAACACATGTGAGGTGGGGGATCCTCGGTGTCTTTGATAACTGGAAATTCGTAACCGCAATCGCTCATTTGTTTACCTCCAAATAGAAAGTCAGTTTGTGTTTGTTGCTATTGTAACGCCATACTAGAAATAAGCATAAAAAAACCTTCCTACTATGGCATCTAAAGCGATAAGACACTTAACGTGTATAAAAGCTTTAAATAGGAACTGTAATCTTTTAGAGCTACTAAGAATAAGTTCCATCCAGCAAGCAGGAGGGTAATGTATCCACCCTTATATAGTAATATAAGTAATCATCAAATCAGTAGAAAAATAATAACTATCCTTGATTAGTTACCTCCTTATAATGAATTTCCTTTAAATTAGGATTGGAAAATATTATAGCATAGGATGTTAGCTTTTTCAAGTAAAAATTCAAATAATCCCGAATAAAAAATAAAACTGTTCAAAAAACATAAGAACATCCATGAATAGGATATTTTTTCAAGCAAATTTTTTATAAGTCGGGATTTTTCATATTAAGTCATGAAGAAAATCGGAAAAGAAAAATCCCCAAGGGATCAAAAGTCCCTTGGGCTGTGTCACTATAGGCTAAAAAGAAATGTGCGTCAAGGAATGGTTATTCCTGTAAATTGCTTTGGTGGGCGATGTATTCAAGTACAGCTTCCTTTGGCACTTTCCATACCCGTCCAATCTTAAAGCCTTTCAATTCACCGGATGCCAGAAGTTCATATGCCCTGTTCTTTCCTATATAAAGTACCTCAGCAACATCATATACAGTTAATATATCACGGTAGTTATTCAACATGGTTATTTGCCCTCCTTCTTTTTTATTATACTGTTACGTTCTTCCTAACCTTTTAGTAATTTCAAATCGAGCTGAAGCTTAGTAAATCTTGAATCAGGGAGGAAAGTGGCATGAAAGTATATGTAAGCCGTGATAATCAATCATATGAATCGAAACCGAAAAGTAACACGATACCAGAGATAAAATATAGGGCGGCCAAAAACTGGTGTCTTGTTGAATTATCTGAACTAGCTGAATTAGTCGGAAATAATGGATATGCAATGATACCAGCCAGAATGGAGGGTGGCATATCTGATAAAGACTGCAGGGCAATACAGCTTTTTGCACTTGATTTTGATAAAGGGTGCGAGTTTGAAGAAATCGAGGAAAGATGCCTGTTTTTGGAACTGCCGATAGCGTTTGCTTACCATTCTTATAACTCCACAGACCAGCAGGAACGTTTTCGGGTAGTATTTGCATACGAATGTCTGATAGAAGATGCTTATGTAAGAAAAGTTATTATGGGTATGCTCCATAAAATTTTTCCAGAGTGTGACCATAGCTGTATGGATTATTCGAGGCTTTTCTTAGGCGGAAAAGAACTTATCTATTCAGACCCGGAGGCGTGTTTGGCTTTGGTGCAAATCCTATCTGCATTTTATAGCAGTATGGATAAAAATGGTCATTTTAGGAGGGATATACAGACATTCTGTAACGCTTATAAGGTTGTCTTCTATGAGGGGCTTCCATTGATAGCCCGGAAGAGTGCGTTGGAGAGTTTTGGCGTTTTAATGGATTCAGCTATAATACATACTATAGGAGAATCCACGGAAACGCCATTTTTTATTGCAGAAACGAATGGTGTTTTGCACCAAAGCAGAACACGCGCAAAAAAACTGCGGAAATTCAGTCTGGATGGTGTAACATGCTGTGAGCTTTTGAATGACTTCCTTAACGGAGCGGAACTGGGGCATGAAGAAAAATTTGTGATTGCAACAAACCTTTTACAGATTAATGGTGGGAGGAAAAAGTTTTTAGAAACGGTCGAAAGATATTATCCTGATTCTTTTGAGAAGTGGAATAAGGATTTAAAATACATGGAGTTTTATCATCCGCAGGCTTGTAATGATACATTCTGCCCATATTACGAACAATGCAGCCAGTCAGGAACAATAGTAAATACGCTGGCGATGGACAGGAAAGTCTATTATAAAGGAAACGAGCGGTACTATACCATTGAAAAAGCAAGTGAGTATTTGTATCAGAATATTAAAGAAGCATATGAAAGCAGCCAAAAGGGAATCCATCTGATTAAGGCACAGACAGCCCTTGGCAAAACAACACAGTACATAAAGCTGATTGAAGAGAATCCCTTACAGAAGTTTATTGTAGCGGTTCCTACGAATAAGCTGAAAAAGGAAGTTGCGGACAGACTTTCGCTAACCCTGTCGAAAGAAGAAGTATTTATGACATTAAGTGTTGATGACAATATTTTTATACCGGATGAGATTAAGGAACAGATTTCGGATTATCATAAAAGAGGCATCCACAATAAAAAGAAAGGATTTCTTGAAGAATTTTATGAGGAAGTAAAAGACAATCCTAATAAACAGGCCGTAGCAGAAGAATGCAGGAAAATACTGGATGGGGTAAATGGGAACACAGGCGAACGTGTCATTGTGACTACCCATGCATATCTTTTACAAATGCCAGGCGATTTTTTAGAGGAATATACGGTTATTATTGACGAGGATATATTACTTATGCAGCTTTTCAGCAGATGTAGTCAGACAAGGCTTTCAAGCGTACAGAGCGCATTAGGGCAGTGTTGCAGTGAATACGGCAGGGTAGCTGATGAAGTAATAAAGGCGGAAAATGGAATCTATACCAAGATTGACCCTGTACCTTTTAAAATTCAGTTTACAGAGGAACAGCAGGAAGGGGTATGTTCAGGAGTGAATGATAACCCATTTGACCTTGCATATGCACGAGTTTTTATTAAAGAAGATGATGGTTCGGGTGATCCAGTCATCAGGTATTTCCATCCTGAAAAACTTGAGCCACTGAAATATATCGTTCTATCCGCAACACTGAACCCATCTCTTTACAGGGTGTATTTTGGCTCTGATATGGAAGTTTATGAGTACACCGAAAGAAAAGCAGCATATAAAGGGAAGTTAGAGCAGTATACTTACAATTCTCTTGGAAGGAGCGACCTTGCAAATAAAATGGACGTGTTTCCGTTTGCCTGTGAGAGAGCAGATAATGATGAACTTGAAATCATCACATTTAAGACATTGAAGGAACGTCCGGAAAAAGGAAAGATCCTATCTTTACATTTTGGAAATTCTTCTGGAATCGACATGTATAAGGGGTGTGATATAGGCATTATAGGGACACCGTTTAGTATTGATGAATCATACAAGCTGGTCGCATGTTATCTGGGTGCGGATGTCAACAGTAATGTGGATAAACGTCCTCGGATGCGGAGGGTGGAGTACGATGATTATAGCTTTATCTTTACAACCTATTCTGATCCGCTTCTCAGGGAAGTACAGCTTTATGCCATTAAAAGCGAATTGGAGCAGTGTATTGGGCGGTCGCGACTGTTGCGTTATAACTGTACGGTCTATCTGTTTTCCTCTTTACCATGTGAACAAGCAGAGATTCACATGGAAAATTACCTTCTTGGACGTGGCTGACATGGGCGTAATAATGAAGCGGGGTTTTCCAAAGTTAGTATACCAGTTATTTGCTTTTTCTTTTTTCAGTGATTGTAAGTAAGGTTACATTCAATCCGTAAAGCGTTAAATACGTTCTAAAAGATTATAAAGGATTATTTTTGATTTTCTATAGTTGTATTTTCCTTTTATAATCTGGTGAATAATGTTTAAAGTTGTTTTCAAGACTGTTTATTATTTCAAGAGAAATCTTAGATGGGAATATAAAATACAGGTAAAGGTACTTTAGACAAACAAAGTGATCAAGATGTGACTGACAGAATAATAAAAATGCAGTTTCTTTGTTTTTTAAGTATATATTATAAAAAAGATAAGTGGTGTATATCATTATATGATTTCGTATCATTTAGTGTCACAACCGTTATCTAATCTATATTATAAATGTTTATTATGGCAGGAGGGAGAGTCCGTAAGGGATTCTCCCTTTTACAAACTTTAGGGAGGTGGGATAGGATGAGAATTTCCAAAGAAGAAGGTGAGAAGATTATTACATTGGAAGAAAAACAGATGGGCCATACATTATCTGAGTTCTACCGCTGTGTGGCGGAAGAAGCCGGGCATGAAGAGACAGAAGACACGGTATATGACTGTACAAAGATTTTGGTTGCGCCAAATGTGCAGGATGCCATCATTCAGGCGTACCAGGAAAGATGGCCGGAAGCGCCGATGGATGCAATTATCATAAGGCTTGCAATCAGCGGTCCGAAAGTGTGCGGCAGCCTGCATTGTGGACAAGTGGTGATTCAGGATGGTTTTATTTCTGTGAAATGAATTTTGAAGAATTATCCCAAAGCAGCAACCAGGGATTATGCAGCCCGGAAAGGAAAAATATATGAATGAAAGGAAGAAGAAAGCTATGAAAAAGCAGTTAAAATCAAAGACAAATGAAGCAAAAAGGATAATGGAACTTGTTGTAAAATTGAGCCAGTACCGCCATGAATATTACAATCTGGCAGCCCCAAGCGTATCAGATGCGGTTTATGACCGACTTTATGATGAACTGCAGAAATTAGAAAAAGAGACAGGCATTATTTACAGCAATTCGCCGACACAGACGGTAGGCTGTGTCCCGGTAAGCGCATTGGAGAAAGTAAGGCATCCAATTCCGCTGTTGAGCCTTGATAAGACCAAGCGGACAGACGAGTTGCAGCAAATGTTAAGGAAAGCGGAGGCGCTCCTTATGTTGAAGCTGGACGGGCTTACCATAAAGCTTTGTTATGAGAATGGAGAGCTTACAGAGGCATCTACAAGGGGCGACGGAGATGTGGGTGAGCTGATTACCCATAACATTCCAGCATTTTGTAATGTGCCTGTGAAAATCCCCCATAAGGGGCGGCTGGTTATCAGCGGAGAGGGGCTTATAAAAAATCATGATTTTGAAAGGCTGAAAGACAGCGTTCTTGGAAGTAGGGAAAAAGAAGCATGTAATGCGAGAAACTTAGCTGCAGGGTCAATCCATCTGCTGAATCCATCCATATGTAAAGGCCGTCATGTGCATTTTTACGCATTTAATGTGGTTGAGGGGATGGAAGCGTTTGGAAGGATTTCAGACAGTCGTGGAAAAATATTACAGGCGGTACGGGAATTAGGGTTTGATATATGCCCATTTGTATTTATGGGGAAAAATGCAGCGTTGGCGGAAATTGAGGCGGAAGTACAGAAACTCAAGGCGCTTGCGAAAGACATGCAGATTCCGATTGACGGGATGGTGCTGCGTTATGACAGCTTTTCTTATTCAAAGGGATGTGGCAGGACTGGACACCATTATAAAGACGGCATAGCGTATAAATTTGAGGATGGCCTTCATGAAACAGTATTCCGCTCTATTGAGTGGGAAACAGGCAGATCTGGTGAGATTGCCCCTGTCGCATTATTTGACACGGTAGAGATTGACGGCTGTTCCGTATCAAGGGCAAGCCTGCATAACCTGTCGTTTATTAAGGCTTTGGAGCTTCACCCCGGCTGCCGGGTGCTTGTATCAAAACGGAATATGATTATCCCGCATATTGAGGAAAATCTTGATCGGGGCAGGTTCAGCAGTAATCTGATACCGAAGAAGTGTCCGTGCTGCGGAAAGACCGTAAGAGTTTTTTCAAGAGCCGGGGATAAAGGGAGGCTTATTGAAACGCTCCATTGTGACAACCCAGATTGTGGAAACCGGATATTAAGGAGGCTTGTGCATTTTGCAGGTAAAAAGGATATGGACATATCCGGCATTTCAGAAGTTACGGTTGCCTGCTTCATGGAAAAAGGGTTCCTTCATGATTTTCATGATTTCTACCATTTGGACCGTTACCATAATGAAATTGTCCAGATGGAGGGGTTCGGGGAGAAATCCTATCAGAAAATACAGGAGTCCATTGACAGAAGCAGGAACACGAATTTTGTGAGATATGTAGTCGCTATGGACATCCCCATGATTGGCAGGACGGCGGGGCGTGCGCTGGATAATTATTTCAATGGGGATCTGCAGGCGTTTGCGAAAGCGGCTGTGGACTGCTTTGACTTTACATGTCTTCCAGACTTTGGGGAGGTTATGGGTCGCAATATAAGGGAGTGGTTCCATAATGGAGAGAATTTGAAGCTTTGGAAATCGTTACAGAAGGAATTAAATTTTGAGAAAAGGGTGAAAAGTATTATGGAGAACAGGAACAGCACGGGCAGCAATCCGTTTGCCGGATGTACGATTGTAGCGACAGGGAAACTGGAGAACTTTACCCGTGACGGAATCAACAGCAGGATTATAAGCCTCGGTGCCACCGCTGGAAGTTTTGTCACCAGAAAAACGGATTTTGTAATCTGTGGCGAAAAGCCGGGCAGCAAATTAACAAAGGCAAAAGAGCTTGGCATCCCTGTCCTGACCGAGCAGGAGTTTTTAGGGATGATTCCGGCATAGGGAGGGAAGGACATGGTTCAGTTAAGCAACGGGCAGTATATTATAGGGTTTGACAATGGCTACCAGTTTGGCAAGACGGCGGAAGCCTTATTTGATAACGGCGTGCTTGAAATGGGGAAAGTGGAGCCTTCTGTCAGGGAGCATTCGCTAAAGTATGGGCGGAAATATTATAAAGTCGGAGAAGGAAGGGCGGCGATTACGGAGGATAAGGTTTCAGATGAAAATGGGAGGCTGCTGACAATGGCTGCCATAGCGAAGGAGCTTTCACCTGCAGGAATCCGGAAGGCGGATATTATACTTGCAGTCGGGCTTCCGTTTTCTGATTATGGAAGGGAAAAGAAGCTGCTGCTGGAGTATTATAACGAAAAGCCGCTGCTGAAATACGAATTTGAAGGGGTCCGGTATGATGTGAACATCAGCCGGACTTTCGTATTTCCACAATGCTATTCTGCAGTTGCGCCACGCCTGGGAAATATGAGGGGCGGATACCTGGTCGTGGATATCGGGAGCAAGACAACCGATGTGGTTTATATGGAAAACGGTGTCCCGCTTGAGCGCAGGTCCATAACGGTTGAAAAAGCAATGATAAAGTGGATCAGGCAGATACAGGGCAGCCTCCAGGTGCAGTATGGGAAGGATGTTCCGGAGAGGGAGATACTGAAAGTCATTTTGAAACAGGAGAACATCCTGCCAAAGCCATACGCTAACCTTATCAGGGAAAGAATCCGGGAGCAGCTCCATGCACTGGAATTAGAGCTAAGGGAGCGTGAATATGATTTGGATTACAGCAATGTCATTTATGTGGGAGGCGGCGCGGCAGCGGCAAAAAATTTTTCCGAGCATAGGCCGAACATTGCTTATGACTGCGATATCCATGCAAATGCGAAAGGGTATGAATACCTTGCATGGCAGATATTAAGAAACCAGGGGGCGGCGTGACATGGCGGATGACAGGATTATAACGCTCAGGTTCAAGCCGGAAAGCGTGCCGGACATGGAATTATACAGGAATCTGGAAATGGAGAAAAAGCGTCTTGGATTGTCCATGCCAGCCTATGTAAAGAATGCCCTCCGGCAGAATTTTGAAGGCAGGGAAAGGATATGGACGGATGGCAGCGTGGATGTATGCATGGAACGGATTCAGGAGATTGTGCATGGGGAGCTTGCCTTACATAGTGCGGCTGTTTCTGAAATGCTTGCGAAGATGACAGGAGGGGCTGCAAATGGCATAGGAAAGGCAGAATGGGGGAAAACGCCAGACCAAGGGGAAATGCTGCCGGAATACAGTGATAATTTTCCGGAAGGGCTGAATGGCGTATTGGAGAAATTTATGTAAAAGGATAAGGGCATATCAGCTGGTATGCCCTTGTACGCCGCATGGAGTATTTTGCTAAAAATATTTAGCAGGGTATGGTATTCTGCTGCAAATATTTAGCAGAATATTCGGCCGGGAAGAATCTGCTAAAAAAATTTAGCAATAGTTACAACTGGAAGGGTGATATAGAAGTGAATGGAATTTTTCATAAAGGGCGCTGGTATGAAAATACGGATATGGCCTGCAGACGCTGCGGAAATCCGGTTTATGAATCAAATAATCCGGAATACCGTTACCAGTGCTTTCAGTGTGATGAAGATTTATATTCTTTTGAGGTTATCAGACAGGAAAGGAAGGAGTAGCAAAATGGACATAGATAAACGGAATAAGATTGTGGAGGAACATCTTTGGTGCATTGAAAGCGTAATAAGGCAGAATATGGCGCTGGTAGCCGGTGCGCGCCTGGATAAAGATGATGTGTACCAGGCCCTTGCAGAACGTATGATCCGCGCAGCGATGCGGTATGATGCCGCTAAAGGCAGGAGTTTGAAAGGTTATATTTTCGACCAGCTTAGATTTGAACTGCTTACCTGTGCAGGGCCAAAATCAAAATATGGTTTTGTCGGGGCGCCATATAAACTTCAAAATGCCGTGGTTTCAATAGAATCGCTGGAAGAAAACAATTTGTACTGGGAGGGCAGGGTGTCTGCCTGATCTGGAAAACATAAGGGAGCCGCCTGTTGATAAGATATCTGTCGCTGGCAGACGGCTCCTGTTTCTTTTTATTTTTTGCTTGATGTAAAAGACATAAATGCTATACAGAAAATGTTGATATTATAATTCTGCTAATTGTAAAGAAAACGAACTTCTGCTATAATTATAACATGTGAGTGACATAACTGGGGAAGAAGGTGGCATGATTTGGGGAGAATAGCAGATGCTACAATCAAAGGATTTATGTATCAGTTTAATTTATCTTTAAATGAGATTTTAAAATCGGCTGATGAGGTAATAAAGATAGAAGGAATAATTGAAGATATTGATAAAATAAATAAGGAAAATATTACTGCAATTCAATGTAAATATCATGAGGAATCAGAAAAATTTCAATGGTCAATGGTATATAAGCCGATTTTACAAATGTTGAAAACATTTGCAGGATTAGGGGCAGACGATTCTGATATATCATTTATTTTGTATGCATTTTTCCCGTCAGAACAGATTGGAGAAAAAAAGGTATCAAAGGATCAAATAATTGAAATACTTAATACGAAAAATATAGATTATATATGTGAATATATAGCTTATATTAAAGAAACAGATAATCTTGAAATTTTAGATTTGGTGAAGAAGGAAAGAAAAACAAAAGAAGATAAAGAAAAAATAAAATCTTATTTTATATCTACTGAATTAAATGTGAAATGCAGTATAGATGATTTTCTTAACAATAAATTTCATTTTATTATAGGACAAGAATATCAGGACTTAGAAGATGAAAATAAAAAGCTGTTATGTGACAGTGGTTTTTCTAAAGAGGATGTATGCGAGATAGTATTTCCCAACGCGATACAGATTATAGCGTCACTAAGTATTTTGAAAGATGATGCGGAAAGAAATATAACAAAGGAAGAATTATTACTGAAACTGAAATCTCTAAAGAAAACAGCTATTTCAAGATGGACGAGAGAACTATCAAATTACAAAGTTTTATTGAGTAATAGAAGAAAACAGTTAAGAGCAGGACTAAACGTGAATTATAGAAAAAGATGCTTTATTTTAGCGCCGAATCAGATTGAAAATTTTGAACAGGAAATAGTTCTTTTCATTAAAGATTATATTGATATGTATTGTTGTAAACCTAAATTACATAGCCCGGCCATTTTTTGTATATTGGGTTATAATAAGGAGAAGATGGAAAAGCTAAAGAGCAGATTATATGAAAAGGGAATAGATACTGAAACAGGATACCGTGGAAATGAATTTTATATAGAAGCGTTTAATAGAGAGCCAAAGAAAATAATAAAAGATGGTTGGATGGAGTTTAAAGCTAAAATATGTTTTGACAGTGAAGAATGTATTGATGCTGTTAATATAAATAAACAGGATGATATTTTTCAAATAGCAGAATATTTGCCAAGTATGTTATCTGTACAAGATGTTAATCAAGAAGTTTTGGATGTAAATACGTTTGATCAAATAGAATATTTATTAACAATGAAGGATGAGGTAGAGTTATGATAGGAAAAGTGTTGGAAAGTTCTGCAGTAGAAATTATAATACGTATGGAGTTTGAGGATTTTGAAAAGAATAAGGAAAATCTGAAAATAGGAAGATATATCAAAATTGCAGTTGGCAATCTTGACTCTATGATTGCTTCTATTAAAGGTATTAAGGCAGTTGCGGATGCCAATGGCAATGAGAAATATTTAATGACAGCAGAACCAATGGGTGTAATAGGGGAAAGTGGTTTTATACCAGGAAGCGCGTTGCTGCCGTCCCCAACAGAACCAGTAGATATTGCTGGGCAGGATGTCTTGGACATGATATTTCAAAATAATGAAAAATATTCGTTTCCACTGGGAGATTTAGTGCAAAACAACACAATCAAATTAAATATTGATGGAAATGCTTTTTTTAGCAAGCATATAGGTATAGTTGGTTCAACAGGATCTGGGAAATCATGTGCAGTAGCAAAAATTTTACAAGAAGCAGTGGGTATACAAGAAGGTAGCAATTTAAACGTTGCACAGCAGAAGAATGCACACATAATAATATTTGATATGCATTCAGAATATAGGTCTGCATTCTCGTTAAAGGAAAAACAGAAATTTTCACTTAATTATTTAGATGTAGAAAAACTAAAACTGCCATATTGGCTAATGAATAGTGAAGAATTGGAATCTATTTTTATCGAAAGCAATGAAGCTAATTCACATAATCAGGTTTCGCAGTTCAGGCGGGCAGTAATACTTAATAAAGAAAAATATAATCCATCATTATCGAAGATTACATATGATACTCCTGTTTATTTTAGTATTGCAGAAGTGTATAATTATATTTGCAATATGAATGATGAGGTTATAAGCAAGATTCCAGAGGAGGAACAAGTTCCTAAAATTATTAACGATAATGGTGAGATAGAAGAAATTAGTGATAAAGTTCGGTATTTTGACAAAATATATAAATTTATTCCAGCATCACGAACAAAAAATGAACAGGCATCTGGCGGACCGTTTAATGGAGAATTTAATAGATTTATTTCCAGATTAGATAATAAGATTAATGACAGAAGATTAGAATTTTTAATGAAACCTCTAAAAGACGATGGAGAAGTATATAAGTCAGATGATTTTGATACGATTTTAAAGCAGTTTTTGGGATATTTAAATAAAGCCAATGTGAGTATTATTGATTTAAGCGGGGTGCCTTTTGAGGTTTTGTCAATAACAATTAGCTTAATCTCACGTATAATTTTCGATTTCTGTTTTCATTATTCAAAGTTAAAGCATGAAAGAGATGAATTGAATAATGTTCCATTTATGATTGTTTGTGAAGAAGCACATAATTATGTACCTAAAAATGGTGGCGCAGAGTATGCATCATCAAGAAAGTCGATTGAACGTATTGCAAAAGAAGGACGCAAATATGGGATTAGCTTAATGGTAGTCAGCCAGAGGCCTAGTGAAGTGTCTGATACGATTTTTGCCCAGTGCAATAATTTCATAGCATTAAGGCTTACAAATACGGCGGATCAGTCTTATATAAAAAATCTTTTGCCTGATAATACAAGCGCAGTAGCTGATGTTTTACCAACATTACAGCCAGGACAATGTTTAGTTGTTGGGGATTCCAGCCCGATACCGGCAGTAGTTCAGATGGAAAAGCCAAATCCAGAACCACAATCAAAAAATGTCAGTGTTTATGATGTATGGAAAGAGGAATGGAAAAGGATTGACAAAGATGAACCAATAACAATAGAAGATGTTCTGCGGAGATGGAAAAGATAAGTAATGAAAAAGAGAGAATATTGATGTAATGGTCATTTATTAAATATCATAACTGGTCTTTATCACAACTTACAGTTTTATAAAGGAAAGGGGTATCTTTATTTGGAGATACCCCTAAAATTATGGCATTATAGATACGCCTTTATGGGGAGCCTGATAAGGAAGGTCGGCATTATACAGACAAAGAGGTTAGCTGATTATGTAAGAACAGCTAACCCCCTTTATTTTTTCTCATCATCTGCAGTTATTTCAAACAAATCTTCCAGCCTGCAGTCCAGAATGTTCATCAGGCTGTCGATTACGTCATACCGGATGGAATGCGTCTCGTTTTTGATCATTTTATTATAGTTGTCATAACTCATTCCAAGCCGTTTCCACAGCCAGTATTTGGTAAGGTTACGTTCTTCCAGAAGTTCAGTTACCCGGAGCCGGACCATATGGCATACCTCCTCGCACAATCAGTATTTGTCTGCTGATATAGATTATTCATGTTTACATGACTTAATTATAGATGAAATCTTCTGTTTGCATATTTCCCAATCAAATGATATAGTAATTCATAAGATGTTATGAAAACATAAGATAAAATTTGGAGGTATGGACAGGATGTGTCCAACTTTATGAGTATAATGAAGGAGAGCCATGCAGAAAGGGATGAGGATTATGGATGAAATGGACAGCCAAAAAAGCAATAGGATTCTTTATCTGTATTCGGAGCTTTTAGATGACAAGATGATAAAAAAATCAGAAGCGGCCAGGAGGTTCCATGTAACAGAAAAGAGCATCCAGAGGGATTTGAATGAGATACGAAATTTTCTTGACTGCCAGAATATGGAAGAAGGCTGCCGGGATGCGCTTATTTATGATTACCAGAAAAAAGGATACCGTCTGGAGCAGGATGGAAAAACAGGGCTGTCAAATGCTGAAACACTGGCGGTCAGCAAGATTCTTCTGGAAAGCCGTGCCTTTACAAAAAAAGAAATGATGGATATTTTAGACAGGCTGATAGAAAACTGTGTTCCGAAGGAGAACCGCAGGGTTATCAATGAC
The DNA here is from genome assembly GCA_910576385.1 of Lachnospiraceae bacterium. Classification (GTDB taxonomy): domain Bacteria; phylum Bacillota; class Clostridia; order Lachnospirales; family Lachnospiraceae; genus Petralouisia. The sequence continues at coordinate 49,334 of CAJTIR010000024.1, forward strand.
CTGCTGTCCAATGAGCGGTTCCATTATGCAGAGCTGCAGCACCATAAGGTTTTTCTGGATAAGCTGATGCCGCTCGGACAGGCTATCCGTGAGTGCAGGGTGATACATATAAGGTACAGCAGATTAAAAAGGGATGCCGCCGTGGAGCGGAGGGTGGAACCGGTGGCAATCCTGTTTTCAGAGTATTATTTTTATCTGGCAGGCTTTATAGAAGGAATTGACAGGAAATCATTTGAAAATGCAGACGACCCTTTTCCAACGATATACCGCATTGACCGGATTGAAGAACTGCACGTTTTGGAAGAACGGTTCAGGATACCTTATGCGGACCGGTTTGAGGAAGGCGAGTTCCGTAAACGGATTCAATTTATGTACGGCGGGAAACTGAGAAGGGTACGGTTCCGGTATTCGGGAGAGTCGCCGGAGGCAGTCCTTGACCGTCTGCCTACCGCAAAGATTCTGGATGAGGTGGAAGGGGGATATCTGATAGAGGCGGAGGTTTTTGGAAAAGGGATTGATATGTGGGTGCGGAGCCAGGGAGAACGTATCAGTGATTATACGGTTTTGGCAGGTGGAGGAAAGATAAAATGAGCAGGATTGACAGGCTGCGGAAGCAGAATCAGGAGACTTTTGAGGATGCGAAAGGGCATTTGCACGAACTGGATAAAATGGGCACGGAGGCTGGACGTGTCGCAGATGTGGCGAGGGACGTAAATATTATTGTGTCGGATTTGGACAGGCAGTTTGAAAGCGCGACGGGACTGCAATGGCAGGATGTAAAGTTCTTGTTTTTCGCCACAGCTTTACAGTGCATCAGACAATACGTGCTGACAAAATTTCCGGAAAGGATGGATGATAAAACAGCGGCTCAAAATACATGGGGGCATTTTGAAGAACATTCCAACAGGCACCACAGATACTATAATCCATCTTTGGATGAAATTATAACAAATCCGGTTCCTTTTGATGCAAATATAGGGGCCAATGGAGCATTAACAGGGGGCGGCCGTATGGGGCACAGAGTAACGGCGATTGGGCATGATCCCTTATTAGGCTATGTGTTTGGGACGGCCAATATTGCCACGGCAACCCTAACGAACCATTTATTGCAATCATTCCATATAGCAACAGGGGAAAGAGGGGATTATTTCAGGAATCATGCGAGCACTTCGTTAGTATTGCTCCGAACAAAGGAAAAACTTTTTAATGAAGGGCTGGAAGGGAAGAAAAAAGTAGTAGCGTCCCTGATAAAAGAAGCGATCCACTTGAAATCTGATATAGGGACAAAGCACAGCCTTCCGGTGCCGGTAGTTTCTGTTGTGGATGCGAAACTTGCTTCTGAGCTGGCTGAGCGAGGGCTGGATATGGCTAATATTGTTACAGTTGGGAAGCAGGCGGCATTTACTGTTATGATCAACACATTTATAGCCATGCTCCATGATCTGTGCTATGACGGGAGTGTATGCGACAGGAAACTGTATTGTGTAAAGACAAGAAAAATCCTGATGTATTCCAATACGATTGCCACAGTCAGCAATGTGATTGTGACGGCTCTGTTAGCGTATGCAGGCTCAAAAGAAGCGGTAAAAAATTTTGACCTTGGCGGCTTTGCAGTCACGCTTTACAGAATTGTCACCGACAGGAAGTATATAAAAGAAATCAAGCAGGAATTTCTTGCCAATGAATTTTACAATATAGTGAGGGGCTGAATATAGAACAAGGAGGATGTGGAACGTGGGAAGAAAAGATTATAACAAGGGAATGGAAGCCGGGGCAAGGCCGTTTGAAGATAAATTCCGGCAGGAGCAGAAAAGAAACCAGGAGTGGAAACAGATCTTTGAGGAAAAGTTTGGCCATATCAAAGAAACAATGAGGCAATTCTGGATGAAATGGATTCCATGCAGAAAAAACAGTTTTTCAAGGATAATACAGTGGCTGATATTTCCATATTGGAAAAAGGGGACAGGGAAACGCTGCTGGCGCTTCTGTTTACCCTGGCTGAAACGGAGGAAAACGTAAACGAGTATCAGCAGCGTTTTATCCGCTCTGTGAGAAAATATCTGGAAAAGCCGGGGGATGAAAGAAAACCTGAAAAATGGGTGTCTCTGAAAGATGGGGACTGGTCTATCATTGAAACAATTATTGGCATTGATGAAACGAAAGCGATTGCACAGGCTGTCATGGAATTTTTGTTTTTAGGCTATAGGAGTCATGAAGCATATGAGGAGACATATGAGGATTTATTTGACTGCTTCTGTCTGAACAGGAAAGCTTTTGGTGAAATCAGGAGGCATATAGACAATATTTATCGCGCTACGGGGTTAGAAGGGATTGCAGAAAACTATGGGTATGTGACGAAAGAAAAAAAAGCCGGAGGAAATGATGATGAAGAAAAAAATGAACCGAATAAATACGGCGCGAAAGGGAAATTAACTCAGATTAAGATTACGGATGAAATTGAGATAGGCGCGGGGCAGGAAAAGGTATTTGAAAACAGCAAAGTGATTTTTGGAAATGGGATGAAACTGGCTGATGGTGCAGCGCTTCATTTCCGTAATTGTGAAATTAGTATTGACGGGCATTTGTTTGGTAAAAACATTATCATGTCAAGCCGTCTGGCATCGCAACAAGACATATGCATTCTGCTTGGGCAAAATTGCATAGTCAGCTTTGATTCCTGTACGGTTGGAAAGACAACCTACACAGATCATGGGATGTTTAGTAGGGATGTAAAGTATTTTATATCTGGAGGAAGCGGATCAAAATTATCTGTGGAAAACAGCCGTTTTGATGGAAGCAATCATGTATTTTATGGCGCTTCGGTATCAATTAAAGATTCATATATTGATTGGATAGTGGAAGGATATGATGAGAGAGGCGGAGGCAGGACAGGAGAACTGGTGGATGCTGATAATATTGAGGTTTCCAATGTAACAGTTTGTGAAAACGAGCAATATACAGATTTCTACTGCCCTTTATTTGAAGCCAGACAGTATTTGCGCCTTGATAGATGCCGCTTCAATAATTGTTTTCAACTAATTTTTGTGGCAGTTGATACGACTGTCAATAATTCGGATTTTGTGAAATGCGTTATGGATAAACCGAAGGAACCTCTCTATGCCAGTAGAAAAGGTAAAGTACAATTCAAAAACTGCTGTTTTCAAGAGTGCATATTTAAGAGAGAAAGTCGTGATAAAGGGGATATGCGTTTTGAAAAATCAGGTTTTATATCCTGTGTGGGACAACTTCATACTGCCTATATGGATGAAGTTTTTGTTGAAGGTGGTTTTTTGGTGGTAAGTACAGACCTTGCTGTAGAAATGAGTAGGTGCAGATTTTCCAATGGTTCATTTGATGCTTCTGATGATATGAGGATTTATCAGGAAAACGAGCATGAGGAATTTAGCATTGGAAATGGAAGCCGGATTTCGGATTGTATTTTTGAAAATATGAATTTGGGGAAGATGAGTCTGATTGGCGGTTCGGCAAATGAACCAATGGCATCATGCAGTATTGAGAATTGTACTTTTACAGATATAAATACTAAAAGCGACCAGATCATAAACAGGCAGTATCGGTACTATAAGGAAGGTGTATTTTCATCTAAGCTGATGAGCGGAAGATTTGAGGTTCATCTGCAAAATTGTACAGGCCTTTAAAATTTGAAGGATATGATTACAGTATGTGTAAATATGAAGATAGAAGCTGTACCGAAAACAGGAAAAGCAGACGGAAACATGCTGGCTGCGAAAACGCTGGAAAATGTAGTTATATATTATAGCCATGTAACAATATAAAAATGTTTTCCAGACGAAAGGAGAAAGAAATGAAAATCGTTAAAAAAGCACTAAAAATTGTGGGAATTGGTTTCGCGGCGCTGATTGTTCTTGTAATTGCAATCGGCATACTTGGTGGCGGCTCGGATTCGGTGCAGGAAACTTCAAAGCAGCAGACAGAGGACAGCACGACACCAGAAACAAAAGAGACAGGTGGGGAGACTGACTATGTTGCTATGGTTCAGACTGGATATCTGGGCGAGTTTACAGATGCTTCGGTGAAAGACATTCTTGACATGAACTTTGGCATGGATGGCTTCAAACTGGACTGGGTTTGTTCGGATATGGACGGAAAAGACTTTGTGGCGTTTTATGCATATCGTTCTGATGAAACACTGAAAGACGGAACCACGGTTCTGTTCCAAATCTGTTCTGACAAAACTTTTAAAGTGTCGGGTTATGCCGAAGGCGGTAATGAGGATTTTGAATCTGCAGAGATTGCTGATTTTCTGAATAACTGGTATATGAACTGGTATGTCAAAAATAAAATCGGGGCGGATGCGGCGGAAGATGAAGTTATGGAAAAGTTGCAGGAGCTTATTTATGACCGTTTTGATAAGACTGCTGGCTCGGCAGCCCTCTATGGCGCATCGAAAGATTATTCCGGCGACCGTGGGAACCTCTGCAGGGAGATTGACGGTAGCGAACCTATGGATATGACCGTAACGGAGCTTATCAATTATTATGGCGACAATATGCTTGATGTATATATTTCTGAGGGATCTGGCAGCAGCGGACAGGAAAGCGCTGAATCATCTGGTGTGGAGGCATATATGGACACGCTGTATTCCGTAGAAGGTGGGGATGATATTGTAAGCCTGTATCTGGATGACAATGGAAAGCTTTGCGTATGGTATGGCAGCGTTTCCAGTGAAGAAGAATATTATTCCAGGGCATATGATTCCTACACGCTTGAGGATGATACCCTGTGTGGAAATGCAGGGGCAGATACGGATGAATTTATCTTTATGGAGGACGGTCATGTGGATGTCCTGTTAAGCGGGTATGACTCATCCCATTATCAGGCATATATGCGTGAGGAAGCGTATTTCAATGGCGGCGGTCCGTCTGCTGGCGGTAATGAAAGCGGAAGTATATACATTTCGGACGGGGATGAATTAAAGAATTTCGCCAGGGATAATGCTAATATTGGGAGCACTGTTACTTTTACGGCGGAAGTGGGAGGAAATTATTCACAGCTCGGCAGTTATCTGCTGTACTGCTATAATAAAGATGGCTCCTTTGTCCAAATTCAGGCGTCTGCTGTTTCCGGGCTGAATCTGTTTGATGGTGATGTGGTCAGCTATACGGGAGTGTTTGACGGGTTTGCCGGAGGCGGTAATCAGCTGCAGTTTAGTACAGTTTCAATAGAGCTGCAGTAAGGATGGAAAGAGGGGCTGGATGATGCGTAAACGGATTGATTTGCCAGGACTGGTTAAATTGGACAGGAATTATCCGACAGATACCTCATGTGTCAGGAAAGTGAAAGACAGGGTATGTGATATGGCGGCAGAAAATATGGAAATAAAACGAAAGGATGCCAAAAAAAGAATTACTGAGAAGAAGTGACGAAACAGCAGTCATATTAAGCTGAATACAGCAGAAAAATGAATCCCTTCCGGGCAAAATCCGGCGGGGATTTCCTGCTGTTATTATTTTTTGTCTGAAACTGGCAGGATGATGGAATTGGGCGGAAGACTAAGTTCCTGCAAAAAACAATAGGTTGCAGGCTTCGCCAGCAAACCTATTGTCATGAATAAAGGAATGCCCGGAGGGATGCTCTCCTCCGGGTATCTGATAGTGGCCAGCTAAAATAAATGTACGGATTTTTTATGCGCACATTTTTACGCTCCTGCTCTTTCCGTCATAAAAATAGTAATGGTCTGACAGGCGTTCGGAAGCATCCAACTGTGTGCCATTCACTTTCCTGATGATTCCGTTCAGGCTTTCGGCATCCACTTCATCCGATACAGGAACAAAGATAGTTTCGTGGATAGAGGAAGGCAGGATGAAGGAAGTCATGCTGCCCAGGCTCCGTGCTAGAAGCTTTGAATCCAGAAGCGCAGCGGCGCCATAGAGTTTCTGGCTGTTGGTCAGGACGTACATTCTTCCTGCTTCCAGTCCAGAAATATCCGGCAGTTTATCACGGTCTGCTTCTGGAACCGTTTTGTATAACAGTTCCATCATATCTTCCATTTCGTAGCCGTCTTTCTCCATGTTTGCCATAGCCTGCATGCGCAGCCCGGATTTTTCAATCCCATAAGCATTGAGCATGGTATTTGTGATTTTTATGCTTGTGTTTCCGATACCTGTGTATTCCCTGCGGATGATATAGACTGTGGCAAGGTCGAGGAACGGTGTATAGGCCAGATTTTTCAGAAGCTCCTTATTTTCCGATACGGAAATCAGGGCCGGATAAATGCTGTCCTTTACACATTCCCAATGAAGCAGTCCCTCGGCCATGCTGTTTAAGCGGTCATCTGCCTCAAATTCTTTTCTCATGCTGGCGATCATGCCGACACATTCGTCCATAGTTTTGCTCCCGTCTGAGAGGGACTCAAAGATGCTGCCCAGATAAATGACTGGTGAGACCGTTTCTTTGCCTCTGGTGAAAGTAATTAAGAGGCCGTCCTTATGTACATTGTTATTTTGAAGGATATCTTTGACTTCAATATCTGCTTCCGGGCCGTAAAAACCTTCCAGTTCTTTTACGATGGTATTCAAAAACTGTTTATAATCCATATATCCATCTCCTTCCTATGCCGCTTTTGCCTTTGTCTTTTTCAGGCTGCTCATGGCTTTTCGGTAAGTAGCGTTGTCCATCTCCTGAATGCTGGAAACTCCGTAGCGTTCCAGCACGGCATCCAGGGCAACGCCTGTCCTTGCAAGTTCCTTATTGATTTCCTGTGTCTTGTCCGTCTCCGGTTTCTGCCCTGTTTTTGCTGTGGTGTTGTTTCCGTCAGGCTGCGCTCCGGTTTTTCCGGCAGGGGCATTTTCAGGGGATTTCTGTGCTGAATCCTTTTCACGCAGGATATAGACAATATTGCCGTCCTGGTTGATGATTGTCAGCCCCGTAATTTCGCGGTTGCCATTGTAGGAAATATCCGTAATGCGGAATTTATCATAAGTAAACAGCTTTTCACCGCCCCGGCTGTTATAATCCGGCTTTTTCTCAATCTTGATTTTGGACGCTCCGATCCAGATGAAAGGGGCGGTATACAGCTCCCGCCCTATCCCAAGGCTGACACACGCCCTTTTAAATGAATCCGAAGCCTGCCCTTTTTCTTTTTCCGTATAGCTTTCGGTGCCGACATCCATTTTAGAGATCCACTGCTTCTTTTCACCGTCCCATATGCTGACAGTGCAGTACAGATTGCTGCCAATCATTTCATGTTTCCGCTGCCAGTTCAGCGGGCCGTAGACTTCATCCAGAATCTTCATGTCTGCCCGCGCATCCTTATATAACAGCAGCGATACGCCTTTTTCGCTGATTGTGCCAATCCGGCATTCGATTTCGTCAGCCCTTAATAAGCGGATTGTTTTTTGCTCCATATTGCAATGCCCCCTATCTCTCTACGATTGTGCCGTCATTATAGACACGGTAACATACGCTGTCGCCGCCGGCTTTTCCATCAACCTGTACAAAATCAGGGGCGGTATACACATCTGTCACATATTCCATGCATGTTTCAGATAAAACCCTATCCTGTGCCTTGGACACCTTGTCATTTTTAGCCATTTTTATCACCTCTCCCTACGCCGGAATCATGTCAAGAAATTCCTGTTCTGTCAGGACCGTCACGCCGAGTTCCTTTGCCAGCTTGCTGCCAGGCTTCTCCCCGCAGATGAGGTAATTTGTCTTTCTGGTGACAGAACTTCCGGCAGCAGCACCGAGGCTGGTAATCTTACTGTTGATTCCTGCCCTTGTAAAATTCGTGAGTTTTCCTGTCGCAACGATTGTGCATCCGGTAAACGGGTTCCTGTTTTCCATTATCTTCTTCCTCCCATAATTTGTTTTTTTGAGTTATGTGTATGGATTTTATCTATTTGGAACAATCTGCTAAGCAACGGACAACCTTCTGTAGCTGCTGTCTTTCAGGAAGCTGCTGTAAACTTCCGGCTGTTCCGACTTCAGGCGTTTTGTATCCACTGTGCTCTTGCTGACCAGCTTCCATGTAACTTTCCGGCCTCCGACTGTCCCGGTTTCGGCTTCTTTCAGATAGCTTTTCAACTGGTTAGCGGCGGCATTTTTTGCTTCCTCCATCTTCTTTAATTCTTCGGAAAGCCTATCATACTCCATGCAGACCGCCAGTGCTTCTTCCGGTAGCTCGACTGTTTCACCATTGGATTCACGGAAGCGGCTGTTAAAATAATTGGTTGTTGCCTCGGAACCATCCGGCACAGGTGGTGTTAGTATATAAGAGTGGACAGGAAAAGTTGAACAATCTATACTATCAAGTGAAAGAGCAAAGGAGATGAAGGGCATGGCGAAAAACCAAAAATCTTACACTCTGGAATTTAAACAGCAGATCGTGGATCTGTACAATGCCGGAGGAACCTCGTATC
>CAJTIR010000025.1 GCA_910576385.1 Lachnospiraceae bacterium
TATCCGGCTGCTTCCGAACTGAAGAAGGTGCCAGAGATTATCTGAAAATCATGTCCTACGTTGGTACGGCACATAAGCAGGGATACAATGCTTACGAAGCAATCAAAAATGCAATTTCAGGCCACCCTGATTTCATCTTTGAATAGTGTTGGCTCTGAATAGTTACTCCGATTTTAGAAATCATTTTGGCAACTTCTCCATCAATTCTCCAAGCCGCTCAAACACTTTGTTTACCAGACGTCTCGCTATCACTTCACATCCATTTTTCATATGCACACAAAGTGATATGTTTTGTAACCCATGTGCACATATAATAGATAGAATCAATAACCTACAATTAAAATACATTGCCCCTAATAAAATGAAAAACTCCAGAACCAAAATGATTCTTGATATATTCCGAAAGGTTTTTATTTCCCTCTCGTCCAAGGGTTTTGTATCACTGTCCATTGGTGCCAATAAAAAAATTACCACAAACGATATCAATTCAATCAAAAAGACTGCATATCCAGACAAAAAGAGGATTTGATCCATAAAAACGACAACGAGCAATGTTCCCATGGAAAACAACATACACATCCAATCCTTAGATGCATGCCATCCACCACAATATGAGCGTAATGGGATAAATATCAAACTAAAAGAAATAACCAAAAACATTTTCCCGCTCAAAATTCCTACTATAAGCGTCAAAACGACATTGATAGACATCTCCACCAAAACAATATATCCATACTTATATACTGCCTTTTGGGATTCGCCTATAATCCCTCTTTCAATCTGTCTTACTGTCAGCCTCTCCGCTAATTTTTCAATCATTCTTGCACTTTCGGAGACTTTTAGCTTCCTGTGGAAATTCTGGCTGATGGTAATACCAGCAGCAAGCTGAATTAGCGGTTACAAATACTGCTGCCAAAGCTAACACACTTCCACATTTTCCCAATAAGTTTCCCAATAAGTTTTTCCATTTTGTCAATTTCATTGTAATTTCCTCCTTGAAAATATTTTGACATGATTTTATATTTTTCATCATTTACCGTCAATAGCGTTTGCCATTTTTGCAAAATGAGAAGCCGTTTTTGCATCATTTTTTTGCATACAAAAAAAGACTGGTCCTTTTTTATAAAACCAATCTCTTAATTATGACACTGTTGATAAAATCAAGACTGCCTCAAAAACATTCTCTTTCGCATTACATACAAGTGTCCCTTCACATTTTTCTGCCAACCTCTTAACACTCTGGATTCCTACTCCATGTATTCCATTTTCACCCTTTGTAGATTTCAAATTTTCATCTTCATATTGTAACATCCCCGAATACCCATTCACTACCTTTACTACGCAAAATCCATCCACATCCTGCATATACATATATACTTTTATAAATTTTTTATCAATACAGGACTTTGCTGCGTAGATGGCATTATCCAATAAATTACCAAGCATACTAATGAAATCTACGGGCGATATACGCTCCACCATAACTCCCGGTTCCACATAGAACTCTGCGTCAATCCCATATTTTCGTGCTTCTGCATATTTCTCATTCAATATGGCATTCAAAACGGATATGTTTGTAAATATTATCTTTTCATTTTCTCTTATCTCCTCCGATAACTGCGTTGTCATCTGTAGAATGGATTCCACATCATTTTGTTCAGCATATTTTCTAATTAAGAACAAATGATGTTTTGTATTGTGAACCAACTCTTTTTGCATTTCATTCATCTGCATCACTTTATTATACAGCATTAAATCAGCTTCCTGCTTTGTAAGTACCAACTGCTGCTCTAATGTTTCCTCTAATTTTTCAGAATACAAATGGAACGCATAGAATACCACAATATTTCCTACAAACAGAAAACAATATCCTAACAAAACCAGGATTTTCATTCCTTCTAACAGTACATGATAAGTTCCTGCATAAAAATTAATAATCATGACTGTTATGCTTGCAACCGGAAGGCACAGATATATGAGCAATATTTTTCTGGATATTTTTGCTTTTACCCTGCCTGTAAATTGAGTAATGAGAATTATAATCAAATACGTTAAAAATTTAATAGCAATCATCTGAAATTCCGTATCTGAAGACTTTTTATATGATTCTGCATCAGGCTGAAAAATAAGCATAAACAAAAACTCGCACCCAAATTGAATCACAAACAGAAGTACATAACACAACAGCTTATAACCGTATTTACCTTGCAGAATTACCACAACATACAAAAATATCAGAGCCGCTGAAATAAATAGATTGTAGTCTCCATTTCCTAATAAATTCGATACAAACCAAATTCCGGCAAACATGATATAAAACAGGTATCGCATTTTACTGTCTGCCAATAACTTCTGTTCCTCAAAATAATGTGAGAAAAATAAATACATCAAATAAGTATCTGCTATACATCCAAATAATAATATCGCAATATTCATACTACCGTTTCCTAATAATCGTATTTTTTGCTCAATAAAGCGGTTAATGCATTTCTGAAATTCTGCATTTTTGACCTTGATACATTCAGCTCCGTTCCATCCTTAAGTTGAATATAACCCTGAGAAAATAATTTCGTTACATATTTAAGATTGACCAAATAGCTATTATGAGCATATTCAAAATGACAATCCTTTAACTCTTTATATAAATCTGCTAACTTTCGTTTGGTATTCACCTGATATTTGAAATCTGATATTCTGTCCCGGCATAAATGTATAATGCTTCCTGCTTTGCTGTTTTCTATATACATAATATCATCCGAAGCAAGACTGATAAAACTATCGTGATTTCTGCCCATAATAACAGGAGCTTTCACAATGGATTGCATCTGTCGAATGATAGCATTCATCTCCATAATCATAACTTGTTCTGTGTAATCTTTTAATAAATAACGAAACGGTGTCACCTTAAAGGACTCGTCTGTCGGATGACTTACGCCCGAACAAAACACCAAAACTGAATGCGGAAATCTTTCTCGAAATTTCCTAGCTGTAGCATGTCCATCCATTTTCTTCATTTGCATATCTAAAATCAGCAAGTCGCAATTTGATAACATATTTAACTGAGCCACAAATTCCTCTCCCGAATAAAATTCTTCAAATGTGATATCTTCCATATTTATATTGCATTTTAAAATAATTTCTTTCATATAATCAACAAATCTTGAAGCATCATCTACAATCACTATTCGATACAAGGCAACTCCCTCTCCCATATAATTTTATCCTTATTGCAATAATATTTCTACTCATTTAACAGTTCCACTTCATTGCAACTATTTATCGTAATCTTAATTGTTATTTTACCATAGCTATTATTCCAATGCAATTACAAATAAGTAAAAGCTAAAATCTCCACTGAGCATCACTATATTTTCTCTTTACCGTTTCTGCATTTTGCTTTTTTGTATCTTATATTCACAAATCTCACCATAGACCTCACTAATAAAACGATACTTCTTATCAAACTGCATTTCCACTCCCAGCTTCTTTATTATTCCTAATAACAGTGTAGTTACATCCTCCATACTTTCCACATATCCCTTAAAATATTCTGCCATTTCCTCTGCACTCATCCTGGTAAAATTCTCTGCACCTATCCCCTGTTCTTTCATCTGCCCTGCAACATTCTCCACCGCTTTCTCAAAATGCAAATCCTGCACCGCCTTCTGCAATGCCTTTATTTCATCCATATAGCTTCCAAAATATTTATAATGGTAGCCAATTCTGTTCAGATAAGTATCAAAAGCTTTCTTAACCTCATCATAATCCTTTGCAGGCAGGTGGAAGCGTTCTGCTTTTTCCCGGTAAGATAATCTTTCATACTCCGCAAAAGAAAGCGGAAGGTCCGAATATTCTGACTGTCCTTGTGGGGCTATTCCTACATCTACTCCCCCTGTACCTGTAGTGTCCTTATCCATTTCCTCCCCATAGATCTGTTCCGCTATAGCGATAAGCTCTAACATCTGCTCCTGTTCTTTTAAAGAATAAGAAGCTTCTGTCCATTTAACCTCCGTATGGGGTGTGTCTTTCTCTGCAAACACATTGTCATAAGATACTTCCGTTGTCTCCCGCAAAGACAGTTCCTCATCCCATTGCCGGCTTTCTGTTTTTTGTAATTCTTCCTCCTGCCGCTTTTTTCCTACCTTAGAAAACGGATAAAACGGAAAATCTATTTTCTTCCGGTCTATTTCCAGATTATCCTGAGTCGTCTGATACCGTTCCAGTTCATACAGTACTTTTTTCGCTGCCTCTGCCCTGATCCCCCGGATAATCTTCCTCTCATCATTGCACTTCTTTTTCCGTTCCTTTAAGATATCCAGCTCCTTCTGGTATTCCAGTCGTTTTATCTGAAAAGCCTGAAAATCTTCCGGTGTTTTACAACGGTATTTTTCTTTTGCAATTATGCGGTAAATACTTCTCTGTTTTTCCGAAATCTCCTCTATCTTTTCCTGTAATTCTTCATCATTTTTCTGCACATCCGCCATACTCCCGATATCTTTCCGGCATAAGTACAGATACTGCTCATGGATACGGTGCATCTCCTGTATTTCCTTATAAAACCTTGCGGAATGTCTGGTAAACCTTTCCTTTTCCGTCATACGCAGGCTGAACAACCTGTGATAAAATTTCTTCTGCAATGGTGTCCTTGCCCTGCCCCGCATCCAATCCGGATTACTGCTTTTTATGACAGACACAAAACTGTCCCCCTGCATTGTCCCTACATACTGTTCCAAATGTTCTTTTGAAAAATAATCTGCCAGCGAATCCAGCCTGCGGTAACGCTTCATCCCTGCCGCCCGGACAGCGATATGCACCCCGTTTTTTACTTCATATCCCAACTGACGCAGAAGCCAAATGAAGTGTTCCAAATCCTCTGCCGCATACATGCACAGGCTGGCATCACTCATAATCAGGCTGTCAAACCCCTTCTGCCTTTCCCAGTCTTTTCTCTCTAAATTTGTCGGCTCTTTGGCATACTCTGCGGGCATGACCGCCAGACCATACTCTTCACACAGTCGGTTTGTAATCGGCTGCATGATATTTTTCCAATCCCCTTTTTTGTACTGGAATTTATAGCCTGTTTCCATATGGACATTGTTATATACGATATGCACATGGCAATGCTCCTTGTCATCATGTACCGCATAAACCGCCTCATAATTCTCCTGCAGAAATTCCTGCACAAACTTTTTCCCGATGGCAAAGGCTGTTCCCGGGCTGGCTTCCCCCTTTTCAAAGGAAATGATGATGTGATAGCCCTGCCTTCCCAGTTCTTTTCCAAAATATTTCTTAGTATCAGCCATCTGCTCATAAGCACTGACGGCATCCGGCAGACAGTTTACACTTCCCACAAGGGTATTGTCCTGCGTCTTTTCCGGATTGGTGATATAGACGAGGGCATGACGTAAATGCTGGGAACGCACACCCTCCTTACTTCCACCAATACTTAAGATTTTTGTAATCGCCATAACGCATCTCCTCTCTGCTTTCCCTGTTTTTATATGGCTTTTAATCTACATATTGAATATGGGAAGAATGCCTGTTTTCACATTCTCCCCATGCCCGCTGTGATTAACTGTTCCGTATTGCCATCCTTTCAAATGGCTTACACTTTACCAACCAGTTCCCGGATTTCCTTCAGACAGTCCCATACTTCCCTCAATTCTGATGACAGGATATACTTGTTGGTGTTTGCCCACTTCGCTATCTGGTTGATGTTATTGCCAATAGCCGATATTTCCCGGAGAAGTTTTCTCCTGTCTCCTGCGGCATTGCCATCCACCATGCCACCTGTTAAAAGCAGATGCCTGAAATAGTTTGACATGCTCATCCCCGCCTGTTCTGCCCTCTGCTCCCACAAAGCATGCTCATATAAGCTCAAGCGGATGGAATAGGGCTGTCTTGCCTCCTGATTTTTCCTTGCCCTTCCCATCGCATCCCTCCCCTCTGAAATTTTCTACCGAAGCACTAAACTCCTTTTTTGTCTTACATGTCCTATCCGCACCATAAAATCTGCCGGGATTTCTCCCTCTTTCCATGACTTTTATTGCTCGGATTGCCAGATACGAAAAACGTACTACGTTTTTCTGACTGGTTAGGGGACACCCCCTAATACCCCGATAGATGAATAAATATCCATCATTGATTGTCTTACCAATCCGCATTTTGTCCCACTCTCTGTCACACAGCCCCTTCCCTACCGGAGTGCATGTGTGACAAAGTGTAAGACAAAGAATACAGTCTGTAAGACAGAAAAATCCCCATCTCTGCCAATATCCCAGCTTCATCTATGCACAGAACCATAATGACTTTAATGTTTTCATAAATTTGAATGGCTGTTTGGTACATCCTCACAATCCCAGTACATAGGAGAGTGCTTCCTCCGGCATATCCTCTGTTGCTGCACCTTCTCCCCTGTCTGAAAACATCCCATCTACATCATCCACAATGCTGTCTTTTCTGCCATCCGCAACAGCCTCCTGCCGAGATTCCTGCTTTGCCATTCCACCCATACCGACATTTTCCAGAACGGAACCCACAACAGAGCCACTCCCCATCATCGGTATAAGCAATTCCAACATCACCGATACCAGCCGTTTGTCATGTTCTTCTAATGCTTTCAAAATTTCCTCCCGTTCGCTGACCGCCAGCTTCTGCAAGTATTTCTCCATATCCGACTGGAACTGCTCCTGTAACCTGATACTCTTTTCCTGTTTCTGATAATCACGCAATGCCGCTTTAATATAAGCCCCGGCACTTCCATACGCATCTCCCGGTACATGACGGCTATGCTGCCGTATGGTTTCATACAGTTCCCGTTCTTCTTCCCGGTCAAGGTTCAGGCGGAACGTGATGGATTTCCGAAATTCCTTTCTTCCTGCCATACAACCGCCCCCTACCATCCGCATTTCTGTTTTGCCAGATATTCATAACCTCTGGCATTTGCCCTTACATCTTCCAGATAACCGATATGCTTTCCTGTCAGTGTGCCGTACCGCTTCATGACAGAGGCTCCACCGCCAATATACACCACCGGAATCATTTCCAAATCAAAACCCAGTTCCGACAGCTTTGCCTCCATGCCTTTCGCAAAATCCTGAAGCCTGCTCCGTATCATTTCTTTACAATCCTCCGGCATGGGAGCATCACCTTTCATTATCATTCTGTGTATCTGTTCCTCACTTACCCTGCGGTTGCAATTCTGGTAGACGGTACTTTTAATCGTTTCCATACAGGAAATCAATGCCTCCGGTACGGAAGTGCTTTCCCTCTCGATCGGCACATAGCGATTTGTGTGGATAATATCAACCGTCTTGCTCCCGATATCCACGCAAAGCATTTCCGGTCCAAACTGCCTGAGCCTATCTGCAACAGCGGCATAGCACTGTGGGAACAGATACACTTCCTGCATACGGATATAGTACTCTTTCCCACAATAACGGTAAGCAATACCTCCCCTGCGTAACAGATAATCCCGGAACTCCTGTTTCTCCTGCCCGAACCTAGCAAACGGAAGCCCTGCTGCCACAATCACGTCTGCATCGGATATATGGTAAAAATCCATTTCCTTTGCAATGGCTGCCAGTGTCAGCAGGAAATAACACTCATCCTCCGTTTTGGTTCGTTTCATCGGCAACCTTCCCTCTCCTACCTTGTATTGCTTTCCCTGATAAACTAAAGTATTGTTGGTCAATGTTGCCTCGCCTTTTAATTCCTCCACCCCGTTTTCAAAGATAAAATGCGGTGTCTTCATGGTGCTGAAACCATGGTCTACCGCTGCCAGTAATATATTTTTTCCTTTCTGATACATAAGTCCCTCCATTTCTGTAAGGTTAACAAAGCTAACCTTTGCCTTATTGTGCATAAAGCAATGTTTGTGTCTGCATTGCCATTTATACTGATAGGCTTTATTGCATGATTTACTGTTTCGTTTCCACATGAAAAACAGCAGGCTGGTCCGGTCTGCCCTGCTGATGCCGGACAAACCGCCCTGATGCCTCAAAATTCCCCTACCATTTTCCAGTTGCAAAACCCGGAGGACTATGCTATTTTAGTATTTGCGAGATACTTATGCGAAACCGCATATACATAGTTTCCGGTTTTGCAGGCTGAAAGTCCTTCCTATACAGGTGGGACTTTTTCTTTTGTTCCGGCGTTGCTTTCTTTTGCAGTGATACGGACATCCCTTTCTAAATCCACTGCCGGATTATAAATATCGGCATACCCGTATATCTTGCTCTCAAAGTACTTTCTCGGACATCTCCCCCGGATTGTCAGGAACCCTTGCCCTGCCAGTTCTTTATTGTACTCCCTGATAATGGCATAGGCTTTTGTTGTCCCAATACCAAGTAGCCGGCAGACTTCCTTTGCGTCCACAAAAGCATCTTTCATTCCGACCATACACACCCCTCCTTCCGTTTTTTACTGTTTCCTGATACTTCTTGGCGAAAATACGCAATACATTTTCGTGTTTTGTATTATATTCTCTCCTTAACATTTTGTCAACACTATTTTTTACAAAATACGCAGTTGACTTTCGTTTTATTTTATGGTATTCTGTTTACAGAACGATAAACCATGCGTTTTATACGCATTTTTTATTCGGCTTGAAAGGAGGTTTCGTATGGCAGTCCAGACATTTACACAGGAAGAAATCGCAAAGAACCTGAAACGAATACGGAAAGAACGGAAACTGAACCAGAAACAGTTAGCTGCCCTGTTAGACAAGTCCGAACGTACCGTCCAGAACTATGAGGCGGGGGAAACGGATTTCAGCATTTCCATGTTAAAGGATATCGCCATTGCACTGGATATCGACTGGCGGGAGCTGATTGGAGAGCACATAGAAATTCCCATTGCCAGCCAGTCTGATATGGATAAATACCGCATTGATACTTTCGGGGACATTGTCAGCCTTTTGTTTCAAATGCAGGAAACGTATGATGTCACTATGAACTTGCAGGTTGCAAAACCACCGGAGGACAGGGAATGGAAAGCCGGCATTTCCATAGACGGAAAGGGCAGTGGGAAATACGATGCGGATTTCTGCCTGTTTCTGGAAAACTGGAGGGACAAACTGGATATGCTTTGCCACAACCTCCTTTCAATGGAACAGTACCGGGAATGGCAGAAAAAAACCGTTGCCTATTATTCCTCCGGGGCAGTTACCCCTTTGCAGGGACATCCGGATATGGAAGTTTGCGTATTGGAAAATGGAGAACACAGTTACCGTTGGAAGAATTCTAACGATGATAAGCAGAAACAATAACAGAACATTTCCAGCATACAAAAAGCCCCGATACAATACCGGGGCAAGTGACTTACAACCTGACGGCTGATATAATCACCCTAGACAAGTAGATTATATCATAGCCTTTGGATAAATGCACGAAAAATCTTTTGGCGTTCTGACGGAGATTTTTCATCGGTACTTTTGTACCTGTTACCCATTGACACAGCCCTTTGAGGGCTGACATTTTGAAAAAGGAGATGATTATTTATGCCAGCATTTAAAGACAAAAAATCCGGCAAATGGTTTGCCAAGTTCTATTACAGGGACTGGCAGGGCAACAACAGGCAGAAGTGGAAACGGGGCTTTGCCACCAAAAAGGAAGCCCTTGCCTATGAACGGGAGTTTTTGGAAAAGCAGTCAAGCAATCCGGATATGACATTCCAGAGCCTGTGGGAACTTTATCTGGAGGATATGACCGCCAGACTGAAATTTTCCACCATACAGACAAAGAAGCATATCTGTGAAACAAAGATACTTCCTTTCTTTGGCAATAAGGCTGTTAATGAAATCAAGGCATCCGATATCCGTAGATGGCAGAATATGCTGATTAATTCCGGGAAGAATTATTCCGAAACGTATCTGAAAACCATCAACAACCAACTGGTGGCGGTTATTAACTATGCCAGAAGGTATTATGACCTGAACACCAACCCCTGCGGACAGGCAGGCAGTATCGGAAAAAGCAGGGCGGAGGAAATGCAGTACTGGACTCTGGAGGAATACCTTGCTTTCCGGGAGGGCATAAAGGACAAGATTTTTTCTTACCTGTGCTTTGAAGTCCTTTACTGGACCGGACTCCGGGAGGGCGAACTCCTTGCGTTGACCGCTGCGGACATTGACCTTGACGGGAAAATAATTGACGTAAACAAAACTTACAGCCGCCTGCATGGGGAGGACATCATAACCACACCCAAGACAAGAAAGAGCAAACGGAAAGTCCCGATACCGGATTTTCTCTGTGAGGAACTTAGGGAATATATCCATGCGAAATATTGCCTGCAGCCCACAGACAGGCTTTTCCCTTACACCAAGTCATTCCTCTCCCATGAGATGATTCGAGGCTGCAAGAAAACGGGTGTAAAAAAGATAAGAATCCACGACATCCGGCACTCGCACGCCAGTTTATTAATCAATCAGGGTTGTGATGCCCTTATCCTCGCTGACCGTCTGGGACATGAAAAGGTATCTACTACATTAAATACCTACTCGCACCTGTTCCCACACAAACAGCAGTCCCTTGTGGAATCACTGGAATCCCTCGGAGCAGCAGCACAGCCTGCACCGGAGCCACCGGATGGGGATTTGTCACTGATAACGCTGTCGGGAATAGACGATATCCCGGACACCGTACCAATTCCGGCAATGCTGCCGGAAAAAGAAAAGGCACCGGGAAAGGTTATCCCAATGCCGATTCGCAAGGTGATGTAGAATCACTTTGAATTCAAGTCAATATATGATTTGTTGCTGTATCATGCGGAAATGGGTGCTACTGGTTTTAGTAGCAATTTAGTAGCAGTAGAGCCATGCAAGTCCCGGAACGCCCTGTTTATAAGGGTTTTCGAGGGTGTGGCTACTACTCGAACTCCCTATAACTATAACATAATTGTTAGATATTTAATTGCTTTTTAAGGGATTTTATCGCTATAATATCTATATTTTACGCCTTATTTACAGTTTCAGAGCAAACAGGTATCATACAGGTATCACAGATTTTCTCCTTGACTGCCATATCTACATGGTGCTAGCACCATGTAATACAACTGCCAACCAAAAGCCAATCATCACATAATCAAATTTTTCTAATCCAATACTACTTCTTGTGGCATCTTTGAAGAACTCGCATTTTCTTGTTGCAATATTTCTTCTCTGGTTTTTCCAGTAGAAGCAATTATTCGTTCCTGTTCTAATTGTAACTTACTGTATAGGAAATCATAATTAATTTCAAAATCTGTAAAAATTTCCCTCCATGTTTTCACATATATTTTACAGTTATCCACATAGTAGACTAATGACCTTTCGCCATGGCTTTTTGCGTTTAATATTTCTCTTTTTATATCGTTATTATATTTATTTCCTATTAAATAAAATTCCCATTCAATATTATCCGCTTTAAAATTAGGTTCTTCAATTATTGTAGCCATATATTTTTTTACCTGATTGAGTTCCTTCATAGATAAATTTATTTTGGGATGTTTTAATTCGACAACAATACATCTTTTAATATCTCCATCTGGCATCTGCCTTACGGCAAAAATATCCATCTGCTTTTTTGCATTATCACTGTCTATTTTAACTGTTCCTTTCTTTTTCCTTTCACCAGTTAATAAAAAAGTAAATCTTCTCAATGCTTCTTCAAAACTTGGCTCCTCTGCTGAAACCAAATGATATTTTTCACCTAATAGCCAATAATTATTTTCAATAAAGGGTTGTATAGCATTAATTTCTCCTGCATCAATATCTTCATTAAATACCAATTTTTTTAGATTTGCTACACTCTTTGCTCTATCTTTCAATAACTGTACAGTTTTATTCACACGTGATAATGACGTATATTTTAAAGTATCAGCTAATTCATCCCTTTCCTCAGCCGTCATATCAATAACATTTTCCATAATCTCCACAAAACTATCAATTTCCCCGTTTTCCATTAATATGTCAAACATTCTGACAACAACTTTAATCTGTTTATTATCAAGCCCTCCCAACAGCCTAGGCTCAATATAATAGACAGTTGACAACAATTCATCCAAGCATTCTTTCTTGTATTTATCAACCGGATTATTTAAATTGTATTCTGGATAAGCTTCTTTATCTTCTAACTTGTCTAAAAATTTCTTTGTGCTTACACGTATAAAGGGATTTCTCTTTTCTCTAATATATTTATCTATTTCTCTTTTTATATACTTAAACGCCTCATCTTCTCTATTTTTACCTACAACCTCTAGCCTTAACTGACCATTAGATTTCGAAAAAGAGAAATTATCAAACAGTGTACTGGAAATATACACACTATGAAAAAAATCATCTCCCTTATTATTTAACGTTGTATTTTCCTTATATACTTCCATTCCTTTAGAATTTAAATAATAATATTTTGAATATTCTTGATGTAATTTTTTCTCCCAACGGCAAAACACAATATCAAATTCATATCCTTCATATCTATATTGTTTATATTCTTTATCTTTTAAAAGATTTGAATAATCTAATTTCTTCCCATTAAATAAAAGTTGAATATTTCTTTTTTGATTTAATTCAATAAACCAAGCAAAATCTGTTTTTACAAATTCAATAATTTCGCTCACTAAAACTTCTTCATTTATATCATCAAATTCTACAACCGTACCCGTACTACCATCTTGCAATTCTTTGGGCTCACTTGCTGCATAGTCATCTAAACCGTTTTCTGCAATTTCTATTGTGTATTTAAACGTTCTATTGTCATCATTATAAACTGTTGTCCATTTGGCAACACGAGCAAATGTAAAAAAAGTCAATCTGCCAATCCCATTTTTCCCATGAATGAGGGAGCTATTATTATTTTCATTTTTATACAACATTTTATTAGATTCATAGAATGGTTTAAATTTTTTATCTAAAGACCTGAAATCAATGCCACACCCATTATCAATAATAGTAATTTTATTGATTCCTTCTATTGCATTAGCATCAATTTGAACATCAATTTTAGTAGCATCAGCATCATAGCCATTCCAAATATATTCTGCAATAGCTTCTACTGGCGAAAACTTTCTTAATACTCTTTTAATACCATTACTACCTAAAATTATTTTTTCTGACATAATTTTTCACTCCATTAAATTTATTAATGAATATATATTTTTATATACTGAATAAGAAAAACTGGGCAGTATTACCTGCCCCTATGCTTTTCTTTCCTCTTCTGCTGTTTCAGTTCATACTGCCGCTGTTTCTCTGCTTCTCGTTGTTCCCGGCTCATAGTCTTGCGTTCAGTTTTCAACTGCTCCTGCTGTAATTTCAAAGCCTGTTGCGATTTTGTTCCTATCCCGGTATTCAGTACCTGTTTTCGTACCTCACGCTGTACCCGTTTAGGATTGCGACCAGTTTCTTTTACATCAGTTGACACAGCCGGACTAAATCGCAACCGATAGTAATTTTTCAGAACGAAATCATATATTTCATAGTCTTTTGGTTCTGCACCAAACGTAACCTTACACACAGATAGCTTTCCATCTGATACCCGCTCAAACACTCCGACCCAAAAGGGCTCTTCAAAAAATACCGTCAGCTTTCCCGATACTTTGTCCATGACAATTCCTCCTTAAAATGATTGTAATGAACAAAGAACGGACGACCCTAAGGAGGGAGGGCTACTTACACCAAATCGGTGCGACTGGACTACCTACCAGTACTGCAAGATTACCTTGCGTTGTGTTTTTATCTTTGCCCCTATATATTACCACATAACCGCTTATTTTGCTATAAAAATGTGGCAATTCGCTTAATAGTGTGAACTGCCACATTATCACATTTTCCTTATCCGAATTAACTTACATGGTGCTAGCACCATGTTCAAATCATTACTAAAGAAAAATATTCTCCTTTCTTACAGACGAAAATTTGATGCTCATTTTTCAGCTTTAAGAAACACCCCTTTTCCTTTTCTATAAACCTGCACTGTTTTAAATCCACAATTATAAAAGATTTCCCTTAACTCTTTTTCGCTGTATATTCTTACATCTCCACTTTTTGAAAAGGGAAACCATAATTTATTTGCTATAAATCTGACTACTGCTCCAAAATTAGGGTCAGCTATATACACTGTACCGTTTTTCTTTAAAACTCTTTTGCACTCATTTACAAAGCCTTGCGGATTGTCAAAATGATGAAACGCACAACATACAGTTATAATATCAATACTTTCATTACTCCATTCAAGCGGATAGCATGGTTTGACCTCAAAACTCATATTAGGGTATCGCATCTTTGCAGAACAAATCATGTTCTCAGATATATCTATTCCATTTGCTTGAATTTTTGCTTTTTTCGATAATTCCCGCAACAAAGTTCCATTTCCACATGCAACATCAAGGACAACATTACCCTCATGCAAATCTATAGTGTTAGATAGTTCCATAATATGAAATCTTGTATATTGTCCTTCCCTTGACGCATCATATTCAGATGCTATTTTATTGTATGCAATTCTTGATTCTTCTGTTTTCTTATTCACGTTATCCCCTCGCTCCTGATCTCTCCATTTGATTATACTACTTCCATTCTCTGTTTGCCATTATAAAATTTAGGGCATAGCAACCGCCACGCTCCATATTTCTTATCGCTCCAACGATTTTTCTATTTTGTATTTCTGTCCTTCTAAATCGTTCTGTTTTTCATACAGATTATTTCGTTCTTTGCACAGTTCTTTCATGCGCTCCAACTGTGCCCGCACTCCCTCCCGGCAATCCGGCTCTATCTTCTTATATTCCCCGGTCAGATTACGGATTGTATTATTGTTTTGCTTTATCTGCTCCGACAGGCATACCCAGTCTATCAGATTTTGCACTTCCTCATCTGTTTCGTAAAGGTCTGTTTCTGCTACGATTTTAGCGCACATCCGTATCATAACTTTTTTCTCCATGTCCGTCATATCCTATCAATCCCCTTTCCTATCGGCTCACTTCAAAGGCACGTTTCGGACGTTTATTTGCCCGTTCTGCCTGCTCTAATGCCTTTGACCGTTCCACTATCGACTGCACCTGTTCTCTGCCTAAATGACGCTCCAAACGCCCCAAATCAGACACTTTTTCCTGTAATCGGTTTATGGTGTCGCTCTGCTCCATAACCTTATCCGTCAAGCGGTTAATCTGCTTTTGTTGTCCGTCCACTTTGGCAGTCAACTTCTTTCCCTGCTCCGTAAGTTGTACGCATTTGATAGTCAAATTTTTTACAACCTCTTTCAATTTCTCCACAAGCGGAAGTGCCTTTTTATCCCGGTATGCCTTTGCACTCATCAATGCGCTCGGCTCTGCCAACTGCCATTTCACATCTTCATCATACGCATGTATATTGCGCTCCATGACTTCCTTTGACTGTACCATTTTGTTGATTTCCTGCTGTAACTTTTTCTGCTGTTTCTCCAACTTTTCATTTTCGGATAACAGCTTTTCTTTATCCCCTGTCAGTGTTTCCGTCTGTTCTTTTAGAAAATGATTTGTAGCGGAAAGTTCTGATACTTCCTGTCGGATTGCTTCGCCCTCTTTCCGTATTTGCTCCGTTTCCCGTCCTGCCGCTATCTGCTGATAAAGAATGGAAGATAATTCCTCTTTACTGCCGGAGATTGTCTGTTCCAGCTCTGCAACCTCTTTTGCACGTTCCTTTTTCTCAAAATCCAAAACCGATAAATGCTTCTCATGTGTTCCCTTTTTCTCCCACTCAATATCATGCTTTAGCATAATCTCCGCAAGATGTTCTTTCTCTGCCGCTACCCACTGGTTACGTTCCGTTTCGCTCCTTGTGCCGCCTTTGAAGCCAAGTTCTGCCAGTGCCTTTTTTAATGACACCCTTGTTTCAAGCCCTCTCTTGCTTCCAGTCGTATAGGGTACGAAATCTATATGCAGATGCGGTGTGGCTTCGTCCATGTGGAGATAGGCAGAGAACACTCTCAATGTGGGATTGCGCCGCTGAAAGTCCTGCATATATTCATCAAGTATTTTCGCCGCAAGCTGTCCGTCCTCTGTCTTTGCCCCCATATCGTCCTTGTTGCCTATCTGCAAAATAATCTCATGGAATGGCTTCTCCTGTTTCCCGGAACAGATTTTCTCATAATAATCATTAATTATGCGGTCACTTCTGGTCTGCTTCTCGTTGTACCGGGCGAGTGCTTCATCAAATAATTCGTGGTATACGTCTTTGATATTTTCGTTGCAGTATTCTACGTTCAAACAACTCCGTTCCGGGTCAGTGTTCTTTGCGTGGAATTTTCTGCTGTTATGGTTGACAGATCCTTTCCCTGTCATAACGCTGATAGTCCGCTTCAATCAATTTCCCTTTCTCCCTATCGGGTAATGAGCGCCGGATACGGCGCATAGCCTTTGTTACTTTCTGCGAAAGTAACGCAAAAGCACTTTTGTCAGCTACGCCAACAAAAATGCAACCTGCAAGCAGGTTTTGCGCCCTGCCGGGGGCTACCGTCCTAACGGACGGTGGGCGGCTTTTCGCCGCCTTGATACCGCAGCTTCCCTGCTTTCTCTCAACAGCGCAACATTGCAATGTCTATAATTTTTGCAACCTTGCAATCTTCAAGAGCGCAATTCCAAGACTGCAAAATTCTAATACCCTGCATTGTTGCGCTGTTACCTTGCCTGTCCGTCACTGTCTGATTTTATCCAGTTCCCAATACCATGTATTGTTTATCCGCTTCGCCCGAATACCTAACTCTTTCTTCGCATTTTCCAGTGTCCGTTTTGATATGCCCTGTTCCTCCGCAAGATTAAAAATCTCATTGCTCTGCATGGCGTTGTTTGTTTCTGCCAGTTCCCGGAGTAATCGTTTCGCCTGTTCCATTTTATTTGCTTTAGGAGCAATACCGCCCAAGACTTCATCAGCGGTAATCTCATAATCCCCCAGCCACTGAAAACCGTCCTCCGACAGTGCAAATGCTTTCGGGTGTCCGAACGCCGCAAGGTTGTTTTTAATCTGCACCACAGCCCTTATATTTTCTTCCCCCTCAACCCTGCCGACTAAGAGGACGCTTCTAGCAACTGCAAAGAAATCAATCGAACCCATTCCCCGATACGCCGCCTTATTTCCTGCCGCCTTGTTCATATGCCCGACAAGGACAATCGCACACTGGTATATCTCTGCAAGTGCCGCTAATTTCTTCGTCATATCCCTTGCTTCGTTTGCCCGGTTCATATCCACACCGCCGCCTAAATAGGCTTGTATCGGGTCTAAAATCAGCAGCTTTGCGCCCGTCTTTATCACAGCCTGCTCCAAGCGTTCATCTATCATAGAAAGGGATTTTATCTTTTCATCAATGACCGAGATTTTCTCACAGTCTGCCTTTGCCTGTTCCAATCGGGGCTTGACCGTATCGGCAAGACCGTCCTCCGCACTCTGATAGATGACATTCAAAGGCTCTGTAAAATTCATTCCACCGTCTAAACTTTCTCCCTTAGACAGTTTCGCCGCTATATTGAGTATAAATGTTGTTTTTCCGTCCCCCGGATCGCCTTGTACGATTGTCAGCTTGCCATAAGGGATAAACGGAAACCACAGCCAAGAAACTTCCTGCGACTGTATCTCCGACAATTTAATCAACTGTAATTCTGTTTTTGTTTCTTCCATAAATTCCCTCCATTTCTGAAAAATCGTTGCCACTGGAAGAAACCTCTGCTATACTGGTATTGTGATTGTTGATAACAGAGGTTTTCCAGTTATCACAGCCCTAACAGTTGCCGCTGTCGGGGCTTTTTTCTTCTCCGTTGGTGTTTCCCTGCCACAGATATTTTGCTCCGTCCAACATCCAAAGAATTGCTTTCAACATATCCTCATAAGCTGTCTGTAACTCTCTGATTTCTTCGGTAATGACCTCCGGCTTTTCGCCTTTAATCTGCTCTGACAGTTCTTCCATACGGCTCTGCATTTCCTGTAATTTTTCCACAATCTGATATACCGTTTCTTTCTTCCCCACCACGCATACACGATTGTAAATGCAGGAACGGACAAAATAATCTTTCTTTTTCATGCCGCTTACAAAAATCTTTGCTTCGATTTCTTCCCGTTCTCTGGGAGAAATGCGAAAACTGATTGTTGGATATTTGTGTGTGCCGCTCATTCTTCTGTACCCTCCTTAAACTCTGCGTTCAATAACTCTGCCATTTGTATCTGTTCTGTCGGGAACATATGGGCGTATCGAAACGTAATATCCACACTTTCATGCCCTACCCTGTTCCCGATTGATACCGCTGAAAATCCCATGCTGATTAACAACGAAACATGAGAATGTCTTAAATCGTGGATTCTAATGCGCTTTACCCCTGCTTTCCCTGCACCTCTCGTCATTTCATGGTGCAGGAAACTTTTTGTCAGATGAAAGATACGGTCAGTCGGGAGAAGTCCGTACAGTCTGCCGAGATACTCTTTTAATTCCTCACACAAAAAATCCGGCATACTGACATTGCGCTTGCTTTTCGGTGTCTTCGGGTCTGTTATCACATCTTTTCCCTCTAACCGCTGATAAGATTTTGTTATCCGAATGACCTTGTTATCAAAATCAATATCCTGCGGCGTGAGTGCTAAAAGTTCGCCAACACGCAAGCCACACCAGTATAAAATCTGAAATGCCTGATAGGAATATGGCTTATCCTTTACTGCTTCAATGAATTTCAGATATTCTTCTTTCGTCCAAAAAAGCATTTCCTCTGCTTTCCCTTTCCCAAGCGGTCCGGCTTTGACAACGGGATTGCTCTTTAATTCGTAGAACCGCACCGCATGATTAAATAATGCGCTCAATTCAGATTGCAGAGTTTTCAGATAAGTCGGCGCATAGGGCTTCCCTTTTTCATCACGATAGGAAATCTGCTCATTCTGCCACTGGATAATATCTTTTGCACGAATATCACACATTTTCTTATTCTCAAAGTACGGTAACAATTTTGTGCGTAAGATATGCTCCTTTGTCAGCCAAGTATTGTGCTTCAGCTTCGGTTTCATATCCCTTGTGTATGCCTGCACAAATTCCCCGAAAGTCATATCCAAGTCAGCCGCTTCTTTCATTCGGAAATGGTGTTCCCACTCCGTAGCTTCTCTTTTGGTCTTGAAACCTCTCTTGACTTTCCGGCAGTTCTTACCCGTCCAGTCATAATAATGGAACGATACATACCATGTTCCACGCTGTTCATCTTTATATGCCGCCATAGTTCGCCCTCCTTAGTTCGCCGCCTGCGCCATGCCGTAGAATTTTTCTTCATAATATTTTCTGCTGACACGTCCGGCGATTGTGATAAAACCTTTTTCTTCCAGTTCCTCATTCATCTGTCGTACTAATTTGTAAGCAAATGGTTTGGAAACACCCAACTCCTGCGCTACCTCCCCGGCAGTTACAAATAGTTCATTCTTCATTCAATATCCTCCTTTTGTTTAGCGTTTTTGTTAAGCTCTGTATTTGAATTATACTTAACATTTCTGTTATTGTCAATAGCTTATTTGTTAAACTTATCTTTTTTATTAAATTTAGCATTTCTGATAAGTTTTTGTTGCTGTATTATCTTAATTATGCTAGAATATATGGAGAATACAGAATTGAGAGGTCAGCTATGGACGTAACGATACGAAAAATACAAAAACAGGAATATCCGTTACTGGATAATTTTCTATATGAAGCAATCTTTATTCCAGAGGGTATCGAACCTCCACCCAAAAGTATTATTTCATCTCCCGAATTACAGATTTATGTTAAGCATTTCGGGGAATCCAAAGATGATTGGGGATTAGTGGCAGAGGTTGGCGGTAAGATTGTTGGGGCTGTTTGGGTTCGCATTATGAACGATTACGGACATATAGATGATGAAACGCCCTCTTTGGCAATCTCTCTTTATAAAAAATACCGGGGCTTTGGCATTGGAACGGCTATGATGAAAGAAATTCTTACCCTGCTTAAATCACATGGGTACAGTCGGGTTTCTCTTTCTGTTCAGAAAGCCAATTATGCGACAAAGATGTATTTAAAGATTGGTTTTGAGATTGTAAAGGAGAATGAGGAAGAATATATTATGGTGTACTACCTATAACAAATTTATAAATAAATTGGAGAAAGGACATTCCATTTATGAGAATCCGACCGTATATACCAAGCAAAGATTACGAATATGTATCAAAATGGATTGATGACGAAAGAACTCATGCTTTTTGGTGTGCAAATCTTTTGCCCTACCCCATGACACAAAAATCTTTCCATGATTTATTAGAGAAAAATGCAATGGACTGGACGGACAGTGCTTATGTCGCAACAGAAAACAGCGGACAGGCAGTAGGCTTCTTCTGTTATTCTGTCAATACAGCAGACAATATCGGTTTTCTTAAATTTATTATTGTTGATAAAACCAAACGTGGAAAAGGTTACGGAAAAGAAATGCTGAATTTGGCTCTGCAATTCGCTTTTCAGATAACTGGCGCAAAAGCAGTTCAACTAAATATTTTCAGCGAAAACGTATTAGCAAAGCAATGTTATGAAAAAGTTGGCTTTGTTGAAAGAAAGATTGATAAAGATGTATTTGCATATAAAGACGAGTTGTGGAGCAGGTGTAACATGATAATTTCAAAACAATCACTCTAATTTTCAGAAAGGACACATGACTATGGTATTAGGAGAACGGATAAAGAGAATACGCACGTTCCGGGGCTTGACACAGCGTGAATTAGGCTTGAAATTGGGATATGAGGAACGTAATGCTGATGTTCGTATCGCACAGTATGAATCCGGCTATCGTGTTCCCAAAAACAACACTTTAATGGAAATGGCAAAGATACTGAACGTCAATTATATCCATTTTATTGGCGTTACCCCCGGCTGCGCCGAAGATATTATGCTTACATTCCTTTGGCTTGATGAAGATGACCGCAGCACGATCCATTTATTTCAGCTTGTACGCAATCCCGGCAAATGCAACGCTTCTGATGATAAATCGGTGCGTTACTATGATAATGATGATTGGCCTGCTCATGCTCCAGTGGGTATGTGGCTAGAGTATGGATTAGTCAATGATTTCATGCGTGAGTGGTGTCTGCGGAAAGAGCAGTTGAAGAGTGGGGAGATTTCAGAGGACGAGTATTTTGAGTGGAAAATCAACTGGCCTGCTACGAGTAGTAGTGTTGATGAAAAAGGAAACGACAAGAAAAACAATAGTTATCAATGGAAAAAATAAATATTATCTACCATATTTTCAATACTATAATAGGTAATTGCGAAACTCAAAACAGGATTGATGTGGATAACGCGTGAAATTTCCAACGAAGTTATTGGATTTGCAAAGATCAAAACAAGAATAACTACTAGAAGATGAGCACTTTTAGGAAATTGTCCACATTTCCACAGTTACTGGTAAGAGGTCGAAATGAACAATTTTGAGGAGAATTTACCTTACTTAAGGAAAAGAAACCTGGATATTCAATGGTTTCAAAGTTTCGCAAACACCTAATACTATAATCCTGAAAGGAGATTTTGTACATGAGCTATGCTGAAAGGAAAAAGCTATTTGAAGAATTTTCAACTATAAGAAAACGTCCAATGATTACCTATGTAACTTCTATAAGACCTAATCTTTCGGTTAACATGTCATCTGATTCTATTACAAAAATTATAGATATTATTGGTCATATACCACCGGAAGTAAAAGACATTGACTTCATGATTATCAGTAATGGAGGAGATCCAATAACTTCATTACGCATCATAAGTATCTTAAGAGAACGATTTGAACATATTACTGTTATAGTACCATATGTAGCGTACAGTGCTGCCACTATTTTAGCTTTAGGTGCAGATGACATCATGATGCATCCATTTTCAAATCTTGGACCGGTTGACCCTCAATTGACAATAGCAAAAACCAATATGATAGGACAGAATTCTGATTTACATTTTAGTTCAGAAGATATAAGAAACTATATTGAATTCCTAAAAGAAGATATTGGTATCACCGATCAAGCCCATTTAGCTGCGGCACTTTCTAACTTAACAGCTGAAGTTGGTGCAATTCCTATCGGAAATGCCAAGTAAGCACGTCACGTTTGATACAAAAATAATAAGGCGTTTGCCCCGATTTATAGGGGTGAACGCCTTATTCTATGATTGGAAGCGGTAAATGAATGGGGAGTTGAGGAGGGAATTATACCGTAGAGACAGCGGAGTTTTGAGAGTGATTTTACACGATGCACCATTTTGCACCAAAAGCATTAACTGATTTTTATATGAGTTTACACGTTCTCACCCCTCCCGTACCACACAGCGAACGGCAAAACCGTCTCCTCGGTAGTAGCTGTATTGAGGGTTGACGACTGCTGGACTCGTGTCTAGACCGCGCCCGTCGCTATCGGAACCAACCTCGGATGACCACCAAAGGGCACCTGCAATACGCCCGCCAATAAGACCGCCTGAACGACCATAGCGGCCCGTACGGAGAAAGCTGAGTCATTCTCATAAACCCGGTGTGTGCGGCAACGGTGATAATACGCATTTTGCGTATAATATTGCTTTCCAGTAACACTCATTAGGAAATACTCACTTTTATCCATCACAAAACAGAGCGTAGAGATCAATTTTCTGCGCTCTGTCAACTCAAGAAGGTTTAATCACATAAAATCATGTCTGTTGCTAGCTAAAACAATGTCATCTTAAGTATCGCCTCGTCCCGCTCATCCTGCCTGATGCCGAGGTAAAGCTTGGTAGTCTCGTAACTGCTGTGGTTATAGATATCTACAACTACTGCCAGTGATACATCCCCGTTTGTGATTGCATGATATCCCCAAGTCTTCCGCAAAGAATGGCAGGCAACCTTGCCCATAATCCCCAGCTCCACTACGGCGGCATGAATAATCCGCCATGCCTGCACCCGGCTGATTGCCTTTGGCTCTTTACGGTTATTGGCAAAGATATAATCGCCTCTTCGGTGGAGGTAACACTGCTTGAGTGCGCCCAGTAGCTGTGGGTTTAGAGCGATGGTGCGCTTTTTCTTGGTCTTCTTTTCCGTCACGGTAATATGGGTACGGAATGCCCGTCTTTCTTCGTCATACACATCCGACCATTTAAGTCGGAGCAGGTCACTAATCCGAAGAACGGTATACGTCCCCATCAACACAAGCGTATAATTACGCAGCTGTCCTTTCTTCAAAAAATAATCTGCAAGTTTCTTTAACTGTTTCTTGTCCCTGATTGGTTCTGTTGCTGCCATAATAAATAAAGCCCCCTTTGTCGTAAGATACGGCTGATGATAGCGTATCGCCACAAAAGGGGCAGATGTAACACTTTATAGATATTGATACAATTTTAACATCAAATCCGCCTATATTCAAGGGTGAGTTTGCTAAAATGAAGAAAATTGGTACACAATATCATCATAAACGGCATTTTTATAGCATATCAGCGGTTTGTGGGACGTAAAAGATGTAACATTCTCTATAAAGTGTTACATCTTGTATTTTAGCGGTTCATGAGCCGCTTTTTTGAGAGAATTAGGCAGTTGGTTTTAGGCTGGCCTGGTCTTTGGGAAAGAGACTCCGTATGAGGGTAAAATGGTCAAATACGCTAAAGACAGTGTGTCGCTTGAAGGGGTGGATGTTAAACAAGCGAAAATTGTCACACAGGAGGAATCGGCGGCTGGAAAGGAAAAATGTAGTAAAAATCACTTTTGCAGATGAAGAGGCAGATAAATTTGCAGGGATAAGAGTCGAGAATGATGGAGGATCACTAGCAATCCTATTAAATGGCGAATTGATTTCCATTCCAACGATTCAATCAGAAATTACAAGTAGTAAATGTGGGGTACTTTCCCTATATGGAGATGTCGGTGAGATGCAAAAACTGGTAGATGTGTTGAATTAGAAAACAGAACAGGAGGCGTTTTTATGAAACAAACAAAACAAACTGGTAAGAGATTTATTTCTGTGTTGTTAACATTGGTACTTTTGGTGTCAAGCATTACGTTCTTTCCGAGCGAAGCATATGCGGCAGGGTGGCTGGAATATGCAAATCAGACAATCACCTTAGGCACGGCGGTAAGTGCTTCTATAAAGGATGGGGATTATTATGGTTTGACAGAAGCTGATGATTCCTACAAACATTATTGGCATATTTATAAATTTACTATGCCTAAAAATGGGCTACTTAATATCTATATAGAATCACTTTCCGAACAATATTGGTGGTATACGGTATCATCTGGATTCGCTATTTATTCTACGTCTAATCCAGATGATATTATATGGAGATCTAAGAGCAACCAAAATAAAATCCATAAAAATTACAGTGCCTCTCGAGATATGTATTATGGCTCTACGGAAATCGCCTTAGATGGAGGAGAATACTATTTTGCGGTCAGACAGTATTACACGAATAACACCCCCTACTACCTCACCCTCAGCTACAAAGAACCGTTCATAAATGTAAGCTCGATCTCCCTTGATCCGACCAGTCTGTCCATGGAGCCTGGCAGCCAGAAGACGATCGTTCCGACCGTCCTGCCCAACAACGCTACAGATAAAACGCTTATCTGGCAGTCGAACAATCCATCTGTGGCAACGGTAGAAAACGGTGCGGTAACGGCAATATCTGTGGGTTCGGCTACCATCACGGCGTCCTCTGCCGATGGGGAGATCACAGCATCTTGCTCAGTGGTCGTAAAATGCGAGCATAATTATAAGGCCAGCTATACCCCGGCCAGCACAGAAAAAGACGGAGCTATTACTAAGACCTGCAATAAATGTGGAGCCGAAACAGAAACCCCTATTCCCCGGATAGAGGACATCAGGCTGTCGCAGACATCTTATTCTTATGACGGCAGAGAACATCAGCCCGAGATCAGTGTAATTGATGCGAAGGGTGATGCGTTGGAAGTCAGAAGAGACTACACGGTATCCTATTCCGATCATACGGCAAATATTGGTACACATACCGTTACGATTAGTTTTATCGGGAACTATGAAGGAATAGAAACAAGAACTTTTACAGTGTCGCCCATTCATGTGGACTCGATATCTCTTGATGTTTTCCGGCTGACGCTGAATATCGGATCACAACAAAAACTTACAGCCACCGTTTTACCGGACAATGCTACCGATAAAACAGTAAGATGGCATTCAAGTAACCCTGCGGTTGCAACCGTGAATGATGATGTTGTAACGGCGATTGCAGTTGGGAGTGCCGTTATTACCGCCACTACGGTTGATGGAGAAGAAACCGCAGAATGTACTGTGAATGTAAGCTGCCCCCATAGCTATCATACAACCTTGATTCCTGCCGATAGCAATAGCAACGGATCGCTTAAAGAAGAATGTACAAAATGCGGACGTATTCGCCAAGACGTCACGATTTATGCTATTGATAACATCCGCTTAGCAAAAGTTTCTTATGTCTATAATGGTAAAATCTGCACTCCTGCTATTACTGTCAATGATCGATCTGGCAAGATGTTAGAGAAGGATAAGGATTATAGGGTAGCATATACAAGAAACAGAAAGGACGTCGGGGTACATAGCGTTATAATTACATTCATTGGCAATTATAAAGGAACAGTAACCAAACAATTTATCATATATCCAAAATCCACCAAAATCACTAAGATAAAGCCGAAAAGAAAAGGTTTTACAGCAAACTGGAAGAGACAGTCTGCGCAGATCTCCGGGTGTGAGCTTGCATATTCTACTAGCAGCAAATTCAAGAATCGCAAAACTAAAATAGTGACCGTAGGCAAGAATAAAACTAAAAAGACGATTAACGGACTTAAAAAGAAAAAATACTATGTCAGAATCCGTACCTATAAAAATGTCTCATTAAATGGAACTACCACCAAACTTTATTCCAGTTGGTCTCAATCCAAAAAGATTACAGTTCTTTAAATGTTTTTAAGGAATATGTCGCACTGGAAACAAAGTCAAAATTAGACCGGGAAATTTAGCAATTTTTAGAAAGTTTATTGTAAGCCAGTCGGCTGAAAAGGAATGCATTTTACAGATACATATCACGAGGAGGAATATCATGAGAAAAATATATAGAAAAACGGCAGCCCTGCTTATGGCGGCGGTGATTGCTCTATCCGGACAGATGCAGGGGACGCCATATCAAGTAACCCAAGTGCAGGCGGCACAGAATACTTTGAATGTAAGCAGTGTTACCTTTGGGTACATGGATGACCCGTACACAGGGGAATCATACAGCGACCCGGTTGTCAGCATGCAGTATCATGGCAGTATGTCAGGTGGTTCCGGCATGGTTTCGAGAGAAAACTATAATTTCTACTGGCGTGACCAAGCAACAGGAAAAGTGCTTACTGCTACAGACGTCTTTGAGAAAGGGAAGGAATACAGTTTGTCACTGGAACTTCCATGTGAGTTTGACCAGCGTAGCAGTTTCGGTGGGGAATCCCACCGCTATGTATATGAAAAGGATTTTCATGGGGAAGTCGGTGGCGTGGCTTTTACGGATAAGGATTATGTGGTAGAAGGCAATAAAATTATTATTAAGGATATCTATTCCAGAATATGTATTGACAGACCGGAGGATAAGATTCGCATCCACAGCATTGATTTTAGAAATATCAGCACGAAGCTGTATGAAGGGCAGGATACAAATACTCTTCAGGTATGGAAGGGGTATGACGAGACCCCGGTATATATCAATGGGAAGCAGAAGGTGGAGCAAGGAAGCGTGCTGGATAAAAACTTGCATTGGAGCCTTTGGTGGGTCAAGTTGGATTACAATTCGGCAACAAACCGGTTTACCTTGGCTCCTCCCAGCGACAGTACCCCTGGCTGGTGGAATTTAGATTTTAAGAAGGTCAAACCAAATACATACTATGGGCTTGTCATGATTCTTCGGTGGGAAGAGCATAAAAACGGCCCGGAAATAGCGGTGGATGCAGATATGTTACAAGGCAGCAACTTTAAGTTTGTCCCGATGGTAAATGGCGCAGGGATTGTCCAAAACTGCGACTCAACCTTTTTCGGGGATATATGGGGCGGCTTAGATGATGAAAATGATCCGAATTCCGGATATATAGGCTATAGTCTTATGGCGGGATGTTTTTCCATCACCAAATCATTGCCGGAAGACGCAAACAATACTTCCCCTGCCAAACCCGCAAAGCCAAACAAAGTTTCGGCACCAAAAGTGGCAAAAATAAAAGCAGTAAAAGTAACGGCAGGAAGGAATAAACTGAGTCTCAAATGGAAGAAGGCCTCCGGTATTTCCGGATATCAGCTCCAAGTCAGCCCAAAGAAAACATTTAAGGGCGCTAGAAAAATCACAGTAAAAAAATCAGCAAAAACTTATACGGTGAAAAAGTTAAAGAGCAGAAAGACATATTTTATCCGCATCCGCGCATATAAAAAATATGTGTCAGAAGGCAAGAAAAAACAGGCATATGGGAAATGGGTAACAGTCAAAGCCAAAACAACTTCAAAGAAGTAAATTTTACGGCTCCGTTAAATCCCTAGCGTAATATTTTACATATCCGCCCCATTGCCCCGCTTTTTGCAATCCTCTCAACTTTCTCCGTACGGGCGTATATCATCGCTCGGCTGGTGATACTAGTGCACGTGTCACAAATGGTCTTTGGTGGTCAACTGCTTCCGTTTCTACCACGAGCAGCCACTGCCTTGGTCCGTCCCCTTCGAATGTCGGTCCTCAATACGAGTATTCCCGTGGGCACGGTTTTGCCGTTCGCTGTGTGGTACGGGAGGGGTGAAAAAGGTAAATATCCATAGGATAAATGGGCGGAGCATCATTATAAATGATTGGAATCAAAAAGGGAAGTCATCGCTGCTATTACGCCAGTATTCTAGCGGAATATTTATAGGATTTTTTGAAGAAAAAGACCTATTCTGTATTATATTCAGTCAGAATAGGTCTGCATATCTGAATATTTGTCTCTAAAGTACACATATGTAAGCGGTAGCCCTTTATTGCTCAAATTTTTGAACGATTACAATTGATGGGTTCTCGATTAAAGAGTTATTGACTGTTGCCTGGCCCCAGTTATAGATGAAGTTCTCTCCATAAGCAAGATCAGTATCAACAACCTCAGCCGTAAAACGGATAAATGCGTTGCCACCCTGAGTACCATCTGCACTGCCTTTATAGATACCGATATTGATGCCCCTCCGAGTAACAATATCATCTTTTTTGATAGATGCCCAATTTGGATGGTTCATATTGTAGAGCTTAGTCGTGCCAGGAACATATTTTAGGTTGCCCGGCAGAACATCGCTAATCATAACATTAACCTGTTCTTCGGTGCTGGCGTTATGATACTCAATTTGAAATTCAACCTGCTCACCAATTTTAGCATCAACGGCCTCATGCCACTCCTTTTCGCCAAGTTTTCGAACTTTTGAAATAACGGCAAATGGATCATAAGTGGCAACAATCCAGGCAGTAACTTTACTTTGAAAAGAAGAACCTCCCGGTATTTCGCCATTGAGCGCATCATAGCCAATTAGCGCCCCTCCTTCTGTAGCCTTTAAAACAATATCATTGCTTAGCTGTGCCCCATTTGTTTTCGTTGAATTATTATGGATCATAGCAGTATCCGGTTTAAACTTCAAATGGAATGGTCTGTCCCCCGTGCTGGTGAATACTATACCGTCCCAATATTTAGGAGGCGTTGCATTGCTTGACTCAATATATCCACGTACTGGTATCTGTATGTCTGAGTATGTGGGAATACTTAGAGCGACTTTTGTGTCTTTTGCCACGGCCTCATACCCTCTGCAGTTATTATTATCGATATGAAGCCTGACCATGTAATGCTTTGCGTCTTCTATGGTGATGCGCTCACCTTCCCATGAGGCGTTATCCTCCGGATCGGTATCTGGCCGCAAAACTTCCACGAACTCTCTTTCATCGCCTGGATAAACAGCCTTGCAGTCTCCGGGTCGGTGTTCTCCATCAATCGAATTAAACACAATCTGATTGCCAAGGATACCATATCTAACCTGGCTAGCCGTGAAACTGGGCCTCCCTCCGTCACTGTCGCCCCATCCAGGCGCAGTCACATGACCTTTCGCCGCATTTTCAGGACCAGAAGCACCGCCCGAATCAATAGCATCATCTGCATTTGGAATTTCTTCGTCTGTATCTTTTAAACAGTCTGCCAGTTGGCTAAAAACCTCATCTGCGAGTGCCCATAAATTTTTTCGCCCGAGTATACATATCTGGTCTGCCAGTTCCTCGCAGACTTTAGGCGCCTTACCCTTCAGGTGGTTATATACCGTCTTAGTTGAACAACCCTGTCGGTTGGCAAATCTTTCTATTCTTTTTGTGAGAGACAAATTGGCGTATTCCGCAGAAAGCCCGTTGACCGACATAAATAGGCTGTACACATATTCATATTCATATTCATCTTTATCTTCATTTGGGATGTATTCCTTAAAGATGGCAGCACAGTAGTTTCTGCAAAATAAAAGCCCGCCGTTCTCCTTAAATGGTGACCTGCTGGCATATTTTTCGCCTACCAAAAGCCGGACGAATTTCAGTATATCGTGCTCTTTTTTCGCACTTAAATCATGCCGTATTTCGTCCATGAAGGCAGTCAGTTCAACGATTAACTCGGAGCGATCTTTAATTTTTCCAAGAGTGGAGTCCGGTTCTATGAAGTTGTTGGCTCTGTCTCTATTATTACCAAGCATATGTATCCCCCTTACATAAGATTATTTTTTATCATAGCATTTTTCTTGGCACTTATAAAGTTTTAATGACATTTTTTTCAAAAATTTTTTTCAAAAATAGCCGTAGCGAGATTGCTACGGCCAACATGTTTGTGCTTACACGCACGCATATTCTGTTATTTTGGCTCGCAGATTATCTATATAAGGATTATCAGCATACGGTCGCTTCGTGCAAATCGGGTCTATTGGGCGACTGGGATTTTTGATGCAGAGGCTAATGTCTCGGATTATGTGCCCCATATCCTCCACGACGTGTGCAACTTTTGACTCGGAATGAAAATCAATCGAATAACGCGGCGCTATCCCACCAAAGCCTTCCGGTCCTATAATTTCGAGATACATGGTATCTGGCAATGTAAGCCAAACAAACCCATGATCACAATGTGATGACGGTATTTCATAGTCCAAGATTACCGAGACCGGAGTAACTTCGGCTACATTCAGCTTCCAATCTCCGTGCTTACCCATCAAAATTCCATGCCAGTTTTGGAGAAAATCACTTTGACTTCTGTACTCATGATTGTGAAACATGTCCGAATCAACATGCGGAAAAACATACCGCTTCCAATCCTCGTCGGAATTAACTCTCCGACCATCGTAAAATATCGCCATCTCAAGCGGCTGACAATGGCGTGGCGGGAAATCAATCATGCCACCGTGAAAACCCACTATCTTGTAACCGTCTTTCAAATCTCTTTCAAAACTTTCTACACGCATATATTTCCTCCCTTTTCTGAAAATTTTTTGAACCTTGATTGCAATCGCATCATCGCCTGCTTCCAAAGATGTAGGCGAAATCTGCGATTGTATAACGGTTATTGAGAAAAGGGAGATGCCCAGAGAAATAACAGATATATGACTTAACGTACTACATTAGTTAGTTATGTCTAACTAATGTTTATTATCTTAGCACACAACCTCTTTTTTGTCAATACTATTTGTGCTATTTAGGGGTTATATACAGTAAATGAAGCTATTTTATAACTATATGTTAATTAGCAAAGAGTGTTCTATTTGTCAATGTTTTACCTTTCAAATTTTTTTCAAAAGATTTTCAAAAAACTTGCACTTTCAACTTTCTTGCAAAAAGCAGACAAAAAACGAGATTTACTTTAATCTATCTGTACGTAGCGAAAACATCGTTTGTAATTCAGCAGAAAGTGAGGTGTTACCGTAACTTATATCCGCCTACTCTTTAACAGAGGAGGCGAGATGATTAACATTTAAACCGTTTATTTCAAAAAAGCAAAGGAGGACATTCTTATGAACCAACAAAACATTTACCCGGACGGTTATGACGACACAGTCATAGAAACCGCCACTAACTACACCCCCATGCCACGCAATCTGAGCTGGATGGCAAAACACACCGCTAATATGATGGTAGACCAGGCCATGCTTGACGCTGGGCAGGACAAGCTCGCCGCTCAACTTGCCAGGGGGTCAATGCAAAACATTGGCAGCCTGGGCATGATGGCCGAGCAGCTCGCCAGCATAAATCCGGATGTAGGTGGCTGCTGCCGGGCTATTATGGCTACATACCTAAAGGGCTCAATAAAGCGGCTGGAAAGGTGGTGATCTGCCATGACTACAGAATTAATCGCACAAGCAATATCTATAGTTACTATTGTTGGCTGGCTGCTCCGTATGCTTTTTAAGCACTATTACAGAAAGATTGCCATGCGCAGGATGATATGGAAGTATTTACAGGACAGCTTTATGGATGGGTACGACTGTATGGAAGGATATCGTGCAATGATCCGTAAGACTTGTATGGAGGATGCTAAAGAGCGTTTCTGCAAGAAAAACTGACAGTTAGACAGAAAACACGGTGCAAAGGACTACCCTGTCGTTGCAGAGGGTACAGCAATTAAGCGCAAAACAAGGCATTGTCAACATATTCTTGACAATATTACAATATCGTTCCTTATTGCGCCCTAATTGACATTTGACCCCTGTTAATGGGTGTCGAATCGCTCCGAAAACTCATTGTGCTTAACTTTTTAATCGGCGTGGTTTTGGGCTTAAATACCGTCAAAACCGCGCCAAGCAAAGAAAGGACGATTATATGGAAGGAAAAATCAATCAGACAGAAAGTAAAATCAACAAAACCAAGAAATAT
Source organism: Lachnospiraceae bacterium (assembly GCA_910576385.1). Taxonomy (GTDB): domain Bacteria; phylum Bacillota; class Clostridia; order Lachnospirales; family Lachnospiraceae; genus Petralouisia. The sequence goes on from CAJTIR010000025.1 coordinate 31,839, forward strand.
CACACAATCCTCGCTGACCCCCCATGGGGAGTCTCCTCGCAGCGTGGGAAAAATAGTCATCGCAGTGCGGAAAGCCATTATGAACTGATGTCTCTGGAGCGCATCAAAGCGATGCCAGTACAGGATTTAGCGGAAGAAAACAGCCACCTTTATTTGTGGATTCCTAACGCCCTGTTACAAGAGGGTTTAGATGTGATTAAGGCTTGGGGCTTTACATACCGCAGCCCGATCTACTGGATCAAACCCCGCCTCCTTTTGGGTAATTATTTTAGAAATGCGTCAGAAACATGCCTCTTTGCCACACGTGGCAAGGCGCCGGTTAAATTTCACGGTCAGCCCAACTGGATCTTCTGCCCACAGCAACGGCATAGCCAGAAACCAGAAGAGCAATACGCAGTTATTAGGCGGATGTCATACGGACCTTATCTCGAGCTTTTCGCCCGCCACAGAGAACCGGACTTCGACTGTTGGGGTTATGAAGCGCCAGGAGGGTCAGACATCATCATGCCAGGAGAAAACTATCCTGTGCCAAAGTACAGCGCTAAAGCACTCAGAGAGGAGGGATGATGATTGGAACCACCCAAAAAACTAATTACCCGGATACTGGAGTTTGCATTCATGCTGGCGCTCAGCGCCTTTCTCATCAATACCGCCGCATACTGGATTTTGGAAGTTTGGCCGATACTGCTTGCCATTGCCATCGTTGTTATGGTCGTTATTATCATCTACCGCATCAGGAAACACAAGCATGATTTGGGACAATGGTAGAAAGAAATACAGTAGGAAGGAGTGGGCATTCTTGAAACATCAAATAGAGGACCTTGTCTTTAAGGAAACAATATGGGCGCGGCCATATAAAACAGAGACTGTGTGGGAGATGCTCTCACATCTCGCGGCATTGTCACCGCGGGGAGCTGTCATTTGGGAGGTACGCAGCAAAAACGGCAAAGTAAGTTACCTCATCGGAGCCGCCACAAGGTATATCAGAAATATTGAAGAAGCTATCAAGGCACATGGTGATATCCAGTTCCACGAAGTTGGCACAGAAAAACGTGCAGCTGTTACTACTGCCCGACAACTGAAGATTAGCAACCCGACGCTCTCGCTTAAGACTGACATTACGGAGGCAGTCATCCGGGCAGGGTTGGCAGCACTCACCGAGGATAAAAGTGGCACAGAAATGGTAATGCAAATTGTACTGGGGCGGGCCTATGCCCCCTCCCCAGTACCAACTAACCTCGCTGATCCCAATGCTACTTGGCTGCAAGTCCTATTCGGAGACGTGCAAAAAGCTTCCGCCGAGAGCCGCAAAAGCGTTAAAGAGAAAGCTGAGCAGCACATTTTCCAGGCTGTCATCCGCATCGGTATCACTGGAGAAAATACCAACACTCGTCTGCAAAGCATCATCAGTGCATTCAAGGTATTGGAGTCAGCAGGGGTGCGCATCCGTGAGGAAACCATCAAACCCTCTGACCTTAACACCGTCCATGTGCCGCTCCGTTTCCCCCTGAAGTTATCGGTCAAGGAGCTCTCTAGCTTCCTCCTGCTCCCAGCCGGGGAGGAAGAATTACCCGGAACTCCGGGGCTACATCCAAAGGTCATACTGTCACCTAACTGGTATCGCAATCCGACTAATCAGCAGAATAACCGTAGCTTCGCCGTCAGCATGGACGCAATGAACCCGAAGCGGCTGAGTATTTCTCCGCACGACAGTTTAGAGCATACGGTGTGCCTGGGGCCTACTGGAAGCGGAAAATCAACTGCAATGTTACACCTAATTCTGGCGGATATTACGGCTGGAAGAAGCGTCTTGGTACTTGATCCAAAGGCAGATTTGATTATATCTATCTTGGAACGGATTCCAGAAGAACGCGTGGGCGATGTGGTTATTATCGATCCATCCGATTCCTGCCCATGTGGGTTTAACCCGCTGGCGTTTAAGGATTATGGCAACCCTTCGCTGATTGCGGATGCAACTCTCTCCGTGCTTAAAGAAATCTTTAGTGACTGTTGGGGAATTTACACGCAAGATGTACTAACAGCAGCCCTTCTGACCCTCGTTGAGACAGAAAATTCTACACTATTGTGGCTATTGCCGCTTCTGACTGACGAGCGCTTTAGGCAGAAAATTACCAACAAGGTTAAAGACCGCGTAGCGTTGCGCCCGTTTTGGGAACAGTTTGAGGCTCTGAGGGATACCGAAAAAAGGCAGCAGATAAGCCCTGTTCTCAACAAGCTTAGACAGCTAACTTTACGACCGGGGCTAAGGAACACCCTGGGGCAGGCAAAGCCAAAGTTTTCCCTCACAGATTTGTTCAATAAACGAAAGATTGTACTAATTCCGCTGAACCGTGGTTTAACCGGAGGAGAAAGTGCCAGGCTCTTAGGCTCACTAATTGTCGGCTTAACCTGGACGCTTGCCCTGTCACGGGCGGGTATCCCGGCGGAGAAGCGGCACATTGTAGAAATCTACATCGACGAGCTGCAAGATTATTTGTCGTTGCCGACTGATTTATCGGACGCTTTAGCGCAGGCGAGAGGCTTGGGTGTCGGACTGACGCTGGCGCACCAATATAGGGATCAGCTGCCGTTAGAGATCCGCTCCGGGGTAGACGCCAACGCCAGGAACAAAATAGTGTTCGGTCTTAACAGCAAGGATGCTAAAGACATGGCAGCGATGGCGCCGGAACTTACCGCAGAGGATTTTATGGCTCTGCCCCGCTACCAGGTTTATGCCTCGTTCCAATCAGGAGGAAGAAACATTGGCTGGGTACAGGGCAGGACTCTGCCGCCACCGCCCGCCCTGCGGGATGCCGCCGAGCTTAAGGCAAAGAGCCAGGCCGCCTACGGCATCCCGGCAGAGCAAACTGAAGAAGAATATCTCAGTATATTTACCGCTAACAACCAAACCACCGGGGAAAATCCCGGCGACGTTAACATTGGAAGGAGGAAAAAACCATGACGGACCGGCTGACGAACCGACTGACGGACGGGGACGGCAAAGCACAAGCGGAAACCGCGGGGATCAGGGACTTCGCGCAGTTTAATGTCCGGGATTCCTTCAGCGTTCCCGCTACGGATTCCCCTATTGCAGGCGGCGCCCCTGTTAATGACAGCCAATCGCCCCAGCGTGTATCCAAAAGACAACTGGCGGAGACTGACAGCCGCCTGGGGGAGCGCGACCGACAGCTGCTCGCCGCGGTGCAACAGTACCGCTACCTCATGACTGGGCAGATCGGGCGGCTGTTATTCACGGATGCCGCTAATCCCTCTGCCGGGCTTAGGGCAGCCAGCCGCAGTCTCAAGAAGCTAAGCGGGTATGGGCTGGTTAACAGTCTCTCGCGGAGGATTGGCGGAGTAAGAGCCGGATCAGGCTCATTCATCTGGCATCTGACCCACGCCGGCGAGCGCCTGTTGCGGCTCCATGACGGCAAGGCATCTCCCATGCGTAGGCATTATGAACCGTCCCCATATTTCTTAGCCCATACCCTGGCGGTTGCAGAAACTGCCATCCGGCTGACAGAAATCTGCCGGGAACATGAGCCTCAGATTACCGCTTTGCAGTTAGAGCCGGAATGCTGGCGAGCATACAGCAATGCCGGGGTGTCCTACTCCCTCAAGCCCGACCTCTACGCCGCAACTGCCACTGAAGAATATGAAGACCGCTATTTTATCGAAGTTGACCTTGACACGGAATCTCCCGCCAAGATCATTGATAAATGCGAGAAATACCATGCCTACTACCGCTCCGGCTTGGAGCAGGAAGAATCGGAAATGTTCCCACTCACGGTTTGGATTGTACCAAGCATTACCCGGAAAGAAAAACTCATCCGGCATCTCAGAGAGGCTTTTGATAAGCAGGCGAAATTATTTGCTGTAATTACCTGCGATGAGCTGGAGCATCTCGTCCTGGATGGGGGAGACAGGGAGATGCTGTGCTAAGAGTCTGGACGTCTGGCACAGTTAAGCGGCAGGACAAGACTTGAGGCAAAGGTAACATTTACAGGCTGCAGTTTTATGAACAATTTAACTACTAAGGAACAACATGGGTACAGCTAAGAACCAATTAACACCAACTATAAAAAAGCAGATACTTAAAGTGCGTGACAGCGCGGAAGCTAACATGTTCGACTGCAACGCGGTAATGTCCATCGCTAACCGTGAAGGCTGGTACGAACTCGTAAATTATTTGCTTGACAGAAAGAACTGGGGTGCGTACAGCCATTTCATCCTGACCGGCAAAACGGATGCATCTTAGGATATGGAAGAATGCCTAGAAGACGCACGCTATGGCATCAGCAAGGTAAAGTTTATGGATAATAATTGGATATCAGGCAAAGTCGGAAATTTACGCTTTCAGGCAAAAGTCTATGCAGAAGCTTCCAAATTTGGCATTAACAGCGGGAATGTTAGCAAACTGACGGTTTGGCAGGAACATGGGCCGACAGCCATCAACTATGACCGCGGCTGGGACGTAAAGCCAAAAAATGTGGAAGAGGAAAAAATTATCGATACAATCCTCGGTTTCTGCAGCCATGTTTATGACGGGATAAAAGATTTTATGTAACCATCTCTTAAGAAAGCTAAAAACGGAAAAACAAAAACAGGCAGTGCGTAAATAATGCCAAAGAAGAAAGAATCCGTCCCTGCCGGCTTAACTGCGCCAGGCGCCCAGGCGCACCGCAATAACACTTAACGGAGGGATTATGATTTTTATTACACGAACAAATCTATAAGGAGGTTTACTATGTCTACACAAAATATCAGGTTCTTTGATATGTTTGCCGGTATTGGCGGGTTCCGTGCCGGGCTGGAGCGCGTCGGCGGCTTTACCTGCATCGGCCACTCGGAAATCGACAAACACGCCAACCGGGCATACCGTGCCATACATAATATAAAAGAAAGCGAGGTTTATTATGAAGACGCAAGAAAAATTGACACCGGAACAATGCCGGACTTCGTCCTGCTCTGCGCCGGGTTCCCCTGCCAAAGCTTTTCCATTGCCGGAAAGCGCCGTGGCTTTGAAGATGCGAGAGGCACGCTCTTTTTTGACATCGCGCGTGTCCTTAAAGCCAAACGGCCTGCGTTTTTTCTACTTGAAAACGTTCCCGGACTGCTTAGCCATGACGAAGGACGGACGTTTACAATCATCCTCAGCACGCTATCAGAACTGGGGTACGGTGTGGAATGGCAGGTGCTTAACAGCAAGTATTTTGGAGTCGCGCAGTCACGCAAACGGGTGTATATTGTCGGATATCTTGATCCGAGATGTGCCGGAAAAATACTACCTCTCACCGGAGCAGACGGAAAAGCTCTTATACAAGTCATCGACGGGGCACAGGGGGAAAGGGTCTACGACCCGGCCGGGGTCGCCTGCACCCAACTTGCCAGCTCCGGGGGAGGCGGTGGAAAAACCGGGCTGTACCTTGTAAGCTGCAGCAGCCAGGTGGGGATCACGGACACACGGGACTGCGCCCGCACCCTCACCGCCAGTTACTGCAAAGGCATAAGCTCAAGGCAGGTGCGTGATGGCGTCCTGCTGATTAAAGAAGCCACCAGGCGCGGGTACAGTGAAGCGGAGCCGGGAGATTCGGTCGACATCTCCTACGCCGGACAGAACAAGAAGCGGGCGCGCGTGGGGCACGGCGTCTCCTATACCATTACTACGCATGCGGACAAGGCGGTTGTGGGGGAAGACCTGAGAATCCGCCGCCTCGTCCCGCGGGAATGCCTGCGGCTGCAGGGATTTTCTGACGCACAGATTGATAAACTGCTGGCTGTGACTTCCGACACCCAGGCTTATCGGCAGGCTGGCAACGCCGTAACCGTCAATGTAGTACACGCCCTCGGACTGCGCATCAAAGCCGCATATATGGCAGGTGCAGGAGCCGGGGCAGAAAAGGAGGCAGCATGACTGATCCCAAAACCAAACAGGCAATGCTAAAAATGCGTGAGGATGGCGCATCGTATGCGGAAATTGCAGATTTTTTCTCCTTATCTCCCAATACTGTAAAATCCATCTGCTACCGCAATGGCGTCCATGCCCCACTTAGCAACGGTGCGGAAACCGGTTTATGTAAAAATTGCAGCAAGCCATTATCGCACCCCACGGGTGGCGGACGCAAGATTTTTTGCAGCAACCGGTGCCGTTACCAGTGGTGGAACCATTTCCGTAGCAGGCAGCCATACCGTCTGATTTGCTATTGCTGCGGAAAAGAATTCGTCAGCTTCGGGAACAAGAAAAAGCAATTCTGCGGCAGGGAATGTTACCGTCTCAGCCGCTATGGGGAGGGATTGCCGTAATGGATAAAGCACATTTTGAACAGATAAAGCAATATGGTGCGATGCTTGCCATCGTCGGCCATCTTCATAAGCGCGGGCTGATTACCGATGCGGAACGCCGTAAGCTGACGGCGAAGCTACAGAAAAAATACCGACCGGCAGCCGGTTCCGCAGCAGGGCTCAGCCCGGCGCTAAACAATCTCACGGAAAAAGTTCTGGGAAAGGAGGATTTAGACAGGTAACATAAAAACCAGGTAAACATTGCGGCATGGTGCGCAGCCAAGTTTGGGGGCGCACCACAGCCGCCCCCATTCCGCGCTCCAACAGCCGCAGGAAAGGAGGGCAAATGTTTACGAAAAGATTCGGCCTGGAGATCGAGTTCACCGGGATCACCAGGCAAAAAGCAGCAGAAGTTACTGCGCATTACTTAGGCGGCACGACTGACACTGCCGGGGATTATTATGACACCCACAAAGTAACCGCTCCGGATGGGCGTATCTGGAAAGTGATGTACGATGGCAGCCTGCATTGCCAGAAAAAAGAGGGGCGCAGGACTGTCTCCGCTAATGATAGTTACAGCGTGGAACTGGTCAGCCCCATCCTGCTCTACCGGGAGGATATTGACCGGGTGCAGGCTTTGGCAAGGAGGCTCAGGAAAGCCGGAGGATTTGCGAACAGATCCTGCGGCATCCATATCCATCTCGACGGGGCCGCCCACACCCCTAGAAGCATCCGCAACTTCATCAATATCATCTACGCACACAATGATTTGCTTTATAAGTCACTTCAGATTGCGCCGGAGCGGATGCGTTACTGCAAGAAAATGGACGCTATTTTGGTAGAGCGCATGAACCAGGTAAAGCCAAAAACACTAAGTCAGATAGAATCTATTTGGTATGAGAACTATGCGGGAAACCGTAACGGTCACTACCACACCAGCCGCTATCATTTTCTCAATCTACACAGTTTCTTCCACGGCAACCATACGGTGGAACTGCGGGGCTTCAACAGCACGCTCCATGCCGGGAAAATCCGGGCATATATCGTGCTGGCGCTCGCCCTGAACCATCAGGCGTTGACACAGAAAAGCGCCAGCTACCGCAAGGTGCAGGAAGAAAATGAGAAGTTCGCCATGCGTGTTTGGCTGAACCGCATCGGTTTTATCGGCGATGAGTTCAAGAGCTGCCGGGAGCATCTCTACCAGCACCTGGACGGCAATGCCGCCTGGCGGTATGGTTCCAAAGAGAATGTCAGGAGCCATATTAGTGCCAGGAATACTGAGAATGGAGGGCAAAACATATGAGTAAAAGTAACAATGCAGCAAAAGACAGGTTCTATATCGCCTATGGCTCCAACCTCAACCTGGAGCAGATGGCAAAACGCTGCCCCACGGCAGAAGTTGTAAAAGCAACTTATTTACAGAACTACCGCCTGATGTTCCGGGGTAAAGGCACTGCCGTAGCCACGATTGAGAGGCAGCAGGGCAGCAAAGTCCCCATCATCATTTGGCGACTACAGCCAAGTGACGAGTATAACCTCGACATATATGAGGGTTACCCGCATCTTTACCGTAAGGAAATGATAAAGGTAACGGTGGACAGCAGACGGATTCAGGCAATGGCCTATATCATGAACGAAGCTATGCATCCCTATGACACGCCGTCGCGCAGTTATTTTGATACAATCCGGCAAGGTTATGAAGATGCTGGCTTTGACGCCAAAATTCTGCGACATGCCGTGCTTGACTCAGTTTGGGAAGCATATCTGGCAGAAAAGTATGAAGGAGGTGAGACGTATGACGGAAAGAATTAAGGAACAGATTGAGGCTGTCCGGCAAAGCGGGGAAACCAATATGCTGGACACCCGCATGGTGCAGTGGATTGCTAACCGTGAGAACTACTTTGAGTTAGTCATTTATTTGGAAGAACACCGGGAAGAATATGCAAATTACATATTCACCGGCGAAGCCCCGGAAGCAGAATGACACACATTATTCCATATTGTTATGACAAAACAAGACTTGCCGGAATCGGCGGTCTGAGTGATAGATGTGTGTACAGCCAAACGAAAGGAGCAAATAATATGAACTTCCAATATAATTACAATCTCCACGGCAGCGATAGAAAACCGCTGGTTGAGGCTATCAGCCAAATACTGGATAAACCTGCTGTCTACCAGGGCGCACCCAGTTTCTCCTACACCGTTGGTGATTATACCGTAGACAAAAACGGCGTGCTGTCATATGGCAGTAATATCCATCCCGACTATGCGGCGGTACTCATCAACGACTTGCAGGAACGGGGCTTTGTCGCAGAACAGGCAGCCACGGACAATCCAACGGAAGAATCTGCTGCAGATGAGGTCCTGGCAGGCGAAGCAAGGGACACTTTGGCAGAAAATACAGCAACGGAAGTTGCTATGAATGAAGCAACGCTGGAAACTGCTGCAGATGAGAATGTGTCTGATGCAACATCAAATACTGACGCACCAGGTAAACTAACGATTGAGATTCCCGACACAGGATTTACCCCGGAAATGCGGGAAAATCTAAAGAAAATCGTCGCCAGCAAAGCGACCCTGCTTAAACAAACACTGGAAACGGACGACCTATCAATCGTAGAACTTGACGGCAAGATTTCTTTCCCATGGTTCACCCTCCATAGTATTGACGGTGAAGCCGATGCCTATAATCGCTTAATCGCCGCCATCTGCAAAATGGCAAAGACACAGAAACGGGTGACGGCGGTAGAAAAACCGATTGAGAACGCTAAGTTCACCATGCGCCTGTTCCTGATCCGCTTAGGTTTTATCGGGGATGAGTATAAAACTGCCCGCAAAATCCTGCTAAGAAACCTTACCGGCAACAGCAGCTGGAAATCCGGCCACCGCCCGGAACGTAATGAAAATGCTGCAATCCCACCAAATCCGGCAGAAGCGGCGCTTGTAGCAGCGCAGGAGCTTACCATTCCGCCGGAAGAAGCAGATGCCGCAGGATATGGGACACAGGAAGAGGATGCGGGAGGTGAAACTTATGGCAAATAGCAGATTCCCCAGCCGGGAAACCGTCGAACGGGTACGGAAAATGTACCCTAAAGGCACTCGGGTGGAGCTTATCCATATGGATGACCCTTACAGCCGCCTCAAGCCTGGTGACAAGGGCACTGTCCGCTTAGTTGACGATACGGGGACGGTGTTCGTGGACTGGGACTGCGGTTCCGGGCTTGGCATTGTTTATGATGTCGACCGGGTGAGGAAACTGTAGCACATTAACGGGGGAGCCTCTCATGGGGCTCCCTGAACTTTACGGTGGGCATGCCACCATGGCAGCCCCTTTTATTAAAAACGACACTTGCTTTTTATGGCAATGTGAGTGATAGATGTAACAGGGGATGCCAGGAACGGAGGTATTATGAGAGAAATAACAAAAATAGGGGGCAGAAACACGCAGCCCGTCAAACGTAAACGTGTCGCTGCCTATGCGCGCGTATCATCCGGCAAGGACGCGCAGCTTCATTCCTTATCTGCACAGATCAGTTACTATAATAGTTATATAGGAAGCCGGGGCGACTGGGAACTGGCCGGAATTTATGCCGATGAAGCAATGACCGGCACGAAAGAAAACCGCCCACAGTTCCAAAAACTGCTCTCCGACTGTCGGGCAGGGAAAATCGATATGGTAATTGTAAAATCCATTACCCGGTTAGCGCGCAACACGGTGACACTGCTGGAGACTGCCCGTGAGCTTAAAGCGTTGGAGATTGACATATTTTTTGAGAAAGAAAACATCCACACATTAAGCACGGACGGCGAACTAATGCTGACCCTGCTGGCTTCCTTTGCCCAGGAGGAAAGCCGATCCGCCTCGGAAAACGTCAAGTGGCGCATCCGCAAGAACTTTGAGCGAGGAATCCCTACGGGCGGCGGATTGTTCGGATACCGTTTTAAGGACGGTATGCTGCAGGTGGTCCCCGAAGAAGCAGAGATTGTAAAACAAATCTTTAACAACTTTCTCAGCGGCATGGGCATCGCACCCATTGCTAAGAAGCTGAACCGGGAGGGCGTCCCAACCAGGTGGGGGAATTTATGGAGCAAGAGCACCATCCGTGGCATCCTGCAGCGGGAAACCTATACCGGCAATCTGCTGCTCCAGAAAACCTACAGATCCGACCATATCACCAAAAAGAAGATGATAAACCACGGCGAATTGCCCATGTATTATGTGGAAGACAGCCATGAAGCCATCATTGACGGGGAAACTTTCCAGAGGGTACAGAATGAGCTGGAGCGGCGGGCGGCAGAATACTCACGCCCGCATACGGCAAGGCCCGCTTCCCCATATTTATTCACGGGAATGATCCGCTGCGGCTTATGCGGCAGGCATTTTTCCCGTAAGCTAACCGCTTCGGATAAGAAGTACACCAAGAAACCACAATGGGTATGTTCCACTTTCCATGTTTATGGAAAATCCGAATGCCCGTCGCAGCGGATTCCGGAAGACATACTCATCGCTAAGACTTCCGAGGTTTTGGGGTATGGCGGCTGGGGACGGGAGGAACTGACCCGGGATATTGATGAGATATTAGTGCCGGAGCACAACTGCCTGGTCTACGTTTTCCATGATGGCCATATGGAAAGCGTCACTTGGCGGCATCCATCCCGCCGGGAAAGCTGGACGCCGGAAATGAGGCAGAAAGCGCGGGAACGTCAGCTGGAGGTTATCAGGCAAAAAAGGAAAGGAGATGAGGAAGAATGCTGGCATTTACAAGAAAAGTCCAAAAGATAGAGAGCCGCGCCAGCCTGCGTCAGAATGTCATAGATGCAACGATGCAGCAAAAACGGCGCGTAGCGGCTTATGCCCGTGTGTCTACAGATTCAGACGAACAGCAGTCCAGTTATGAGGCACAGGTTGACTTTTATACCCGCCATATCCAAAGCAACCCGGAATGAGAATTTGTCGGCCTGTACGCAGACGAAGGAATCTCCGGCACGAACACTAAAAGACGTGAGGGGTTTAACCGGATGGTGGCAGACGCACTGGATGGCAAAATTGACCTGATCCTCACCAAATCTATCAGCCGTTTTGCCCGCAATACAGTAGATACCCTGACGACCGTCCGCAAGCTAAAGGAGCGGAATGTGGAAGTATATTTTGAGAAGGAAAATATCTACACCTTAGACGCCAAAGGTGAAGTCATGATTACGATTATGAGCAGTTTGGCACAGGAAGAAAGCCGCTCCATCAGCGAGAACATTACCTGGGGAAAGCGCCGCAGCATGGAGGAAGGGAAGTTCTCCCTTGCCTATAAACACTTCCTTGGGTACAAGAAGGGCGAGGATGGTATTTTGGAGATTGTAGAGGATGAGGCGAAAATTATCCGCAAGATTTATCAACTGTTTCTAGAAGGGCAGACTGTCCGGATGATTGCCGACCACCTCACAAAACAGGGTATACCAACGCCAATGGGCAAGGAAAATTGGAGAGTCTCGACAATTATGAGCATTCTCCAAAACGAGAAATACAAAGGGGACGCCCTGCTCCAGAAAACCTATGTTGCCGATTTCTTAACCAAACGCGTCAAGAAAAACTGTGGCGAGATACCGCAATACTATATTAAGGACTCGCACCCGGCCATCATTGACCCGGCAACTTTTGACCTGGTGCAAAAAGAGATTGAACGGCGGCGTCCAGAACGCCATAAGCTGCACCGCAGCAATCCGTTTGCGGCAAAGGTTATCTGTGGGGATTGTGGCGGTTATTACGGCCGGAAAGTTTGGCACAGCAATAGTAAACACCGTAAATACATTTGGCGTTGCAACCAAAAATATGAAGAAAAAACGGCCTGTTCTACTCCGAATTTGGACGAGGCGACCCTCGAAGCAGCCTTCGTGGAAGCGTTTAACCGGATGCTCGGCAATAAAGAACAGTATATTGCCCGGTTTGAGGAAATGCTGCCGCTACTTGCTGATACCAGCAAATTGGAAAGGAAGCTGGCTGAAGCTCAAAACAAGCATAGCCATCTGATGAACAGCCTCCGCCTTTATATGGAAGAAAACACAAGGCAGATTCAAGACCAGGAGGAATACAACCGGCACTTTTCTGAGCTGGATACAGAATGTAAAAAGGCTGAGGAGGAAATCGAGGCCATACAAAAAGAGATTTTAGAGCAATCGGGAAGGAAAGAGCAAATCCGCCGTTGCCTGGATGAACTGCGAGGATGTGGGGATATTTTGGATGAGTTCGACGATGATTTATGGAGCTCTATGGTTGAATCCGTGACCGTATACGCCGATGAAAAATTGGAATTCCTGTTCCGGGATGGAACGAGAATTCCGATACAAATGCCAAAAAACAAAAAGAAAAAATAATACAACAGCACTTTAATAATGCACAGCCCGGCTGTGAGTAACTTAGTCATATAAAGCCTGCGGGATTGATTCCGTGGGCTTTTTAAAGTTTTATTCCTTACACAGTGTTTTTTGCATGTTCCAAAGAATCTCTGATGATTCTTTCCAAGTATTCTTTCTTAGATAAATCCCCTAAATCGTGGAATACTGCTGAGTAAGCGACAAGCGCAGTCCGGACGTACGTGCTATGTTTCTCAAAAATTGTTCGGTCAATGGAGATTCCTTGCGCCTCAATAAACTGGCAACAAAAAGTCACGGCAAGCCTGGTATTGCCTTCACGAAAACCATGTACTTTCCATACTGCCGCTAAATCTTCTGAAAAACATTTTGCCCTGCCATCTAAAGATAGGCTGGCCCAAGAACGTGATGTCATCTTCTTTAAGGCGTCAGACAAATCGCCCTCAATTTTTGCCTTGTCTGAATATTCTATAGACAAACCACCTAATGCAGGTTCCTCTTTTTCTATGTTGATTGTGCGGATTTTTCCAGCCCATTCGTAAATATCCTGGAAGATATATTTATGCATTTTGGCCAAATGACCAACATCATAACTCCCTTCTAATGGATTCTCAGCGAGCTCTCTTAAACGAAGGGAAACATAATCTGCCTCTGCATCATCCAGCATCTGCCGATCTTGAATACCTAAGATATTCCTAAGGATATTAGTTCCGGGATATACATATGGATCAAGCATCCTGCTTTACCTTATATTTTTTGTCCAGATATTTCTTTAAATCTTCCGTAGTAGCTTGCCCGTTTTTTTCCAATTCAATATATTTTTTGAAATCTTCTGTGGGCTCAAGCCCGTCAACTTTAATCATACCAATGGCATAATCCCAAGCCGCATCTACTGTCATATAAACTCCTCCAATCAATCTAAGATTATATTTAGTATACCACATTTTATGGATAAATACCACTATAATAGTTTCCTCCCGGACTTAAAGCGATTCGGTTAACCGTATGGCTGATAGTATTTTTCTCTCTCACCCCTCTCGTACCACACAGCGAACGGCAAAACCGTCCCCGCGGTAATAGTTATTCTGAGGACCGACATTCGTCGGGTACGTACTCAAGCGGTGACCAAACGTATCAGAACCAGCGGCAAACGACCACCAGTAGCCATGCGTGACACGTGCGTAGATGTAGCCATCTGAGCGATCGTAGTAGCCCGTACGGAGAAAGTTGGACGAATTCCAGTTAGACCATGCAGACCTCTGCAAAAGGAATGCATCGGTCGAGCCCAACACTAATTCGCACTAAAGTCTCAAACATTGGAATTCCTGTTCCGGGATAGGACGAAAATTCCAATACAAATGTCAAAAAGCAAAAAATAAAATAATAGCACTTTAACAATGCTGCTTATATTTATCTCATAAGACACCGTTACTATATGCTTTATCTCACACAGGACGACGCGGTTTATGTTGATATAATCTACCACGATTTACGCAATTATAAGGATATCTTTGTAATAACCCGTGTTCTCATTGCTGGCGATGATTAGTCAGGGAAACTGAGGCTTCAAGTTTCTAAAAATCATTTACTAAATAAACATTTCCTCTTGCACGTGTAATTGCTACGTATAGTTTATTCTTGGTGGGTGGCGGCAGTTCCAATAACTTACCAGCAGTACGTTTCTTGGCGGTAGTTTTATTTAACATCACGCATACATCCTTATAATGATCCTCTCCCTTTGTTTCGCCCCAATTTTTGTGGCAGCAACCAAACTTAGCCCCATTTTGATAGTGAAGTTTAATAATATTTTTGTCTGCGAGTATTGACATTATTCTTTTCTCATCGTCTACAAATTCGATTGCGGTGTCATCTTCTGCAGGACGATTTGATGATATTTCAATTCCAATATGGTCGTTAATATAATTGCAAATAGTTTTACTGCATCTCCAGCTATTCTGTAAGGTTGTATTGTCGATTAAAAATCCTTTTTTCGTAAATCGTGCTTCGTACTTTTTCTTGTCATCAAATAAAGTCCCATTCGCTTTGCCATCCCGGCTGGTATCGAATGTATGTTGATAAAAGTCACCTACAAAAAGCATATTCAACGGATTTTCCATAAGATTCTCTAAAAATGTGAAATCGCGCCCAGCAATATCCTGAACCTCATCAATAATAAACTCGTCAAAATATGTGTTTATACGTAGCTTTATATCATCCAGCACTCCTTCTTTTTCTAAAAGCAAAGCAAGCCTGTTGCTATATAAATAGCGATTTTGTGTCATATAATAACCTAAATCTGTTTGGCGATACGATCTATTTTCATTTGCCCTATATATCACGCCTTTTGCTTTATGCTTGTCCGATAAAAAAGGCTTATAGCAGAAGCCATATAAAAAAGAAAAATACGTCATTAAAGTTACATTTGCTGGCCATATGCCATTAAACCTGCTTGTTATTTTCTGACGCAGATTATCATAATTAGCGGTAGTATATGTAACGATTAATGACCTTTTATCGGCAGATAAACTTTTAATAATATATGTTGTTTTGCCGGAGCCGGCAACGGCAAATATTACTTTCTTATCCATTCGATTGCTCCTTTAATATAATCAGGGACTACGATATCCTCTGTTTGCTCCAGCAGGGTATATGCGGCTTCGGTTTTATTCCCAAGCATATAATCTAGCGGTTTATCGTTGAAAAGCCCATCACAGAGTTCTTTGTTGTCATTATACAAAACGATTTCAAACGTCCTTTTCTCATTATCATCTTCGCTAAAAATCTCAATGTCAGCATCCCCGGAAAAATCGCTGTATTTGTCTATACAGTTCTTTTGTTTATTGCCGTCATTATCCGTAACAACTGCGACCTTGCTATGGATTAGACGGGCTATCTCTAAATATCTTTTGAAACTTAGCCCACGCACGTCAATAATGTGTACACCATCTTGTTCCGGTTTATGGTCAGTTTCCGTTATATAGAATTTCTCAAATAACATATATTCAGACGGACCTTCCACCAAAATTACCCTACGCGATGTGGCGAACTCTACGATATTGGCCACAGGTGCTTTCATAAAATATTTTGCCGTTGACTGATCCAAATTTTGAAGCGATACTGGACTACCAACAGCTTCTTTACCCATAATAATAAGATTCTGTAATTCCAGGCGAGTGCTAATCAAGCTATTATGCGTTGTAATAAATAACTGGCCATTCCGAGCATCAGCAACACGCTGAACCAATTTTCGTAAATTCACGTGACTTAAGTGATTTTCTGGTTCTTCAATTAAGATAGCATCCATATTTGTGCCAGAACGCTCAAGCGCAAAGTCAGTCTTAATAAAAACCTGCTTTCCGGTTCCTTTACTATCAATTCCAATTTCGTCTTCATAAATCATCAAATTGTCTTCGAGGCTCATAGCAGAACTCGCTTTTAATCCAAATGCATAACTTTTTCCGGACGGTATCCGGCTATTTAATTCCTGAAGGCTTGATGACCGAAAGTTATCGCGCATCTGTCTATATTTACCTTTATGGACTGCACGTTCTTTGACATTATCCTCCGTGTATTGAAAATAAGTACGCTTTATAAAATCATTCGTTGCGTAATCCGAATTCATATTAGTGCTGTCAATCAAAATGCTTCGTAACTTCTTTTTATAGCCGGTATATCCTTCATCCGCAAATGTCGAGAAACGAATCTTGTAATAGTCATATGGAAAATAATTATCCTGATCTTTTAAGGATTCTGTTATCTCATTTTGGAAATCGGGATTCGGTTCACATACAAGCTTGATTCCATCACAAATGACCCTATCAGAGTTGTTCTTGCCATTGACATCATGGGCGAATTCGCCATTAAGATATAATTCTATGATCATTTTAGGCAAGTTATCATAGGTTCTTTGACTGGCATTGAATTCCTGAACCGCCTCAATATTAATCATACGATCCAAGCCTATGGTTTCAACTCTATGAACGTTTCCGCTTGCAACGATATCTATTGCTTGAAGAATGCTGCTTTTCCCGGATTCATTATCGCCTATTAATATATTAATATGTGGCTTTGGTTCAATGACATAATTCTTGAATCTTTTATAATTAATCAATTTAATTTTGGTAATAATTGCTGGCATATAGCACCTCCAGGCATCAAATTCTAATGGAATCTCTGTTCCATGATATATTATACCATTATTCTAAGGAAATTGCTATACGAAGAATCGTTGAGCGAGAGTAGGTTATAAACGTGTAAACCGTGTAGAATCATGGTGCAATTCAATATCCTTGTATCATCTGTGACGTCTACACACAAAAGAAGCCAGCAACTTTCTTTGTCATTAAGTAAAAGAATGCTTGAAACACATCTTAATGATGTTACATCTGCTTCAAATATTGCCCAAAAACTAAACTCTTCTTTTTATCATCATGGTTACGCTGTTAGCAGAAAAGAAGCACAGGAAATAGGATTGAACATTACTATTCCAACAAAATCTGAGGAAAAAATAATTTGGTCAATATGGCAAGATTATTCAAAAGAAATGAAAGCAGATAAAGAATTTAACCTTTTAAACGAATTAATGAATGACCCTTTATCAAAAGAAAAACTTGATACTGTACCCATATTAAATTTACCTGCAAATACCCCACCAGACATTGCAAACCAATTAATTATTAACGCCGCCAGTCAAACTCAAATTTCCACTCGAACATCTATAGAATTTGAAGTTTTATTAGCAACAATAGAGAGTATTTACATATCATATGAAATGAAAAATAATATTAGTGTTACATATTGGAGAAATGCTGATATGACTCTAGGATTTAATTCTATTCCCTATTCAGACGGTTGGAAGGAGCGAAATTAAAATGATATTTACTTCATTAACCAGTAATGTTATAAGTGTTAGAAATAATGGTCCACATATAATTTTTTCAACGCAAGCAATTAGAACTTCAACTACTATAAATGGTATTGTAACTCCCAATTTAACCTATCAACCATATTCAATTGATTCAGAAAACAAATTGCAAAGGAATCAAAAAGGATAATTCAGGTATCAAAAAGGTATCACACCCCACCTCAAAAGCCGGAAAACCCGCTGTTTATGCGGCTTCCCGGCTTTCTGTTTACTATTCGAACTCAATCGTCCCAGGCGGCTTCCCAGTGCAATCATACATTACACGATTTACCCCTTTCACTTCGTTTACAATCCGATTAGTCACTTTATTTAATATTTCCCAGGGAATCTGTGCTGCTTCTGCAGTCATAAAATCACTTGTATTTACAGCTCGTAATGCCACAGCATAATCATAAGTTCGGAAATCTCCCATAACACCTACCGAACGCATATTTGTTAATGCTGCAAAATATTGTCCCAACTCCTTGTCCAATCCCGCCTTAGCAATTTCCTCTCTATAAATATAATCTGCATCTTGAACAATTCTTACCTTTTCCTCTGTAATTTCACCAATAATACGGATACCAAGTCCTGGTCCTGGGAATGGCTGGCGAAATACCAAATGTTCTGGTATATCAAGTTCAAGCCCTGCTTTCCGTACTTCATCTTTGAACAACATTCGTAACGGCTCAATAATCTCCTTAAAATCTACAACATCTGGTAATCCTCCTACATTGTGGTGGGATTTGATCACTGCAGATTTTCCAAGACCAGACTCGATCACATCAGGATAGATGGTTCCTTGAACCAGATAATCCACCGCCCCAATTTTTTTTGCTTCCTCTTCAAATACACGGATAAACTCTGCGCCAATAATCTTGCGCTTTTCTTCTGGTTCAGTGATTCCTTTTAATTTTTCATAATATCTTTGCTGTGCATTTACACGAATAAAATTTAATTCGTATGCTCCATTGGGACCAAAAACTTCTTCCACTTCATCTCCTTCATTTTTTCTCAGGAGACCATGATCTACAAAAACACAGGTTAATTGTTTACCGACTGCTTTTGACAACAAAACTGCTGCAACTGAGGAATCCACACCACCAGACAATGCACACAATACTTTGCCGTTTCCAATCTGTTGCCGTAAACTTTGTATGGTAGTTTCCACAAAAGAATCCATTTTCCATTCTCCTGCACAATCACAAACTTTATAAACAAAATTTGAAAGTATCTTCATACCTTCCACAGTATGCAAAACCTCTGGATGAAACTGTGTGGCATACAATTTTCTTTCTGGACATGCCATTGCTGCTACTGGACAAGCTGGTGTATGTGCTGTAATTTTAAATCCATCTGGTATCGTTTCAATATAATCTGTATGGCTCATCCAGCCCACTGTTTTTGAAGAAACACCTTCAAAAATCAAATCTGAAGTATCTATCTCAATCTCAGTATGGCCATACTCACTAACTGGAGCTGTTTTTACCACGCCACCCAAAGTATATGCCATCATTTGTGAACCATAACAGATACCTAGAATTGGAATCCCCAGATCAAAAATTTCTTTCTGATAACGAGGAGACGCCTCATCGTAAACACTATTAGGTCCCCCCGTAAAAATAATTCCTTTTGGTTTCATTGTCTTAATTTCATCCAAACTAATTGTATAAGGCTTTACTTCGCAGTACACGTTACATTCTCGTACACGCCTGGCAATAAGTTGGTTATATTGTCCACCAAAATCAAGAACAATCACTGTTTCTTTCTGCAATGTTTTCTCCTCCTGTATCTTCATATTTGGCTATTCACAATAAAGTATGTTTTTAAATCATACTATTTTTTCTATATTATATAGGAGTGCCTGTGCATTTACAATACTACTTTACAATTTTTATTTAAACATGATAGACTAGTTTATTTTATTTGTTTTAAAACCTTAATGATAGCTTTTGATTTTATGTGTGTTTCGACTTTTTCCACGAAAAGAACATAAAATACCTGCTGGCGGATTTGTTCGCTCAGCGCGAAACGAAATTTCTGGACGCTTTCTGTCTGGTATTTGGAAAACGTCTTGTCCTGATACGGCAAAAGTTTCATTGCACAATACGCTATGTTGATCAGATTGACAAGCGTTTCTATCCCTTTGCGGCTCCGCACCATGTAGCTGCATAATGACCAGAAGGTTTTCTGTTCGTAATAACTTACTTCGATGTTCCACCAAAAAGCATAAAGCATTAAAGGAATGAACTGTATACGGCTGCTTCCTGTCTGGTTTAGTGGAGATTTTTCCTGCCAGGCACAGAATATCTGCAGCCGTTCAGGAAAAACTGTGCTGAAATATAAACGCCTGCAACCATTTTCCTTATCCGCTGATGTAACATATGCTAGAACGGTCCTTTTGCCAAAATTATTTGTAAGGACACGGCGCACAGCCATGTGATAACCTCCAATTTTTTCATCAGACAGAGTAAAATCATCCTGGATGGAGAGCCTGGCGCCATACGCTGCAGGACGTCCCCTTTTCCAGTCCTCTGTGGCGGTAAGTCATAAATGACGGAATCAAGCCTTGCATTTCCTATAAGTCCAAGGTTTTCATATTCGTCCACGATGGAAACAAGGCTCTTTTTTACATACCAACTGTCACAGAGAAGGATGACGTTTTTCTTTGTGTGGAATATAGGCATTACATGACGCACCATAGATACAGCCAGTTCCAGCTTGGATCCCTTTTTCTGCCACATGCGGTATCCAAGCGGTACGGAAAGATAGTGAATCCTGTCCTTGTTCCATACAGGGACACAGAGCATTAGGCTCACAAAACAATGTCCATTCAGGTAATTGGAGCCATTATGCGCAGCATGGTCGAAAATCTTTGAAGCATCCTCAAATTTTTTGCCGAATTTTGCATCCATTGTATCATCCATACACAGGCAGACAGGCTGGGAGGACAATTTTTCCGGTATGAGCTTTAAAGCCATACCAGCAGTGACATTCATAAACCTGGAATAATCAGCTTTTACATAAGAACATGCATAGTAAAATGCATTCAGGGATTTTTTTGTAATCCCTGATAAAAAATGTCTGTATAGTGAACGGATGGAACCTGCCGACTCCATAGCAAGGATAGATAACACCAGCAGAAACAGGGTTTCAATTGTTGGAGCGGAAAAAGTTTTAAAATAAATAAAAAAATAATGGTACAGTCTACCAATTAGGTTGTTTTCGTTGTATAATAAGTCTGACGTACAAGGTCACTATCTTTCGTATAGTTTTGTGTGCAAACTTATTATACATTAGAAAGTGCCTTGTGCGTTATTTTATTTTTTCAAAAGTTGTAAAGTGGTGTTAAATTAACCTGTTGTGCCAGTTTATTTGACATAAAAAACTTCAACAAAATGTGCTGTTCTATAGTTGTATATGACTACGAAAGGAGACACATGATGTTGAAGCTTCAAGAGGATTATACCACTCTCACAGCAACTTTTAAAGATTTTATTTTGCTTGTTTTTACGATTATTGATGATTTGTATCAACAGTCTGTCCCCACTTCTGTTTCACAGAGGCGAAATGTGGACACTGCAAAAATGTTTGATTCCGAAATCATCACTTTGGGTATCTGCGGCGAACTGCTTGGGATAGATTCTGAAAGCGCCTGGTATTCCTTTGTAAAGCGCAATTTTCGCCATCTCTTTCCCAGACTCTGCTGCCGCACACGGTCCAACCGGACCAGAAGAGCCCTTTTGCAGGTGAAAGAACTGATCTGTCAAAAGCTGGTCCAGTCATTCCCAATACCATCCAGCCGTTATTTTGTGGCTGACAGCTTCCCTCTTCCGGTCTGTAAGTTTGGGCGGGCCCGGTACTGTCGTTCCTTCCGTGCAGATGGTGCAAATTATGGCAGGTGCCCTTCCAAAAAAGAGACCTATTTTGGCTTCAAGGTTCATGCCCTGGTTACCTTGGAGGGCTGCATCACAGCTTTTGAGATCACCCCGGCCTCAGTGGATGACCGGGAGGGGCTCTGGGATCTTGTACAAAACCACCTTGGTCTGGTAATCCTTGGAGATAAAGAATATACTGGGGAAGCCCTTTTCGATGAAATGCAGCAAAAAGGGATCTGCCTGATGTCACTGAAGCCCTCTAATTATAAGAAGAACTGGCCTGCGCAAATACGTCAGCTGATTTTCCACTTCCGCCGAAGAGTGGAAACGGTATTCTCACAGCTTAGCGGGCAGCTGAATGCGGAAAGAGTACTAGCGAAAAGCTTCCGGGGATTATGCACCCGGCTGCAGAATAAAGTATTGGGTCATAACCTGTGCACGGCATTCAACAGCATATTCCAGACACCCTATGACATTGCAAAAATTAAGCAGTTAATCTTCTGAAAATTAAGTTTTTAGCATTTTGAAGGGACTTTTCGGGCTTTTTTGCCCTTTCGGTGATCTATGCAGTTTTGATTATATAAGCAGCACAACAGGTTAAATTATTTATGAGTCTTTTTTGATATGTGCATAATCAATCATTCCAGGTAAAAGCCAAGCTCCTTTGATAGTACAACAAAAAATTGCCGTACCATATAATATGAATTGCAACTCAAAAGCCTCTATAATTGTTGATAGTATTGGCATTTTACATAAAATCAAACTAAATAACCACATTACAACCCCAATTACTATTACTGCAATTGGATAAACTACGCATCTTCTTTGTTGTTCTTCAATTTCAATTCTTGTCATACACTCTTCTCTTCTAATAAGTTCTTCCCTATACTTTTCTAAATCTGAATCAAATGCATTTTTCATATAAATAATACGAAACCATGGCGGTTAGCTGATAACCCCGGCCTGCCATTCTTCCGCCCGCCACTCCCTGCCGGGTAGTCACATATAGCCATACCTTTCAAAAGAAGTCAACAATAATAAGCCAATCCAAAATGACAAAAAATTAGCTAAATATAGGATGCATATTGTGTAATTTACAGAAAATTTATGTTGCAGCGGCATTGGTTAAAATGAGCCCATATTTCTGGGCCTGTGCAATCAGTTTCATCTTTTTTGACTCATCCACGCGTTTCTGGACTTCTGCAAACCGTTCCTCATCGTATGCCTCCCCTGTGGTCAAAATATTGTAGACAATGACCAAAAGTTTATGGCCAAGGGCGATCACTGCTTTTTTCATCCCCCGCCGCTTGGACAGCCGGCAGAACCATTCCCTGAGATAATTCTTCCTCGCCCGCGTTGCTGCCCAGGCACACTGGCATATCACGCATTTTACATAAGGGTTCCCTTTCTTTAAACGGTTTGATCTCTTCTTTCCAGCGCTCTCATTATCCCCCGGCACCACACCCGCCCAGCTACACAGATGCCCAGATGTTGGGAACATGCTCAGATCCGTCCCAAGTTCAGAAACCATAGTGATCGCCGTCATCCCGCTGATCCCTGGGATCGTTTCCAAAAGGGCAATGCTCGCTTCATATTTTTGCGCACACGCATATATTTCTTTTTCCACATCCTCGATCTCTTTCAGGGACTGCTCATAGTTGCGCACCAGCATGGACAGGAAAGCCCTGTCATGCCCATCCATCCTGCCATTCACGGCCTGTCTTATGACATCCAGTTTTTTCCGTGCCGTCCCATGCAGGAGGTTCAGGATCTCCCCCGGCTCAATAGATCCTGCCTCACATAACTTCCGGATCAAAGCCATCCCCGTTTTCCCAAAAATATCCGTCAAAACAGTGGAAAGTTTAAAGCCGCATGCCTGGAGCTGCTTCTCAATCCGGTTTTTATGCCCCGTCATTTCCTGTACCAGTGTCCTGCGGTACCGTGTCCAGTCGCGCAGCTCACGGATCTCCCTTGGAGGGATATAGCTTGGCTCCAGAAGCCCCGCCCGCAGGAGCCCCGCGATCCACCTGGAATCCTTAATGTCTGTTTTTTTCCCAGGCACATTTTTCATATGGTAAGGGTTTGCCACTGTTATGTTAAATTTAAAATCTTCTTCTGCCCCAGCTTCCAGGATATTGTAGATCGGAAACCAGTAAACCCCTGTGCTTTCCATCGCGATGTCCCTGCAATTGTTTTCCTTCAGCCATCCCCTCATTTCTTCCAGCCCGGAAAGGAGCGTGGAAAACTCACGCACTTCTTCCTTCGGCTCCGTCCCCAGGCTGCCTGACAGCAGGCATGCCGCGATCATCTCCTTATGCACATCCAAGCCACAGCACACTTCCAATAAATCCTTCATATCTATCCTCCTCGCCTTTAGATCAAAAAAGTATCCGTTCAGATTTGCAGGATGGCTCATTTTGAAGGATTGGAATAATAATACCCGTGCTATTCCTATGCAGAGATCCTGCGATAGGGCAACATGAAACTGTGCGCCAAAATGAGCCCAGCCAAGATCACTCACGAGTTCGCAACTCAGTTAAATGCCGGAATCTCCCCTGCCCTTCCAGTATAACAGCCTACGAAAACCTTGGGGAGCCGTTTCATCCGATACTGTGAAAATACTTTCATGACCAGATCACTCATTCCTTTCGTTACACTTGGGCACAAATAGTAATGAAAAATCTTATTTTTCACACTATGCCCTCATAATTTTTTATTTTATCATACCACACAAAATATTTCGCTGACGTATCCACAGAATCCCTCAAAAGGTTCATCAATAATAAAATCCTCAACATAAAGTTCCTAATACTGGAATATAATTGCGCTCAATTCGAATATTCCATTCTTAGTCTAAAGACATTTTAGATGTCATTTTTTCCTTTCTTACTCTAATTTTCTCTCTATAATGAACAACGAATAAAAGAAAAACTAGGATGGATGAGTCATGTGTAATACAGGCTTAGCCTCTTGGCGGCATAATAACAGCGTAGCAGCCAATAAAACTACTACGCTTAAAAGTGTAACTTTTGGGGGCACCTCACCATGACCGTCTTTTTCCCATATTTATTCAAATTCCGTCCTAGCCGGACATTCCCAGACCCCCAGCAAACTCAGACTTTCAGGCCTTATCCTCAAAATTGCTTAACTTCGCCGCCTGGTCGGCTGCACGGAACTAACGTTGCTAAAATAACAGGCGCTGAACAAATGCTGCAATGCCCAAACGGGCTGTGTACAAACGTTGCTATACAAAAGGCTCGGAGCAAACACAGCCATACCCCGGCAGCAGACATCTGGAAAATTCAGCTTACATGTCAAGATTCCTATAAAATATGCACTATCCAGAATAACCTGACAATTTTCCAGTGGAAATGAAAAATATCATATAAAAACTTACTGAAAGATTATTTTTCCTATTGCTATTCCTATATATCAGTCTGTTGCTAACCAGAATGGCACAAAATATGTAATCTGCCATTTGAATCTTCTATTCGGAGATTTCTTACATTGCTTTCATCATCTGGTATTGTGACATTGAACTTATGGTTTTTATCATCAATTACACCAGTTTACAACTTTTTTAATAAAAAAATGCCGCACAAGGCTTTCTGTTGTATAATGAATTTGACCAAAACATTACAAAGGATAGTGACCCTGTACGACAAACTTATTATACAATGAAAAAACTTTAATTGGTAGACTTTATCATTATTTTTACAAGTATTTTGAAACCT
>CAJTIR010000026.1 GCA_910576385.1 Lachnospiraceae bacterium
AGGTTTCAAAATACTTGTAAAAATAATGATAAAGTCTACCAATTAAAGTTTTTTCATTGTATAATAAGTTTGTCGTACAGGGTCACTATCCTTTGTAATGTTTTGGTCAAATTCATTATACAACAGAAAGCCTTGTGCGGCATTTTTTTATTAAAAAAGTTGTAAACTGGTGTTATAATTTATCTACTCGTTTTAAAAAATGTTGTTGATAAATTTTTACAATATTAAGCTAAGAGGGATTTACATTGAATAAATTATTTCAAATAGGCAGAGAATTTCTGGCAGGCAAATTACCAGTTACAGAAAATTTTAAATACAGCATGATCGTTTATCCCGTTGCGGCTGTTCATGCTGCTTTTTTCTTCTTTTTTCTATTTATAAAAGTTCCTCCAATGGCTGCCTACAGCCTGCTTTCAACCGCAGCTTATATGTTATGTACTAGATTACTAAAATTAGGAATTTATTCCTATATCTATTTTGTGGCAAGTACTGAGGTTATCATAAATACGATTCTAACCACCTGGCTGATGGGTTGGGAGTGCGGCTTTGCTTCTTATTTGTTCGCCCTGGTCGCCGCTGGTTTTTTTATCTCCTACACTTTCCACAAATACCAGATTACAGTTCCGGCAGTTTGCAGTATCATATCAACTTTGACATATTTTGTCTGCTATTTTTGCAGCTATCAATATACCGCCCCTTATGCCATTACAGATACTCGGATCCTGGTGCCGTTATATATTTTTAATGCCTCCTGCACCTTTGTATTTATCGCCATTTTCTCAATCTTATTTATGATGGAAATGCGTGTGTCCCACAAAAAACTATTTCAGGAAAATCAAATGCTGGGGCAGATTGCTGGAAATGATGCTCTCACTGGATTGTACAATCGCTGGAGTATGAAAAATTTTCTGGAGGAGGCAGTTCAAAGCGAAGAACCATTTTGTCTGGTAATGTGTGATGTTGATGATTTTAAACGTATCAATGATACTTATGGACATGGATGTGGGGATGCTGTTTTAAAACATATCTCAAAACTTCTCATAAAAGAACTTCCCAAAAACTGCTGTGTCAGCCGCTGGGGAGGAGAAGAATTTCTGCTGTTGTTAAAGGGTCATTCTCTGGATTCTGCAGCAGCCGTGTCAGACCGGATTCGACACATGATCGCTGTCAATGATACAATCTATGAAGAAAAAATGATTCCCCATACACTGACTATGGGAGTCGCACACCACCACAAAAATCAAACCCTGGATTCTATGATCTCCAGGGCTGATGTAAAACTCTATATTGGAAAACGCCAAGGGAAGAATGTTGTGGTTTCCTAAATCTCCCTGGTATACTCCTTGAGCCATTCCTTTTCCTCTGCGTTAAGGAATGGCGAAATTTTTTGGTATACTAACTTGTGATAATTGTTTAAAAGCCCGCGCTCTCTGGCTGTCATCTCCTCTGGAATGATGGCGTCTAGATCAATGGGCACATAGGTAATCACCTCAAA
The DNA here is from genome assembly GCA_910576385.1 of Lachnospiraceae bacterium. Taxonomy (GTDB): domain Bacteria; phylum Bacillota; class Clostridia; order Lachnospirales; family Lachnospiraceae; genus Petralouisia. The sequence goes on from CAJTIR010000026.1 coordinate 1,496, forward strand.
TTCCATAAATTGGCCATACTCGTTTTTCTCTGCCTTTTTACAGATCAACTCATTTTCTGTGCGAATCCCATATTTTCCCTCCAGATAAATTCCTGGCTCATCAGTTGTCACCATGCCTTCTTCCAATACACAGTCACTTCTGCCATCCACTGGTATACGCCACCGAAAGCCATTCGGCCCCTCGTGCACATTTAGAAGATAACCAATACCATGTCCTGTACCGCATTTGTAATCCAACCCCAGATTCCACAAAGGCCCCCGCGCAAGGATATCCAGATTCGTACCCCGACAGCCATAGAGAAATTTTGCAGCCGCCAGATTCAAATTACAGCGGCAAACCGTAGTAAAATGGAACTTTTCCTGCTGTGTCAATTTGCCCAATGCAATGGTTCTGGTAATATCCGTGCTGCCATCCAGATAATGCCCGCCGGAATCCACCAACAAAAAGCCTTGCGGCTGCAGCCTGGCATTGGACTGCAAAGTTGCTGTATAATGCATCATAGCCGCATTCTCTCCATAAGCGCTAATCGTATCAAAGCTTAGATCCTCAAACAATTCCTGTTTTCGTCTCAAATCATCTAAATAATTGGCTGCGGACAGTTCCGTAATCTCTTCTTTACCAATCTGGGTTTTCAGCCAATACATAAATTTTGTCACAACCACGCCGTCCCTGACATGCGCCTTGCGGATATTGGCAAGCTCGGTCTGATTTTTAACTGCTTTCATCTGCTCAGACGGATTGATATCTTGAATCACAGTCACTCCAGTTCCCAGGCTCCTGCAAATCTGGTAATTCACAATATGTCTGTCCAAAAGTACCTTTTCCCCTGCCGGAATTTCTTTTGCATACTGATAAACAGCCTCATAAGGTTTGATGATAATCTGATTTTCTTTACAGTACGCCCTGATCTTCTCGTCCAAAACTTCCTCATGAATAAACCAAAAACTTTTCTCCAATGTAATTACTGCAAAAGACAATACTACTGGCACATGTGGGATGTCACCACCTCGAATATTAAAAAGCCAGGCAATATCGTACAGAGATGTCAAAATATGAATCCCTGCCTTTTTCTGCGTCATTTTTTCCCGCACTCTTTTTAATTTATGCTTTGTACTCTCTCCAGCATATTTTTCCTCTAAAATATATACTGGCTGTTTGGGAAGCTGTGGCCGTTCTTTCCAGATCTTACTCACTAAATCTTCATCTGCAGCAATTCTCCCTCCATACTTCTTGACAATTTTCTCATATCCGGCCGCAGTTTTGGCATTTACTACCCGACCGTCAAACCCTAGACAGCCCCCCTCTGGAAAATTCTGCTCCATGTACTCTTTTACTGTCGCCACTCCCTCCTCTCCAGAACGATAGAGGGTCACTGGGTTTCCTGACAATTCTTTTTCTGCCTGAATATAATATCTGCCATCGGTCCACAGACAAGCCTCTTTCATAGTAACAATCAAAGTTCCCGCCGAACCAGTAAATCCCGTCAAATACTGCCTTGCTTTAAAATAATCTCCCACATACTCAGATTCATGAAAATCAGAAGTAGGCACAAGATATAAATCTATTCCCCGTTTCTGCATCTTTGCGCGAAGCGCCTCTAGCCTCTCTGCTATCACTTTACCATACTCCTTTAATTTTTAACAATCTAATGTTTTCCCGCGATTGCTCCTACTTATATCAATATCCATTATGCTTCTTTTTTAACAGCAATCACCTCAATCTCCACCAAGCCGCCTTTGGGTAATTTTGCTGCCTGAACACAGGAACGCGCTGGTGCTTCCCCTTGAAAATACTGTGCATATATCTCATTGACCTTTGCAAAATCATTGATATCAGCCAAAAATACATTGGTCTTTACTACCTGCTGCAAATCACTGCCTGCTGCTTCCAATACTACAGCGAGATTCTTTAAACTCTGATGTGTCTGAGCTTCCACTCCCTCTGGCAATGTTCCGCTCTCTGGGATCAGTCCCAACTGTCCCGAGGTAAAGATAAAACCGTTTGCCTCCACTGCATGTACATAAGGACCTACTGCTGCTGGCGCTTTTAGTGCATTGATTGATTTTTTCATACTTTTATAGCCTCTCTTTCTAACTTCTAATTTTACTCAAAACAAACCTTAACTCTTAACATCTTTTTCTATGAAAAGTCTATCTAAGTGTTTTGGTTTATTTGTCGTGTACATTTTACCATAAATTAGTTGATTTTTAAACTCCCATGATTCGTCCATAGCACCTCAGCTATATTTCAGGTAAATGTCCAGGTTGACTGACTTTCCACTAACACAATTAACCGATCTTGATCTTGTGTTTTGGCATTTCCTGCACCATTTTTCTACCTCACTTATTTACACTAACTGCATAATCTCTGCTTCAAGCTTTCTTAATTCTTCCATTGTCAATGTTGGTACACAATCTGCAATTTCTTCAAGTGATAACTTCCCCATTTTTATCATTCTCTCTGCTGTTTCTCTTGCTTCTCTATAGGTTACATGATTCTCAATATCCTTAGCATAAGCCTTCAAAATCTGTTCATCATCAAATAATGTCATCATAATATCATAAACCTCCTGTTCCTTGCTTTCCAGATACTCTTTGAGCACATTTCTGTTTTTACATATTCGGATTGTTTCTGTCACTGCCTGTTTTGTTGTTCCATATCTTTTTCTCTGTTCATTATACACTTTGCAGAATATAATATACTGACCTATGATATCCGTCTCATTTTCCTGGTACAAAACATTCACTTCCACATCAATGGCAACTTTTTCCCCACCGAAAAATTCCTTCCTCAGCGTTATGGTATCGGGTACATTTTTTCTTTCTCCTGTATAGATTACATACAATTCCGGTTTTGGCATATTCACTTTTTTACTTCCATACAGGTTTTGGCTGGTACGCTTAAAATAATCATGATAGGTCTGTATCAAATACATCAGCGCACGAATAATGATATTAAATGTCCAAGTTGACTGACTTTCCACTAACACAATTAACCGATTCCCAACTGAAAAGCCTAAATCATTATAGTCCGCGTCAACCAGTACATGCTTATTTGTAAATACACTGTCCTTGATCTTGTGTTTTGGCATTTCCTGCACCATTTTTCTACCTCACTTATTCATTACAGTTTTATATAAGACATACGATTCACTTACTCTTGTTATATTTCAATTATACAAAAAAATACCTGTGTTTACAATGAAAATGGTACACAAGGACAGTGTAACTTTACTTGCATATTTTTATCTTCCATGTCGCTTTTGAATGACTAGAATTTTACACTATCATTTATTATAAATTTTTTCAAAAAACTCTTGCTTTTTTCTTACAAGTATGCTAATATACATTTGTCTGAGGAATTAAACAAAGACAAATGCCGGCGTGTCGGAATGGCAGACGAGGCAGACTCAAAATCTGTTGTGGGCAACCACGTATGGGTTCAAGTCCCATTGCCGGCATTATCCCAAGTGCTGAGGCTCTTGTAATACTAGAGAGCTTCGGCATTTTTTATTAGGAAATTCCTTCGGATTTCCTAATAAAAACAATTATCGTATATATCAAACGAGATAACTCCCACCTCTAGGTGGTAAGTTGCTTCCCAGTATCAATCACAATTTTCTTAACATACACTTTTAGACATTATAATAACTTGTCAGTTCCATAAATTGAAATTTCACTTTAGAAATATTCCTTACTCCACTTCCTCCCACTTCAAATCGGAATATAACTCCCCAGTTTTAGCAAAATGGAGCACACATTCGGCAGCCAGATTTAAATCATTCAGTGCGTTTCGCTTAAGAACCGGAGTTTGTCCGCCAATGTTCACCGGTGCTTCCTCTTTCAAGGCATCATACCAAGGATTGACAGGCTGATACATATGAGCGTCCCCTTCTTCATCCCATGTATGAAAAGTAAGAGCCGCCCAACCGTTATCAATATCCACAGAAAGAAAATCCTCTTCGCCGTATTCATCCAAGGCTAACCATGCAAATCTGCAGTGATTATTACGAATTTTGCGAATCAGTTTATCAACTGATTCTTGTGTAACGGGTTCATCTTCATCATTAAGAAAGTGAATTGCAAAATCTTCCATACCATTTATCTCCTTTTTTCTTTACTGCTGATTACCACTTCATCTTGGCTGCCCGCCATCTCTCTGGCTCTGCCGCCCACAATTCATTTAACCAATCAATCCCTTTCTGGATTCCTTCTTCTGAAAAATCTACCTCTATATGTTGCTTTTTTTCCTCTGCGGTAGCCTCAAATCCATATGGGCCTTCCCATGCAGTAAGTTCCAAAATCTGTTTTTCCTCGCCCTTTTCATTTCCTTCCCGGCTCTTAATCTCTCTTTTTACAGCCATGAACCGGAAGCGTAATCCCTGATAGCTTCCGGTAAAAGCGGCTTTTTTCAGATAAGGAAGGGATAATATATCTTTGCGTTCAATCATGACATATCCTCTTTTTCTGATTTCGGCATTATCTTTGTTTCATATCCTTTAATATATCAAAACAGTCAAATGTTGCAAAATAATCTTCTGGTGTCTCAGCCCGACGAATCAATTGTGTACTGCCATCCTCTTTCAACAATACTTCAGCAGATTTTAATTTGCCATTGTAATTATAACCCATTGAAAATCCATGCGCTCCAGTATCATGGATCACCAAAAGATCACCCCTGTCAATCTTAGGAAGCATGCGGTCAATTGCAAATTTATCATTATTTTCACAGAGAGAACCTGTAATATCATATTTATGATCACAGACACTATTGTCCTTGCCCATAACTGTAATATGATGGTAAGCGCCATACATAGCTGGACGCATCAAATTTACGGCACAGGCATCACAGCCAATATATTCTTTATGGGTATGCTTCTCATGAATTGCAGTTGTCACAAGACATCCATACGGCCCCATCATGTAACGTCCCAATTCTGTATAAATTGCCACATCGCCCATACCTGCGGGAACTAGAATTTCCTCATATACTTTGCGCACCCCTTCACCAATTGCCTTGATATCGTTTGGCTCCTGGTCAGGATAATAGGGAATGCCGATTCCACCAGAGAGATTGATAAAGCGGATATCTGCCCCTGTTTCTTCTTTTAACTTTACAGCTACCTCAAACAAAGTCTTTGCCAATATTGGATAATACTCATTGGTCACAGTATTGCTTGCCAAAAATGCATGGATTCCGAAATACTTGGCGCCCTTTTCCTTTAAAACGCGAAATCCCTCAAACATCTGCTCTGTGGTAAACCCATATTTGGCATCTCCAGGGTTGTCCATAATGCTGTTGCTGATCTTAAACAGTCCACCTGGATTATAACGGCAGCTAATGGTTTCTGGAATATGGCCAATTGTCTTTTCCAGAAAATCAATATGCGTAAAATCATCAAGGTTGATCAGCGCTCCAATCTCTTCGGCAAACTGAAATTCTTCGGCTGGCGTGGCATTAGAAGAAAACATAATATCCTCCCCTGAAAAATGCAGCGCATCGGCAAGCATCAACTCTGTCAAGGAAGAACAGTCGCAGCCGCAGCCATATTCCTTTAAAATATTAATTAAAAATGGATTTGGCGTTGCCTTAACCGCAAAATATTCTTTAAAACCCTTATTCCAGGAAAAGGCTTCTCGCAATGCCTGTGCATTGGCGCGGATTCCTTTCTCATCATAGAGATGAAATGGCGTGGGATATTTTTTTACAATTTCTTTCAACTGCTCATTTGTCACAAATGGTTCTTTTTTCATAATATGGTGCACTCCTTTATTCTCTGAATGTCTCTATTTACTACTATCTTTTTCCAGTTGCAGCAGGCGAATTTCATTTCTCATGGAATCCTTAAATACCTGCACAAAATTTCTCTGCCCAGAATAGAGGCACGTACTATCTCTTCCTTTGCCCAACTCACCAGTGAGTACTTGCCTGGAATCCACAATAATTCCAATCTGATTTTTCTTGTCCTCTGTATGGTAAATCTGAACCCCTTTTTGTTGTAAAGAATGCTCCCTTTCCTCTGCTTTTCTGTCTCTGATTGAGGAGGTAATCACTACAACTTTTATCTTCCGTTCTGTCAAATATTCCAATTCCTCTTGGAACTCTCCCAGCAAACTGGCAGACATAGACAAATAGACGCGTTTTCTTGCTCTATTGAGCATATTTCTAATCTTATCCGCTATATTTGCATCAGAGCTGATCGTAAAATATCCCGCTCTCTCTTCTTTTTCCCTGGGCATATGAATTGAGAGAAGCTCTTTGCGCACGTCCAGACTGCGAATCTTGTTCTGACAAAATTCCTCTATATCCACTGCCGTGTATTTGCGGGATGCCCCTTCCGTCACATAAGCTCCTCCTTTGTCTGCCAGTCCATCCAATGCCTTGTAAACATTAGATCTGGAAATTCCAGTACACTTGGCAATCTCATAACCATTGCTTGTCCCAGAACGAAATAATTCCAGATAAACGAAAGCTTCCTGCCTGGTCAGTCCAAAGGCAGTCAAATGTTCAATCAGATTTTTTTCTTCCATAGCATATGTACCTCTTTCTACTCGATGTCCTCTGCAGAATTATTTTCCTTTTAGTAGTACTATTCAGGAATACTATAATATCTTCTCCTAAAAATGTCAAGAGATTAATCAGATAAACAGGCGGAGGAACGCTTTGAATTGTAGAAAAGGAAATGATCTTTGCATAAGTAAAAAGTCGGCAGGGAGAAATCTCTACCACAATTTTTTTGAAAAAGGTCTTGTTTGTGACGCAGCGTAATGATGTATAATACTTGATTAGGAGGTAGATAATTATGGCAAAACACAGAAGTATCCCGCTTGGGTTTATGACAGTTGGAGAGGTTGCAAAGAAAATAGGAGTTACTGTCCGTACATTGCAATACTATGACAAAGAAGGCTTGTTATCCCCTTCAGCAGAGAGTGAAGGGGGACGCAGGCTTTATACAGATAAAGACTTAGTGATACTTCATCAAATTATATCTTTGAAATCATTGGGTTTTTCTTTGGATGATATAAAGCATCGCTTAATTTCTTTAGAAACACCGACTGATGTGGCAGCCGCCCTTACCGAACAGGCAGACAGCATACAAGAGAAGATAGAACAGTTAACGGCTTCTTTGACAGCAATCGAACAGTTAAAAGAAGAAGTGTTACAAATGCAGGCCGTCAATTTTAAGAAGTATGCAGATATTATTGTCAATCTGCAAATGAAAAACAACTCTTACTATCTCATTAAGCGTTTTGATGACGATACGCTCGATCATATCCGTAATCGGTTTGATAAGGAAAGCGGTTTGAATTTTATGGATAGATTTAACCGTTTGAGTGATGAAATTATAGAACTTCAAAAGGCAGGCGCATCCCCTGAAAGTGAAAAATGCCAACGAGTTGTAAAAGAGTATTGGGGATTAATTACGGAATTTACGAACGGTGATATGAGTATGCTTCCGAAATTGATGGAGGTTGGAAATATTGATACCGCTGCAAATGCTTGGGAAGAACGACAAAAAATTGTAAACGACTATTTAGAGCCGGCTTTGCAAGTCTACTTTTCAAGACTTGGGGAAAATCCGTTTGAGGGGGTGGAATGATGAATAATGCAATACAAGTTTGTGGCTTAAAGAAAAGCTATGACAGCAACATTGTTCTCGGTGGACTTGATTTGGAAATTGAAAAGGGAGAAACTTTCGCTCTGCTCGGTGTAAATGGTGCAGGAAAAACGACAGCCCTTGAATGTATTGAGGGTTTGAGAAAATATGATAGCGGTACAATTACGGTAAACGGGAAAATGGGTATTCAGTTGCAATCATCCTCTTTACCTGCCCATATAAAACCGATGGAGGCTGTAAGATTATTTTCAAAATGGAACAAGGCAAAGATTGATTTCACTATGCTTAACGCCCTTGGCATGAAAGAAATTGAGAAGAAACAGTACATCCAACTATCCACAGGACAAAAAAGGCGATTACATCTCGCTCTTGCACTTATCGGTAATCCAGATATTATTTTTCTCGATGAGCCGACTGCAGGGCTTGATGCCCTGGGCAGGGTTTCACTTCACGAACAAATTCGCAAACTCAAGTTACAAGGAAAAACGATTGTTTTGGCAAGTCACGATATGGCAGAAGTGGAAAACTTATGTGACCGCATTGCAATTTTGAATACTGGGAATATTGCCTTTTGTGGCACAGCAACAGAACTGACAGATAAGATTGGGGAAAAGTATTTTATCCATATCAAAACGCAACAAGGAAACAGCACTTTTGAAACAGATAATATTGAAGATACTTTAATTTCCTTGCTCAATGATTTGAAACAAAAAGAAATTCATATATTGGATATTAAAGTTGACCGTGGTACACTTGAACAACATTTTATCGAAATGGCAAGGAGGGAAACAGAATGAACGGTTTTTTATATGGTGTAGTGTTACAATGGAAATTGGATATACGAAGTAAGTCCCTCTTAGTTACCTGCTATATCGTTCCGCTTATTTTCTTTCTTCTTATGGGCGGTATTTTTACTTCCGTTATGCCTGAAATGAAAAGTACGCTAATACAATCTATGATTGTAATGAGTGTTTCAATGGGGGCATTTATCGGATTACCGCCGTCGTTGATTGAAACTTACGGAAGCGACATAAAAAAGGTTTATAAAGCAAACGGAGTACCTATCTATTTAGGACTTGGTACAATGTTCCTTTCGGCATTTGTTCATTTGATGATTTCCTGTATTATGATCATGCTGCTTGCCCCTATTCTATTTGAAGCAACTTTGCCGACACAACTTCCGTTTTTCTTACTTGCACTTGCTATATACATTATTGTGTCGTTAAGCATTGGAAGTGTTTTAGGGTTGACGGTAAAAAATCAAGCAAAACTGACGATGATAGCTCAATTAGTGTTTTTGCCCTCAATTATGCTTTCGGGAATTATGTTCCCTATCGACTTGCTGCCCGATTTTCTTGAAGCCATAGGGCGTATTTTCCCTGCTTCTTGCGGATACCGATTGATGTTGGATCATGGATTTTGCTTTGAAAATCTATGGTATCTAATCTTTATCATTTTTGCAGCGGTAATTGTATGTGGAACAGTTTTGAAAAAACAAAAAGCAAAATAGTTTAGAGGGAAAAGTTTTGAGCAAAACACAATGGATACTTTGCCCTGTCTGTGGCAATAAAACCCGAACAATGATACAGGAAAATACCGAACTAAAAAATATCCCTCTGTATTGTCCGAAGTGTAAGAAAGAAACAATCATCAATGTTCAGGATATTTAAATCACGCTTACAGTCAGTAAATGATTATGTATGCCGCTGCTATGGATAACACCATAACAGCGGTTTTTCAATGCCTATCGTCCATCTCTTTCAAAGGACTTTTTACGCTGTTTTTGAAGTGGTTTCTGCTTATTGCGTTCCGGTATCTCACGCAGATGTTTTAGCACATTTTTCGGAATTGTGTTCCCACTGCTTAAGAAGTAAAATGCTTATTCTTACGTTTGATTACTAAATTCTCACTTACCTGACAATTCTTCAAACTGAAATTCCGATGCAGTCAGGTTCCCTCTATAAATTCCAGTGTTCCATATTTCGTTAAATTCTTCTCTGGAAATAATAACTGCATAGAAGCCTTCTCCCCATACTTTTGCGTTAAGTTCATCAACGGTTGGGATTGGACACATTTCTATGACATCACTATATGGGTCATCATCAAGCTTTACGGCCCTGTTTGCAAAGACGCGTATCTCTCTAAGAGCAAAACGGTCATCCTTCAAGTCCACTTCATAAAAGAATACCATAGGTATATCATCAGATTCATATTGCATAAATAGTTGTACATATTCAATATCGTTTTCCATTGACCCTCACCTCTTTGTTAAATTCTTATTTATCTATTCAACCCCCAAAACGAGACGGACTGTCACATTATTATTTCTGTTCCTGCGACAGTCCCATTTGCTTATCTAAAAATCATAAATGCTATACTTCTTCAATTAAATTATAGTTTAAATTTCCGTGTCGCCTCATTTTGCTCGACACTCAATGCTACCAAAGCCTGTGTATCTTTGGTACACTCCTCAATTCCTTCCGCCACAAGCTGCATACTAGCACTGGTTTCTTCCGTAGATGCCGCATTTTCTTCTACAATACTTGCCAAATTATTGACCGAATCAGCTACAAGCTGTTTTAAGGATGTCAAAATATTTGTCTGTCCGCCAATCTCTTTGGTCACTTCCTCAACCTGTTGAATCTCATCAGAGAGATGCGCAAATGCCTCTCTGGTCTCGTCCAGACGTGTCTGTTGTTCCTGAACATTTTTGGTTACTACCTGCATATTATCTACTGATACTGCAACATTTCCAATCAGTTCTTGTACAATTCCCTCGATCTCCTGGGCGCTGTCAGCAGATTCTTCTGCAAGATTGCGGATCTCTTCTGCCACAACAGCAAATCCTCTACCGGCCTCGCCTGCTCTTGCAGCCTCAATACTGGCATTTAAGGACAATAAATTTGTCTGTTCTGCCAATCCTTTGATAATCTCAACCGCTTTATTGATATTTGCTGCGGACTCATTATTCTTATTTGTCTGCTCATATACAGTCTCAATTGCCTTGATCGTGATCTCTGTAATTTTATTGAGAAGGTCAATACTCTCAGAAGCTCCTGTAGAATACTGCATCATACTGGAAACAGAATGCTCCAGCTTTTCTACTCCCTGTTCTTCCACCTCAATGACGCCGCCAAGCTCTGTAATCTTATTATTGACTGTCTCAGTCTCCGCCGCCTGACTGGTTGCACCTAAGGCAAGTTCTTCAATAGCAGTGTTCACATTTTCTATACTGCTGCTGATCGTCTCAAACTTCTGACTGAATTTCTCACTGCTCTCTTTTAGATGATTTCCGGTACTGCTTACATTCCCAATCATACTTGCCAGAGAGTTTTTCACCCCATCCAGGGAACGGGCAATCTTGCCGAGTTCGTCTGCCCTGTTCATCAATTTGGGTTCAATCTCAAAAGACAAATCTCCTTCTGCTGCTTTATGTAAATGACTCTCAATCCGCTGAATTCCAATCGTCAGTCTCTTTCCAAAAAACAGAGATACAACAAATGCACTCAATAAAATCACGACAATTGCCACACTGAAAACAGTGATCATATTTTTTAACTCATGATTGATTTGCTGCTTGGAGATCTCAATCTCCTCATTCATATCATCCACATAATTTCCAGTTGCAACTACCCAGCCCCAAGGTTCAAATTTCTGTGAATAAGCAATCTTAGGCGCTACCGTGGTCCCATCTGCCTTGGTAAAACTAAACTCATGGAAACCATCTCCGCTTTCTGCCGCTTTGATAATACCCTCGGTAATCTTGACGCCATTGGGATCTGTCATATCAATACGATTGGTTCCCTCCTGTTCTGAGAGAATCGGATGCATGATCAATACACCATCTGCACCATCAATCCATATATAGCCGGATGCATCATCGCGATAGCGCATATTGCGAATCGCTTCTTTGGCAAAACCTTGTGCCTTTTTCTCTGACAATTCTCCATTGGATGCCTTGTCATAATATCCCTGCACAATAGCCATAGCGGACTGAACCTGTGATTTGATCTCAGTTCGATAATCTTCGATCTTAGTTTCCTCATGGTCACCGACAAACTCTGTCATTGACTGCCGCAGAAAAAAGATCCCAAGCCCACCCAGACAGGCAGCAGTGCCAGCAATCAATAAAAACACCACCAAGACTACCATCATCGCTAAGCTTTTCATCCCTTTGCCACTTTTTTCTTTTGTAACTTCACTATTTTTCATGTTCTCCATCTCCCGGCTCTATAATCTTATAGAATAATTATCCTATTTTCTTTGTTTTTTGTCAATATATTTATGCATTATTCACAATGAAGCACTATTTTTCTTTGTATTAGACTTGCCGGAACATCAATCACACGCTGATTCGCGCTTCCCCGCCAGTAGAGCTGGGTATCTTTTTGCTCTGTTATAAATTCTCCATCCACCAACACATCTAAATAATTCATGATTTCCAATCCCGAAATAGCTTCCCACACAAATCCGGTATAAAGCCATATGCTCTTTGTAGGAAATAACTGCTTCATCTCCTTTGCCAGTTTGAGAATCTCCAAACGATTTCCAAAGTACAGTGGATCTCCGCCGCTCAAGGTAATCCCAGAAATATAATCTTTCGACAATTCTGCAAATACTTCCCGTTTTGCCTCCTCGTCAAACACAAGCCCGCCGTTGGGATCCCAGGTAATAGGATTTTGACAATCTGTGCAGCAATGAGAACAACCAGACACCCATAAGACTACCCGAAGCCCGTCACCGTTAAGCATATCATCTTTTGTAATATTGTGGTATCTCATTTCAAGTCTCCTTACATACTCTTTCGTTCTGCTATCTCCGCCATTTTTGCATCATTGAGACGGGTATCTCCCTTTACTCTGGAATAAGACAGATACCCATTCATACGATCGATTTTAGTCAGGTTGCGGCTGCCGCATTTGGGACATACATCCATTTCAAGCTCCTGATGGCCGCAATCATCACAGTAGGCAAGAGACAAATTTACCCCTTCATAAAAGCCCATCTCCATTGCACGGCGCACGAGCGTCTTTACAGCCTCCACATTATAGTCAATCGGATATTTCACATACTGAATCTTACCGCCATTACTGAGTTCCCAAAAACGATATTCCAAATCCTGCTTTTGAATGGGAGTGATATCTTCTGTCACATGGCAATGAAATCCATTGCTGACATACTCACGGTCAGAAACATTTTCCACAATACCATATTTTTTACGGAACTGTTTTACTTGCAGACCACAAAGATTTTCCGCCGGCGTTGCATAGATCGCATAGAGATTTCCATCCTCTTTCTTGTATTGATCAATTTTCTGATTGATATGTTCAAGCACTTCAATCGCAAACTGTCCATCTTCTACCAAAGATTTTCCATTGTACAGTCTTTGCAGCTCATTAAATGCTGTAATTCCAAAAGAAGCTGTGGCCGTCTTTAACAAGGGCTTGATCTTATCATGAATTCCCAAATGCCCCCCATAAAAACCTCCCTCACAATAGGCCAGGGGATTGGTACTGGCACGCATTTCTCCCAGATAAGCATAGGTACGGATATGAAGCTGGCGAATCAATTCCAAATAATAGTCAAGAACCTCATAGAAGTCTCTGCTCTCCTGCCTGGATTTTGCCAAAATCATTGGCAGATGCAGACTGACTACACCGATATTAAAGCGTCCCACAAATACTGGATGATCTTTGTCATCGGCTGGATTCCTGCCGCCACGCTCATACCAGGGCGACAAAAACGCACGGCATCCCATTGGACTGATAATTTCCCCATACTGCTTGTACATACTGGCAATATAGCCTTTCCCTGTCAAACTCAGCCAATCTGGATACATCGTTTTTCTAGAACACTCAATCCCTGCCTCAAAGACATCCTCCAACTCCTTTCCTGGTCCGTGGAGATTTTTATCATACAGAAATACCAATTTGGGAAACAATACCGGCTTTTTACAAGATGCTTTCCCCTGACCATTCCTGCGGACATTGAGCATGGCAATAGAGGCCATTTTCGCAAAACGTCCCGTTCCAGTTCCAAATGTCATGGTGATAAATGGATAATCGCCACGGCTGGAAGATACAGAATTAAACTTGTATTCCCATCCCTGAACTCCTTGTTCTAAATCCCTGGCAATATCCTTCATGGTTTCCTCTTCTGCACGCTCCTCACTCAACCCCAGCTCCTGATAACGGCTCTTGTATTTCAGATAAGATTTTTCTGCATAAGGCTCAAGGATCTTCTCAACACATGGCACAGTAAAACCGCCATATTGCTGACTTGCAGCGCTTAAAACAATGTCCCCAATCACATCAAAGGCAACATCCAACGTTTTTGGCTCATTGTACCATAAATTCCCCATCTCAAAACCGCCGCGCAGCACATTTTCCACATCAAACAGGCAGCAGTTCATGGTATCACGTCTTGCCGACATATCATGCACATAGAGATAACCATCTCTACACGCCTGGATTTCCTCAGTCGTCATAAAAAATTTCTGATATAATTCCTTATTGAGCTGATTAAAAATCAAACTCCGCTTTGTGGAGACCAAGGCGCTGTCTGTATTAGAATTTTCCTTATCCCCTATGTACATAATAGATTGGCTCTTTTTATAGACCTCATCCAACATCTGCACAAAATCCTGCTTATAATTGCGGTAATCCCGATAGCTCTTGGCCACAGTCGGATTCACCTTCTCCAAGGCGCCCTCCACAATATTGTGCATCTGGGCAATCTTAATTTCCTTAAGCCCCATAGATTCCACTTTTTCTTCCACAAACTGGCAAATAAATTGCAATTCCTCATCTGTAAATTTAATCAAAGCACGATAAGCAGATTTATTTACCGCCACGACAACTTTCTGCACATTAAACTCTTCTTTTGTGCCATCCTTCTTGATTACCTTAAAATCTTTTTCCATCCTTTCTCCTCTTTTCCTCTTTGCTGTGCCATTTCCCCCACACAACTATGCGTCTGGCTATCAGTGAAAGCCGAATATATAGTTGGTTTTTGTGTTTTTCTCTATTTATAAACACAAGATATAGTGCCGTATCTTATCCTATCACGTCACTGGACATAAGTCAAGAAAAAGGAGATTGTCACCTCAATACTAAGTTACAAGATACTACTTGTATTTTTTACATTACCAATTATAATTATATATGCAGACAAAAATCCCATCCATTCCATATGAGAAAAGAGGTAATTAAAATGAGAATGAAACTTAATCTAACCGAAGGTATCTTTCCAATGCCAGTATTAATGGTGGCAACTTACAATGAAGATGGCAGTGTTAATGTTATGAATGCTGCCTGGGGTACTATGCAGGAAAGAGGCAATGTAGCTCTGAAGTTGTCTGAAACACACAAAACAGTTAAAAATATCAAAAAAAGAGGGGCTTTTACTGTCAGTATTGCCGATGCTGCTCATGTCGTGGAAGCAGACTATTTTGGCGTTGAGTCAGGCAATAAAGTTGCCCAAAAATTGGAAAATAGTGGTCTTACTGCCAGCAAATCCGAGATTATAGACGCACCAATCATCAATGAATTTCCACTCTGTTTAGAATGTGAATTTATTGAATATCAGGATGGAAAATATGGATGTGGCGTGATTGGCAAGGTAGTTAATGTTACTGCAGACGAAACTGTTATGGTTGATGGTAAAGTTGACATGTCACTGGTAAATGCTATCGCCTTTGACCCATACACACATGGATATTATAAAGTAACTGAAAGAGTAGGCGAAGCTTTCAAAGATGGCTTACAACTCAAAAAATAATATTTTCACAAACAAGGAGCTGTGGCACCAACATAACTTACAAGGACGAATGAATATATTAGCGCCACAGCTCCGTCTAAAAAATATTTATTTCTATCTTCTATGCCGCCTCAAACTGAGAATTGTAAAGCTCCGCATAGAAGCCATTCTTGGCTAACAATTCCTGATGATTTCCCTGCTCAATGATATCCCCATCCTTCATTACCAGAATCACATCTGCATCCTTAATGGTAGAAAGACGATGGGCAATCACAAAGCTAGTTCTGCCCTTCATCAAGTTATTCATGGCCTTCTGAATCCGTTCCTCCGTTCTGGTGTCCACAGAAGAAGTGGCCTCATCCAAAATCAAGATTGGATTATCTGCCAAAATCGCCCGCGCAATCGTCAATAACTGCTTCTGTCCCTGTGAAACATTGCTGGCGTCCTCATTTAATTCCATCTGATAACCGCCAGGCAAGGTAGAGATAAAACGGTGGGCATGTGCAGCTTTGGCGGCTGCAATCACTTCCTCGTCTGTGGCGTCTAGTCTGCCATAGCGAATATTTTCCATGATCGTGCCTTTAAAAAGCCAGGTATCCTGAAGCACCATACCGAAATTTTCTCTCAGGTCACTGCGGTCAAATTCTCTCAGATCATGTCCGTCTACCTTAATACTTCCTTGCAGTACATCATAAAAACGCATCAACAGCTTTACCATAGTAGTCTTGCCCGCACCAGTAGGCCCGACAATTGCCACCATCTGCCCTGGTTCCACCTGACAATTAAAATCATTGACAATAATCTTATCCTTATCATATCCAAACTGAACATGTTCGAAAGTAACTCTGCCCTCCATCTTGGCAAGTTTGACTGGATGTTCTGCGGCAACATCCTCTTCCTCTTCCTCTAAGAACTCAAAGACACGCTCCGCGGCCGCAGCCGTTGACTGTAACATATTGGACACTTGCGCAACTTGCGCAATTGGCTGGGTAAACTGGCGCACATATTGGATAAAAGACTGTATCTCTCCCACCTCAATGCTGCCCCGAATCGCAAGTATACCACCCAGTACGGCAACCGCCACATAACCAAGATTTCCCACAAAACTCATGATTGGCTGCATCATACCAGACAAAAATTGAGACTTCCATGCGGACTGAAACAGAATATCATTTGTCTCATTAAATTCCCGCAGCATATCTTCCTCTTTATTGAATGCTTTGACAATATTATGTCCGCTGTAGACTTCTTCCACTTGGCCATTGATCTTTCCCAAATATTTCTGTTGTGCAATAAAATATTTTTGAGAAAATTTGACCACAATGCCAATTAAAATCCCAGACACTGGAAGAATCACAAATGCAATCAAAGTCATCAGCGGACTGATACTTAACATCATCACCAAAATTCCAATCAATGTGGTAACAGATGTGATAAGCTGTGTCACACTCTGATTTAACCCCTGTCCAAGTGTATCTACATCATTGGTAATGCGGGACAACACCTCTCCCACGGTTCTGGATTCAAAGTATTTCATAGGCATATGGTTTATTTTTTTTGAGATATCCTCTCGGAAACGAAAACAAACCTTCTGAGTAATTCCAGTCATAATAATACCTTGCACAAACGAACACAGGGCACTAAATAAATAGATTGCCAACAAGAATAACAAAATCTCTCCAATTTTACCAAAATCAATTGCTCCGCCGCCTGATACCTTGGCCACCAATCCATTGAATAATTCCGTAGTGGCATTTCCTAAGATTTTAGGGCCAGCGATGCCAAACACTGTGGAAGCCACCGCAAAAATCAAAACCACCAATACACCGATCTTATAACGCCCCATATATTGAAGTAACTTTTTTACGGTACCTCTAAAATTTTTTGCCTTCTCCCCAGGCGCCATCCCACCAGGCCCGTGACCCATTCTCGCTGGACGTTTATGTTCACTCATCTACCTGCACCTCCTTGACTCTTAAGTTCCTGTTCTGAGAGCTGTGATCTTGCAATCTCCTGATAGGTTTCACAAGACTTAAGCAGTTCTTCATGCGTTCCGATCCCAGCAACACTGCCATCTTCCAGCACGATAATCTGATCTGCATGTAAAATGGTGCTGATACGCTGCGCAACAATAATCACAGCGGCGTCTGCTGTTTTCTCCTGCAACGCTTTGCGCAATGTCACATCTGTCTTGTAATCCAAAGCGGAGAAACTATCGTCAAACAGAAATACTTTTGGATTTTTGGCAATCGCTCTGGCAATAGACAGGCGCTGTTTCTGTCCGCCGGAGACATTTGTACCTCCCTGCGCAATCGGACTTTCAAATTGATCTTCCTTCTCATTGATAAAATCTTCTGCCTGTGCAATCTGTGCCGCCTCCCTCATTTGCACATCCGATACATTTCCAGCAAACTGAATATTAGAAGCAATTGTTCCAGAAAACAACACTCCCTTTTGAGGCACATAACCGATCAAACTGCGCAGTTTTTTCTGGCTCATTTTGCGGATATCTACGCCATCGACCATAATTTTACCTGATGTCACATCATAAAATCTGGGAATCAGATTCAGTAATGTCGATTTTCCACAGCCAGTACTGCCAATAATCGCTGTGGTCCGGCCTGGTTTTGCCAAAAAGGAAATATGACAGAGTGCATCTTCCTCTGCACCTGGATAACGGAAACTGACATCTTCAAATGACACTTCCCCATGCCAGTCTCCTTCCCGCTCATCTTCGGGCTGCTCTGGATCCAAAATGGTTGCCTTAGTCTGAATAACTTCCTCAATACGATTAGCAGCCACACCTGCGCGGGGCAACATCACAGAAATCATAGTAATCATCAAAAATGCCATTACAATCTGCATGGTATAAGTGATAAAGGCCATCATATCACCGACCTGCAGATTTCCCAGATCTACTCCCTTAGAGCCAAACCAGACAATCAGCACTGTGATACTGTTCATAATCAACATCATCGCTGGCATCATCAATGACATCACGCGACTGGTAAAGAGCTGTGTCTTCATCAGATCACGATTAGCGCCTGCAAAACGCTTCTCCTCAAATCTCTCTCTGGAAAATGCACGGATTACAGGAACTCCTGTGAGAATCTCTCTGGAAACCAAATTCAGACGGTCTACCAGCGTCTGCATCTTTTTAAATCTTGGCATGGTGACAGACATCAATATACCTACTAATAGAATAATACTCCCCACAGCAACGCCAATAATCCATCCCATTCCAGTCTTAGTGCCGATAACCTTAACCACACCTCCGATACCGATAATGGGCGCATAAAGAATCATCCGCAGCAACAATACACAGACCATCTGCACTTGCTGAATATCATTGGTGCTTCTGGTAATCAGGGATGCGGTTGAAAATTGCTCAATCTCACTATTAGAAAAACTGACAACCTTCTGATACACTCTGCCTCTAAGATCCATACCAATCTTAGCGGAAACCCGAGAGGCAAATAAACCCACTACAATAGAAGCCAGCGTCATCAAAACTGCCATCGCTAACATCTTTCCCCCAGTGCGCAACATATAGCGATTCTGATAATCTTCCATATGATAGCCCAATGCCTCATATTCTTCTCTGACTGCCAATCGGGCCCGCTGGGAAATGATAGATTCACTCATATCTCCCATATTTTCCTCTGCTTGCGCTTCAGACTGTAAAATTTGTTCTCTCGTCATCTGCCCGCTGTCAATTAGCGCTTTGAGGGTATCCATATCCATACCTGTCTGCTCTGTTATGGAAGACATGACAACCATTGGCATCCCCAAAAGTTCCTCCAATTCCTGTAAATCCTCTTTATCCCGAAGCGTTAATTCCAAATTTCCATCTGATAACTTCTGATAAGATTCTCTTAACTTTGCGGCATCCCCCTCAGACATGAACAAACAGAGATTTTCCATCGTCTCCTGCCGCATTTTTTCTGGAACGGCATATTCAATACCACTCTGCTGAATCCCAACATCCACAATATCAGACATATACTGAGGCAGTGACAGATCACAGTACGCCTGCACAATCAGCAGTAAGAAAATCGCAAATATTATGGATTTGTGTTCACTAAGGTATTTTAATATTTTTCCCATCTCTCTCTCCTTTTGTTTGCAAAATTTTCAGAATACAATCATCTGTTCCCTAATATTTTCGGTTTGCAGTCCATACTATTCCTTTTCCCAGTATTTGTCAATGTCGAAAATCTAAACTTTCTAAAAACTTTCTTAAATGTAACTATTCAGCCCCCTGAAAACAGCAATTCAGAACGTTCAAACTTTAGTTGACAGTACATATGCCTATCATTCCTTAAAAGTTATATCAAAATCTTTGCTGCATCATCCATATTTTCATTGTTGTTTTCTGGGGCAGCACTTTTGCAGCCACATGACACGATTTCGTATAGATACCATAGACTGACATATCCCGATTTCTCTTAGCATCGCACAGTGCTTTTCTAGCCACTTTATCTGGCGTCACCATACCCAAAAAATTATTTACCGTTTTTTTTGCCCCAACCTTCGCACGCTGATACAATGCCGTGCGCATCCAGCCAGGACATACTGCCGTTGCTGAGATACCCCTACCTTTCAGCTCCACATGCAAGGCTCTTGTATAATTCCTCAGAAATACTTTTGTGGAACTGTAAACATTTTGATAGGGCAGCGGCTGAAACGATGCTTGAGAAGAAATATTCAAGATATGGCTTCCTCTCCTCATATATGGCAGCGCAAGAAGTGTCAATGCCACAGGTGCACTGCAGTTTACATCAATCATATTTATTGTTCCCATAACAGACAAGCCATCATAAGAACAAAATTTTGCATATCCTGCATTATTGATCAGATAACGGATATTTGGCTTTTTCTTTTTTATCAGCTCCCCAAATTCCAGAATGGCATCCTGATCTGATAAATCAATTGTGTATGTCTTTACCTTATCTCCATATTTCTCAACAAGCTGATCTAACTTCTGTTTTCTCCTGGCAACTGCCCAGATCTGATCCAATTCCTTTTCTTTTAATAATAATTTCACAAATTCCCGTCCAAGCCCACTGCTGGCGCCTGTCACAATCGCAATATTTTTCATAAAATTCCTCCTGAAATGTCAATTGATCATCTAAATCAGCCCATAATATTTGCAGGCCTGATAAATACCATCCTCCCATAAAGGCGCTGTCACATACTCGGCTGCGTCCTTTGCCTGCTGCATCCCATCCCCCATAGCCACAGAGTGTGCCGTATATTGAAGCATATCCAAATCATTCGTACTGTCTCCAAATGAATACGTATCTGTATGGTCAATTCCAAGTATCTTACAAATCTCCTGGATCCCAGTTGCCTTGTGAAACCCTTTTGGCACGATCTCCATAAAATTTCCGCCCCGGTGGATGATTGTATAGCCTTGTTCCAATACTCGTTCCAGTTCTTTTTGTTTTTCAGAATCTTCTAGATAATTGACACAAAATTTACTGACTTCCAGGCTGTCCTCATTCCCTGTTACGCGCAGCATCTTCTCCCCCAATTCTCCCTTCATTTCCTGCGGAAACGGAGATTCTTTTGGAAAACGCTCTGCGTCCAGATATAAGAAATACCTTCCCTCCAGAATATACGACGCATCTAAACTCTGCAAAAAACGATTGACCCGCTGTATTTCCTCCAAAGCAATCTGATGATAGAATTTTACTTCACTTTGAAATTCCCCGTAAGTGCCGCAGCCCGCCAGTATACCGTCAAATCCCAAAGGCATCAACTCCTGATCTGGAATAAATACTCTGGTTCTGCCACTGCTGATAAATAGATAATGACCCTGATCTTTCATCTTTCGAAATGCTTCTCTTGTACTGTCTGGGATTTGATGTTTCTCATCCCAAATTGTTCCATCAATATCAAAAAATACTGCTTTTCTCATAAGTTTCCTCTCCATTTTTAAACTATCATTCTCTTGATTCTATATCATACTTTCCCCATATTGCAGGAACCATTGTATCATATTTTGTAATTATTCAAAACCCTCTTTCGAGGCATATGACAGCTCTGCCGGCATGTCCTGCGGCTTGGTGTTCTGAATAGTTACCATATTTTAAAAAAATACTATTTTTATTATACAAAATCTGGTAAACTATATACAAACAAAATTTCAATTGTATTAAAATTTGGTATTTTCCCTTTTTCTGTTAAATTCCTTATAAGATGGGTATCATAAAAGGGAATGCCTGAACAACGAATTCATTTTATCAGGAGGTAATCATGACAGACCATGTAGAAGAGTTTCGTGGAGATTTAAAAGAATTTCATGAAATGACAGAAAAATTTTACAAAAAAGAAATCAATGTAGCACAATATAAAGGCTTTTCTGGCGGCTTTGGCAGTTATGCGCAAAGAGGCGGCAATGCCAGTATGCTCCGCCTGCGCCTCAGCGGAGGGGAAGTGACCAAGGAACATCTGAGTTTTATCGCTGACAGTATTGAAAAATATGATATCTCACTTGCACATATCACGACTTGCCAGAGTCTGCAGCTTCACAACCTTTCTGCAGCACAAGTATGTGCTCTGATTGAAGAAGCCTTTGATCATGGAATCATTACCCGCGGCGGCGGCGGCGATTTTCCCCGCAATGTAATGTGTTCCCCCCTTTCTGGAGTGCAGCAGGGTGAATATTTTGACGTCCTCCCTTATGCAAAGGAAGCTGCTGATTATCTGTTAGGATTTATCAAAACTGTAAAATTGCCCAGAAAATTAAAGGTTTGCTTCTCAAACTGCAAGGAAAATGTTACCCATGCCACATTCCGTGACTTAGGCTTTGTGGCCAAAGAAAATGGCAACTTTGACGTCTACAGCGCCGGCGGTCTCGGACGCAATCCCAGAATGGGCGCACAGGTGGCCTCTGATGTGGAGCCTTCCAAAATCCTTTACTACATCAAAGCTATGGTAGACACTTTTACTGCACATGGCAATTATGAAAACCGTGGTGCTGCCCGTACCCGTTTTATGCAAGAAACCTTGGGAACTGAGGGCTATATCAAAGCATACCAGGACAAGTTGTCTAAGATACTTGCTGAGGAAAATCTAGATCTAAATACCACAATCCCTGAAATCAAGAAACAAGGTAACGGCGGTTCCGTGGACAACCCCAGAGCCATTTCCCAGAAGCAGCCCGGTCTTTATGCTGTCAGCTATCATCCGGTTGGAGGCAGCCCCAAACCAGAGTTTTTCCGAAAATTATATGATACTATTCTTCCAATGGAAGATGTACGAGTACGCCTGTCACCAGATGAAAGCATGTACATCATTAACCTTACATCTTCAGAGGCAGAAAAAATTCTTGCGCTCACCGAAGACAGTGCACAGAATACTTTTGAATCTTCAGTCGCTTGTATTGGCGCTTCAATCTGCCAAGTAGGTGCAAGAGATTCACAGAGCTTACTCCATGCCTGTGTAGAGAGAGTTCGCCAAGAGAATTTTGCAGATGGCGTACTGCCAAAAATCCATGTTTCTGGCTGCCCGTCTTCTTGTTCTGCACACCAGATTGCACCTCTTGGATTCCGCGGGGGTGTTAAGCAGACGCCTGACGGCCCGAAACCAGCCTTTGCTGTCTATGAAAATGGCTGCGAGTTCCAGGGTGAAGAAGCCTTCGGGGAAGATTTAGGCGTGATGTTAGAATCCGAAATTCCAGAATTTTTGGCGGAACTTGGCAAAGCAATCGCCTCCTGTGGCCAGACTTATGAACAATTTATCAAAGAAAATCATGATAAATTTATGGAGATTGTAAAGAAATATATCTAAAATAATATTTATAGCCTAAGGGCTGCCCTAATTACAATGTAAATCTTGGCAGCCCTTGCTTTGTTTTATTAAGTTGTTGATTCCTATTTCCATTCACAATATGTGTTACTGCTTGTTTTTTGTCAGCTTAAGTTTATACCAGTCAGAAGATTTCCTTTCCGCCTCAAGAACTCCCTGTTCCTGCTTTTTCTTCATATCTCTTTAAATTATCCTGATAAAACTTTTCCCCATTTACAGGCTTGCCATAATAAAAACCCTGTATGTAATCTGGTTCCAATTTCTTAAGTATCTGAAGTTCCTCCTCAGTTTCAATTCCCTCAAAACACACCTTCAGTCCTACACTGTGAGCCATATTCACAATATGGCCAATCAAGTTATAATCAAATTCATTTGACACAGCTTTTGAGGTAAAACTGCGGTCTAATTTGAGCAGATTTACCCGCAGATTCTGCAGATATGCCAGAGAAGAATAACCTGTCCCAAAGTCATCTAGTGCAATCTTCACTTGATTTTCATTAAACACATCCAACAACTGCTGTACCGAATCATCATAGGAAATCATGCCGCTCTCGGTAAATTCAAACAATACCGTACAAGGATCAATCCCTAATTCATCAATGGATGACATAATACCGCTGACCACATCCGACTTACAGATCTGAATAAAGGACAGATTGATATTAATTCTGAAATTGGGCACCAATTTCTGCCACTCCATACTCTGGCGCATTGCTGTCTGGTAGACCCATTCCCCCACTGGTATGATCAGTCCACTCTCCTCTAAAATAGGAATAAAGATTGTTGGGGAAAGCATTCCATATTCTGCTGAAGTAAAGCGCAGCAGCGCCTCTGCACCTACAATCTCCTCTTTTTCCACGGAAACAATTGGCTGATAGTACACCTGAAACCCCTCAAAATCATGATTCACAGAATAACGAAGCATTTCTTGGATCTTAATACTCTTTAAATAGGCTTCATAGTCCTTGATATTATAGATATAGGAACAATTCTTACCATTTTTCTTTGCCATACTGAGCGCAAATTCAGAATACCCACATAATCTGTCAAATTCTGCACTCTCATAAGAAAATCCTACAACTCCGCAAGAAATGGTATAAAAATTTTGATATCCCTGCATCTTGCGCTGCTCTTCAATCAAAATCCGCACTTTGTGATAGCGTTTTCTTGCCTGTTGGGTATCTCCGCCAGCAATCAAAAGTACAAATTCATCTCCCCCCAATTTATAACAACGGTCTTCTCCTCTCACCTGCTCCATACACTCTGCAATCATTTTTAACACTGCATCTCCGGTATCCATTCCATAGCGTTCATTGATTTCCTTAAAATTATCCACCCCAATTCGCAGAATCACACCTTCTTTTTGAAGCCCCTTCTTGCGAATTCTCTTAAAGTCAATCTGTAACTGCCGCTCTGCAAACAATCCTGTCACATTGTCTGCCTTGCGCTTACTGCCGATCTCTGTCACCCTGCCAATGAGGATCTTTGTCTTTTGTTCCTTTGTCCCATCCTCAATCACCACACCACGACAGCTAATCCACACAATCTTCCCCTTCCGGTCTATCCAGCGGTATTCCAGATTATGATCTTCACTCTCTCCATTCTTTAATCTCTCCAAATCTTGCGTTAATCCCGGCATATCCTCTGGATAAACGATCTTCTCCAATATTACCCCTGCATTCGCAAAATGACTACCTGGCAAATCAAATTTCTCTACTGCCCGTTCTGAAATACTGTACTCATCTTTATCCAGGTCAAACAAAAACAAGTAATCATCCGTACATTTTGCAAACACTTCCATAATAACTTCAAATTCTTCTTTATCTATCAGATTGATTGATTTTGTCTTTCCCATATATTTTCTCCTGGTTTTTCCCATCTTTTACAATTACTTTTATCACTTTTATTGTATCACTTTTCCATACTTTTTCAACATTATATACAATTTTTTTTGTATAACAAAAGAATTTTAGTCATTTTGACATATATATTGTTCTGTCCATGAACAAAGATTCCTGCAAAGCAGAAATCCGAAGGAATTTCCTATAAGATAAAAAGCTCTGAATCTTCTTTTCTAAAAGATTCAGAGCTTTTCTTCTTTGATCACGCGCCATCATTACTATGCCGATTGTGTTAAAATTTTATCATTTATCAAAGAATGCTGTATTGAGCTACATAGTTCATAGTATATTCGATCACTCCCATCAATGCCGCAAAACAAGCCAATACAAACACTAAGAAAATCGCCCCCTTATCATATTTTAATAACTCTTCTTTTTCCTCCTGCTTATGAATGTTTGAGGCAATCAATTCTGCACCTAGTGAAATCAAAATCAAGGGCCATAGACGCATAATCACGCCCAAAGACAGTGGGGGATAAATCATATGAACCATAAACAAAATCCCAAAAAATATCATTAATAGACCACAGGTAATACTGCCAACTCTTCTGGTCCTCATACTATCTCTCCTCCCGTTCCATTGATTTATCTTCCAGTTCTTTTTTCTTGCCTCGAATCATAGAATAACCAGCCCAGATTAAGAACAATGCAACTACCAGTTGAGGAATATTCTCAATCACACCCCAATAAATCTCACTCGGAAACAGCCAACGCATGTATTCTGTTGCATTATCCCACAACAGCACAACACCAATGAAAATCATAACTGTTGCAAACACATTATTCTGCTTTCTGCCCCAGTGATTGATAAACAGAACTCTGTCCATATGAAATAAATAATCATCTTGTAAGGCATAAAATTCTTCGTCAGACATCCCTCTGATATTGTGAACATTGAAAAAACTATAACACCACAAAATGGGTAATATAAAAAGTATTGGTCCCAAACTAAGAAATGTCGACAAAAAAATCAACAGCCAGAACAAGGCCATAATGCTGATACCTTGCTTCATAAATCCCATATACATCTCCCCTGCCCCAGGGATCAGGGAAAAGCAAAAGGTTAAAAATCCACTTTTTTTCTTTGTCATCTTGTTACCTCCTGATTGATCTCATTTTCGTCCTCTGGCATTCCTATGCGGAACAAACCATTGCTCAAATTATTTAACAATGTGGAGATCTCTCCACTTTTCTGTTTCAGCGTACCAGTGATATCCATTTGCTGATCATGTTCCCGCGCTTTCCTCTGCTGCTGCATTTGCTCTGTGCGGACAGCCTCAAAGTCCATATTCTGAACATTCGCAGTCACCATCAGCAAGAATATGGATGCCATCACTGCAAGCCCCACCTTTAAACTGTATAGTACCAACTGCATCTTCTGTGACGTCTCTTTCAAATGAAGTGCCGCCTGTACATCCATTTGGCGCGTCCTGTGCAAGATCTCTTCCTTTAGATAGCCGGGCGGTTCTGATAACAGCGGATGGTGCGATTGATTGGAACATTCTGTGACTGATGTCAATTCCTGCACATTTCCTGGCTCCTCTGCTACTGTTATTTCTAAAATTCCTTCTTCCATCCAGTTTCCCAATTGTCCAGCACAAAATGTACAGACACCGATATGTCCAAGGAATCTTTCTTCCTCTGGCTGCTTCATGCGCCCTGCCTGCCAGTCACAGAACAATTCTTTGCTAATATGTCCTGTCTGCATGCTGTCTCTCTCCTGTACGGCTATCTTATGTGTTCCTACTGTCATCGCATCGCCCTCCCTTCCATCATTTTACGTATCATTCCCTTGGCTCGATAAATCTGTGTTTGTACGGTCTTAATTCCCTTGTCCGTCTGCTCTGCAATCTCCTTTGCTGTCTTTTCCCGATAGAAATGTTCTGTAGCAACTTCTTTATAAGGACTTTTCAGACTTTGACAGATAGTGTAAACATACTCTTTGGATTCCTGTTGTAAATAAGCCTCCTCCGGGCTTGCTGATTGGTCCTTCAATTCTTCAAAATACGTATCTTCCTTTGGTTCACTGCGCCTTCCTGCGCTTTTTAGAAAATCCAGCCCCTTGTTGGTGGCAATTCTGCAAACCCATGCCTTTTCATAATCCCTCTGAAAAGTGGCCAGATTTTTATAAATAGATAAAAAAGTTTCCTGTGTCAAATCTTCTGCGTCAAATTGGTTTCCTGTCATCTTCAGGCAAATGGAATATACCAGCCGTTCGTATGTATCTAAGAGGTAGCCAAAATATTCTTCCTTATCGATTCTATCCGCCCCCTTTTCTGTTTGTCTGATTCCACTCAATCCGGTGGTTTTTCACTATCTGTCTGTTTATTATAACGAGGAACGATAACAATTATCTTCAAATAAATTAAAAAAAATTTAACTGCATTTTTCAAGAACGTTTTGGCGTTCTTGCGGCGGTAGTCACTCCATCTGATGTGCAAACAGGCAATTCCCCTGTATATCCATACAATTCATAATATAAATATGGTAAAAATACCTCTGATATCTTGCTTCAATATCAATCATATCAAATAGACGGCTTAAGCGCTGAATCCTGGCCTTCATCTCCAATCTTATACCATCTTTGCGACTATTTCCAGAACAGAGAAGCCCTGTATCTGTACCATCATATCTGTCCCCTTGCGGTGACAATAACTGATAATTCTCAAACATAGCCTCCTGCCGCTTTTGTTCCTCTGAATTCTCCATCCCTATGTAAATATCCTTTCCCATATGTTCTAAAAGAATGGCTTCAAACTCCACAATACTTCCCTCCCAAAACGGACCAGTAATTTAGAACGTTCGTTCTGCTATGAAGCTATTATATAACCTGAACATTTGTTTGTCAATCTATTTTTCTTTCCCTCCACCATATTTCAAAAGCAAGCCGTAACCTTTAAAATCAAAAGCAAAATCCTTGGCAGAAATAAAACTGCCATTTTCTTTAAAAAATGTCTCTAACTCTCGGTTTTTCTGGTTTATTTCTTTTTTAGACAGAGGATTCTCTGGCAGAAGATATGTGAAAATCGCTTCTTTCCCAAACGTTTCTACCAGTCGATGCATCAAGCCAGATTCATAGAGGCCGGAAGCCGACAAACCCAAGGCTGTCATTCTCCTGGAAATCGCATTGGACAGATAACGATAATTGCGCTCGCACAAAGAATGCTCTTGACCGTGGCGCACCAAGGGCAAAATCAACGCTTCGCTCTGCAAATCAAACGCTAATCGAGCCTCCCTTGCCTGAAAATAAGTATCTCTGTGAAGCTTTTCATAAGAGTCAAATAACTCTTCTGAAATCTTCAACTCACACTCCTTTAGGACAAGCCGTCTTCGCTCCCGATCCACATCAGTCCATTTCAGCCTTGCAAGCTGAGCATAAGATTTCACGCCCTCAAACAATGATAACGCAATCGCTTTATAGTATTCTGGACAGCCCGTCTGCTCTTCACAGAGCTTTACCACATAATCCCTGGAATAATAAGGCACATTGCCATTTGCCGCAGCCATCCGCACCAGATATTCATAACTTAAGTATTTAGAATTTTCAAAAGGATTCCAGGCAATCTCATGCCTATTTACACACCACTGATAAAATTTCCTGTATTTTCCAAATACTACAGACATTACCGAAGGCTTATAATGTCCAAATTTACAGATAAACATATCCATTAAATTTTCATCGGTATAATGTATAAAATCCGTTCCATATTCCTTCTGATAACGAAATGGATCCTGTTTACGAATATAACTGCCAATTTTCTGATATTCGGAAGAGACCCCCTCAAATTCCTCCATCTTTTTCCATACTTCCATGCAAATACCTCTCTCTATCAATCGTTCAAAATGCATTACTGTGCACAATGTAACATAACGTTCGCGAAAAGTCAACGTTCCTACACATTGACATTTTTTTCCATCTATGTTATATTCCCTTTAAAGTAATGCATTTAAAACCATAAAGGTATTTCCTTCCCAAAACAATGACTTATGATACAAGAACTACTTCTGCTATTGGAAACGAACAAACTTTTTGTTCATTTCCTCTTAAAATAAACATAAATAAAGGAGATACAAATTTATGGAACAAACGATATTATCATCTCAGACATGCGGCCAACAGGCCGCTCCTCGTCAATTTACCTTGCTCAAACTTCCAATTCAAATCATTATTGATGCAAATTATCAAGTTACGCTAAGCCAGGAAGAGGAAAAAAAGTATCTGATTGCTCAAAGTGACTCTCTGTTAATTGATCAAATTGTACACCTGCGTGGAAAAGATTCCCAGCACATCTCAGAACTGCTCTTGGTGGCAGCCAAAAAATCTCCCAAGACTGCTAAGGATCTGAAAGCCATTTTATCTGATGGATTTTCCTATAATGGCAGACGCTACCTGCGCTTTGGAAAATCCGCTTCCCAGAGTAAAGAAGGTATCACTGCCTTTGTCTCCGAGGACATTTTTGATTCACTGTACCATATCAGCCAAATGGATTTACCTGTGCAGGAATGTGTGATTTCCAAATACGAGGCGCAGCGCTGCCTGCTGTTTAGCTCTTGTACACTGGTCAGAGACTACATGCCCAGAATTGTAATGATTGGCGAATATCAAAAAATCTTAAAAGAACAGTATATCCGCTATGTCGTAAACCGCCAAAAAGAATTTATAGATCCTGTCACCGGAGAATCCAAAGAAATTATAGTGCGGGAAATAGCGGAGGGCTGTCAGGATATTCCACTATCCCCCTTTGACGGTTGCGGCTGTCATGAACTTGAATTTGCCCAGACAGTCAGCCAGGCGCTTGGACTCACTTACACTGCCGCCGGAACACAGATTCGCCTCCCCTTTTTAAAAGGCTTTTCTGTCTATGTCCCTTTTCGAAAAATCTTTGCAGAAATGGGTATCTCACAGATCACGGATATCTATGGCACTGTCCATAACATCGAAGATATTGACTGTATCTGGAACATAACGATGTTCAAAGGACATTCCATATTCCTTGAGACTTATGGCAAGGACGCCTGGAATCACTATCTTGCCGTCCTGAAAAAATATGATTTCAAACTGGGCATCAGCAAATACAGTCATCACCGTAAGGATTTCCCGCTCAAAGCAAGAATGAACTTCCAATATTTACAATGTCTTGATTTATGGGATCAAAACTATCAAAATCATTTGGAACAAAAAACTCCTTATGATATTTTGTCGCCACAGCCAGAGGGAAAAATTTTAAAACTTGCCAAATACACCACAGATTTGTTTGAAAAAATCATCAATGGAGAAGAATTTTATGCGCTCATGTTTTTGGGGATGGCACGAGAAGGACAGACCTACGGAAAATACATGGAAGCGGTAACAATTAACCGCCGTATGCTCAAAGATCCTGCTGTAAAACAGTTTTTGTACCGAAAACTTAAAAAATATATCACTGAGGCAAAACTGGGAAAGATTTATGCTGACGGATTTTACCATACGATTGTCGGCGACATGGTGGGTTATCTGGAATACGCCGCTGGCAGAGAACCTGTGGGATGCCTCAAAGAAGGAGAATTTTATGCGCCCTGCCTGCCAGAAGGCGAAGCACTTTCCTTTCGTTCTCCGCTGGTCGACCCTTCTGAAGTAAATCAGGTGCGTCTTGTCTCCTCCCCGACACTGCGTCAATGGTTTTCTCAATTTGAAGATCAGGATATTGCCATGATCAATATGTACGACCTTAGCCTGCCCCAACAAGGCGGCGCAGACTGTGATGGAGATGCTGTATTGCTTTGCTGTGATCCTGCTCTTATGGGAACTCGAATCAAGAAACCCATTATTATCGATATCGCGGACAAAGCCACCGCAAAACGTAAACCCTATACTGCCCAAAACCTCATCAACTATGAAATTGCCACCCGTGATTCTCGAATCGGTGAGATTACCAACTGCGCCACGAGCATTGAAAACAAACTTCCCAAGGATTCTGAGACTGAGAAACGTTTCCAAGATATGAGTTCGCTTTTGCGTATCATTCAGGGAAAAGAAATAGACAGCATCAAAACAGGGGTTCGTTGGCATTTAAATAATAGTCTGCGCTGGCATTTAAAAAAACTGCCCTGGTTTTTACTCTATCACTATCCAAAAAAATTAAAATCCTACGAGCAGATTCAAGAAAAAAACCGCAAAATTTCTGACCCTGACAAGAAGCTGCCGCTCCCTGCCTACTTCTCTCCCTCCCCAATGAATCAACTGTGCGACTATATCAATACCTGGGAGAAACAAAAAATTCTCTGGAATCCTGCGATCACTGATAACAGGGACATTCTTCTCAATCACAACTATGCCCTGTCTGACCGAGCGCTATTTCGCCAGATTCGCCATAAAGTCAATGAGTTTAATGATGATATGCGCAGCCTTCTCTCTGAGATTCAAGAGGAACGCAGAGAAACTGATTTTGGAGAACTCAATCTTCTGGTAGATTCTTACAAGGAACAGCTCACAGCACTGGAGGGCATTTCCTCAGAGGAAGAACTGGCCAATTATGTCATTAAGGCCTGCTATGCCAACACTTCCACAGGCAAACAGCTTGCCTGGTCGGGCTTTGGCGACTATATTTTAAAAAACTTGCGTGAAAACTCTCCCAAAGCACAATCTTTTTCTATCAGGGAAACGGATAATGCCGAAGAAGGCCTGGAATATCTGGGAAAATTTTATCGAATGGAGGCAGAACCATGAATTTATACATGTATGAGATTTTAGAAGATTATAAATTTGCCAAAACAGAGGCAAAGCGCGAGGAAATTTTTACTTCCTTCTCCAAGCTGATCTGGGAAAACCCCAACACACGCAAGCTGGTGGATAAACCCATTACGTTTCATATCAAACCAAAGCTTCTGCACACAGAAATCGGTCAAGTATTTTCTGCCTATACTTCCATTTCTCGTACGGTATGCCCTTCCACCACAAAAGACACTGATTTTGCCAGCCTGATTCGCCAAAAGGCGAACAATCTCTACACACATTTTTTTGATGAGACAATCTGTAATCGAAAACCATACTTAGAACTGCTGCGACTTCCCAAAAAACTATATTTCCAATGGCAGGCATCCCTGCAAAAGGAAGAAATCACATGGACACTCTCAGCACTGGAACTTGCTCAGACATTAGAACACACGCTTACAAAAGCCCAGCTTTTAAAAGAAACCGCTGCCCGTGAAAAAATGGCCTTGAGCTGGGAAGAATTTATCCACATAACGGATGGATATTTTCGTAAACTCTTTGAAAACTATAAGCCTTTGGAGGAATATCAGGATAGTGAAAAACTTGTGCTTCATGCTGGAGCCTGGAATGAAGATAACTATTGCATCCGCTACTTCTGTAATGGATTGGATGGTTATTTCAAAAACTATCAGAAAAAATACTATGGGCTGTACAATGCCAGCAGTGGCCGCGGCGTCACTTATGGACGCTGCGCCTGCGGCAATCTTTTTTTACAGAACAGACAGCACAACCGCAAGCTCTGCGACGCCTGCCGCAGACAAGCCCGCAACAGTACTTACAACCGCTACAACCAGAAACGTAAAACCTCCTGTCATTAGAAACAACTTAACCACACAGTTAAAACTGCCGCAACGCCTTACAAAACATACGTTTGTATATGTTTTGGCGACTACATATATACAATATAGGATTTCTTACAAGGACCCCCTGCCCCAAGCAGAACGGGTCCTTTAATACAGAAAGGTGGTGAAAACTTGAAAGAATTTATAGATGATGAATTGTTGATTTATCGTGGCAAAGATTACAATCTTGCACCTGGTATCACCATTCGTCAACCTACACTAAACGAAATCTGTGATTATGGAGAACGAGCTTATTGGAATATGATCTATACATTAACTTCCACTGGCGCAGACCTAAAATTCCAGCTTGACGACATGGGCATTGATTACACAACAATCAGTGATTTCACATTGTTTTACAGTTTACTTGCTCCCCCCTATCACTCGTCAAAAACAAACATTATAACCGGAGATTTAGAATTATCAGATTTTGAACTTTTTCAAAAAAACAGCTCCGAAGAGATTGTAATGTATGATTCAAAACGAGATATTCTGATTGATGAACAAATTTATCAGAAATTTGCAGAAATTCTGAGAAACATGCATGGACTGAAACGCAACGCCCAGATTCCCGCAAACGAAGCTACCAAGCAAATTCTTATCGAGGACGCCAGAGAAGAATATGAGCATGGAAAGGACAAGCCTTATGTTTCCCAGCTTAAAAATCTGGTCTCCGCAATGGTCAACTGTCAGGGCTTTAAATACAATCATAGTCAAGTGTGGGATATGAAAATCAACGCCTTTCTGGATTCCGTAAAACGGATTTCCAAAATTAAAAATGCAGAAATGCTGCTGCAAAGCGGCTATTCTGGTTTTGGAATCAACCTCAAAGAAATCCCTAACTCACAGTTAAATTGGCTGGGAGAGCTGGATTGACAACTCTTTCTCAGCTGAGGGCTGTCACATTAAGAAATAATAAAACCTTTTGAACAAGTCAAATACCCCGCAGCAAGCTACGGGGCATGATCTGGCTCGTTCTTTCCGCCCCAAGGGGCGGGGTATTTGCACCCAAAGGGCACTTACCCTCGCGGCATTCGCCAAATATCCGCGCAAGCGCGGCTGCTTGGCTCATTGCTCTCGGGAATAAAAATCTTAGCATGACAGTCTCAATCACACATTTTAAGGAGGAATATATTATGTCATTTAATCCAAACGAATTAATTCTTGAAAAAATCAGAGCCGTAGAGGAATACGACCTCGCAACCAATGAGCTGGTGGGCAGATACACACAGATCGAGAGCCCAAGCTTAAAGACAGCCGCTACAGGCACAGCCGTTACCGACGCTATGGGCGCAGAAATCACTACCTTCTACAATGCCCAGACTGGAACATTTGACTTTACCAACAGTCTGTTTTCACTGGATCTTGCTGCTTCCCAGTTTGGAAGCTCCAAAGAAGTGGCCGAGGAAATGAAACGTCCAGTCAGTGAAACGGTAGCTGTCGACGGCGCGCACAAAGCTGTCCTCAAATACATTCCAGTCGGAACACAAGGAGCAGAAATCACTTCTGTAAAAGTCATCAATGATGACAATACTTTCGGCAAAACTTATACTTTATCTGCTGCAGGAGACAATGGCACTCCAGCAGACGGCACTTTCCTTCTGGATGCAGCCAGCAAAACTCTCACTTTTCCTGAAGATGTCACCGGACGTGTCTTTGTGAGATACAGCGCTGTTACTGGCAACACTGTAAAAATCACTAAGACTTCTGACAGCATCCCAGAAGTTCGTTCCCTGTTGGTACATGCACTCTTCCACGATCCATGCAATACCAATCTGGTCTACTCTGGTGTGATCTCTATTCCGAGAGCACAGATTGATCCCTCTGCGGTAGAACTGAGCTTGACTTCTGAAGGAAAACATGCTGCTAGTTACAAGCTGCAGAAATCCTACTGTGATGAAAATGCAAAGCTCTTTGATATCATTGTATCTGATGACAGCGCTGCTTAAGCCTGTGCAATTCTAGGGCGGCGACCGTCGCCCCATTCATTCTACAGCCGCCTGCCATGCAAACTATGCAGGCGGCTATCCAAAAGGTGATTTTATGAGTAAATACAAAAACCATACCTGTAAAATCTGTGGCAAAACTTATCAGGCCTGCCATAGTTGTGATAAGATCCACAGCTTTCAGCCTTGGCGCACAATCACAGATACCCGCGCCTGCTATAAAATCTTCCTGATCTTAAACAGTTACAGCAACGGCTATACTAGCCGCACAGAGGCAAAAGAACAACTAAACGCCTGTGATCTCTCTCAACTGCAGACCTTTGTACCTCATATCCGCAAGGCGATACAGGAGGTTTTAAATTGAGTTTTTATCCCCTTACAAATTATTTTTCATTGATTGACGACAACGCAGCAGAAAGAAATTTAAACAAGTAAAAACATTGCTATTTAACTGGCGGAGTAATATAATAATCTTATTGATACTAATGTAAATTCTATAAGATCAGGAGGTAAATCCATGAAATATGTTTTATATCGTTCTTTGGGAAATCTAGACAATCAAGTGAAACAACATGAATTAGTTGCTGTAGAATATGGCAGTGATATCTATGAGGTCACAGACGCCCTTGTCAGGGATGTCACAGATGACTTAGCGGAAATACCCGAATATCATGGATGTGTTACGACTGCTTATGCTCCAGAGCCCATACATTCTTTTCGCAAAGTAAAACGCTATGATTATGAAATGATTGGACAAGTACTCCCACCCAATGCGCCCAAAAATATTGTTATTGATTATGGAATTGTGGAGGAGGAAGAAGAAACTTATTGAATGGATTTGCCGCAGTTCCAAATCTCCGATTTCTGTAGAATTTGGAACTGTGTTTTGTTTCTGTTTCAATTTCCCGACAGCAATTGGCATATCCGCAGAAGAGGCAAATACCAAAATTCATTCCATAATATCTACACAGGAAAAATATCTTTCATTTTTTGATATTACACAATCAATGTCATCATAATGCCCACTACCTCCTGT
Source organism: Lachnospiraceae bacterium (assembly GCA_910576385.1). Taxonomy (GTDB): domain Bacteria; phylum Bacillota; class Clostridia; order Lachnospirales; family Lachnospiraceae; genus Petralouisia. Next base: position 37,164 of record CAJTIR010000026.1, read on the forward strand.
TCCTCTCTCTCCAGATATTCTTTCAGCACATTTCTGTTTTTACATATTTGGATCGTTTCTGTTACTGCCTGTTTTGTATTTCCATATCGTTTTCTCTGTTCATTATATACTTTGCAGAATATTATATACTGACCGATAATATCTGTCTCATTTTCCTGATACAACACATTCACTTCCACATCAATGGCCATCTTTTCCCCACCGAAAAACTCCCTCCTCAGCGTTATGGTATCAGGTACACTTTTTCGGTCTCCTGTATAGATTACATACAATTCCGGTTTTGGCATATCCTGCGCCATTTTACCACCTAGATTATTTCATTGCAAGCTCAACAGAAAATACGGTTTCATCTACTCTTGTTATATTTAATTATACAAAAATATATCATTGTTTACAATAAAAATGATGGAAACTATCAAAAGACTGTATACTCAAAAATACACATATTTTCATTCAAGAACGCCATCAGCGTTCTTGCTGCGGGGATGCTGGGAAGCTTCCCTGTCAGAAACAAATCCGCACCCCTGCGTCTTCACTTCGTTGCGGTCTGTGCTAAACGGATGTCCACCGGACATCCAGCACCCGCCGGAGGCTTTCTCTTAGTCGAAGCCCCACCTCCCACTGAGACAAGTTTGTTTTACTCACCACTTTCATAGAAGTGGGAATCTTCTCCGATGAGATAAAAATGTTACACAACTATAAGAGATGGGTTAAATGTGAAAAAACTAAGAAAAATTACAGATATACCACACAGTTAAAATCCCTCTCAGCCATTGCAGAACGTATGTTCACATCACTTTTCCTGACTACATATATACAGTATAGGATAAACACCATTGAAATTATTTCTCATCAAACTCGAAAACCCCAAGACTTCCTCTCATGGAAGTTCTTGTTTACATAGATGATACTATCAAATCACAACATTAAAAGGAGGTTATCATATGAGTAATGATAACGAACAGCATAGCGACCCTTCCTTATCTGAGGAACTCTCTGCACTGCAGGATTATTTTCTGCCAGATGGCGTACTGATCAAAGGAGTGGAAACGCTGTCTGAGATGAAAGACAAGTTTTTAGAACTGGATGGCGCTCTCTCAGAACTTGCCAGAACTGCAAACCTCTCTGCTGAAGAATTAAAAACCATCGCAGAAGAGGCTTTTCGCTTAGGAGACGCCGCCGGCAGAACAGAAATGGAAACCCTCTCTTACATTAGCTCAGCAATACAGGCTGGCCATAACCTCAAAGATGCCTTTGATCTGACAGAGGAGGCTCTGAAAATGGCCAACATCTCCCCTGGTATTGACAGCGCAGGCACTGCCATAGAACATATCCAGAGCATCCTAGATGGATTTGGCAAGAATACCAGCTTTGCAGCCACCATCAATGATGCCCTCACAGGCATTTCCCAGACAGGTTCTGTGGATTTTGACACTCTGGCAGCCGGCGCTTCCAAACTGGCAGAATCTGCCGCAGATGCCGGATTATCTTTTGAGGAAATGCTGGGACTTCTCTCTGGAGCTTATCAGTTTTTAGGAGATATGGATCAAGTGACCAAAGGGGGGACCGCTATTTTCTCCCATTTGAAAGAAACTTATGGAGACGCCCAAAATATTTACAGCGTCTTAGAAGAGTTAAGCGCTGCCTGGGACAAATTGGATGATTCTTCCAGAGATTCTCTCGCTGTTTCCATTGCAGGAGCTGACCAAAAAGAAGTATTTGCCGCCCTGATGGATAATTGGAACAGTGTGGAACAGGCTGTTTTTTCCGCCTCCAACAGTTTTGGAATCGCAGACGAGGCCAATAAAACATACTTAAATTCCATCACTGGGAAAACCGCCTCCCTCCAGAACCAGTTAGATGAACTATCCTCTAAACTGGCTAATTCTGGTTTGCTGGAATTTTTTCTGAATTTGGGAACCGCCGGAACTGACGCTGTGAATGGCATCACAGAAAAATTTGGTTCCCTGGGTACTCTTGGCGCCCTCGCGGGCGGATATCTGGGAGCAAAAAACCTCGGTAGGGCAAATACAGATAGTTGTCCCTCGCTTTGAATATGCCGAGCCTGTATGTTTTCCCTGGATACAGGGTTTTTTGTATGGGAAGCCATGTGATACATGGCTGAAACTGCAGATATGGAATCCCTCTGCATATGGATTCGGCCCCTTCATAATTGGGGTCCTTGAACGGAAGTAAAACTGACAGTACACTTGTCTTCTGGCGACAGAGGGCAATCGTAACAATCTGTCAGCTCTTTCCAACGAGCAGATGACAGCACACGATCGTGTGCTAATCTCATCGACTACCAGGGCAGCTTATGCTAAGATGCAACGCTGGCATAAGAAGGCATAGTCAGGACTAGACCCGGGCATGACGGGAAATTATGGGTGGGGATCTGCCCCCTGCCATCATGTATGTGGAACTCCCTTTGCCAGAGTTGGCAGAATGGCAAAATAAGAGCCTTGCTAAAAGGCTCTCATTCTAGGCACAAATTTGGAACTTTTATGATATTAAAAATCACTGCCGCAATGTGTACAGTGCCATTGCCTGCCAAATCTTCTTAAGGAGCGGCCAAAAATCTTCTTGACATTGGTAGCGCCACAGTAAGGGCACTTTACGCCATAGCGGTTGCCTTTATCACAACCGGTCATAATCGCTTTGCCATGCGCTATGTCTTCCTGAAATTTTTGAAAATCCTGTTTTTTTATTTCATCCTTTCTGTTATACAGATCAATATCAAAAATATCAGACTTGCTGATTACCTCATCATAGAGACGTTGCTTTCTTTCTTTCCATATAGCCTCTCTATATTCCCTTTCAGCTTCGTCAAATCCTGATGTGTAGGTTTGTGAATCATAAGTTTTTGTCAGCTCATACTCATGCGGTGATTCAATCATTTTGTGACCACAAACGGAACATATATCCTCTGTATCATTGTAGTCATTAAACCCTATATTTCCACATCTTGGACAATAATATTGGTATTCCTTTAAATATGGCATCCTTATACCTCCTTATTTTTCCATATTATACCATATAGGATTCAAAAAAGCCACCACAGCTTACAGATTAGTCTGATATTCTCCACAAAGGAAAATCAGTTGGCCATGTTTGGAAATACCACCAGAGGAATTTTAGGAAATATCAACACACTTAGTAACTCTATTGTACGAGGGAATGCCTCACCTAGCTCCTTAACCCCCTTACCCTCTACCCTATCTTATGATGAGGCAAAACGACAATTAGAACAATTCCATGCCGAAGTTATTTTAGGAAATCGTTCTTTTGAATCCTACTTTTCTGATATGAATAGTAATAAAAAAATCTTAAAAGACTACGTCACCGCCACTGACCAGCAGTCCCAGTCTGTCCAGGGTCTGATGCGGGCTTCCCAACAGGCTCGGGATGCCCAAAAGTTACAGAATGAAGCCATGATCCAGGGGACTGCCATCGCAAAGGCAAGCCAAGTCGCTATGAAGGGCTTAGCCCTCGCAGGGAACATCCTTGTCCCTATGCTGGTTGGAAGCGCCATCTCCCATGTTATCGAATGGATGGACGATATAAAACACCGTTCTGAAAAACTGATTGCGCAGGGAAATGAGGCAAGGCAGGTCATCTCTGACATTTCAGCAGATTTAAACGCCCACAAAGATGTGGTATCTGAAGGTAACGATTCCTATACCAAACTGGCATCTGGCGTGGATTCTGCCACCAATAAAAATGTCTCCCTGTCCACAGAAGAATATGAGCAATACCTCGATCTCTGCAATAAAATTTCAGATAGTTTCCCCGAGCTGATCAAAGGTTATGACGCAGAAGGCAACGCTATGCTCAATTTAGGGGATAACGCAGAGGAAACAGCAAAAAAATTAGAAGAGTTGTACAAACAAAAACAGCTTATGGCAAACCTGGACATTGCCGAAGAACTGCCCGCAGCCTTTCAAGGATATCAGGAAGAAGTCAAAGATTTAGACGAACAAGTGGGAGCTCTAGAAAAGGACATTGCCAGATACCGCACACTCTCTCTGGTTGGTTCAGATGCTGGCATTCAGTTTTCGGAGAACCTATTCTCCATCGCAGCAGACCATCCAGCCTCTAATGATGTATTAGGCGAAGTATACAATGCTATGGGCGACCTTGGCTTTGACACCTCCATGATTTCTTTTGAAACAAAAGAAACGGAAACGGGTGAAACAAATTCCCTTTTGCAAGGGTTCTCACTCACAGAAGACCAGATCCTGGCAGTGAAAAACAAACTCTCCAAAAACACCCGGGAACTGTTCTATTCCTATTCTGTCAACCTGGATCAGGCAGAAAAAAAGCTGCAAGCGATCAATGCAAAGAAGAAATCCAAATGGCAAGCTCTTGTCCCCTCCCTCATTTCTTCCATTTCCACCTATGAAGATTATTCTGAACTCTCAGAGGAATTTCAGGCAGCCATCCGACAGATAATTGCAAACCTGGATATCTCTAAGATTGACTTGTCTGATTACAATGGAAGTATCATAGACTTTCTCTATATGACCTTCCTGCAGCCCTTTGCCGATCCCCAAACCAAGGAAACCGTTACAAGGCTGTTCTCTGACTTTCTGAAGATCGACACCAGCCAGGTTACAGAGGAGAACAAAGCCAGTATAGACAAAATTATCCCCGAACTTTCCAAGTACCTGGGCATAGACGAAAAACAATTAAAAATTTCTCTCGGATTAGAGGATTTTGACGATCTATACCAAAACAAAGGAATACTGGATGCACATGCAAGAGGCAAAGCCACAAAATATGTCGGCGGACATGGAATTCTTGACCAGAAACAATACGAGCCATTTTCTGAGGTTCTTGACACAGTCAACACACAGGATGATATTGCACTGCTGAGCCAATGTGTGGATGAAACAGAAAACCTTGTTGCAGCTGTCCAAAAATACAATAAGTTAAAACAAGAGGCTGCCTATGTTGATTTTTACGACGAACAATTCTCTGACGTACGTGAGAACCTCCTCTCCCTTGCCCGCGCCGGAGAACTTACCGCGCAGTCTTTTGAGGATATCGAAGGAGCCGACACATTCCTGACAGAGATTGGTATGTCCGCAGAAGAGGCAAACACTAAGATCCATTCCATGTTATCTACACAGGAAAAACTCGCCGCTGCCAGTTCTGCGCTAGACCAGTTGATGAATGCGTATCGTGAATTTCAGGAACTTGGATTTGTAACCGCAAAGAGCCTGCAGGCACTTCCTGATGTATTTCAAAATCTAAATGGATTTGATTTGTTTTCACAGATTGCAGGAGATCCCAGCCAGGGTGCAGAACGCATCCAGGAGGCATTTAATGACATTGTAAGTCAATATCTGGTCTCACAAGACACGTTATCTGGCATTGCCAATGCCTCAGAAAGTGAGATGCAGACTTACATTGCCAACCTCAAACAAATGAACATCCAAAATGCAGAGGAGGTGGTAAGAAATTGGCAGACACTTCCTGACCAGAAACAACTTCTTGCTGAAGCAGAAGCAGAATACTTAAACTATCTGACCACAAAAGACGGCTATCACACCGCATACCTTTACAGTACCGCCTCCAAAAACGGCCAATTAATCGCTGCACTAGGCGCCCCCTATCAAACAGATTATAAAAACTGGCTCAATTTGCTTGAGAAAAAATCTGAGGCATATAATAATTTTGTCAACGCCCTCAATGCTTCACAATCCAGTGCATTTACTGGCAGTCGCGAGGAATTAGAAGCCTGGGCTAGACAAGTAGTCCAGGATAATGGCATCGAACATGATGAAAAAGGAAATAAATTAAATAAACCTCGTTTTTCTGCTTCAGTAGTTGCTGCCGCACAGCAGTACCTGGACTCATTAGCTCAGGAAGAGGAAGAAAGAAAAAAATTAGAAGAATGGCTTTCAACAATCCCCACTGACTTTGGTTCTGGTTATTCCTCAAATACCTCCGGCTCAGGCTCCGACTCCTCCGGCGAAGAGGCCAAAAAACAGGAAACCCCTCAGACCTATGACTGGATTGAGAACAAGCTCTCTTCCATCACCAAGCTGACTGAACAGATGGGCAAAGCCTTTGAGAAAGCCTTTTCGATCGGCTCCTCCAAGGCCAAATTTCAGGAATACCTCGCACAGATTGATGCAGAGATCTCTGCCAACAACACAGCAATCTCCACCTATCAAGAAAAACTGGACCAAATTAATCTGGAAGATGCATGGGTACAAAAGATCAAAAACGGCGACTTCTTAATTGAAGATGTGACCGATGAAGATCTCAAGAAAAAGATTTCTGAATATGAGAACTATTACAACAAACAGAAACAATGTGAAGAGGAACTTCAGGCCTTAGCTGAGAAAAAGGAACAGGCGCAGAAATCTTACGCCGATAAAATGATTTCCTATTATGACAAGCAGACCAGCAAAATTGAGCGCTTGATTACCCTGCGAAAAAATCTGGTCAGTATCAAGGAGACCTTTGGCGGCTCTGCCTCCGCAAAAGACGTGAGATACCAGCAGAACAAGACTTTAAAAGAGATAGCTAGTTTAGAACGCCAAATTCAAAACTTGAAAAATCTGCAGAAAAGCACAGAGAAAGGTACAGATGCCTGGCAAGCATACCAGGAACAGATCAAAAAGAACAAGGAAAAGACAGAGGATCTCATTTCGTCCATTGCAGAACTGGCCTCAGAACTGGCAAAACTGCCGTTGGAGAAGCTGGACCGCTATCTGGAAAAGAACAATGCCAAAAATGAACTCTATCAGGCAAAGCTTGATAACACAACCAGCGCTAAGAAACAAAATACCTTGGTCAATAAACAGATTAAAGTGACAGAGCAGAATAATAAAAAGACCCAACAGACTGCCAAGCAAACGCAAAAACAGTTAAATACTTCTAAAACTGCCATTAAATCTGCAAAAACTAAGGATTTCAAAGGCCTGTCAAAATCGGATAAAACACAATTAAACAAGACCTATAAAAAGCTGCAGACTTATGTAAAAAAGAAAAAGCAGATTCCAGCAGAGCTGATCAAAAAATTTGCGGATGCCGGACTGGAAAATCTAGTTAAAGCGATCTCCAACTACAATGCCGCTATTGCCGCCAATGAGACAGCAAAAGAAACGGCAAAACTCACCAAGGAAACTTCAAAAAAGGAGATCGCACAACTAAACCTACAGAAATTTCAGAACATCCAGAACAGCTATAGTCTAAAACAAGACGCGCTCAGCCGCCGTTCTTCCAAGTTCTCTTCCGCCCTGGATCTCTCTGAGGCACGCGGACATCTGGCCGACACAACATATTATATCCGTCTCAAGAAACTGGAGGCGAAAAATATAGAAAACCTCAAGGCTGAACGCAAAAGCCTTCAGAGCCGCCTAAACAGTATGCTGGCCTCTGGAGATATCAAAAAAAATTCGGCGGAATGGCAGAAAATGGTAGAAGACATCCAGTCTGTGGACGAGGCTTTGGCACAATCTGAAATCAATTTTCAGGAATATCAAAACCAGATTAACCAGGTTAAATTTGACAGATTTGATTACAAATTAGAGCAGATCTCCAGACTTATTTCTGAGTCAGAGTTCTATTTGGATCTGATGTCAAATAAACCACTGACAAATGATACTGGACTTAACAAACGCGGCATTACATCTATGGGCCTGCATTACGAAAATTTCAAAGTTTACAAAAAACAGGCCGCCATGTATCAAAAACAAATCAAAAAAATCAATGAAGATCTTGCCAAAGATCCTGCCAACACAACCCTGATCACACAGCTGCAGAAATACCAGGATATGCAGCGGGAATGCCTGCAAAATTCTCAAGCAGAAAAACAGGCAATTGCCGATCTGGTCAAGGAGGGCTATGAAGCTCTAATCGATTCCCTTGGAAAATCTATCAGCAAATATAAGGAATTTCTGCAGAATGCCAAAAATGCCCATGATTACCAGCGCAATATTGCAAAACAGACCGAAAATATCAGCACTCTGCGCAAACAGATCAGTGCGTACTCTTCCATGACAGACGACCCTGAAACCGCTGCAAAGCTCCAGCGTCTGAAAGAGGAATTAGAGAACGCTGAGGACAGCCTTAACGAAACCATGTATGATAAATACCTCTCCGATACGCAGAATGTTATGGATGATATGCTGGAGAATTTGGAGGATTTCATCAGTAAGCTTTCAAAAGATCGAGAAAAACTCTTTAAAACTGGAGTAGATATGATCAAAGGCAGCACAGACACTATCTCCGCCACACTAGATAAGATCTCTGAAAAATTTGGCATTACTTTATCCACTGCCATGACTCAGAGCTGGAATTCCGAAAAACTTATATCAGATGGAATACAGACGATTATTGATACCTTTAACAATCTTTTGAAAGAAGCAAAAACGAAAAATGATCAACAGGCATACGAAACGGCCTCACGCTCCTACTCAAACTCTTACCAGAAGTTAGAAAAGGCAGAAAAAGAAAAGAAAACTGCAGAAAAAAAAAGAGACAAAGCAAAAAAGAATCTGGGAAAAGCAATTGAGAATTTAGACACACAGGAACAGGAGCATGGTAAAAACTCTAAACAATATAAGAAGGCATTCAAGAAATTGCAAACAGCCCAAAAAAAATTTGAATCTGCCGACAAAGAATATCAGCAGTCCCAAAAGAAAGTGTCTGATTTAAAAGCAGAGAAAAAGGCTGCAAAGGACGCCGACAAAACAGTGATTAAGGATTACCTGTTCTCTATTGCAGACAAAAAACCTTCCAAAAAAATAGAAGATATGGACATACTGGACAAAGCTGTTTATGAAATTACGAAAGGTTATCTCAATGAGCAGAACCGTGAAAATCTTCTAAAACTGCTGCACACGAACAATAAAGAAACTGCCACAGATATTCTTTGGGATCTGGAACTGTACAAAGGTGTTCCAACTCTTGAAAAATCGCATCCAACAACTGCTGTAGATAAATATGACACAACAAAGAACCATGCTGTAGATGAAAACGGTAGACCCATATGGAACTATGCTGTAGAGGAAAACGTCAAACCTCCGAAAAATGCATCTGAAATATTATATATCCCCAAATATGACACGGCCTCCTACTCAAAAGTCACAGCGGATTCCGAACCATTCGGCGCAGGTATTTCCGATGGACCTGCGGGTTACTTTCCGCAGGCTGAGAGCCTCCTCAAAGGCTTCACATCCACTTACAACGCTGTCCCAACCTCAGAGCCAGAATATGTCTCCGTCTCAATCGGCGACCTCTATCTTCCCAATGTCACAAACCCAGAGGACTTTTCTGATGGCCTGGTAGACGCCTTGAAAAACAATCCCACCGTCCAGAAAACCTTCAGCACCTTTGTAAACGCCAGCTTGACCGGAGGCAACTCCCTTGGCATAAGAAAATTTTAGCAACTTTTCAGAAAGGAGAAATCACCAATGATTTACCGCGAATTGACCAGACTGCGCAAAGAGATTACCCGTCTCTCCCAGGAAAATAGAGCTTTGAAAATGGCCCTCCCTGAACCAGACAGCCAACAGCTCTCCCAATCTCTGGGGGAGCTGGCAAAGCTCCAGGAAATTTATCACAGTCTGATTGACGAAAATCAAAAACTGCGCAGAGACTATCAACAACTGATCGCAGAACAACAGCATTTAAACAAATCATATCTGGCGCAGCTGCGCCGCTTATAGGAGGTGAAAACTTTGACAAAACCATTTTTTCCAACTGGGGGCCAGCTTGAGGCCCCCACACTGATACTGCAGTTAAAATCTGGTAACTCTCTGGGCATGATCGACGGCGCAACTGATATCACCTACAAGAAAAATCTTAACAGCGCCAATGAGATTTCGTTTACTGTCAGCAAATATATAGATGGAAAACTTAATCCTCTGTGGGATTCCCTGACAGATCTGAAAAATATCTATGTACCAGAATTTCAAGAACGTTTTGAGATCAAAGTCTCCTTCCAGGAAGACGTACAGGAGACAAAATCTATCACTGGAACTTCTCTGTGCGAGGCGGAATTAGGGCAGCTTACCCTCTACGGACTGGAAATCAACACGGAAGACGATATCAAATATAATTCCAGTGAACTCTATCAGACCACAGTATTTTACATAGAGATCAATGAGAGTGACAGTGAAGAGACCAAAGCAGACAAACGAAATCATTCCTTGCTGCACCGAGTACTGGCAGAAAAAGCTCCCTATTACCATATTGGCCACGTGGATGACTCTCTAAAAAGTCTTGCTTTTACCTTTACTGCCGATGGAACAAGCATCTATGATTTTCTGACTGGAGAAGTCGCCAAACAAATGCAGTGTCTCTTCCAATTTGATTCCCTGGAACGCAAAATTCATGTCTTTGCACTTTCCAGTGACGACCCCAAAGAAGGTTATGGCAAAGATACAGCCATTCTCATTGATCGGGAAAATCTGGCGTCCTCTCTGACCTGTGAAGGCGACATTGATTCTCTGAAAAACTGCTTTCATGTGGAAGGCGGTGACGAGACAATCAACGCTGCTTTTTCTCTGCTCAATTCCTCAGGAGGACAATATCTCTATTATTTTTCACCGGAAATGCTGGCTGAAATGCCAGAAAATTTAATTTCTGCAATCTCTGGTTACAATGAACTATCCAAAGATTACCTGGCGAAAAATCCAATCTATCCTGGTTGGACCACACACCAGTATGTCAGAATGCCAAAATCTACAGAATATCATATGGAACCCTCTCCATTTATCCCTGCTCTGCCAGATACAAGGTTTGTAATCTCATTTGAAAAGGTTGTCTCTGAAATTTCCAATCTCACTGACAACTCTGGCAATAAACCTTACAAAGACTACAATTATACCATCCCGCCCACCTTTACCACTCACGCTTCATTGGTGACTGCCTGCAATGACGCGCTTGATCTGCAGGCCTTTCTGGAAAATAGCATGATGCCAGACTATAAGATGGAAGTATATGATAAATATCAGGCTCTCTCCCGACTGAATCAGACAAATTTGGGAACTATTGGTGTAACAGAGCTAAATTCTTCTTTAAAAAATGAAATCAAACATATCATCTTACAAAAAGCAAAAACATTGATCAATACCGCATTATTTGCAGTCAATATTGATCAATCTGAACTCACCACTCAGAGTAAAGGCGGCAAAATTACAGCAGCAACTTGGATAGGAACATTTTCCATCACTGACCGACAGGATCCCAATCCTGAAACTAACACCATTACCAACAGTACTTACCAGAAAATCGCCGAATTGGAAGGCATTACACTGACTTCCTATACTATTCCTGCCAATGTCTCACTGACTATCGATGATGATGTGATTTCCTATGCCAAAAACTCCATTTCCTGGATGTTAGCACAAAAAGATCTGCCAATGGCTTCTGATCTCTATACACCTGAAATGGAGTTAGAACCGTTTCGCAAGCAAATTCAATTTCATGGAAAGAGTAATCTGCTGATCATCCAGGACGTACTTACAGACTGCCTGGGTATCATCAGTGAGCAGTTAGAGCAAATGCAGAATAATTCTACTACTTTGGACACAGATCCCATGTACAAGGAAATGGAAAAATATAAACAATCCTATGACAAAAAACTGGATGCTGTATCATCAGCTCTTGCGCATCGCAATGAACAGATAAAGGCCGTAGAATTGTTTCAGCTTTTGATGGAAGCTTATCTGAGAGAAGTCAAAGAATCATTGGATTTTAAAAAATATTTGCTCAAATACCAATCAGATCATCACTTAGAGCAAGATCTCTGGGAAATCTTTCAGTACTATCGCAGAGAAGGAGAATATCAAAACAACAATATCATCTCCACTAACTTAAAAAGCAATGCCGAGGTGGTCCGCTATGCACAAAAACTGTTAGAATACGCTTCTCAGGAACTGGAAACTGCTGGAACGATACAATACAATATTTCCACCACAATGGATAACCTGCTTGCCCTGCCAGAATTTACCTCAGCGCTTCAGCAGTCAGGAACAACTTTTGATGTCGGCAACTGGATTCGTGTGCGTATGGATATCCGCGAGGAAACCGGTGCAGAACAGATTTACAAGCTGCGGCTAATCTCCTATCAGATCAATTATGAGGAGATAAATTCTTCCAGTATACAAGTAGAATTTTCTACCACAACAAGAGGGAGTGGCAGCGCTTTGTCTGATGTAGAGAGTATTCTAAATTCTGCCCGAAGCATGGCAACCTCCTATCCCGCCGTGGCACGCCAAGTCGCGCTGGGAAGCAAAACTACCGAGATGGTCAGCCGCTGGGTTTCAGAGGGAATGGATTTGACAAAACAACAGATTCTTAACAATCCCAAAGAACAAACCTTGATCATAGACAATAACGGCCTGTTAGCCAGAGCATATGATACCCTCACAGAAACTTATGAAGACTGCCAGCTTCGAATCCTCAACAATGGCATTTATACCACACATGACAATTGGAAAACAATAGACACCGCTCTGGGCAAATTTCAGTACAAGGATCCCTTCCATAATCTGCAGCCCACAGAAGTCTATGGTATCATTGCCCGCAAACTGGTAGGCGAACAGATACTTGGAGAAGACCTTAAGTTTATCAACAGTTCCGGCACGATGCAGTTCCACGACCAGGGACTCACCGTCTCCAATGGCGTCAATACCATTGTCATCTGTCCAAATGCTTCCAGTAATTCTTCAGACAGGCTGTTTGAAATTTCTTCCAAGCTTTTAGATGCAAATGGTTTTTCTATCAAAAAGGATCTTCTCTACACCGATACCAGCGGAAATTTGAATATCACTGGCACAGTCACTGCCACAAATGGTTCCATTGGCGGCTTTCAGATCAATCAGTCTTACCTTGCCAACGGAACTGATTCACTGGGCGCTCAAAATAACAGTGTCTATATGGGAACAGATGGGATAAGCTGTGGAGACAGCTTCCAAGTCTCAAAAACCGGCCAAATGACAGCTTCAAATGTAGTGATACAGGCTTCCTCTGGGACAAATGCTGTCGTGATTGACGAAAATGGCGTTCAGAGCGACCGTTATAAATGTACCAACCAAAGCAATGGCCAAATATGCTTTTATGGCTTCTGTGCCGGAAACCGAGGATATTGTGATCTGCTGAAACTTTCTGGAAATACAGTGGATGGAACATCTTATTACACTTATCTGGATTCTGATTGTGATGAGTTTATATTCTCCAAACCCTTCTTCTCCAGCCAAATTACAGTACAGAATCTATCTTCACCATACGAGCAAATTTCCTTGGAGAAAGGCCTGCACCCCACTTCCGCGAATGAACTTGATCTTGGCTCATCTTCCTATTTCTGGCACTATACTTACAGCAGAGTATTACATTTAAAACCTGGCGGCTATCAGACTACTGGAAGGATTAATTGTCCCTGGAAAGATGGCGAGATCCATGACGCCCTAACTTTAGCTGATGATGGACTTACACTTTATTTAGGCTGGCAAGGATCAGATGAATATTCGACAACCACCATCTTGCGCGGCGGCGCTGTCCATTTAAAAAATGCTTCTGGGGCTGTAGTTACATCCGATGAACGCCTAAAAAATTCCTTTAAATCCATGACAGAATATGAAGATTTTTTTGACTGTCTGGAACCTTGTTTCTTTAAATTAAACGGCGGCACCAGCGGCCGTTATCACAGTGGTTTTAAAGCTCAGCAAGTGTTAAATGCTCTGGAAAAAAACAACCTCAGTTCACAGGATTTTGCTGGTTATGTGACATATGCCGTCAGCCCAGACAGTGAAGAATATCACGGTTATGACGAAGAATGCGGCCTGATCTATACTGAATTTACTGCCCTTAATACCCATATGATACAAAAAACACGACAGGAACTATCAGAAACTAAAAACACAATCCAAAAACTTCAACAGGAATTAACAGAAACCAAAGACACAATTAAAAAAATGCAGCAGGAATTAACAGAAACCAAAGATACAAATCATAAAATACAGCAGGAATTAGCAGAAATCAAAAATATGTACCAAGAACTTCAACAAGCATTAGCAGAAACCAACAATAAAAATTAAAAGATGCAACAAGCATTAACGGAAACCAAAGATACAAATCATAAAATACAACAAATATTATCAAAAATCAAACATACTCTTCCAAAAACAAACTATGAAGGAGGCTAACATGTACGCAACAGATTTTGAATATGATGGACTCACGCTTTCCGACTTTGGAATGATGATAGGTTCATTTTCTTCTCCAGGCACCGAGACGGTATCTTCCGGCGCCGATATCAATTTTCACACGGTCAGCCCGGCAGGGTCTGACCGTTTTCGTTTCTATGGCACAAAATATGAAGAGGCATTTACCGCTACTTTGCAGATCTGCAAGTCGCCTTGTCTTTCTGATAATCCGTATCTTACACCTGCCGAAATATCAGGTCTCCAACGCTGGCTCTGCCGCAAGGATGGCTACCACAGACTGCATTTTATTTCAGACAGTCACCTGGATATTTATTGGAACGCCGCATTTAGCAGCAAACAAGTGCAGATCGCTAACCAAACCGCCGGATTAGAACTGACTATTTTCACAGACGCCCCTTATGCCTATCGCAGAGAAGAGACATTTTCCTGGACCGTTAGGCCAAGAGAAAGTTTTTCCTTCTATGACACTTCCGACGAGGTAGGATATAATTATCCTCTCACTGTAATCACCAGTCATGGTGCTGGAAACATACAATTATCCAATTCCTTGGATTTTGCTGCTCTTTCTATTCAAAACTTAACAAATGGCGAGACAATCACTCTGGATGGAAAAAATAAACTGATTACTTCTTCCAAATCACATCCTGATCTGCCTTCCCATTTCAACTTTCATTTTCCCCGTATTTGCAATACTCTTGCTGAACGGAAAAATATATTTACTTTATCAGAAAATTCTGTGAGCTGTAGTATTTCATTTACTTACAGCCCCATTATCAAAACCGGATTATAAGGAGGAAACAAAATGTCAATTACAACTTACAATTTAACGCTTGACCTGCAGCGAGCTTTTCATCAGGTGTTAGTCATGAAAGAAGGAGATCATAATTCCCGCAAAGTAATTATTACCTTTACGGAAAATGGCCAGCCATTTTCTCTTGGGGACTGCAGTATTGACGTCAGATGGCGCAAACCAGACCAAAACATTATCACACCTTTATGCACCAAAGAGGATGAATCCTCTGCATCTTTTCTCTGTACAGAACAGATGCTTCTGGTGCCAGGAATTGCCAATGTAGACGCTCATATCTACAACAGAGATGGCTTACAACTCTCTACTATGCCTTTCCAAGTAAGCATCAAACGTTCCTCTGTCAGTAACTCAGAACTGATTTCCTCCAGTGAGTTTCAGTCTTTAACCCAATTGATGAAAGAATTTCGGGAGGAACATAACAATGTTAAAACTGAGGTCAACCGCTTAAAGACAGATGCAGAAAACGCCAGCAAAAAATCTCAGTCTTATGCCGTGGGAAATACCAACACCAGGCCAGGAGAAAATACCGACAATGCCAACTATTACTACAAACTGGCGCAATCCTATGCCAAGGGCGGCACAAATATCCGCAGTGGAGAAGCATCCGATAATGCCAAATATTACAAAGAACAGGCACACGCTTCTGCCCAGACTGCTTCCACCCAGGCACAGGCGGCAGCATCCTCTGCTGCCGCCGCTGCTGCAAGCCAGACAACCGCCGCCCAGAAGGCAGCTCAGGCGGGTACTTCTGCTACGACTGCCAGCACAAAGGCCACCGAATCCGCCAATAGCGCTACCCTATCTCAAAGTTATGCCATCGGTGGCACAGACACCCGTACCGGAGAAAATACAGACAACTCCTTGTACTATTATCAACAATCCAAGTCTATTTATGATAACTTTTCCCAGGCGGGAACAGTCACAGGCGTAAAAGGCAATGCAGAAACTACATATAGAACTGGGAATGTAAATCTGACAGCAGAAAACATCGGTCTTGGAAATGTGCCAAATGTGTCAACCAATAATCAGACACCAACTTTTACACAGGCATCTGGCAGGGGGAATATAAGCAGTGGAGAACGTTTGTCTGTGATTTTCGGTAAGCTCATGAAATGGTATGCTGATCTGAAAACCGTTGCTTTTAGTGGCAAATATACCGATTTGACAGATAAACCAACCATTCCTGCAGCGGTGAGGGTAAAAGGAAACGCGGAAAGTACTTATCGGACAGGGGATGTAAATCTGACGGCGGCGAATATTGGGGCAGCCCCTAGCATTGTTATTAAAAATGAAAGTTTTGATAATATGATCATTCCAGGACTTTATTCAATGGATTCTCCTACATTTAAAAAACCAAATTCTGATGATGAATTTGGATTGCTTGTTCTGCGTTCAGAGAATTCTAGTGGATATAGTAGTGTTATACAAATTGCACATGGAAAATATAATTTTACCAATATTCAATTAGGAGCTGTGTATATCAGAAGAGGAAGAGGATATGTATATTCATCTTCATGGGAGTGGACAGAATGGGAAAATATATTCCAAAGAGATGGGAATGGAAACGTGATTACAGACACTTATTTACCATTATCTGGTGGGACCATCACAGGCAATCTAAGACTGAAAGGCTCCGGTAATTATGGAAACATACTCAATTTTGGAGACCGTGATTTTGTTCATATATCGGAACCAACAGACGACCATTTAGAGATTAAAGGGTCAGAAATAAATTTTGTGACACCTTACACGGGAAATGAAAAGTTTACATTAAATGGAAAAAAAATAGCACTTGCAGAATCAATACCAAATATCCAACACGGAGTTAGAACTGTATCACTTCCTGCAAATAAAGCAACAGAGTTTAGTATTAGTTTTGAGAAAAGTTTTTCATCAATACCAAACGTTGTCTTTACACCGCGACATAATAGTGCAACAGGCACAGATATGCATAAACTGAAAACTATAACAACAAGCGGATTTACGGGACAAATAATATCAAGCGGCGGTGGAACTTATGCGATTGAGTGGATAGCGATTGGTTCTTAATGGATGGATTTAAGAAAATTAAATACCCTTCAATAAAAAGCTGGACAATTATTTGTCTGGCTTTTTCTATACAATAAACTAACAGGAAAGAAGGTGATGCCATGCAAGATTTTGAGGTATTAGAACGTCTGACAAAGGCAGAAGAACGCACCAAGAGCAACAGCCACCGCCTGGACAAGCTGGAGCCTATTGTAAACGAGATCCATACCATGTCCAATACAATGGTACAGCTCGTGGAGGAGGTCAAACACACCAATGAAACGGTCAGCTCCCTGGATGAAAAAGTAGAGCGCATTGACAGCCGTGTAGATCTTATGGAACGTTCCCCAGCAGATGAATTTAAGACATATAAACGAACTGCCGGAGCAGCTATCATCAGCACCATTGCCGGAGCGTTTGCTGCGGGAATGCTGGTCTGGGCTGCAAACTACATCTAAAACGAAATCAAACACAAGGAGGAACTTACAATGAATAACATTGACAAAAATTGGCTTAGAGCCGCCGGCATACGGGCGGCAAAAACTATGGCACAGACAGCCGCAGCCATGCTTCCAGCCGCAGCAACCATCACTGCCGTTGACTGGATCACAGTCTTAGGAACTGCAGCATTGGCGGGGGCAGCATCCATGCTGACCTCATTTGCAGGACTGCCGGAATTAAATTTAGAAAAAGAAGGAGAATAATTATCATGAGAGATATAACCAAATTACATCCACGATTGCAAAAGAAAGCTGCACAGTTAAAAAAGAAATGTAAAAAACAGGGGATCTCTATTCTGTTTAGTGAATGCCTGCGTACCAAGGAAGAACAAGATGCACTGTATGCCCAGGGGCGAACAGTTCCTGGAAATATCATCACGAATGCAAAAGGCAGTACATACAGTTCCCAACATCAATGGGGCATTGCCATTGATTTTTATCTAAATATGGATGTCAATGGAGATGGAAACAAGAAAGATGACGCCTTTAACAATTCCACACAGCTCTTTGAGCAAGTTGGCAGTATTGCAAAATCCATCGGCCTGGGCTGGGGCGGCGACTGGACAAGAATCAAAGACCGGCCCCATCTGTACCTGCCAGACTGGGGCAGCACTACCACAAAATTAAAACAGCTCTATGGCAGCCCTGAAAGATTTATGGCCGCCTGGGAATCAAATATCACATCAAATTCCACAGACAGTCCAAACCATATCACGTCAAATTCCAACAGTAACAATTCCCCATCCTATGGACAACAACAATTTATTCGAGATGTGCAATCCTGTACTGGTTCTAAGATAGACGGCATTGCTGGACAAGAAACCATTGGAAATACAGTAACAGTATCAGCCGTGAAAAACCGAAAACATCCAGTTATTGTCCCTATTCAGAAGCGTTTCAATGCCCTGCACTATAATTGCGGCACAGTGGATGGTATCGCCGGGCCAAAATTTACAGCCGCAGTCAACCGCTACCAAGCAGAACAATTAGGTTATCAATCTCTGGATGGCGAAATTACCTCTAAAAAGAAAATGTGGAAATCACTTCTGGGAATGAGTATTTAACCATATCCTGCATCGTTATATGTACTAAACTTAAATCAGAACCACCGGCTTAGCCGGTGGTTTGCTCACGCCCTATAAGGGCTTATTACCGGCTCTGGAGTCTAAAGACTCATCGAAGGGTTCGCCAGCCGCAACATCATTCTGTACTAAGTCCTAAAGGACTTTTTCTATTTGTTCTTTTTTAC
>CAJTIR010000027.1 GCA_910576385.1 Lachnospiraceae bacterium
ACCGTCATTTTCTTCCCTGCTGATAGAGCTTTACATACCGAAATACTTCTTCGCTCACGCGGCGTCGCTGCATCAGGGTTTCCCCCATTGTGCAATATTCCCCACTGCTGCCTCCCGTAGGAGTTTGGGCCGTGTCTCAGTCCCAATGTGGCCGTCCACCCTCTCAGGCCGGCTACTGATCGTCGCCTTGGTGGGCCGTTACCCCGCCAACCAGCTAATCAGACGCGGGTCCATCCCACACCACCTCGGTTTTCCACACTGCTTCATGCGAAGCTGTGCGCCTATGCGGTATTAGCAGTCGTTTCCAACTGTTGTCCCCCTGTGTGGGGTAGGTTGCCCACGCGTTACTCACCCGTCCGCCACTCAGTCATATAAAATTCCTCTCCGAAAAAATTCCTTTTATATGCTTCGTTCGACTTGCATGTGTTAAGCACGCCGCCAGCGTTCATCCTGAGCCAGGATCAAACTCTCATAATAAGTGTTTTCCCGACTTCCAGTCCTTTTCTTTCGAAAATTCCCTTACGTCTGGCTTACTGTTTTTAGGTCGCATTCTTAAATGCTGTTCTTGAATATTCTGCCAACTTTCATTGGCTTTACCGTTTCTCAACGGAAACTCTTTTGAATCTTTCAAGGTTATTTCACTGTTCAGTTATCAAGGTCGTTTTTGTTGTCTCACGCGACAACTTCTATATCTTATCACAGTTATTTGCGTTTGTCAACAACTTTTTTTATTTTTTTAAATCTTTTTGTTTTCTACCGTTTTTCGCGCGGTAGGGTTTTATAATAGCATGTCCTTTTATGTTTGTCAACATTTTTTTACACTTTTTTTATTTTTCCGGTGACAGTTCAGAAATAGCCCGCATGACGGGCGAATCATGCGGGCTTACGGTCTGTTACAAAAGCTGTTCAATCATATTATAATCATACAAAAATTTCAAGATCGGCTGCTGCTGGATGGATGTCATCATCTCCTTGCCAAGTTCGCTGTTTTGGCAGAGAACTATTAGCAAAAACAAAAGCCACACCACAAGTACTCCTTCCATCAAGCCAATTATCAGCCCACCGAGACGATTAATACTTTTTAATACAGGAAGTTTTGTAATCAAGTCCAACATATGCACAATCACAGAAAGCAAAATTAAAATAATAGTAAAAGATAATATCCACGCCAAACGCTGTAACACAAAATTTGCTGCATAATCCCCTAATTTTTCATAAACCCCCGTATCTTCCATAAACTTGTCTGCCCCATCTGTAATATGTTCCGAAAAAAAATTCTGAAACTCCTCTGGAAGCTGCAGTCCAAATAGTGTCAGCTCCTGCTGTTTGGATGTCTGACCTTTTTCTTGTTTTTCCTGTGTTTGCTGATGGATATGTTCTGTGCATTTTTCTTTTACAGTATCATACACCGGCGTTTTTGTGCGCAAAAATTCCTCTGTGTAAGGCGCGAGCGCCGTTGCCAGACCAATGGTCAAAAAAATTGCCACCAGCGAGAATAAAACTCTCACCATCCCTCTGAGATACCCATGCAGCCCAAAACCTGCTAAAATCACCAATACTACAACTAATAACATATCCATCCTGCACACTCCTATTTCAGTCTAATTCTTTGCGTCTCTCCTTCTACCAAAAATATATAATCTCTAATCCTACCACTAGAGAGCACCTTCCATATATTTTTCTCAAAATTGCCATGAAATTTTTCTACCCCATGCAGTGTATAGAGAATACATTCCTTATCTCCACGTACACAGATCTCATCATTTTCTAGAAACTCTATTTCACGATATTCTATATTAAAGTCTTTGGAAAGAGCCTCATTTCCGTTCAAATCAAACACTTGCATCTTATATCGTGCTTTTTTATTTTGATTCTCAAATACCAGACCTATATATGCCTCATTGTAAAAAATGCTTCTGATTTCCTGTTCTACTGCAATTTCTTTTTTTACCTGCGGCTTCTGATCTCCCTCAAAAATAACAGCTTTGCCATTTCCAAACGCAACCATCACATTATTGCTAAGAAATTTAAGCTTTGGAAACACCATATCTGCATAGGAACTCTGTGCTACAATATTGTCAATTTCTTTTTGTCCTGTGGCACTGAAATTATAAAAGGTGATTGTAGTCTTTACATTTCCATCATTGAGATCCAATAGGGAAACCGCCATTTTTTTTCCATCATTAGAAAGCGTGATATCTAACGGATAGCCGCTGTTTTCAGTATGTAACTCTCCCTCTGCCAAAAAATTTCCTTCTCTGTCATAAATATGAATATATCCAGTGCCATCCTGTTCCATCAAAATTGCCACGGTTCCCTGATTTGCTACTCTTACCCGCTGAATGGGCATGGTAGTATTGATTTCTCCACAAGGCCCCTCCGTATCCATAATGTAAACCATATCTCCCTTTTTGTCGGCGACCACCGCATATCCTTCACAGATATCCACCATAGGAGATTGCATTTCATAGGTCTGATTCCAGATTAAATGATTGTCTATATCCATACAGGAAGCCCCATCTTTGCCATACTTGATTACATTTCCGTGGAAAGCTGCAAAAGAACTTCCAGCCGCGTCTTCTCTTTTCACATATTTGACTACCTCATACTCTGTATAAGTCTGACTCTGCATATAAATATAAATTCCAGTGACTGTCCCTAACAGTAAAATAACCACAAGCGCCGTCAAAAGCAAAATTCTTCTGCGGTGCCTGTGGATCTTCTCATTCATTTCTTTTACATCCGATGTTATTACTCGGTATGCTTTATCTTCCAAAACCGCACCTCCAAACATACGTCAGCTTTTTGAATAGTATAGCATACTCTGCTGTGCTGTACAAAATTATTTTTACGGGAGCAGCAACCGCTGCCCTGCAAGTATCTTATCCCCATTCTCAATCCCGTTTGCCTCCCGCAATGTCTCCAGCATATCCTTGCTGTGATAAATGTTTAGGCAAATAGAATTTAAGGTATCACCAGGCTGCACGGTATAATAACGGGCTTGTGAGCCTGTCCCATCCGCAGTGGTTTGCTGTGCTTGCCCCTGGGTCTCTCCATTTTGTGTCTCTTGGGATGCCTCACTCTTCGAGCCTTCCTCTTGATCTTGCTGAGAATCCTTTGTTTGTTTTGATTCTTCTTGTGCTTCTTCCTTTGGTGTTGTTTCCTCTGGCTTCACCTCATCTTTTGCTTTTTTGTCTTTCTTTGACTTTTTCTTCTGCTGAGAATCTGCTACTTGCTCTTTCTCTTTCTGGGAAGCTATCGTCTCCTGGGTTTTATCTGCATCCCCTTTTGATTGATCTGTATTTGTTTCTTTACTCTGATCTTCCAAAGACTTGTCCTGTTTCTCTTCCAACGGTTTTACCTGAGATTCAATTGTCTCTACCAACAAACCATCATCCTCTTTTTGTACTGTAGTTTGCTGTCCCTCCTCTGGATTAATCAATTTTAAGACATCTTCCACCTTCTGCATCCTGCGATAATTATTGATTGTGGTGATTCCAATCACACTAAGTACAACCAAGAAAAACGATGCCGCCGTATAAAGCAAATTGCGATTCTGACGTTCTGTCTGTTTTCCCTGCCGTTCTAAAATCGTTCTGCGGTACGCTTCTAGCGCTTCTTCTGCCTGCGTTTTAGGCTCTTCTAAATCACTTTTGACAAAAACTTTTTCATGATCAATCGATTTTTGTGCAACACTCCCTTCCTTTATTTTTCGTTCCATCTTCTTTTCTTCCTTGCGCATCTGTTTCAATAACGCACGAGAATCTGTCTTCGTCTCACGTACAGGATCAGAAAGTTCCTTCGCTTCTTTCTCGTCCAAATCTGAAGATAATTCTTCTATGAATCGTTTTTCATTCGCCTCAAAAGATTCTTCTTTTGAATGAGATACTTTCTCTTCCCTGTTCTTTTCAATCTTAACATTAGCCTTCTTTCGCTCTTTTTGCGGCAAAGAGACACCATTTTCCTGGACGTCATTTGGTTGCTCTGCAAAAGTTTCAAACTCTACTCTCTGTTCTTTTTCGAGGCTTTTCTCTTGCTCATCCACTGTCTGTCCGTTTCGTTTCTTTTGTTCTTCCTCCTTTTTACTAACCATATATTCTTGCATGGAAAGATTTTTTTCGTAGTAAATATAATATCCTTCTCTCTTTTGCAGATACCCCTGTTCGTACACAAAAAACAATTCTTCTCCTTCTAAAATATCCATCAGCATCAGAACCTTGTCCCTGCCCGCAAAATATTTTCGATGTGCAGCTTCTACCATTGGCGATAATGCCAACGCTTGTCCTGCTCTTCCCAGAAACCACCCCACAATCTCTGTGTCTGGAAAGTACTGCTTTTCTTCCTTGTATATGTAATCCCAAAAACTGTCATCGAGGGAAATACGCTCCCATTGAAATACCACTGCACTACACTCAATCACGCCCTTGATAAACGTATAGCGGATGTCTTTCACAACATGGCTCTTGCCTAAAAATACTGCTGCACAAGATTCTTTATCCTTGGCGGTTGTGCGCAGATAAGTATACACATAGTCTTCGAGATAAATCTTATGTCTTCCCCTGGGGCTCCCCATCTGACGAATGTTTTTTGGCAGACGGATGGATTCTTCCTGATGGTTCCAGTTTTCTTTTGCAGAGTCCTCTTTGTTAATAATTTCTATCATGTATTCACCTCTTTTTCCTCATAGTAGCATACATGATCTGAAATTTTTGGAAATCCCTGTCAGACTGCAAAAAAATCTTTCGACTCCAATCTGCAAAATCCTTATTTTACAGACAATACTCGTGTATTTCAGTACAACAAAAATCAGTTATTTCCATATCCTAGTTACTTGTTCTTCATTGTACCAGCCGCATTCTAGAGCTCAACACGCCCTTCTAAGGCACGCAAAAGTGTCATCTCATCAATATATTCCAAATCACCACCCACTGGCACACCACTGGCAATTCTGGTCACTTTAATTCCTGTGGGTTTGATCAGCTTACTGATATACATTGCGGTAGTCTCTCCCTCCAGACTGGAATTTGTAGCAATAATCACTTCATTTACATCCTCTTGCAGTCGTTGCATCAACTCTTTGAGTTTGATATCCCCTGGACCGATTCCTAACATCGGAGAAATTGCCCCATGCAGTACATGATATACCCCATCATACTTGTTTGTTTTCTCATAAGCTGCAAGGTCTCTAGTATCTTCCACGACCATAATTGTTTTATGATCACGACTCTCATTTCTACAGATGGGACACTGTTCCTGATCTGTCAATGTAAAACAATTTTTGCAGTATGTAACCTTTTTCCTGGCCTCCACAATCGTGGACGAGAGCTTTTCCACATACTCTATTGGCATATTTAAAATATGAAAAGCAAGCCGTTGTGCCGACTTGCTTCCAATTCCAGGCAGAGAAGACAATTCTTCAATCAGTTTGCTTATCTGGCTGCTGTAATAATCCATCTAGTTCCTCCTGGCTCTCCATATCAACATACAATATATTTCATAATTCGATCAGAATGGAAATCCTCCACCCAATCCTCCAGTAATTTTTGACATAGACTGCTGTGAAGCCTCTTCAATCTGGCGTAATGCCTCATTGGTTGCAGCCATAATCAAATCTTCCAACATCTCAATGTCATCTGGATCCACAACTTCCTCTGACAACTTTACTTTGGTCACTTCCTTTTTACCAGAAATTGTCACCTCTACCGCTCCGCCTCCAGCAGTCGCTGTAATCTCTTTTTCTTCCAGCTCCTTTGTCGCTTCCTCCATCTGCTTTTGCATTTTCTGTGCCTGCTTCATCAGATTATTCATGTTGCCGGGCATACCTCCCGGAAATCCTCCTCGTTTTGCCATTTACATGTCCTCCTGATCTTCAATTGTGATTTCCATATTTATAACTTTTCCAAGGTCCACATAGGATTCCTCAAATGGACGGTTGGTATCATTACACGCAATCTTAAATGGTATCTCTTTTCCCATTTTGTGCCCGATAGCTGTACCAAGTTCCTTCAAATGGTCTTCTGTATTCACAAAGGCTTCTGCAACTTCATCTTCTAATATAAGCAAAAGCTGGCCTTCCTCTGTCATGGTCGGACGTGCAAGCTTCAGATAATTTTTCAATCCGCCAGGCAATTCTTCAATGATAGAACGCCAATTTTTTACCACTTGCTGTATATCCTCAGGAACGACTTTTGGTATCTTGGGATCCTTTTGACCTGCCTCTTGCGGATTCTCTGAAATATCCTTTGTATTTCTTTCCCTTCCTTTTTGTACAGACTCTTGGGGAAGAGCGGCTGAAATACCATCCTCCAATTTCTGTTCCAACTGCGCAATCCGCAGTGCTAAAGATTCAATATCACGCTCCATCTCTGGCTTACATAACTTAATCAAGGCAATCTCAATCATCACTCGTTTTTGTGCAGCATAGCGAATTTGATTGGACAATTCAGAAAATACCCGTATATAACGCATTAGCTGTCCTGAATCAGCCATTTTTGCTTCTTCTCTCAAAAGCGCTAAATTGTCGCTAGAGATATCCAGCACATCTTCCATATGTTCAGAGCTTTGTAATAAAAGTAAATTTCTAAGATACCAAGTAAAATCCAACACAAACTGCCCTGGTTCCCGCCCCTGGATGATCAGGTCATCAAATTGGGCAATCACCCCTGAAATATCTTTCCCCATGACTTTGCGCAACATCTGGGAAAACACCTCAGTATCTACCGCTCCTAGGACCTCTAGTACATGGTCATAGGTCAAATCCTGCCCTAGATAAAATGCGATACATTGATCCAACAGACTTAAGGCATCACGCATAGAACCATCTGCTGATTTGGCAATGTAACGAATCGCCTTGGCATCCGCGAAAACCTGTTCCTGCTCCAACAATTCTGTCAGCCGATCTGCAATTGTCTGTATGGAGATGCGTTTAAAATCATACCTTTGACATCTGGAGAGAATTGTGATTGGAATTTTATGTGCTTCTGTAGTGGCCAGGATAAAGATTACATAAGAAGGAGGTTCCTCCAATGTTTTCAATAGAGCATTAAACGCCCCTATGGAAAGCATATGAACCTCATCAATAATGTAGACTTTGTATTTGCCCTCGGTCGGCGAATATGCCACCTCCTCACGGATTTCACGAATATTGTCCACACCGTTGTTGGAGGCAGCATCAATCTCGATCACATTCATGGAATTGCCCCCTGCAATTGCCTTGCAGGAAGGGCAATTTCCACAGGGACTGCCATCTGCGGGATGTTCACAGTTGACAGCCTTGGCAAAAATTTTGGCAATCGTTGTTTTTCCAGTTCCTCTGGTCCCGCAGAACAAATATGCATGTCCCACTCTGTCCGCTTTAATCTGATTTTGTAAAGTTGTAACAATATGTTCCTGCCCCTTGACATCCTTAAATTCCTGGGGACGAAACTTGCGATATAACGCAGTATATGACATATTTAATCTCCAAAACTGATTCCCATCAGTTTCGCTTCCTTAATCATCTTGGAATTTGGCTCTACCATCTTTAATTTCCCTGCTACATCCGCCAAAGGAACCTTTTTGGTATTTCCGTTGATCATAGCAACCATATAGCCATAATCGCCTTTGAGAATCAGCTCTGCTGCTGCTGCGCCAAGCCTTGTACAGAGTACACGGTCATAAGGACAAGGACTTCCGCCGCGCTGTGTATGCCCTGGAACAGTCACACGCACTTCACTGCCTGTCTTCTCTTGAATCCGCTGTGCCACCTCATAGGAAACAGAGGGATATTTATAATTTTTCTTCTTTTCTTTTAATTCTTTCTTGCTGAGTGCTGCATCCTCCTTGGAAATAGCTCCCTCAGCAACTGCAAGGATTGTAAATCCTTTTCCGGCTTTACTTCTGGCCTGCAGCGCATCCACAACTTTATTGATATCATAGGGGATCTCTGGCAGTAAAATGATATCCGCACCACCTGCAATACCAGCATACAAAGTCAGCCATCCTACCTTGTGCCCCATAACTTCTACAATAAACACACGGTTATGAGATGCCGCAGTGGTATGAATGCAGTCAATAGCTTCTGTTGCGATATTGATCGCGCTCTGGAATCCAAAGGTAACATCTGTACCATAGATATCATTGTCGATCGTCTTTGGCAGATGAATGACGTTCAGTCCTTCTTCACGCAGGAGATTGGCTGTCTTCTGTGTGCCATTCCCTCCCAAAATTACCAGGCAGTCCAGACGAAGCTTATAATAAGTCTGCTTCATCGCCTCTACCTTATCCAAACCATTTTCATCTGGAACCCGCATTAATTTAAATGGCTGCCTTGAGGTTCCCAAAATTGTACCACCCTTTGTGAGAATCCCTGAGAAATCAGACGAGGTAAGTAAGCGATAATTTCCATAAATCAGACCCTTATAGCCCTCATAGAAACCATAAACCTCCAAATCCTCCACGTTCTTGCTCAAACCCTTTACAACTCCGCGCATTGCCGCATTTAATGCCTGACAATCGCCGCCGCTTGTCAACATACCAATTCGTTTCATGACTTCACATCCTTTGCGTTTTCACTCAAATTTATAACAACTTGCTGCAGTTCACACCAACATAGGAAAAACTTAAAAAGTGAACCATAACAATTATATCCCAAAATTTTACTCTCCACAAGATTTTTCATTTGCATTTTTGAAAATATTTGGTATACTTAAATAGCAGACATCAAGATTTGCAGTTTTATTACAAAAATTGCAGTTTGTTATCTCTATTTTGGAGGAGTACCCAAGTGGCTGAAGGGTCTGGCTTCGAACACCAGTAGGTCGGTAGTCCCGGCGCGGGGGTTCAAATCCCCCCTCCTCCGTTGTCAAAAGCACTGTTTTTACAGTGCTTTTATAACTTCATGACAAAATTCATGACAAAAATAACGCGCGAGCAAAAAAAGAAGTCAGAAATGGTAGCCTCCAGAATATACATTTAGACACAAGATGTATCTCCCATTTTGATTGGTGTAACACTGTACGGCACACGCTTCCCGTTTTTGAAGTCGTATGATACTAATGCATCTTTATAACCATCAATCGCCCTTTGACAGTCGGGCAAAATTACAGTTTTGGCACCGTGTACAACATAATCCACACTATCACGCCCCCAACACACAAGAACCTGTCCATTGATTGGGATCCCAGCATAAACCCATCCTTTTTCGATCTCGTCAAATCCAAATCCGTCCAAGTCTCCACTGGCATGATCTCCAGCAACAAGAACAATTGAGCGTTTTTTTGCGTAATTCTCCAGATATGCAATAATTTTATCCTGATTTGTCGTTTTTCCACCTTTTCAGCCTCTTGGACTGCCTTTCTAAATATATTTGCTTTATCTTCGTTTTTCTGCTATAATTTTTTTGAATTGGGCGGCTTGTATATCCGCCGCCCTTTTCAGTTGTCCAGGCTTCTATTCAGCCTTTTCTTGTCTCGGTTTCGCGTCAACAATTCGTCTGATTAACTCCAAGATTTCATGTTCGCTATGACCTTTCTCGTCACACCATTCAATGACTTCTTTGATTTCTTTCTTATCCATATCTTCCATCTGTTCTCCTTTCTCCCTTTCGGGTTATTGTCCTTTGGACAATTATATAATACACCATTTTTAAAGTATTGTCAATAGATTTTTACATTATTTTTAAAGTTTTTTCTAATCATCATTTACATACTTTATAATGTTTCCAGGTTGCATATCTAACAGCTTACAAATTTTTTCGAGTGCTATTATCCCCACCATTTCCCCCCGTCGCAAAGACTGGATTGCATTTTCTCCGAGTAGCTTTTCTTTTCGCAGTCTCGTCGTGTTATATCCGCACTCTTTTAAGTTTTCCAGCACATCAAATTTATATATAAACATTTCATCACCTCCAACTGTATTCATTTATATTGTACATTATTTTTAAATTTATTTCAAGAACTTTACATTATAAATAATGCACAATTTCCCCTTTTATATATTACTTTAATTTTGGTGTATTTTTATATTGAAATTACTTTAATTTTGGTGTAATATATAACCATACCAAACAACAAAGCAACTTCAGGAGGGAAACGGATATGAAGTATGATAGAAAAGCAATCATGAAAAAAGCACGGGAAATCAAGAAAGAAAATGAAAAAAATATTTTTGCATTATGTTTGAAGATTGCATGGGCTATCGCAAAAAAAAGAAGCTGAGGCAAAAGAGCTTCCAGAGTTGCAGGGTTCTGTAAAGCAGATCGCATGGGCCAAAGACATCCGCGAAAAGATCATTGCTAAACTTGATATGGGCAACCTTCTTACCAATCGTGGCGAACTCATGACTGAGTGGGCGGAAGATTTTATGGGACGCAAGTTCTTGTTGACTTGCGTTACCTTCCTTGACAAGACGGATTGGGCTAAAAAGCTCACCGAGAAAAAGAGAACAATTGTTCGGAAAATTCAGATCGGTATATCCCAAATACGTTGGCAAAACGATCCTAGGAGAGAGGCTTACAGGGCTATGCGGCTTCGTACTAACCGCCTCTATGCTGAGTATGTTCATGAGCTCGGATTGGAGTTTGTTAGTAGTCTTACAAAGGCAACCGACTTCATAGACCGCCGCAGATATGTTTAGCTACTAAGGACAGAGAACCGTCCATCAGAAAACGTCCTGGCCCCCAGGGATAAGGGAGAAAGAAAAGGATATGACAGTCAGTTACAAAGGGATGGATAAAGATTTTAGTTACAGATTGGCAGAAATTAATTTTGATGAGGAAACGGAGCAGCGTTTGATGGACAGAATTGAGCGGGTTATGGAGATCCAAGGTTATGAGATCATCCAAGTAGCAAGCGGATATGCTCAATGCCAGGTGGAAAGTAGGGATGAGTACAAGGATTTTGTGCAGGAGTACAAAAAAACTAAAAAAGCTGTTAAGTTATGGGAAAAATTTGGAATGTAGAGCCGTTGCAGACTCTAACCCATCAATTCGCAAACCTCCAACGAAATCATGGTATCGGAGAGGAAAGTCCCATAAGTACTTCCCTCTCCGGTATTTAAGGGGTTATCAGATCATTCCCAACAAGGACTTCCACATCTTCTTTTTAGCAGTGACTTCCCCATCCAGCTTCTTATATCCAAGGACTTTTTTCTGGTAGGCGTTGACTGCTGCTGTGAACTTTTGCCCCGCGATACCGTCCACGGCGCCACAGTTGTACCCCAGGGCATTTAGACGCTTCTGCAGCGGGGTGACAACTGAGTGTTTACGGTTTTTGGATGCCGATACAGTGACGGTGTTTTCGATGGTTTCATCCCCCGCCATGCCGTCTACTTTAGAGCCTGTGGCACCTTGTGCATCCTTGATAAACTGTTTTTGTGTGTAGATTGGACAGATGCCCGTTGCCTCTACCTTCCCTCCAGAGTAAATCACTTTCCCTCTCTCGTCATAGACGTTCTGTCCTGGCTGACAGTCCGCGATCGCAAAGTCTTTACTGTGGTAGGCTCCTGTCTGTCCTGTACAGATACCGTTTTTCCAGCCTGTTCCAACACGGTACCATACCTCTTTTTTCTTGTCCTCCTGCACTTGCTCTGGCTTTGTCTGCTGCACGGATGCCTGTCCGATCTGTCTCTTAAAGTCCTCCCACAACTTAGGGTTATCCATCATATTTCTAGGACAGTACTTGCCTTTTGCGTCAAAGTGCCGAATGACTCTTTCCGCTGGGATCCCAGCGGTCTGGATTAAGTGCTTAACCAGCTCCACAGCGTTTGCGCGTGCTTTTGTATAGTCTCCGTCCGAATTTACGCAGATTTCAATGTTGATTGTATTGCGGTTTGTGGCATCCTTAACTGCATGATCGCCGCCATACTCCCTGCCCACTGAGTAAGTGCCGTCTGTGTGCTCTGCCGCCTGATATACGCCGTCTGAGCCTGCATAGTAGTGGACAGAAGTACTCAAGTGCCCTGCTGCCTGTGCTTGCGCATGTCTGCAAGCGTCAGCCCCTTTCGAAAAGTTATCGGTTTCATGGATTACGATATACTTAGGGCTGTTCTGTCCGGCATATGTACACTTTTTTGAGATAAACTCCGTGTTAATTTTCATTCTCTTTTCCTCGCTTTCTGATAATGCTTTTACAACTCTTTCACTTCTGGCAATCCTGCAAAAGAAGTCAGTACAGAAGCTACTCCGGCCAGTGCCGCTGTACCAAGCACAACCTTCCAATCTACCGCTGCAATCGTCGCAGATGCCGGCAACAGGGCTACCGCTGCCTGGGCTGTTGTTTTGATCGCCCTAACTCCTGCTGCTTTAAACCAACTCTTTGTTTTTTCACTCATACTTTTCCATCCTTTCTTAATTTTCATGTTTGTGGGTTCCACATAATTTATCTCATTCTGTATTCCCCCTTTTTCTGCAATTAAAAAACTACCAACCGTCTATAGTTGGTAGTTTCTGAATTTGATATATTTTTTACATAACTGCTTCTTTTTCCACGATAATTTTAATCTGTAATGGCAAATTATTTCCATATTCTTTGTTAATTGTAATAGGCTCCGGCTTCATAACCGCAATTTCTTTCTTGGGCAGCTGAATCGACTCCAGACCGTTCATAATCATATCATAGACCTCTTGATTCAATTTTCTGCCGCTTTCCCGTTTGTATATCTCCAATGACTTTCTAATGCCATGCGGATAAAGATACATCATGCACTTTTCTTCGTCCCCATACTCAAATCCGTATTCTTTCAGAAATTTTTCTTTATTTACGGTCGTGTACCACGCCCAACCATTATAATCAAGACCGCCTTGCAATTTATCACTTCTTGCCCATGCAGTATAATTTCCTGAAATTTCAACGCCAGTAAGTGATTTGAAGTCACGAAACAACATGATATATTTCCCTCTGAATCTACGGATAAACCACGGCAATTCTGGTTTAACTTCTTTCTTTGAAAGAATATCCTGCATTTCATGAAAACGATTTATGTATCTTGCGGTAAAGATTGTTCCCTTTGTTCCGGTCAGCTTGTGGGCGATAAATTCACAGCCTTTCTTGGTGATCAGGTAACAAGGTCGAGTCTCGCCTTTAGCATCTTTGTAGGTACTTTCTGTAAAAAATTCAACAGGTGCAAGATTGCACTGGTTAAATTGGGTGATATATCTGCGCAAGTCTCTTAAAAGCGTCTTATGTTCTTTTTCTACCATGTCAGCAACTTCTCTACTGTCTAAGGTTTGTTCGATTTCATGCATAATAAAACTCCTTTCAAAGTTGTTCTCGAAAGAAGTCCCTCTGCATGATATAATATTCCATGCAGGGAAACTTCTCTGTGACATGGAGTAATCGTCTGTCTTGGTAGGGTAGCGATTACTCCTATTTGTTTACGGTTTCTTGATAGACCAAATCAATTCCTTTCCTTACAATGTCGGTTTTTGACATATTCATTCGTTCCATGCAAAATTTCAATTTTTCCATATCACCATCAGATAATCGAAAACTTTCTCTGTTGTTTTTTGGAGTTTCTGTCGGTCTACCCATTTTTTTCTTTTCTACTTTACATCACTCCCTGTCAATGGTAAGATGGTTTTAGGAGATTGGGCGGTGGCAAGTCCGCCCTTTCTGCTATTCCTTAGTCTTCTAAATCCTGCTGAATTTCTTCAAGCATCACATCAAGTTTCTTGTCTCTTTCTTTTGCGTCCTTTTCGCTTTTTAATTCCTCCAAGTCTCTCTTGAATCTTCTAAGCCAACCTTTCCATTGTTTATCAGTCATGTTTAATACCTCCATATGGTCTATTCTCCTTTCTGTTAAAGTCTTGCCATTCCTTAACTGTAATTAAATTATAACTTATGTCATGACAAAAGTCAATAGTAAAATGATATTTTTTCAAATTCACAAACTACCAACTATATTCCGTTTTCAATGTACATTATTAACATCCAGTATAAATTAAATATAACTCGCCACCCACACCAAAATCCCTGCCGCCAGCGCTCCCGCAATCGTGCTAATCATGGCTGTTACTGCTGTCCTGCGGTATGCCCTCATGTCATCTGCCGGAGATCGCTCCATGATGTCCACCCGACTGTCCATGCGCTCCACCTTTTCATCCAGGGAGCTTACTGTTTCATTGGTGTGTTTGACCTCCTCCACGAGCTGCACCATTGTATTGGACATAGTATGTATCTCGTTTACAATCGGCTCCAGTTTGTCCAGGCGGTGGCTGTTGCTTTTAGTGCGTTCTTCCGCCTTGGTTAGACGTTCTAATACCTCAAAGTCTTGCATGGCATCACCTTCTTTCCTGTTAATTTATGGTATAGAAAAAGCCAGACAGATAATTGTCCGGCTTTTTATTGAAAGGTATTTAGTTTTCTTATTTCAGGACAACTCTAACAACATTTTCTGAAATCCTTTCTGTCACTCTGCACGCGCCTTCCGTTTCTTTCTCACAGGCGGTTGCAATTCCATCTTTGCTACAGCAACAAAAGCCATCTACCTGACAGCTTCCGTCATCTATCACGGAAAGCACACCCAGCATTCCAACAGGCGACCATTCTTTCCGGTCAAATCTGGAGATATAATACTGCTCTGGGTCGTATTCTGGGTTTAGTTTGGGTCTTGTCCCCTCATATACCAGGTTCCCTTTTTCGTCTACTACTGAAACCCAATTCCCCGTCTCTTCATCTACCTCCATTTTAGGTGCTGGTTCATATATAGTACGATTAAAGTCATCCTTCATATACATGCCATTCCAGGTATCGCAATCGCCATTTCCTAGGACAAAGGGTTCTCCCGATACAATGCCAAGGATATAATCAGTGTTCGAGTTTGCGATTGCTATCTTGTTTCCGACTAGTGTTACAAACTTGCCCACCCGATCTTCATTATTTGGATTTCCATCCAACCACTCAAAAAACTCTGCATAGTCAGCGGTCGTGGATCCTGTGATTGTAGATTTCGCTTTCACTACTCCGTTAAACATTACGGAAAACGCATTTGATAAAGCTGAGGCGTAGGTGCCATTACCTATGACAAATGCTGTTCCCGTTGTGTCACTTATAGTTCCCCCAGTTACCATTCTTGCATTATAGTGTCCACATGCAACAGAAAAATTATTTTCAGAAATCAAACTACATCCCCCCAGCGTAACAGAACTAGCGCCAGACGCAGCATTGTCACTCCCTCCTAATGCGGCCGACCAAGAAGAGGATGCAATGTTGGTACTCCCTCCTGATACGACAGCACAATTACCAGATGCAGTGTTGCTGCTCCCTCCTGATACGGTCGAGTTAGGCTTTGTTGCATTATTCAACCTTCCTCCTGATACAGTAGCATTTTCGCCAGTTGCCTTATTCGACTGTCCTCCTGATACGACAGCACAATTACCAGATGCAGTGTTGCTGCTCCCTCCTGATACGGTCGAGTTAGGCTTTGTTGCATTATTCAACCTTCCTCCTGATACAGTAGCATTTTCGCCAGTTGCCTTATTCGACTGTCCTCCTGATACGACAGCGTAGACACCAGATGCAGTGTTGTTACTCCCTCCTGCGACAGCAAAATCTCCAGATGCGGTGTTGTTATATCCTCCCGATACTGCGCATGTACCAGATGCAGTGTTATATCCTCCCCCTATCACAGTAGCATGTGTTCCTGTTGCGTTGTTCGACTGTCCTCCCGATACAGTTGACCATGAAGAAGATGCAGTATTACTATTTCCTCCCGATACTGCTGATAGGTCTCCGACTGTAGTCTCACTTTTTCTCCCCAGGCTCATTATGCTATCTCCATAGACGCTTTTCTTTGCATAAGTATTGACAATATCATTCCCATTTCCATCCTGTGTGACCTTGGTTGCTGCTTCTGCACTCCCAACTTTAATTTTTCCCCAACTTCCCCATATACCGCTTGTATTCTGTCGTTTATAAATCATATTTTCTGATACTGGCATGTAAATCTGCATACCTCTGGTTTTTCCATCATATGTAATGGCGATCATAAATCCATTCCCGTTGTTATTAGGTGCATTTACTGGATTTGAGCAAAAATACAATCCACTTTCCGTAATTTCGTTTAGATCAATTCCTTGCTTACAGATGCAATTGGAAGGATAGGAGTACCCCTCAACATTTGCATTTAATTTCGGGAAGTATTTTTGCAGATCATCCGCCAGCGCAACTGCTCCATTGTTACTTTGTATAATTACTTCTGCGGAGTTGTTTACTGTCGCATAATACTCCTGGATGATCTGTGCAGGATATTGCCCATTATAAGGCGGCATAAAATCTCCGGTTTCTCCAGCGGTTACAGCGATACTATAAAGTACCTCTGTATCGCTGTCCCCATCTTTCACTTTCGCAAACAGCCCCATTTCGTTGATAAAGTAACCAACAGTTACCCGTGTTTCTTGTGTGTTAGGATCCTGATTGGTAAGCAAGGCTGTTACTTTTACACTGTGTTCGTTGTGAATTTCTATGTTGGAAAGCGGATAACTATTTTTTTCAGATTTCAGTGCAGACTGGGCCTGCAAAGATGGTACCTCTTTTTCTGTTTCAGTATAGATTCCATCCCCGATTGCGATTCTAGTAAATTCTATGTTTGCTTCTCCCGCCTGTGCCCTGGTCAAAAGATTTGCGCCTGCATTTGTGATAACCGCATTTTGAAATGGTTGTGGCATATCATGTCCTCCTCTTCTCTCAATTTTCTAAAATGACGGCAGATTTTTGTATCTGTGGCCTAATACCTGCCCCTGAGCATATGCGCTGATTTACTTTTCTCGTATATTCATATCCATCTAGGATGGCAGCAGGCTTACTCCATAAGTATGATGCGCCTCCAGTATATGTTTCTTGGCTGGTTTTTCTGTCAATTTCGATTGCTCTAAGGTGTGATCGTGTGTTTTTCACATGCTGTATCATAATAGTGAAAAAGTTATTTATTTCTTGTGTCATAACAGTATCTGTTTCTATTTTGAAGAAAAAAGGATCATCACCATATTCAAACCACTCTTCGACTTTTCCTTCACCAAACGCGACTGTGATCAACTCTTCAACAGCTTTTGGTGTCCCAGCAGACATGTACCAAATAAGCGTATTTTTTACAAGCTGCCGCTTCTCATTCAAGGGCAGGTCACTCTTATAGTATTGTGTACGAAGCTCTGAAGCTAGTAGGTCTACTATTTCCTCTGGTTGACTCTCCAAATTTGTAAAAATATACAAGCGCTGACTATATCGATAAATCCGTCTGCAAGCCTGCTGTATGGCATAACTTAATGCCTTTACTTCTGGCTTTTTGGTTATATTTCCAGGTAAAATGTCTGTCAATTGCCCATCGTAATAGCTAATCATTCTCAAGTCCTCCATAAATTATAGATGCGCCAGTGCATTGAGCTTTCGCTGTATCACCTATTATGCGAAAAGCAGGTTCCCTGATAACTGCCCGTTTAACCCCAGCATCATTCATACGAGCAATCAATTCATCTGGATTGATGTCTCTGCCTATTTTAGATGCCTGCCACAACTCATATTCCTCCACAGCAGTTTCTGCTTGCGCCTGTATAGCTGCTGCTCCTCCTCTGTCACTGCTGTTTATGTAGTATGTTACATCTATGTTATACTCTTCTACCAGCGGCTTTTTGACTTGTACATAATCGGTTAGAGGGCGTTTCCCGCGTTGGTTTACAGCTTCTGATACTTCATCTATTGTAGTATCATCTGGGATAGTTCCATCACTCATAACAAAGTATATCTCTACCACACCTGGACTTGGACTAGTTATCCTTACATCTCCAATACTTGGATTACTTGCTTTTGCCCAGTATTTATAAGCATCATCTGGCCCCGCAGTTGAGCAACTAGAAGGAGCCAGATATATCCTTTCTGCCATGTTCTGGTCAGTTTCTATCTCCGTCCCTCCAGTACTCTTTTCTGTATTCTCAACTTTGGAAATAAATCCGATTGGATCTACTAGGGTAGTAAGCTCGCCTGCTGCAAAATCATTTCCAATAATTCCCGCCTCGGTACACTCCGCCATGACCGTTACTTCCATTTCTCCTGCTGGTATTTCTGCATATTGTGTTGTAGCAAAGTAAACCTCATATGCTGCCGTCACTCTAGTCCCAGCAGGTATACCAGTTGCTGCCTCTCGTTTTTCAGAAAGCGTAAATTTAACTGGCACCCTTGCAAACTCTGCCGGATTCCTCACAACCTTCTTAAGTGCTCCCAAATTTTCCAGATAGCCTTCATAAGCGTACTTTAAAAAATTCATTTTTCCTGCTTTGTCTATGTTCTGCAATCCCTGGTATATAAGCTGCGCACATCCTAACATGATGATTCTGTTTGGATCTGACTTAGAAAGCTGTATCCTTTTTCCGGTGATTTCTTGATATTTTGTTATAAAATCGCTCAAAAGCTGGCTCTGTATTTCTTCCAGCGTCAAATTGTCAATAAAAGAAATGTCCGGTAAACTATCTATTGTGCTTAAAACATCTGACAAACTTTTCACCTCTCAATCCCCTAATCTTCTGTATCATCATCTGTATCATCAAGCTCTCGCTTTCCGATAGTAATTTTAGGTGTTAAGCCCCAATTTTCTGCTTGCTCAAAAGAAATATCCATCACCTCTGCTCTACTTTCATAAATTTCTGTTTTCTCTATCACCTCCAACGCAAATAGGTTTTGTGCTACATTCGTTGGACAACTTTCAAAAGACTGGTCTAAGCCAAAGTTGCGATCTCCTGGGCAAGTTCCTGCTGCTGTGCTGTAAAGCAGGCTAAGATTTCGCTGCAGCTCGTCTAATTCTGTCGCATTTAAATAGTCAAATCCTATCAGCGACACTTCCGGTTGATTAAACATTTTTCTGCTCCTTTTACAAGTACTCTTCTAAGGTAATATCGCAAATTATTTTAACAACCTGCCCTTTATTCAGTATGGTTTCCCAGCTCTCGCTAACCTCTGTAATTACGTATTTGTTAGAACCAACTTTCTTTTTACCGATTACTACAGTCTGAGGTTTTCCTGTCCGAATTAGTTTTTCTATTTTCTCTATTGTTTTCCTAGGTCTTACACCATGCTCTGCATTTAGGGTTATTGTAAATGTAATTTGATCAGAATCTGGTCCCAAAAATTGTTTTTTTGGCTTTTTACCTACTCTGGGATGGGAAGCCCACCGCCCTTTTACTGTCCGTTGCATTTTGTTGAAATTAAGAATTTTTTTGTCGCTTGTTTCAAAAACAACTTTTTTCCCTATATGTCCGATTGTCGCCAAATTTCCCACCTCCTATTTTATATTAAGTATTTCTTTTATTTTTTTCATATCCTCCATCAAATTTTCAACTGAAAAACTCTTATTATCCTTAGTAGCAGTAAACTGTATATGCTCTGCTGCAATTGTAAGTACTTCTTTACTGTAATTAAAGTAAGCTCCTTGCCCCAATTCTTTATGGTAAGCTCCAGGATCTCTGGCCGGATGGCTCTTATTCCAATAAGTCCCCAAAACAACTGCCATTTCTTTACCATTACTTAAGTGAATCACGATCACTTTATCACCAATCTGTGGAAGTTTATACTCCCCATTGAAGGTAGCATAAGGAAGCATTTGCGTGACTTCCCCATCCCTATCCTGATAAAGCACACTTACCATTCCTGTTTCAGCATCCGTACTGCTCACGGTTCCAATCCTGTTCTCTGCCCCCATGCCTGCCTCCTTTATGCCTTTGTTAGACTGCTTCTCTCACACCAACCATAACGCGTGCCGCCGCTGCGCTTTGACACGCCATAACGATACTTATATTCGCCGCCCAAAACTTCTGTAATGTACATGGTCATATTATTGCATTGATTTGCCCTTCCGCCATTTCCTCCCCAATATGCTGGCCCATTTACGATAACCTGTGTACCTGCCGTCAGTTCCTCTTGGGGTTGTGCTTGACTTTCTGATTGTGTAGCTTTTTTTTCAGAGGTTCCAAAACCAATGCGTTTCTGGCATTTGTGGAGTTCCAAAGACATGGCATATGCTTCACCTGGCCCGATATTATGTGTGACCTTATCCACGAAATATTTGCCTGAAAGCTGATACAGTCCTTTTATCATCACGGTACTACCTGCTGCAATTCGGTGATCTGCCATGATGGTAATGCTCATGGTTACTGCTTTCTCATTTTCCTCATTTACCTTTGCGCAGGCTTTTATCTGCGCTTCCTGCAGGCTCTCAACTTTTTCATTTATATTCAATATCCTTTTCCCGCCACCTACTTTGCAGGTAAATTCTTTATCATCCTCGCCACTGGTATATTTGATCACAGCACCTGTATAAGTTCCAACCAGAGTACTGTTGTATGACCAATCCTGTAAATCTGTTCTTTTTAATGTCGCTACCGGTTTTCGTGCTTCATACACGCCTTTATCATATATTACAATTTTTCCATAGTAAATTTTCAACGCTGCCCCATAATTCGCACATACCTTGTTTAAGAAACTGCTGTCTGATTCGTTGCTTTGCTCCACTGTCCCTAACTTTATAGCTTTTGCAAGGTAGTTCAATTTCAAATGGTATTTACGCGCAATTTCTGCCGCAACTTCCTTTAACGTGACTTTTTTCCAAGTTTTACTGCGCGTGGTGCTGCGGAAAGCATTTCCTTCTGGTACAGACACTCCTCCGATTGTACAGGTAAGCTCTGGCCCTGTGAAACTCAAATCATCAATACAAAATTTTCCGCAGTGGAAAAATTTTTTCTTCCCCGCCTTTTCCCAACTTTTTTGTATAATCTTCGCAGTTAATTTATCCCCTTTTTTTGGCAACCATTTATTTGCCCAACGAAGATCTATATTGCTAAAAGTTATACTTACGGTATCGCTCTCTCCAGATGCAGGGTCAGTATAAGTAAATCCCTCATTATACTCTGCTATCACAGAAGCGGGGCGACTTTTGGATTTCCCATTTTTTTTAGATTTTGCTTTTTTTATATAAGACACGCTTGCACTAGCCTGTCTAGGTGTATCTCTTGTCACTATTACACCTCCTCATCATAGTCGTCATATGGATCTAGATCATCTTCCTCTTCCACACTTTCTCTCCACGGCGGCAATTCTTCCGTTTCCTCCTCTGGTAAATCAGGTGTATTTAATATGGTTCCGGCCGAAAATACCAAAATATCCAAATAGGCGTAATTGCTTTGCATCAAAAGAGTGGTGTACTCCTCGCTACCATAAACCTTAAATGCAATATAATCCCAAGTGTCACCTTGTACTGTACTGTATGTTTCTGCCAACTCCACCATCTCCTATAATTTTCGCCTTTGACGATCTCTCTCATATTGCCTCATAAGCCTATTAAACTCTGCTTGGCCAATTTGATCTGCTTCGATAACATCTTGTTTTGCTATGCTTCCATAAAGGTTATAAGTTGGGCTGTATTGAAAGGTTGCTCCACCAGCACCCGCCAATTCCGGCGTGTTATTTCCTCCTGTATTTCCTATTCCTTTCAGCCTTTCTAAAAATGCATCAATAATGGATGGAGAATTATTAGCAGCAAGCGCCCCATTCAGTATCTCCTTCATTTTCGCCCACAACGTATTAAGCGGTAATACGGCCTCTGGTCCCGCTTCTCCTACACCTTGCATTCCCGCTGGAGTATTAAATATGGTCGGTTTGTCAAAAATACCACCCAAAGCATTCCATTTTACTGAAAATTTTGGAATACTTACATTGCCACCTTTTCCATATGGCACTGAATTTGTAGAGACACTGATCACTGGGATCTTTGGTTTTGGTATTGTTATTGTCATGTTAGCAAAGGCAGATTTTACTGCACTGGCAGCAGAATTTGCTGCACTTGTAACTGTGGATGCAAGCTGCTGCATGGCTGTTTGTGCGCTCGATTTTGCCCTATTCCATCCACTATCCAACGCTGTATTTATATCATTACCTAGTAAAGACGCGGCTTGGGTTACTGCCTGGCTATTACTAGCCATTCCTGTGCTCAACGCTGTTACGCCCTCTTGTCCGGCCGCGGTCATTTTCTCTGTTACTCCTGCTGAATCCAATTCTATGTCCTTCGTGTCAACTACAATCTTTGATATACCTTCGGCCATCCCTGTGCCAAATGCGGTGGCGCCTCCTTGCCCTGCTGCCTGCATTTCTGTATCAAATGTGGTACTTGCAAATATTCCACTTGTATCAACTGCTCCAGCTGCTGCAAGACCAGAATTAAGCCCTGCCCCTAAAGACGCAGCTCCAGATGTTCCAATGTTATTCATATTATTATTAAACGCAGTGGAATCAAATCCCATGTTCTGCATCCCACCCGCTAAACTGCTGCCAAATGCGGTTCCTGCCTGCGTTCCTGCCGCAGAAGCTCCCGAAAAGTCCATTCCTCCAAAAGCATTGGTTGTCAGAGAAGAGGCTGCACTACTTACGGCTGGCGCTGCGCTTGTAATCCCGTTTGCATAACTAAGAGCCGCCCCACTACCTGTTGCAGACATATCTGGCGGCTCTTTGCCTGTAAATAAGCTCTTTATCGTGTCCCATAAACTTCCTCCCAGACTGATAATGCCATCAACAATACCAGTTATAATATCCATTCCAAGTTTGGGCCAGTCTGTTGTTCTAACCATATCACAAATGGCAAAAACAAGTTTAGGGCCTGCTGTCAAAATTTGTGGAATTGATTTAATTAGCCCTAATACTAATTCTCCAATGATTCGCGGTCCCATCTGCAAAATCTGCGGCAAGCTGTTTACAATTCCCTCTAGCAAACTAACTATCAGTTGAATGCCGCTGTTAATCAACATAGGAATCATTGATACAATTCCTTGGATAAGATTTATAATCAATTGAATGCCCATCTGTAAAATTTGTGGCAAATTAGACGCAATTCCTTGTACTATATTAACAATTAGTTGCATTCCCATCTGCACTAACTGCGGAAGCATCCCAACCAGACCAAAGGCAAGGCTTCCGATTAATAATATGGCTGCATTTATCAATTGTGGGGCATTCTCTCCAATACTGTTCACCAATGTTTGTACCAGTTGTAAAGCTGTTGATGTGATCTCTGGTAATCTCTGGACAATTCCATTTACAAAATTTGTAATTGCCAAAACTCCATTGTCAATTAATTGCGGCAATTGTTCTACCATGCTTTGTGCAAACTTTGTAATAATATCTGTTCCAGCAAGAATTACCTGCGGCATTAAGGTAAATAATCCATCTGCAAATACTGAAATAACCTCTGCCACTGTATCTGCAAGTGTACCGGAGTTTGCCATTATTCCGCTTATGAAATTTCCCAGAAGATCTACTCCCATACTTACTACTTTCGGAGCATAGTCCGCAATTACATTCACTATTTCAGAAAGACAGCCGCCTACGGCTCCAACCATGCCTTCCATGCCCCCAGACTTATATGCCTCTGAGAGCTTTCCTACCATACTGGTGGCAAGTTGCGTGGTTTCTCTTAAGGGCCCATTCAAATCTTTATAAATGCTAATTCCTAGATCAGAAAGTGCAGAGAATAATTTGTCTTTATCCCCGATCAAGTTGTCTTGTTGGATAGCGTACATATCCTCACATGCGCCTTTGCTCTCCTCTATTTTCTTTGTCAGATCTTTAAAACGGTTTCCTGTTCCATTCACAATAGACTGCAATCCTGTAAACATAACGGCTGCTTGTTCTCCGCTCATGCCAAACTGTTCCATCATCTGGGCAGCAAATTCCTCTTGTGTGGTTGCAGTGTCAAAATTCGCCGCCATATCCTCTAGATTAATTCCTAATGCCTCCACACTGGTTCCGCTCTCTTCCAGAGCCGCATTCATAACTGTAGTAAGGCCTTGAAAGTCTCCCACAGTCGCCGCAAGCATAGCTCTGGCAGATGCTAGGTCTGTCTGTTTAAAAATAGTCGACAAAGTGTTGTTCACCTTTTCTGCCGAAGCCCCTTCAAGCTGCGTGTTAATATCCCCGAAAATATCTCCCAGGCTGCGCATTTTTCCTTCTGCATCATAAGCAGACAAACCCATCTCTTCAAACATCTTAGCCGCATCTGCATTTCTGGCATTCTGCAAGGACAAAATCATATTCCTCAAATGCGTTCCGCCCTCAGATGCCTTGATTCCATTATCCGCCAAAATTCCTAATGCGGTATTGAGTTCTGTTGTACCTCCTGCAAGATCTTTAGCAGTCCCGCCTACTGTCAAAATTCCTTCACCAAGCTGTGCTACACTTGTATTTGATACACTAGCTGTCTTTGCCAATTGGTCTGCAAAATTGGTAAGATTTTCTTGCGTTGCCTCAATTCCTAAGGCGCTCATACTGTCCGTTACCATATCACTGGCCTGGGCTAGCTCCATAGCCCCTGCCCCCGCCAAATTTAAAACCGTGGGCAGAGCTGCTGCTGCCTTGTCTGCATCATAACCAGCAAGGGCTAGATAGTTTAAGGCTTCCGCAGCTTCTGATGCAGAGAAAGCAGTATTGGCGCCGCACTCTCTGGCA
This sequence comes from Lachnospiraceae bacterium, assembly GCA_910576385.1. Taxonomy (GTDB): domain Bacteria; phylum Bacillota; class Clostridia; order Lachnospirales; family Lachnospiraceae; genus Petralouisia. The sequence continues at coordinate 24,450 of CAJTIR010000027.1, forward strand.
GCATTTTCCAGTGTTTCAAAAGATTTCTGTCCTTTTTCTGTATTTTTGTCAATTAACATAGTGGCAGCAACCTGGCTCATAGACTTTTCAAATTCTGCCCCTGTCTTTACAGCAGCTACTCCGATAGCCCCCACAGCAGCGGCGGCAGCGGTTGTGGCTGCTGCAACCGATTTTGCAATACCGCCAATTCCTTTTGTAGCCGCTCCCAATGCGGATTTAAAAGAGCTTTCCACCTTTCCGGCAATTGCGATCGCAATCTGCATTTCCTTACCGCCTGCTGCCATAAGCTTCCTCCACCTCCTTTGCAATTTCTATCAAATCAAAAATAGACAAACTCTCCAATTTTAGAAAGTCTGTCCGCAACAAGATTGACAGTTGTATAGTTAATTTACGAAGGCTAGAACCATCACTCGGCTTTAGTCCTCGCCGAACAAAAAATTTGTGACACGGTTCTTGACTTTCAGCGCATCTTTGGGCGGAAGCGCCTTAAAAAATTCTACTGGCTTCCCAGAAGCCCTGGAAGAAATAATGCAGGCATACTCTAATGACATTTCCGGCAACACATTTACTGTACCCCCGCGTTCAATAATCTTGTTTGTTGCGATCATATCTGCTGCCCTCAAAAATTCCAATCCACTTAAATCAACACTTTCATGACTTACCCCCTCAAACACAAATGGCTTTTTAAACCGTACTAAGTAGGAATCGTCCTCCATTTCCTGACTTTCTGCTGTCTGTTCTATTGTTTTTTCAACTTTTGCTAACTGTTTTAAATCTTTTTCCTTTTCCATTTCACCCTTCTCCATTTCTTAACACATTTTTCTCATTTTCTCCAACAAATCTTTTCCATGTAACTTATAAACAAAATTAAGTTTGTCAAGTTCGATTTCTACCACATTGTCGATTTCAATTAAAATATACAAGATTTCTAATTTAATGCTGCTCGCTGTCCCTGTTCCTTGTTTCGCTTTGCCTCCAGTAATTCCTTTATTTTTTCCTCTCACCACAATGCGCATTGGTTTCATCGCTGTTGCACCCGTGTCATTTACGGTATACTGGATAGAACCTCTTAACGTAATCATTACAGAAGAGGTATCATCAGAAAGAACAAATAAATCTTTGTCCATTGTTCGGAATGGAATTTCCATCTCCATACTTTGGAAGTGTCCTAACGTTGGATCGTCAATCTCTCCCAAGATTCCTGGTCCGCTTAACGTCTCTGTGATAGATTCAAAATCCGGCAATGTTACCTCATCAGAAATACCAATCAGCTTTGTACCATCTTTATATACATTGAAAGAATTAATCTTTGATGGAATATTCACGTTACTCACCTCCTAAAGCTGCTTCTAATATAGTTGGGTCAAACTCCAAAACATTCAAAATATCTTCCGCTGGCGTATACGGTGCCAAATATTGGCGGAATTGGATTTTTCCATTTAAAATATTTTCAATCGGATTTTCATCCTCGTTATAAGTAATTCGCGCACCAGCACATTTTCCCTGAGCTGTATAAGAATTTCCTCGAATATTTTCCGCGTCACAAATTGCTTCGATTAACCTTGTGTCTGCCTGCTCGTCTACTTTCTGGAAATAATTTAGTATAAATGCATTTCCCCACCAACTAAAGAATCGCCTGCAGCAAAACCATCTGTCCTTTGGGTCGGTTGTTTGTGGATAGGCCGCGCTGTTGTTTCCCCATGAACGGAAACCATTAAAATTAAGTGCTGTAACCACACCAAAACCATTCACTGTATTGGCTTGCTCCTGATCAATTACAATCTCGCTGCTACTTTCATCATCCAGACAAAGCCCTGTAATTGGGAGAGCTTTATTGCTCGCACTCAAATTGGGCACATCATCATTATTGGCATCTGTATAAGCAATCAAGGCTGCATAAAGTGCACTATAATAATAAATTTCATCCCCAATTCTTACCTTTGGCCATACCGCTTCCATATGCTCGCTCACAAATCTAGAGCGTTCTTTGACCGTCTTTACATCTGTGTATTTCGTCGCCCCTTCTGGAGTACTGTCTAAATCTACAATGCATTCGCAAGTAAAAAGTCCATTGATCTTAAGGCATTTTGTAGCCATAACCGAGGCCACCGCCGGATCTCTGGAATACCCTGGTGAAAGAATTAAGCCTGGTACCATACCATAAAGCGGATAAACCTGTCGTATCAGCTCCAAGCCGCTTTCCTTTCCAGTATTTACATTGTAGCCGCCAATGATATCCGCGCTTGTAACCTTAGATGGGTCAATCTTATCTCCTGCAATACTTAAAGCAACCGCATCCTTTCCTGCGCCCGATTCCAAAAGCGTAATCACGGCATAGCCACTTTCATCAAAACTAGTAATATAATCCACCTCTGCCTGCAGAAGAGTTTCTCCATTCTCTATCATCAAGGTATCAAGCAAAAGCCCCTCAATATTTACTGTTGTCTGTAACGCATCCACTGGATAATTGGCTTTCGGAATTGCTTCCTTATGTTTCTTTGGATCCAAAACATTGATTAGAGCAATTGGAGCAACTGCAAATTTTTCAAACGTAGCACTAATACTCTGATTCAAATTATAATCCTTTAAGTTCTTGGAATATCCTACCGCTGCACTTGCTTCTGTCAAACTGTATGCAAGCTTCACAACATTAGTAGAGTTATACGGATCCTCAGCCAGATTAACGGGGGATGCCCCGACCACTACCTGGAAAGCTGCTTTTCCAACAGTTGGTGTTGTCAGGCTAGTAGGGTTCTCTAGTATTCTTACTCCACGATTATAAGACATCTCTTATTCCTCCTCTTTCTATCTATTCGTTTTGTCTGCCTTCCGAAAAAGGATGTTTAAAGCACTTCCTTCCCGCGCTAGTTCTGCGCTTGCGCGCGCCAATTTTGCGACTGGAACGACAAGTGAATTAAAAAACGGATGCTCCTTGATTTTTTCTTTAAGAGCATCCGGTAATCCATTATTATACGTTGTATACTGTTTCACGCTTGGAATATCTGGTCCAATATAGACCAATATTTCCTCCTTTTGTGGCATTTCTTTTGCTGTTACTTTTTTTACTGTCTGTTTTTTTTCTGTTTCATTCACGAATATGGATCCTCCCTTCTTATCATTGCAGTTTCAAATCCTAAAGTCATACCGCCAAAATAAAACGGATATGATTCTTCCTCCTGCAATACCCATAAAATAGGGTATTGTATGGTATATTTTCCATTCAGTATGGGGCATTTTGCAAATCTTTCATAAATTTTGGCTATGATATTTAAAATGTCTTTGTGCCCCTGTTTTGTATAGTCCGGTTCATATATGCCAATCAGTAGGGAAAGATTTACTTTCTGGGCGCTGTCCACTTCCTCAAATTCCCCCTCATCCAATCGTACAATAATATATGGATAAGGATCTGGTGTTGTCTGTTCATCTGCTAACCCATTTTCCAAAAGCTCTGGTGCTATTTCTCCCTGGTCTAAATGTTCTGGCATAGGCAGGAGTTGCTCAAAAATGTTTATGCTGGTTCTTTCCCCCTGCGAGTTCTTGAGCCGGAAATCAGAAAGAATTTTTTTGAGCTCATCCGCTAACTCACTTTGTAAAAATGCTGCTGTCATTGGCTTCTCCTCTTACCATTCTCCGTTTAAAACTCGTGCAACATGCCGATTTACAGCTTCTTGTAAGTCATTTTGAATATGCGGTTTTACTATACCATACACCCGCTTCCTGTCACCTATCATTTGTGGTATAGACTTGCCCATTTTTTGTTCTATTTCTGGATTTCCTTGGCCGCCTTGATACCTCGGTACTCCGGTTCGTTGAAATATCCCAACATGTCCACTTCCCATTTTAGTAATGAACCATTTTAATTTTGCTCCATTTTCAGATTTAAAAGAAGAACTCTTTAACAATTTTGCACTTGCACCCAAACCTCCTTTTCCGGTCTGCATCCGATGTAAAGTAGGATTATAATACTTTTCAGTACCCAATGTATTTCTACGTTTTTTAAAATTATATAGCGGTATTTTCTTGCCTTTGTAGTACAAAACTGCTGCTAGATTTCCGGTTGTTGCAAATTTAATCCATGTAACCTTATTGATACCTACGCCTTTTACTTCATATTTCTTTTGTGCCTCTTTTGCAAGTCGCGATTTTGCTTTCCTCGCTGTATCATTTACCGCCAGTTTAAGCACTTTCGGCGCCTCGCTTTTCATTCCTCCTAACTTTCGCTCCACCTGTTCCAACATATTCCTGTCATATTTTACCTCTATCAACTCTTATTCGCCTCCAAATGTAATGAATATACTCCACTCTCATTTATGCTGTCTGTTATGATAAAAGTTGCGCCATCTATCTTTAATGGCTTTCCCACTCCTGGGAGTGGACCAAAATCTAAGGCACTAACATATACTAGCGTCTGCTTTTTGTATATGCCATCCATGTGACTTTTTAACCGCTTTTCGCGTTCTGTGAGTTCAACATCATCAATTATAATCAGCATCTTTTTTCCGTTTACAATATGCTCCTCGCCAAACTCTTCCAAGTTGAGAAATACCGTTTTTACATCTTGTCTTAGAAGTTCTTTAAATGTCGGCTGTTTATGCACTGCTTTTTCTCCTCCCTTTGGCTGGCTCCGGTTGTGCGCCCCTCGCTTTTCTAGATGGCAGCTTTCCTATCAAATCCTGATCAGGTCCCGCAGAAGGGTAAGCATCACCGGAGCGCCCTGCTGGAGCTGTTACCGGTTTTGCTTTTGCCATCTGTTTTCTAGGTTCTTCTGTATTTTTCCATATTGCCGCTCCGTTATCTGTCCAGGCTTCTACAAATCCGGTGTTGTGCGTTGGCAGCTCCTCTCCCGGCTCATAGTTTTTGTTTTCAAAAAGTATTGGACAAACAGCTATCAGTTTTTCCATTATCCTAAAAGTTTTACCAAGATAACTGTATCGGATGCGGCTGCTGCCTGTACCGCATATCCAGCTATAGGTGCATTGTCATTCTTAGTATTCGTGATACCACTTCCGTCAAAATACACTTCTGTTCCCATCTCGATTACTTCTGTAGATGTCTTCGGCATTTCAAAGACCCCAGCAACATGAATCGAACCCAATTCCCCAGGGAAAATATCTGTTCCCGCTATCCCAATATGGCTTCCAAAAGAAAGAATGCTGTTTGCTTCAATCTTTGTATCTGTAGTGTTTCTATAGTCAAGAGTCTCTCCTCTCTGCCAATATGTAGCTTTGCTCATCTTTTTTCTCCTTTCTCCTATTCTTCCTCAGATGGAATTTGAACGCCTGGATTCATAGCAATACTGCGGAAATCTCTTACTGCAATGCCCCAGTCAAGATAAATATCCCAAACAAAGCCCAAGGTACCTGGTACCTCCATGCGTCTTATAGTCGGTGTCTCTTGTCCGTTCAAATAATCAACCTGAATGCCTGCTGCACCACTGCCAAACATAAACCAGGGACACACGCCGTCGCCTGCAAGGGTATTAAGTACAGGATCCTGAACCGTCTTCATTGGGCGATTATGTAATGGGTTAAAGTCATTATTATTGCTTCCCACCACCTGGGCAGAGTGAAAAATGACAGAAAGATCAAATTCATAGCCAACCGGAACAGCAATTGTATGTGGTGCAATATAAATCGCTTCTCCAAAGTGGTCTGTTTGTTTACCCATCTTTGTAATCATTGCCTGAATAGAAGCTTGGGAAGGCTTGGAGCCCTTTTTCATTATGTTCTTATGCTTGTCACAGAAAAACGCCAAACCGTCAAAAATTTTCGGATTTTGGAAAAGAACGCTATAAACCTGTTTGTTAATGGTTTTCTTTGCAGCACTCGCATACAGACCAGGTACTTTGGTTAAGAACCCAATATCATCATTGATAAACGCCTGTCGGGTCATGCTAAACTGTTTTCCATAGGTGTCTAGCTTACGCTGCGGCAACAACTCAGTTTTAGGCTTATCAGGCTTAATTTCCCCATTTTCTGGCACCATAAGGAAATCTCCCACACCACCAATCACATATTCATAATCTGCTGTCTGTTTAAAATCTTTTAATGTGCCTTTTGTGGTGATAGCTTCAAAAGTCGTAGGTACGGAATTGTAAAGTTCCACAATACTTTTCCGAATTGTATTATCTAAAATAGCCGGAAAAACAGCACTCGGATTATAAGATTGGCGGCAAAGCTCCACGTACATCTCATCTGGCTGCATCCGCAAAAGAGACATCGTGTCATACCCTTCACGGCTTAAACATTCAATCCCTATGTCTCTGAGGCTCATAGATCGCAATTGATTTGCCCCATCTACTGGGTGCTCCACGGACATTCCCGCTCGGAGCATAAGCGCATCTGTAGTCCGTTGCTTAAAAGTATCTGCCTCGTCTCTGGTCACTTGTACTCTCACTGGTGTGCCAGTCTGTCTCATGTCAGCAAGAATCGTACTGCGTACCTGGTCTAAACTAGAACCATTCTGAATATACTCTGCTGGGTCAACATCAAAATCACGACAAAGCGCAATAATCTCTGTTGCTCTGTTTCTTTCCTCCTCAGCCGCGTTTCTCTGCTCCTCTGCTGGCACAGGTGTAGTCTGTTCTGCCATCTGTGATGAATTAAATTGCGGATTCACAACCTGGGTGGGCGTTGTTTCTCCACTTCTGCCTATAAGTTCCCTTTCCTCCGCTTTCATCTCAGCATCTGCCTGCTCAATTTCAAGCTGGCAACGGTTAAATTCCGCCTGTTCCTCTGCTGTTAGCGCGCGGTTTCCCTCTGCTTTTGCAGCATTTACAATGTTTTGCTGTTTGAGCATGGCGGCTTCTCGTTTTTGTTTTGGTGTCATGTTTTTTCCTCCTGTTTTCGATTCTTATTAATTTGAATTTGTGCTTCAAAATAAGTAAATGTATCTGGTTTCTGGGTTTCTTGTTCCCTCAAGTCACGCCCTACACCCACCGTAGGATCCGCAGGTATGCTTACGATACTAATCTCATGAGGCGTCCATTGTCTCGCAATATCGCAAGGGCCAGTAAAACGTCCATCTGTAGACAGCTTATTTGGCGCAACCTCCTCAATTACATCAATCTTGTAACCGACAGAAACCCCTTTCAGAGTTCCGCTTTTTACTTTTTGAAAGATAATTTCACTTTCTTGATCGTTGTCAAACTCCACTTCCGCCATTCCCCGTTGATTCTCCACCCAGGCACGATTAATTTTGCCAACCACTTTATCCCTGTTATGGTTAAAAAGAAGAACTCCTATGGAATTGAGGCGGGCAAGGTCAATGGCCGTTGAATTATGGTCTAAAATCTCTCTACCCCAATACCGCTCGTAAGGCTCTTCTGAAGAAAATGAGAGAACAAATTTTCGTTCATTTCCTTCCCCTTCCAGGGCTCGAATTGTCGCAGAATAAAATGCTCTAATCTGATTCCCCTTCCTGTTGTCCCTGGATGTCATTCGCGGTTGACTGTCCTCCGTCAGCCTGCTGATTTCCTGTCTGTTCTGTAGGCTGATCTTCTCCGCCCTGGTTTGCAGGCATATGTGGTGCTGTCTGTGGTTCTTTTTGCTGTTTCTTATCTGCTGGGATAAGCTCTGCTTCGGTTCTGCCAAAAATCACACCCCCCATCTCTAATCCTTTTTTTCTAGCATACTCTAAAACAGCAACTGTCTCGTCAATCTGTTCTTTCCAATCTTTTCCGTTTTCTGCTGCTATTTGCTGATATGTCTTTTGCCCTGTCTGGAGCGCGATCTTAGTTGCATTTGCTTCTTTTGCAGGGTCAATCCATTTTTTTGGAGCTGCAACCCACTCATGCTTAAAATATTTTTGTTTATTTTCCCAGAATCCTGGTATGTGAAATAGTCCAGAAAGAACACCAGATATAACAAACGTTTCATATACTTCATCCATCACCACTTCCAGCAGTAATTCTATATCCTCTATGTAAGTCTGGCCATCCTCAATAATTCCCTGCCTCGCGCTGCTGTAATTGCTTTGGCTCATGTCACGGCTAGTTGCCTCATAGCTTAACCCTTGTCCTGCTCCTATCAAGCGCTGCTGCAGTTTGATGTAGCTGGCTGCGTCGGTTGCCTGTCCAGTCGGATTTACTACCTGTATTTCATCTCCGGCATTGAGTTCCTTGATCATACCAGGGCTGATCTTTTTCCCGTCATAATCTTCACGTGGCCGGTTGTCTCCTGTTCCAACGCCCCTTGCAAACCCTCCTGTTGTGGGGATGATTTTTTTTACAAACACTGCAAGACAGGCAGCAATACGCTCTTTCACGCTAACCGCTGTCATAAACTCATTTGCATCCCGCACTCTAGTAATAGTTGGTGCTAAATCACTCATTTCTCTCACTTGCGAAGGACGGTCTTTTGTGAAATAAAAAATAATATCTTTTGCCGGAATGTATGTGGAATTGATCTGTCCAAAACCATCTGTATTGTATTGTCTTATCCAATATCCCATAGGCCGATTATACGAATTAAATTCAATCCCTCCTACTACCCGATGTTTAGGATTGTGCGGGGCTGCGCGACCAGTGTCCAATTCATCCACTTCTAGTGCTTGTAACTTAAAAGGCAAAATCCCTCCGCTGGTATAACACTTCTTAAATAAAATTCCTCCATCCACTTTCTTCCGGCGTTCCGCCATACGAAGCATCTGATTAAAACTCTGCGTTTCGGTGATGTCACAATTTTTTCTTTTGCACCATTCTTTCCAAACTTCTTGGATCTGCTTATTGAGAGCCTCATTGCTAGTCCTTGCCCGCAAAGTCCAACCGTGTCCAACCACATTCCGGCGATATGCCCCAATTACAGAATTTGCCATATCGCTATTCCGTTCAAGGTCTCTGGCTCTTGCCCTTATCGTGTCTCTGCTGTAGCGGTCTGTCTGCTCTGCACTCTGATTAAACGCAATCCAATTTGCATTCAGACGGTTATAATCTCCTGCGTCATAATGGCGCTGTTCATCCAGATATTGCCGCCAGGCTTCCCTTCTGGCTCCAGCAGACGGAGAAATAAATCCAATGATATTATCTAGCCAATTCATGCATTTCCTCCCTAACGTCCCTCAAATATGCCGACAAAGCAATCATCCAAAAGTCCTGGCGTGCCTCCGGCCACTTGTGCCATCAAGTCGTTTTTAATATCATAAAGTGTTTTCAAATCAGCCCTAGTCAGCTTTCTTGACCCGATCTGATATGACTGGCCTCCGACTGTGATATTCGCAATTGCCTGGTTTACTTGTTCTAAAAGTTCCTCCTGTGTCATAGTTCCCATCGTATTTCCTCCAATAAAATTTCTGTTCCATGTTGGAATAGCTTTTTGCATTTTATTTCATTTCATATTTTCCCAAATTTCGCTTTAATCCTTCTTACCATTTTTACGTAATTTAAGTATTTTTTCTTGACATTACGTAAATTACGTAGTATAATCAAATCATGGAGGAGGTGATCAAGTGAAACGACGGGACTTAGTTAAAAAATTAGAAGCGGCCGGATATAAGGTAGACAGGGACGACGGAAATCACACAATCTACGAAAAACATGGAAGCCGTCCGGTGCAAGTCCCAAGACATCGGGAAATAAATGAAAATACAGCAAAATCAATTCTTAAAGCGGCGGGGCTGAAATAAGCCCCCCTACCGCAAATTTTATATATAGGAGGTTTCCAATATGGCAGAATATGTTTATCCAGCTCTTTTCCATTCAAACGAAGATGGCACCTTTACAATCACTTATCCAGATTTACCTGGCTGTATCAGCGAGGGAACGTCATTAGGGAATGCCATGTATATGGCTCAGTCAGCTTTAACACAGTGGTTGGAATATCTAACTGAAAAAAAACAAGAAATCCCAACCGCAAGTACCCTCAAAGACATCAGCACTACACCAGGTGAATTTGCAAACTTAATTCGTGTTGATCTAAAAGATGGCCGCGCGGTAAAACGCACGGTAAGCATTCCAAAATGGATGGATGATAAAGTAACTGAAACTGGTCTCAGCTTATCCCGTGTATTACAAGATGCATTAAAAGAAAGATTAAACGTTTCATAAAATACGCCCCAGGCTTACTGTCCTGGGGCATCCTTTATTTATATCCAGCTTTCATTCTCGCTTATCCAATTTTCTTCCGGCGTATATTGCTCTTTTCTTTCTTCCAACGGTTCCTGGAGATTCTGCAAATGAAGCATTCTCACCCCTAATGTATCAGCGGCGGCCATTGCATATACCTCACAATCCAAAAAATGATTATCCGCATGGCTACTTTTGGGCATCCACTCCATTTTTGGCCTTCCATTTCCATTTCTCTTAATAAAAATTTTGTGTTCTGCTGTCACCTGTGCTGCATATTCCTCATCACAGCCCTTATATACCATCCAACTGCTGCGCCCATTCTTACGGTGCATCCTACTGGCAATCATATCCTTATATTTTCCTCCATCAACAATTACCAAGTCCATACCATATGCTCTGGAGGCATCTTTATTAACCGTCGTCAACTTAAAGTGGTTTTGCATTGGATTACTTGAACCCTTGGCTGGCTTTGCCCAATCCGAATTATCTGCACAAAAATCATATACCATATCTGCCTCATAACCTGAATCTATGAGACATAGGTTCACTATAGCAATTTCTCCCGATTCTGTCTTATACTCAAGATTCATAATGCTTTCCACTTCTGCCAGGCTGTATGCCTGCCCATGTGCGACATTCTGACTTGTGATATAATCCCCCCAGGCTCGGATAGTCCAATACACACAATTTTCTTGTATGTCAACTCCTCCAGTAAGCAGTTTCGCCCAACTTGGTACAACAAATTCTGTAAGTTCTGTTTGACGCTCTAATACAAGGTCTTTACTTGTCTTTAACTTAGTATCTTCCCAAGGCTCTGCAAGCCAGGAGTTTACAAAATTCTGCAGTTTTTCAGGGTCTGTCTTACTTTCCATAAACTCTTTTGCAATCTCCGAAAAGCGTACAAATGGACTGTAAAGCGTATTAATCCAGAAACAAACTTTTTTCACAAAGCGTGTCCGCTGTCTCACAATTTCCCAATGCCCACCTTTTACCGCAGCTTGTTTCTGTGCATCGGTAATTACACATCCACACTCTTGACAAACATAAAAGGCCAATTCCGCCCGATCTGCATTACTCAATCCTTCCGCTTCGTCAACTAGCTCCAATTTCTCCAACTTTTCCTTTATGGCATCCTCTCCATAAGCTTCCACAAGATCTTTATCCTTAGCAGGCCACTTAAGATTGTCAAACTTAAGTTCTATAAATTCCCCGCAGTGTGGGCATGGCACAAAGTAGTGCTTCTCTATGTCTGCGCCTTCCTTTGTTTTCCAAATATGATTCGTCTTTGTAGTAGGAGTACTGGTTATATATATTTTACTGTTTCGGAACGTCTTAGTACGTTCTTTGGCAAGGCTGATTGGGTCTGCTTCTTTCTTACTGGCTCCAGGGTATTTATCCACTTCATCAAGAAAAAGATATTTCATAGCAAAAGAAGCCAATCCAGAAGGACTGTTGCTCCAAACAAGCTTTATGAACATATCATCAAAGTCAAGCTCTATCTTACTGCTTTTTGTGTCAAACTTCTTATACAGTGCCGGCGCTGCTTCTATCATAGGCTTAATCCTCTTATCTGCAACACTACCCGCCATCTCCTCTGTTGGGTATACAACTTCTACAGGGGATGGATCCTGTTGTATAACATATCCAAGCATATTTAGTTCTACCTCGGTTCCTCCAACCTGCGTGCACTTACAAAATACGATTTCTTCTGTTTCATAATTTAGAAGCTCATCCATAATTTCTACTAAATATGGTGTGCGGCTATTATTCCACGGCCCTGGCTCTGCACTAGTCTTACTATCAAGCATCCGGTAGTTTTCTGCCCACTCTGAGACTTTCATATCTTCCGGCGGATCCAGATATTTAATCGCAGCTTTTTGGTACTGTTTACAAACGTATTTACGCATTCGAATCTGTCTAAGATTTTGCACGTCTGCGCACCGCCTTTTTCTCTTTGGATTCTTCTTCCGTATGTCCCGCAACTACAAAGGCGTGAAGCATACGTTTTACCTCTGCACTCATTTCTTTCTCTGCGCGCCTGGCTTCTAGTGGATCCAAGCTATCGCTTACTATACTTACAAGCCTTGATGGTATACCCAAGGCAAACCGTTTAAAGGTAACAAAAAATTTTCGATAGTCTAGAGCTACCTCTTCAATATCTATATACTTTCCCGCTGCAATTTCAGCCTTTATTCGATGAATTTCTCCCTGACTTTCTTTCAAGGCTATTTCCGCCTCTAATTTCTGCTGGTGTAATTCGATTTCTTTTTCAGATTTTCCTTTTCCATACGCTTTTTTAGATAAATACTGAATGTATGCCTTAATCGTCGAAGCAAACTCATATCGTCTTCCTTCTCCCGGAATCTCTTCTGTCCAGATGACTCCCTCTTGTGTAAGCTGCTGCACTCTGCGGACTGTAAGATCAAAAATATGTGCTATCACCTCAACTCTCACAAACTGATTATCGCTATTTTCTTCGGGCATTGCTATTCCTCACCCCCTTATTTTTACCTCTTTCTGGGATTTGCGTAACGAAATACAAAAAATATTTTTTATTTCATCACCGAAAAAGCTGCGCCTTCCTCGCCCCGCATAAAAAAATTATGCACAAAAAGTACCTTTTATTTTTGTGCATAATATACAATAATATAATTATCCTGTCTCTATCTTGTGCATATATCACAATAACAGATAAATTTAATCATTTGCTCTTCAATACCCCTACCCCTCCTTATTCTTTTTCTTGCTTTACTACACATCTTCTTTTGGCTGTTCAGCATCATGATGTAGCAGTATGATACAACCTTTACCTTGAGCCATAGTGTTACTTATATACAGCGTCTCTTTGCTGTGCCTCTAATGCCTTGCGTATCACCCACAACGCTCTTGTTATACTCTTGCTGCACTGGTGCTCTATACAGATACAGCCCTATACCTTGATTATAGATATAGGGCTATAAATTACAGGTCTCACTATCAACTTAATGATGTGGTATTTTCCATTCGTTTTTCCATGTTACTATCTTATCACATCTTCATGTCCGATGGAGTACGAACTTTTAAAAACTTTGTACTATACTATATGTTCTATCCCCCACATGTTACATCATACAGTTAAACAATGTCGATGATTGTTTCTGCTTTCTCTTTAAATACAGGAAATAACCAACCTATAAACTTTTCCTATAAAACTATTAGAAAAATACAAAAGGCTAATGGAGGTGCTATTTTTTTATTCTGTATTTTCATACTCTTCCAAAACAACCCTTACTTTTTTAAATGACAGAATTTTTTCCAATCCTTTGTTCCGATGGTAAAAAAGCGTGCTCTTACTTAGATGCATTTCTTTCCCGATTGTCTCCCAATCTTCACAGTCAATATATCGCAACTCCAACACCATACGCTCTGTGCTGCTTTCTTCTAAAAAATCCATAAAATCCATAACTTTCAGAAGCGCTTTTTCTACCCTCACTTTTTGCTCCTCGATTCTAGTTTCAATCTCACCCATGCGGTAAACAAAAGAAGCGGCACCAGGCCCAATTTTATTTGTCCCCCCGTAATTTACAGGAGAATATCCGCGTCCACCGATTGGAGTATTCATTTCGTCTCTAATATTTTTAAGCCGTCTTTCGAGTTGCGACCATTTTTTGCGACTGTTATAATACTGATTCAGATATTCTTTTAATAGCTCTTTTTCTTTGCTTTGTTCTTTCTTCTGCTTTTTACGTTCCTGTTCCATCGGCCTTTTTTCTCCTTACTTCTCAATTTTGTCCAATTCAGCCGCCAAATAATAAACTTTGGTGCCAAAAACCTTAAGTCTGTATAATTCCCGCTTTTTTTGATCCCAATCCGAGACAGAAATGCCTCTTTTTTGTAAAATATCAAGGCTATTGTTGATTCCTGCCACCAATGTGGCAACCGGCAAATTTTCAAGCAATTCCTGCGCCTGTTTAGGGTCATTTAAATCTAATCCTCTTGCCTTGCCTTTCCTGACAGTTCTACGTCCATTCCTATTCAAGACCGTTCTCCTCCTCCCAGACTGAAACGGGATTTCGGCGAATAATTTGGCGAATTTGGTTTTTAGGAATAATCTGCATTATTGTTGAATTGTATTGTTCGGAATAAAAAGACATCATATCGGCATCTCTTCCATACTCTTTGATATATGTACACTCACATCCAAAATCTTCCTTCTTGCCATCTACAAAAATACGCTCAAAGTAACACTTTCCTTTGCTTTGATATTGCTCTTGATCGGTTTTCACTTCTCTTGCCCCCGCCTATCCCAATATAAAATAAAGTTATCGTTTCTTGACTGCTGCTCGTTTTCTTTAAATATAGCTGCGAATAATGAATTTGCAAGCTTTAGAGCCTCTTCATCGTCCCCTGTAAGCTCCTTCATTTTGTTAAACGCTACAAAAAATTGAACAGTCAACATCGTGGTTGCATTTGTGATCTCTTTTTCGTCCAATACTGTTTCTCCTTTCCTTTTACGCATTTTCCTGTTTTCGCAATAATAATTTTGTCTAGAAATCTTCAAGCACTAAATACTGCCTACGCCGCCTCTCTTCTGCTGTGACAAAAGCCTCTTGAATTTCCTTCAATTCCTTGGCCAGCTCCAACACTGGTTGCTTTACCCACTCCCGCAATTCTAATATCACAGTTTTCAACCGATTAAATATCACTATGAATTTTTCCTTGTGCTTCATGATCTTTGTTGCTGTCTTTGTGCTGATGCCGCGCGGCGGATTGAAACCGAATCGCTTTTTAAATGCTTTCTTTTTTTGTCGTCTGTTCATTATTTGCCTCCTGTCTCAACATTTTTTTCATCCTCCTAAACTCCTGGATGCTTCCAATCTCTCTATATCCATCCAACTCCATCTGCATATCTACCACCATATCTTTTAACTCTTTGCGGTTCCTGCATCTGCTGCACTGCTCTGTAAACTGGTTTTGGCATCCTCTACAACTCTCGCCTAAAGAACACTGCTTACACTCCCGCGGGTCCCGACATGATACAGCGTTAGAGCTACATCTCCAATTGCTCTGCATTTTTCTACTTTCTCCCTTCTCACTCCCTGCTTTATCCGCCATCAACTCAGATAGCCTTATCACGCTTTTTCCGCACTCGTCGCGAAACTCCAACGGCCCATAAGGGTCAACACCTGTATTTGTGCCATGTGCCACGGATGGCGTTTCTATACCTATATACTTAAGATATTTTAAAGTTGTCTCGCAAAGCAGCTCTTCAAGCTGATAACACTGCTTTTCTGTCAGTGTTTCACACGGGATAACTTCTATAAGCGGCATAGTGGTCACTTTCTGCTTATATCCTCCCATTCTTTCTTTTCCTTCCCTCCTCTCTCCTGCCAGGGATGTACCCCAGCAGGATTGCTTTACCTCTTTGCTACTGTGATATATCTTATCCATAAGGATGATACCGTGTTCTGCTGCATCTGGCTTTTGCAGCTCTCTATCTTTCCTGCTCACTTCTCAGCATCTTCCGATACCTCTACTGGGAGAACCAGTCCAACAATCTTTTCACCTCTTTTAAACACGATAAATCTTCCCCATTCCGCTATGTCTGCCAAATACGGCCTACAATCCTCGAACTTTTTTGCATACTTTTTATCAATCCAAATTCTTTCTCCGGTTTCTTTGTTTTCAAAAAGTCTTACTATCCTTCCTGCGTAAAGCAGCATCTTTCTAGTTTTCCCGATTGGCTTTAACAGCTTTTCAACCTCATTCGCGTTATACTTTTCTACAAACTCTTTCCGAAGTCCTCCGATCTTGGAGATGTCGATAAGGCAGTCTTTCTCTGGAACATATACAATATAATGTCCTTGTGTGAACATAACCACACCATCCGCCTTGCCCGCCATATAACTTTTTGTTTTTATCGCTTCAATTTGGACTTTTCTTTCAATCAACATTTTTTCTTATCCTTCTTTTTTTACTCAATGCCGCCAGATTTTATATCCTCTAATGACATCATAAAAGCGTTGCTTGCTGCTGCCTTTGCCGCTTTAGGGATTTTGGCAACCTCAAGAATTCTTTTCCTACTTTCCACCTTCTCCACAACCTTATCCACATCATAGGCGGTTGGCTGTTCATCAATCGCCTGTTCCAGATTTGATGTCAAATCAACCAACACATTGTTTCTCAAAGACTGCATCAATGCACTTCTGCTAATCAAATCATTACTCATTCTCCCTTACCCCTCTCCAATTCTTTCAACGCTGACTCTGCCTCTTCTCGCGTTGTGAAAACAGTCTTTCCAAACCTGCCTTCTAAAGTGCACAGTGCACAGAAGAAAGCATCTGCCGTTGTCTCTGCAAGAACTTTTTTTGCCACTTGGCAACATGTTAAGCGTATACGTTATATCTCCTACCGCAAGAGGTAGTTTCAGCAGTTTCCCTTGTTCCTCTAAGTCCTCATAATTTTTCAACTTCTCGTAAATAGAAACATAGCTAGGAAGCCTGCTACTATCATCAAATCCAAGTCTAAAATCTTTTTCTATTAATCTCTCCATATTTCCCTCCACAATCCCTCAAGGTCTAATCTGTCTGAATGACCTCAAAATCATCAATATCTTATATGTCCTCAACATCCTCTATCTCCATATTGCCTTGCACATCATTAACACTCAATAAAATCAGATAATTCCATCTGCCCTTTCACAGCGCATTCCTTTTTCTTTCGGTATTCCTTGTACTCATTGTATTTTTTGCGGTACTCATAGCTCTTCCCAAATATGTTCCACGCCGCTTTCACGACATTGGGCTCATAAGGCCGGATAAGCTCCAGATCATCAACCGCCTTATACGAAATTGGACATCCACAACATCCTGTTCTTGTCAAGCCGTAAACTTCGTATGCATCAGAATACCTGATCCCATATCGCTCTTTGTACCACGCTTTGTCTTTATCTGAGACATAATACAAAGGGCGAAGACGATATTGACCACTGCTCGTTTCTGTAAAGCATAACGCTGTATTGTCTTTGCGTGGGACAGACCTCATGCCGCCCTCATCCCTACGCTCTCCAGTAATGATCATATCAAACTCTTTTTGCACGCTGTGCGCAACCTGCTTCTTGCAAAAGTCACAGCACTGTGCGCTGATTTTAAAATCCGGCGGGTACTCGCTGATAAAGTCCCGCATATACTTAGAACTATTTATCACAAGCTGGATATTGGGTCTTGGTTCCCCAGCAGAATTGCAACAGCAGAGGAAATTGATTATGCTCTCGCATTTCGGAAATCTTTCACTCAGCTCTCGTCTCTTTGCTGCCTTGTTCTCTGCCTGTTCATATTCATCAGCTATCGAAAGAGGGATTTCCTTTTTCTGCCATCCCTCAAGTCCCGCAGACATTATCTTCGACACAAAAGGTACGCCGTATTTTCTCGTAGCATTGACAATATTTACCTTCGGCCTGGCTTCCTCAATTTCTACTCCATATTTTTCTGCGACCGATTTTACATGATCTTTTGTGACTTTCATCTCCAGTCCTGTGTTAAAAAACACATAGTGGACTGGCGGAAGATTGAATGCAGTTCTCGTTCTTTCAATTAGGTCAATTAAAATATCACTGTCTGCCCCACCAGAATAAGAGCAAATTGCTTTCGGATGTTCTTTTAATCTTTTTGCTATAATGCTTATGATCGCCTGGAATTTTTCCGGTGAATCAAAATCCGCATAATCTGGCCTGTCTGTATATACTCTACTTCTATATTGTTCGCTCATTTTTTCAAGAAGCCCGTGTACACGTCACCCCGGCCGGAGGCTGGCTCCTTTCTTTTTGTTAGATTTGTATTTGTACTTTGTTTTCTACGGATAGACCCTTTCCAGCCCTTTCTTTGTCAGCGCAAGCTCTTTCACCCCTACTTCACGGGCAATCACAATCTCCTGCTGCATACCCTCGGAAATTCCATATTTGCTGCCAATCAAGATATATCCGCAATGCTTTAACAGATTTTGGCCTGCCAGCAGCCCCAACTTCCGCTCCTCTGGCTTTTCATCATCCAGGACTTGCGTAAGATATAGATGCGGCGTGATCGGCGTATAGCCATACTCCAGCACTTTCCTAGTAAGCTCCCTTGCATATGCTGTGTTTCTTTTTGTCTCGCCGCGATATGGGCTGCATACATACACCAGCTTATTTGCCATAGCTTTTTTCCTCCTCACTCTAAAGCACTTTCAGAAGATGGGATCTGCAAACCTCTAAAAAACCATATGGTATTCTTTCCCCATCAACATAAGCCGACTTATATTCTTTCACTTCTATGATTTTTCCCTTTGGCACCTTTAACGACCCCAAATCACAGACATAGATGTATATATCTTTAATCACCTTGTATTTTCCGCACTCTATATTCATGTCTCACTCCTATCCATACGCTGGCCGCACTCAGGGCAGTACTCATAGTCGTGGTAATCAATTTCATAGTCTTTTTCGCAGTTTGGACAAGTGTACATGTCATAAAGGATTTCTCCATCATCGCCGACACCATCACCCCATACGCCGACTTTCTTTGCTTTCTGCTTCTCCACCGCCCCCTGGCACTCTTTTAATGTACCGATTTTTTTGTACTGGCCATACTCCAAAAGCGTATGTAAAAGCCCTGTACTGATGCCGCTCTCGTCAACATCCTCTTGCCCTTCACTGATAAGCTGTAAAATTTCTTTGACTTCCTCGACTGTGCCGATTTTTTTGTACTCCGCCAGCATATCTAACTTTTCCGTGATCGTATGGTGATCAGCATCAACGCTAAAAAATCTCACTACTTTTGCAATTGCTTCCACTGTGCCAATCTCTTCGTATACTTTCAGCCGCTCAAGCTGCGCTTTGGCTCCACACTCACTTGCGCCATGCTCTCCACAATAGTCATAGGTTTCATCTTCATACCGCTTTCGCAGATAATACAGGTTTTTAAGATCCTCAATACTTCCGATCTTGCGGTACTCCTGGAGTTCCTCCAGGGCACCGATCGTCTCCGCCTCTGTCATACTCTTTTTTACCATCTCTTCACTCCTCTTTCTTTACTTGTAATCTCTAAAGTCTTTGACTGCTGCAAAAGCCGTCTTTGAGTTGACCCACCGTTGCAGCCTTTTCAGATCACTTCCCCTTTTGAGCTTTTCTTTTTCATAGATCATGACATAAGGGGTATAGCCTAAATCCCTTAGCGTATATATCCTTTCTAAGTCCTGGTCGAGTGTCGTGTCAAAGTTGCACAAGACATATACACCCATTTTCCGGTAGTCCCAGCCCACAATCTCTTGAAATGCCTTAAATTTCGGCACAATCTCCTCTTTATCCTCCTATCTCAGCCCCATATCTAAAAGTGTTATCTGTTTTTCCGGTTTAAAGTTCATCCAGAGCACTTCTTTCTTTTTCTCACATGTCTGGGAGTAGCTGAATGTCTCGCGCCTCTCCCAGCCGCTAAGCATGTCCTGATATAGCTTTGTGTCATAGCCACTTATCAGGACGTAGCCTTTGTGCTGCAGCAGAGTTTCTAAGAGTTCCTGATGCGCTCTATCATCCATCTCACAGCGGTACTGCTTTCCGTGTCTGGTCTCCAGCATGTATGGAGGGTCGCAGTAGACCAACACTTTTTCATGGTTAAATCTCTTTATGACCTCAACCGCCGGCCGGCACTCGATCTGTACGCCCCTGAGCCGCTCTGCTGCCTGCATGATCTTCTCTGGTAGGTTACACCAGTCTTGTGCTGCATAGGCGCGCTCCCTGCCCTGGACGTCGTTTTTCCAGCCGACTTTTTCTCCGGTTGTGCGGAAGCCGTGCCCCATGTTGAGGCGTATGTAGAAAGACACTGCTTTTTGTAGGCTGTCTTCTGGTACTGCTGCAAAGGCATCCTCATAGACCTGTCTGGCATACGGCGTCCAGTATATCTCGTGGGCTAGCCGCTCTGGGTCTTTCTTTATCCACTCAAAAAGGTTCACCACGTTGCTGTCCAGATCGTTTACTGTCTCTATGTTTGATCTGGGTTTACTGAAAAGTACCGCCCCGCTGCCAAAGAAAGGCTCTAAGTAACTGTGATGCTCTGGGAAGTGGCTGATAACCCAGCTTGCTATCTTCCACTTACTGCCTGGGTACTTCACGACTGCTTTCACTGTCTTCCCTCTCTTCCTTTGTCATGGGGTAACTTTTCATGATCTCGGCAATCAAGCAGTACTCTTTTTCCATCTCTGCCAGCTTTTGCTCAAGCTCTTCCAGTCTCTTTGTCAGGATGCAGCAGTACTCCCCGTCGCTCAACTCTCGTCTTATCCTCTTGCCCCTCGGAAAAGGGAAGTACCTGACTTTCTCCCCACCTTTCAGCAGGATGTCGACAACCTCTGCTTCTTCCAAGCGGTTGAGCTGTGCTAAAATTTCGACTTGCTGACCTTTATGCTTTGCCGCCCTGTACTCTCTGCATATCTCTCCGTCTGTCACTTAACCACCTCCCAACAGCATTTTTTCCAGCTTGTCATAGTCATACTGCCTCTGCGGGAACTCAACAAATTTGTTTTTTGCCTTTTCAGTTGCAGACTCTTGCTGTACAGGCTTTTTGTACTTCCCAGGAAGATACTGGTCAAACACAAGTTCCCGCAAAAAGTTCTCAGCGTTCTTGATATACTTTTCAGGTTTCCCCTCAAGCCTGCAAGCCTCAGAATAGTTTTTTGCGCTCTGGACAAGATCGTCCTCTGCCACTTTCTCAGTCAGCAGTAGAGTAGCATACTCACGCTCTGTCAAAAAACGATTACTGTCTTTTGGGTACTCGGACAGAAAATCCTCAAACCGTTCAACGGGGGATATAGGGGGTCTCTCTGTTTTAGTTTCTGTTTTAGTTTTATGTTTTTGTTTATGTTTATATAATGTGCTACTATTTTGCGTACTATCTTGCGTACTATCTTGCGTACTAACTTGCTTACTTTTTGCTATAGTGCTACTATCTTGCACACCATCTTGCGTACTAACTTGCGTACTTTTTGACATAGTGACATCCACTTGCATACTATCTTGCTTACTAACTTGCGTACTTTTTTGCACACTATCTTGCGTACTATCTGACATAATCTTGTATGCAGTCGCCTTGGTGCCATGCTCCTCAAAGTCAATCATACCTCTTTCCTTTAACTCTTTTCTTGCTTTTAGTATGCCTGATCTGGATAAGCCTGTCAGTACGGAAAGTACCTGATTAGGCGCCTGAAACCACTCTTCCCAGCGGTTCCTGTTGCAGACGTGCAACAGCGCAAAGTATAGCGATACCTGCCCCGCAGATAAGGGATTCAGCGCGGCCGCATCCCAGAAAGAATTAATTACTGAAATATAATTCATAGCCATTCTCCATTCTGTATTTTTACTTTCTGATGCGATTGAAACGATCGCTACTTGTCCAAAGCGTCAAAAGCTGCATCTGTCAGCTTTCCCAGCTCTTTCAACGATTTAAAAGCCATATCACCAAGAGCGATAAAGGCCCACTCAAAGTCTGCAACTGGTACTACTTCCTGGTGATAGACTGCTGCAAACAATAACTTCTGTAAGCTGAAAATCTTTTCTGCCTGGAGCTCTAACTCCTCAATCTTGAATGCAATTTCTTTCTGTGACATACTGCACCTCCTGAATGCTCGTTTTGTGCGCGCTCAATTTGCGCGTTTACTATATACATATGATAGCGTACAATTTGAGCATAGTCAAGTATTTTTTAGGAGGTATTTATTATTTATGTTTGGAAAACGTTTGCGTTCTATGAGAATAAAGCGTCAATATACGCAACCTCAAATGGCTGATTTTATTGACGTCGCTCTTCGCACTTATCAAGGTTATGAAGGTGGTTCCCGTTGCCCATCTTTTGAAACACTTGTCCGTATTGCTGACGTTTTAGACGTTTCTATTGATTATCTCATGGGGCGGGACGATTTTCTTCAATCTCTCGGAGTTTCCGTTGATGAATACCAGTAATATCTTCTAAGGCATCCCAGATAGAAAAATCGCCCGTTCTGTCGCCTTTTTCTATATTTTGATAATATCTAAGGCTGATTTCCAGCTTATCTGCCATCTGCTGCTGTGTCATGCCCGCTTTCTGGCGGGCTTCTTTTAATCTTTTTCGCATGTTAAATCCCCATAACTTCCATATGTTTTACTATGCCCTCCGTTACAGATAAGACTTTCCGTAACGGGTTCTAAAGTCTTCCCTGCTGCCGATCTTGCCCTCATAGATCGCCTGTCCTAACATCTTGGACAGGCGCTCTGCCATTTGGTTGTCATGGATGCGCCCTATGATCTGCCCCATGTTATGGCAGTTGTTACATGATGGCACTTTCAGGCCATCCTCTTCTGCTAGTTTTCTTCTGCCGCGGCCAAAGATTAAGTGATGCTCGCACTCTGCTGGCCTTCCGCAAAAGAAGCAGATGTTATCATAATCCGTTACAATACTTTTTCTCATGTCTTGATCTCCTCTTCTTTTTTGATACTTTTACCCTTACGGGCTACTCCCAGACAGCCGTACCATAGTATACTTTTGATACTCCCTCCCAGTAAAAGGGTCAATCCCGCTGTAAACTGTGTCTTTGTCTATGTAGTAACCTTTGATCGGCTTTGGGTCTGCTGCCCACTTTTTCGCCTTCTTTACCAGCTTTGTCTTTGGCTTTGGCAAGATCAAGTTTCTGCTGCAGCTATAGCGCTGTTTTGCTCCTCCACTCTCTTTACAGGTCTTGGATGTTTCTTTTATCAGATATGCTGCAAGGTCTTTATACTGCCCGCTGTCATCCAGATGCTTAAAACCTGGCCTTCCATACTTCCACAGCTTACGGACTGTCTTTGCCACGTCCTCCCCGTCTACATGGTTTATCAGAAGGTGGTGGTGGATGGACTTGCTCTTGTACTCTGTCACGCATATCCACTTGAAAGGGACACCTAACTTTTTATACACTTTCCTCAAGCCCTCTATCAGCTTTTTAATCGCTTTCTTTGCCTCTTCCGGTGGCAGCCTCTTATCTTTCTGGTAAGTCAAAGTGATGAAAAGATCGTCTACTCTAAAGTTGGCGTTAATCTTCAACCGCAACTTCCGCTCTGCGTTCCTTTGATTTACTTTTTCAATTTCTTCTGCAGTTGCTTTCCCTTTCTTTCCCCTTACTTTTATCCCAACTCTTTTTGTATAACTTTTTGTCACTTCTATGGTTGCCCCTGCCTGTATCGTCGTCCTGAAATATGCCACTGCTGCACCTTCTTTTTATGTCTTTTTTTCTCTTTGGTAGCTAAAGTTAATAGCTTGATCGAGCCTTAAACCGGATATTTTCCGGCTTTTTTTAACTTTACAAGCAGATGCAGTCTGTGTTATACTTTTTATAGAATGTTTTCGCATCTACTTGATGTTCTAGCCGCTGCGCCGCTAACGCAACGGCTATTTTTTTGTTTTACACAAGAACTTATGTTCTATTTCATCACACTTCCTTTCCTTCTCTTTTTCAGCTCCACCCTGGCATAAGTCATACCGTCCCTTTCACTGAGGTGGACTTCATACGGGTTATACCGTCTTTCCAGCGGTACTGCTGTATGATGGTAGCCTCCTTGCTTATCTTGGTAGTAGAAAATTCTATACCTTCGGTTCTCTGTCGCACCGATCAGCTCCCAGCCTTCCAGGGGTTGTCCGCTAAAGTAGGACGATCGGTCTTCAATCTCTCTTGTGATCATCTTTTTCTTTCCTCTCTTTGCTCCAAGGATCTTCAAACGCATCCAGCAACTTCTTAGCCTCCTCAAACCGACACTGGCCGATCAACTCCAAGGCTTCCTTCTCTACGCTTGTCCTATGGTCAAGCTCTGCCTGCTCTGCTTTGATCTCCTTGATCTTTCTGTCGATCTTATCCATAGTCCGTCCTCCTACATAGTCAGCAAACGCTGCTTTTCCTCCTCGCTAGCCTCAAAAAGCTCACATAAAGTCAGCAAATCCCCATAGCTGAAAGGGTCTGGCTTAATCTTTTCTTTTCCCTTTTTCTTATCCGCTGCTTTTAGCATTTGCGAAAGTGCGGATTGTGAAATACCAAGTGCTTGCCCAACTTCCGCTTGTGTCATGTGATGCAGGTGCATCTGTGCTATGACCCATCCTTTAAGATCGTTGAGTTTATACTCTTTTCTTTTAATGCTTACTCTGGGCACCTCGCTCACCTCCTATATTTCTTTATACTGGTTATCTAGATAGCTTGCAGAACTGTTTCGCCCTGCAAGCCGTTTTTTTTATTTTTCTTTATTGCCTTTCCGCATCCCCACTCTTATACTGTACTTACAGGCTGCTGCAACAGCCGAGTACATATGAGAGGAGGTTATTCTATGTATCATGTTATTGTTATTTACGCCGATAAATCTTTCCGTGAATTTTATCACGTAAATAAAATTGAATTTTATGAATCAGAGGCATACCAAACATTAGAAGGCGATAGCATTACTTCTTATCGCTATATGCTTGGAAACTTTGTTTACCATCTTTTTTCTAAAGATGGTGCAGCAACCGTCTCTGTAAACAATGCGATAGCTTTTGAAGTTTCCAAAGAAAGCTAGTTTCATCCACCCTTATGTTAATATCCGCAACATAGGGGTGGGCTTTTGCAACCACGAAACACTTTTCTGCTATTTCCTCTAATCTCTCTATGTCTCTAGTCTTTACCTCAATACTTATGTTGCCTGCTATTGACACCCTGTACCCACCTCCCTTCGTGTCCACCATGTTGACACAGGGTCTTAGCTACTTACACTCTGCTGGTTACGTTCCTCTTTCTTACCAATGGTTTGTTCATACATCTCCTATTCTTTTATCTTTTGATATGTTATACTAACTTTAAAATCTCGTGAAAGGAGAATACCTATGACTTATGGATGTGCAAAAATTCTCAAAGAACTTAACAACATTGCAAAAACCACAGATGTTTGGCTCACCTTTGTGAGTGATGCCCCATACATATGCCTTTACGAAGACACCTCTGTATATTTTGATTATTCTAAAACAAAATACAAAAATGAAATTAGTGCTATCATCAATGAATTGGCACGCACAGAATATCTTGTGATTTCTCAAAGCGGTTTTCAGTTTGCCTTAACATATAAAGGAATCCACCCATACCAAGTTGGTTGGCAGGCTCTCAAACGCTTTCTTTTTAAATCCGTTACCATTCCGATTGTTGTGTCTGTCGTAACTGCTTTAATTACCCTGTGGTTACGAGGACTACTATAATGGAAGTTACTGCGCTTAAGAGGATTGTCCACAGTACCCGGATAATCTTCTTATCAATTTTCTCAATTTTTTCATCCATTTCTTTTTCCTTACTCATACCTCCACTCCTTTCTTAATTGCTTGAATGGCTTACAGGACTGTCCCGCTCTGTAATCACCACTTTTTTATTGCCTTTCTACGTTTCCACTTTTATACTATTCTTACAGGCTCCTGCCAGAGCTGAGTATTCATAGAAAGGAGTATGCTCCATGTATAGTAGTGGTGATATTGGTTATTGTCCTTATGTTGGACATACCGGAAGTATTGAACTGACATGGGATAATGACACCGTTGTTTCTGTAAAGTGTGGTTTTGGAGACCATAAAACCTGCGGCTTTTCCAACGAGTGCGAACTTTATCAACGGCGGCCAGTTGGTTTTGTCCAAGCATACCCATCAGAGAAAAATTAGTGTAATAGCCCTCCAAACTCAGCGACCTTTTGAATATTTGCGCTATTTAAAAGGTCGCTTCCCTTCTTTTGGTAATTGATTTTTACACATTCAAGCACATTCATGGCATCTTCATAAGTGCATTCCGGCTCATTTTCAATGACTTCCACAATCCCGTTAATCATCCTATTTATACGTTGAACTGTTTCTTTTGA
This sequence comes from Lachnospiraceae bacterium, assembly GCA_910576385.1. Lineage (GTDB taxonomy): Bacteria > Bacillota > Clostridia > Lachnospirales > Lachnospiraceae > Petralouisia. The sequence continues at coordinate 50,377 of CAJTIR010000027.1, forward strand.
AGTTCTTTTACAATCTATCCCCTATTCACCTCCTCTCAAACACTCTGCTGGTTGTGCTTAGCTTCTCTTTTTTCCTTGTTCCCAACATTCAAATGTCTTGTCTTTCCTTGCATCCTCCCTTATAATTTTTATACAGGCCGTTGCCGCAGCCAAGTATATAGAAAGGATGATATTTATGGAACAATATTATATTGACTTAAGATCCTGTGAGAAATCAGAACACGATCGCATCATGAAACTGATAAATACTTTTGCATGGGATGTTTATCTTGTTGCCGCTATTCCAAATGTTTATGCCTTTATGTGGAATAGAAAAGAATCTGTTAATGAAATTCCTGGAATCCCCAGTGATCTTATTAGCAAATATCCTCCTCATAATACGTAACTTTAATTTTCTCCACTTGCGGGTTGTAATCTATCACAATCCGCATTTTCATGTTTTTATCTACTCTGAAAATATCCATCAATGGATTAGTTCCATGATTTAATAAAGCAACCAGTTTCTCGCAAAAACTTCTGTTTACGCTATACTCACCTTTTTTCTTCACTCCAATTTCACCTCCCTTCACTTCTGCCATTGACACAATGCCTTAGCCGCTTACACTCTGCTGGTTGAATGATAATAGTAACATTTTAAGTTACTTTTCCAGCAAAAAAAATATCCATAGGATTTTCAATATGCAAATTATCAATCATAATCTGAATTTCATCACTTCCAAAAACACCTTTTTGCATACGGAGATAAAATGTCTTTGGAGTAACTCCAATCATTTTGGCTATATCTGATTGAGTTTTCTTGTTTTCAGCAATAATCCCACGAAGCTTATCTGTATCAATCACAATATTACCTCCCTTCTAAAGTATTTTGTAACTTTATAAGTTACTATTTAGTATATCACGCTTTTGTAACTTGTCAAGTTATTTTTTTCTTGACTTATAACATTTTTGTGTTAAAATATAAATCAATAATACGCAGGAGATTTAAATGCATGACAGTAGGTGATAGAATAAGAAAATTAAGAACAAGTTTAGGCATTTCACAAGTAGAGTTAGCCCAAAAAGCAAAAATTAGCAAACAAACTTTATATAAATACGAAACAAATATTGTAACTAATATCCCCTCTGACAAAATAGAACATATAGCAGAAATTTTAAAAATTTCACCCTGCTATTTAATGGGATGGGAAGAAAAAAAATATTCTGATACAATCAAAAACTTTATAGATGCAAATCCAGAACCAATATTAAATAAAATAATAGACTGCTATGATAAAATGGACAATATTGGGCGAAATGAACTTGCTGACCAAGCCGAATACCTATTAACTAAACACCGTAAATCAAAACCTAATTCAATGGTAGGATAAAGGGCAATATAACATATCCTTCTATTTGGGATTTCAGGAGGTAATATTGCAGGTGGTGGGGGGAAATAGAACAACTAACTAAGGAAGTAGTTTAAATAATTACTAAGGAGGAAGCATATGAATCTTACAGATATTTTTGATTTTTTCCGAATTTCTCAAATCAAACAAGAAAACGAACAACTTAAAGCTTCAAAAATTGAACTTCAAAATAAACTTGATTCATTGGGAGTTACAGAATATTATCAAACAAAAGAAAGACTTGACCAACTTAACCAAGAATTATCTTCCCAAAATACAACTCTGGCAAGTCTGAAAAAAGAAACATTTTCCCTGCAGGAGAAAAATGACAAATTAGAAAAACAGATTTCTACTCAAACACGGAAACTTTCACGAATTAAGGAATTATACAAAAGTATCAATCATGCCATTAGCAATTTCTTTGAATCGGATGTAGAATATAGCAATTGCAAATTAAGTACAAAAGAATTTGAAGATTTGGAGTTAATTTCCCCTTCTATTATCCTGAAACTCCACTGCATGGATGTGAAGGATTTAAGAAAAGCATATAAAGAAAATGAAAAACAGATCAATAGCATATTAGAAAAATACTCTGCCAGGTATACAACAAAGGCAAATAAATCTATTTACAATCTCATGGTAATCGCTCTAAGGGCTGAGTTGCAAAACATCCTGTTAAATTTAAAATATGAAAAACTAGACAAATCTATTGAGGATATAAAAAGCATATCAGCCAAGTATTTGAAAATTGCCGGTGAAGGCAATCAAAATATCGCTGGAACGCTTACCAAATTCATAGGTGAAATCGAATACCTTTTTATCAATGCTGTAAAAATTGAATACAATTATTATGTAAAGAAGGAACAAGCACGGCAAGAGCAACTTGCCATCAGGGAACAAATGCGACAGGAAGCAGAAGAACGGAAAGCTTTGGAGGCTGAAAAAAAGAAAATCGAAAAAGAGGAAACAAAATATCAATCGGAAATTTCAAAGTTGCAAGAAACATTGAATACTGCATCTTCGGATGACGAAATCGCAAAATTACAAGCGCGTATACTCGAATTACAATCCCAATTGTCCGAGGTAATTCTGAAAAAAGAAGAAATCACAAGCCTTCAAAATGGAAAAGCCGGAAATGTTTATATCATTAGCAATCTTGGTTCTTTTGGAGAAGATGTCTTTAAAATCGGCATGACGCGCCGCTTGGATCCGCAAGAGCGTATCAATGAACTTGGAAGTGCAAGCGTACCATTTAAATTTGATATTCATAGTTTTATCTTTTCTGATGATGCAGTTTCCTTGGAAAAGAAACTGCATGACAGTTTGAATGACAAACGATTAAACAAGGTAAATATGCGTAAAGAATTTTTCAAGGTTTCCATTGATGAACTGGAAAAACTTGTGACCAGCATAGATCCAACAGCCGAATTCAATAAAACAATGATCGCTGAAGAGTTCCGTCAGTCACTTTCTACAAATGAGGTATATAATTCAGACTTTACTTTATCTGATGATTTTGGGGAAAATGAATAAAAAAAACAAAATGTGACGATTTTATTTCCAATATTGAAAATTTTTTAAATACCCAGTAAAAATAGCATCTGCATCCAATTAGAAGAAATGTTGAACTAAAATAAATTAAACCGCTTTGGCGTTTTAATATTTTTCAAAATGTAAGGTCTCAAAAGAGAAAGAGAGGAAATATTATGATTGATTTTAAAAACGGAAGTATGTTCAAACTCAAGAAAGCTGATGGAGCTGCAAAGGAAGTTGAGCAACTTCTCATTCCAGGTGAAGATTGAAAATGAGAAGTAGAGGGTATCCATTACCTTAAGCACACAACAAACAAGCCATCTTTCGGTGGCTGCTTTAAAAATTGAATATTGAGATTGTTAAGGTTATGCAGTTGCTGCCTTGATTTTATAACCTTGATTTCTTGCTAGGATGATTGCCTGCTCCACTGTGATTTCACGATCAACCGAGGGCAGATCGGATTTCTTATAAAGTTCCGCATTATAGTTTTCTCCATTCTTCAGCATATGGTATAATGCGGTAAGAAGCATTCTTGCTATGGCAATGATTGCTTTCTTGTGACCGCGACGCTTTTTGATACGGAGATAGCGGTTACGAATTTCAGGATGCTTTTTGCTGGTAACAACAGCATTGGCACACTGTACAAGCAGTGGCTTGATATAGCATCCTGCTTTGGAGACCCGGACAGATTTTTTCTTCCCTGCACTTTCATTGTTGGTCGGTGTAAGACCAGCCCATGAGCATAAGTGTTTCGCCGAAGGAAAAGCCTCCATGTTGGTACCGATTTCGGAAATGATTCCGATGGCAGTGAAAATACTGCTGATACCAGGAGCGGTTTGGAGAATGGCAAGTTCCTGCTGATAGGGAGCGGCGAGCGCAAGAATGAGTTCTTCAAGCTCTGCCTTCCGGGATTCAAGGTCCTCAAAGTGGCCTTTGATCACCTTAAGTTTACCGGCTTGCTCCGGTGTGATAAAGCCGTCAATGGCATCACGGAGTTCAGGGAGTTTCTTTTTCAAACTTTTGTAGACGAGGGGTTCAAGGTCAAAGGAAGTATCTGCGGGATTTTCCAAAAGTTTATCCAGTATCGCCTGAGCAGATTTGCCGAAGGTGTCCGAGACAACGTTTCCCAACTGGATATTGGAAACCGTGAGACAGTTCTGCAAACGATTCTTTTCACTTGATTTAAAGCAGGTCAGTTTGAAACGGTAACGCATAAGATCGCGGAGCTGACGAATGTCAGCGGGGGGAATAAAGCTACCGGTAACAAGGTCATGCTTAAACAGGTCAGCAATCCATTTGGCATCTTTCTTGTCAGTTTTCTTTCCACGGATAGCCTTAACATATTTGGGATGGGCAAGGACGATCGTACAATCATTTTCCAAAATGTTGTAAAGGGGAATCCAGTATTTACCGGTGGATTCCATACAGACATCCTTGCAATTCCGGTCGAGAAGCCATTGTAACAAATCTTT
>CAJTIR010000028.1 GCA_910576385.1 Lachnospiraceae bacterium
GAAATGTAAACCGCTTAATTGATACAAGGGGCATGAACAGAATATCGGGGAAACCGCTGAAAACAAGGGGTTCCGGCACATAGGGTGTTGCCGGAATCCCTTGTTTGATTTTGGGGCTGTGCCAGGGCAGCATGGGAGCGGCGGTTACGGACGGCCACAGTGGTCAAAAGTCTGACCCCTCTGTGGCTGTTTTGACCCCTGCGGCAAAAGGTCTGACCCCTATGGCTGTGAATGTGACCCCTGTGGTCACGGTTTTGACCCCTCCCCTTGTCCAGTGTGACCCCTCTGCATCTTAGAGAATTTATGTGAATGAAAAATGTGCAGTATCCCTGAACAATATTTAACAGCCGCCCAGGCGGCTATTTCCAAATGATGCCATAGGATTTTGGGTACTAACAGGCGAAAGTATTGAAGAATGGCTTAAAATCAAGGAATTTAAGGTTTGGTGGGGTTCATCACGGTGGGTGGTGGACCCCGCTTTTTCGTGTTTTTGGATGCCGCTGATAGGATGGCGATTGGGGAAAAAATCGTACTATCAGGCAAAAGTATACTTTCACGCAAAAGTCAGGGGTTTCCGTGATAGTATAAAGCGGAAAGGTAAAAAGGTGTAGGATATTGGCGGTTTTGGCTGAAAGGCGTATTAGTTTGACGGAAAATGATGTCGGAAACCGGGGGATATGATACAAACACGGAAACTGCATGGAGTTTTCGTGTTTGTATGAGAGTTTCCGTGATAATATGGGGTTTTGCATGATAGTATACAGAAAAATTGAAAATGATAGCTGGAGAAAAGGGCTGTTCAATGGCTCTTTTTTGCTTTCCACTCCCGAAAAATAGTCGTTTCGTGCCATCGGGTGAAAAACAGAAAATATTTATGGTATAATTCAGTGGATGCTTTTGCTTTGAAGTATATTGTGGTAGAATGAAGCCATTCAGCAAATTAGAATCTTAAGGAGACCGAATTATGAAAAAAATCTTAAAATGGAGTTTAGTCATTTTATTTGTTGTTTTGTTAATTGATCTAGGGATAATTGGTATAAAGATATTTAGCCATGACTATGATGTCATTCCAGAATCATATATAGGATATGTGTGTTTCTTGATGTTAGCTGTCTGTGGAATACTTATGCTTTTTTCTACAAGGTGTCCGTACTGTGGAAAAGTACAAATAACGAAAGGCAAGTATTGCCCCTATTGCGGAAATGAAAAAAAATAGTGGAAACAGTAAGGTTGAAAAATAAAAGGATAAGTGAATCCTTTTTGCGGGGGAGTTCGCCGGGTTCTTGAACCCGATGGGAGAGGGCATATCTGCCGGGATGGAGAGCGGATACTGTGCCGCCAGTGCAGTTATGGAACATTTGGATAACCCGGAAACAGTCCGGGAAGTATACAGGCAAAGCACGGAAAATCTGAAATCCTATATGCAGCGCCAGTGGAGCCTTGTCGGGGGAATGGCCGGCACGTTCAGGGAGATGGAATGATAGAGGAGCTAGGGAAAGTATGCGGTATTATCAGTGTGAAAAATATCCAATAGAGTTTGTAGTGTCAGAGAATATTGATAAGTGTTTTGACTGCCATAACCATGTAGGGCATTATGTCATATCTCTGGTCATGCAGGGAGAGGTTACGGTTTATCTGGAAAGCAGGAAATTGGTGTGTCATGAAGGGGATGCGTTTACCATCCCTCCGTATGCTGTGCATTCGGTGTGCCAGGAAAGGGACGCGCGTCTGCTGTCTATGTGCATAGGAACAGCCTTTGCCGCAGAGACGGATTCTGAAACAGCAGAAGTCATTGTCCGGAAACTGTTAAATGATGCAGTGGGGCAGGGTATTTTTGGAGAAGCGCAGAAAGAAAAGCTGTTACTTTTTGCACGGGCAGTTTTCCGGGGTTGGGATAAGGGCGGGAAAGAGATGGATACAGGCATAAAAAATCTTGCTGACAGGATTACAAGCCACCCGGAATATGAATTGCCCATAGAAACCCTGGCGGCGGATATTTTTGTCAGCAAGTATTATCTCATAAAGAAATTTAAAAGAATCGTGGGAATGACGCCGCACCAGTTCTGTATCCAGAACCGCATACGGAAAGCGCAGAGCCTTCTGGATGCGGAACAGGTAATCTGTGGGGTTGCGGCGGAAATGGGATTCTATGACCAGAGCCATTTTGATAAGGCTTTTCAGAAGATTGTCGGGATTTCCCCATCGGAGTATGTTGGCTCAAAAAAAGTGATACGTCAGTCTACATAGGACAATTTTTTACAAGACATGGCAGCCTCTGATCAATATAATCTGAGTGTAAGAAAAATCACATATTTTATCGGAGGTGCAGAATGGATACATTTGAATTGTTTAACAATGGAAAATTAGTTTTGCCGGAAAAAGAGACTGGCTTTGCAGGGATTGAATGGTCAAAGCATCCGACTTTTAAGGGTGTCGAACTGAAACACATCATTACGGCAAAGGACACAGACGGGAAGTTCAGTTACCATTTAGTGCGGATTGCTCCCGGTTGCAGTATTGGGAACCATACTCATGAAACCCAGTTGGAAACGCATGAGGTGATAAAGGGGAGCGGGAGATGTGTGAATGCAGGCAGCACTATTCCGTATGAGGCCGGTACGATATCCATCATGCAGACAGGCGTACCGCATGAAGTCACTGCAGGTTCAGAGGGGTTATATCTGTTTGCCAAATTTATGCCTGCATTATGTTGAACTGAATAATAAGGATAATAAGCAAGACCGCCGCACTATGGCCATCATCCGCCATATGCGGCGGTCTGCTATTTTGGCAGGCTGGCCGGGCGGCCTGATAAGGGAAATTACTTGGAAAGCGGGGGAATAAGAGGTAATATGCTTACACGGCGGTTTGCGTTTATGCCGCCCCTGTATCGGACGAATGGCGAAAAACTTTAGGGCTGATTTTGAAATTTCCGTACTGCATTTCTGCCTTTCGTTCCCGAAAAGTGGTCGTTTCGTTCCCTCCGCCCGAAAAACGGAAAATTTCTGCCGATATAAGAAGTGAATGCCTATATGGATTGAGGTGATGAATTTTGGATATTGCAGTTGTGGATGACGAGAAAGCGATCAGGGAGCATATATGCGGGCTGGTGGAGGAACGGCAGCCGGAGAGCCGCATAGAAGCCTATGCCACGGGCGGGGAGCTGCTCGCATCGGGGAAGCGGTTTGACATCGTTTTCCTTGACATACAGATGGAGGGCATGAACGGCATAGAGGCGGCAAGGAGCCTGCGTGAAAGGCGGGAGGATACCGTGCTGGTGTTCGTTACGGGCATCAAGGATTATGTGTTTGACGCATTTGACCTCTATGCGTTCCAGTACCTGCTAAAGCCGATAGACGAGGATAAATTTGCGGAAGTGCTGGAAAGGGCGGTGCGGGAGGCCGTAAAGAAGAAGGAGCGCCGTGTGCTGTTCATCAAGTCGCGGAACCTTACCCTTGACCAGTCCGAAATCCTGTATATAGAGAGCAGGGCAAAGAAGGTGGAGATACACACAAAGGGGGCGGCGCAGGCCATAGAGATCTATGCGGCGATGGATGAGCTGGAGGGGCAGCTTGGGGAGAATTTTTACCGCTGCCACCGTGCGTACATCGTGAACATGGACTGCATCACGGAATATGACGGCGAGAGCATCACCCTCACGGGTGGCGACAGGGTGTATCTGACGAAAAAGAAGTATGGGGAGTTTGTGAAAGCCTATATGTGGCACCTGCAGAACGGGGGTGTGTCCAGTGTTTAAGATGGCGGACGTGTTATATGCGGCCCTGACGGTGTTCCAGGGGTACTGCCTGCAGTATTTTTTTGGGAGCTTTCTGGAAACAAGGATGAGGGGCAGATGGAACGGGCTGTATGTGGCGGGCTTATATGTGGCTCTGCGGACAGCCGTGGTGTGGGGTTCTCCGCCGGGATATGAGGATTACAGGGCGGCGGCGGGGACGCTGGCATTGTCGCTCTGTATCCTGTCAGCCCTTGCGGTGTGCTTTTACAAGGCGTTCCGTCCCGTCACGGTTTTCCTTGTGGTATCGTTCCAGGCATTACTGGACATCAGCAGGTATGCGGCGGTCATACTGCTGAATGCGGTGGATGGGTGGGTGCTTGACATCATTAACTGGTGTGCGGGGAAAGGGATGCTCGCATCGGAAAAATCCTTCGGCATGGCGGTAAAGGCCGGTGTGGCCGGGACGCAGCTTATCCAGTATGCCGGCATCGCCCTGCTGCTGTACTTTTCGCTGAGAAAGATCGTGCGGGATTTCCGAGAAAAGGATTATTTTATCAGCAGGACGGAGCTGCTGTTCATTTTAGCCCCGTCAGCGGTGGGCATGATGATCTGTATGCTCCTGCGCATCATCATGATCACGCTGGAGGACGGCGTCCCTAAGATGCTGTATGACAGGTATCCGATCCTTATCATCGTGATTCCTGCAATCCTGCTTCTGTCGCTGCTTTCCATTCTGTACGGGGTGAAGCTGTTCCAGGACATGGTCTGCTGGAACAGGGAAAAGAGCGGCAGGATCGTCCTCGAAAACCAGATAAGTAACCTGCAGGAACACATGGAGGAGATGGAGCGCATCTATTCCGGCATACGGGGCATGAAGCATGACATGAAGAACACCCTTGCCGTCATCCAGCGCCTTTCCGCAGGGGAAGGGAGCGGGGAGCTGCAGGAGTACCTGTCGGAGCTGAACAGGGGGCTTGAAAAGCTGGAAGTGCGGTTCAGGACGGGGAATACGGTGGTGGATACCCTGCTCAACATGAAATACCATGAGGCGGTGCGGGGTATGCCCGACTTAAGGATGGATGCGGATAAGCTGCTGCTCCCGCGGGGGGTTCAGATACACAGCTATGACATAGGCATTATCCTGGGGAATGCAGTGGACAATGCGATTGAAGCCTGCCGGAAGCTGAAAGCGAAAGAGCCGGGGGCGGATGCCTTTATCCGCATAAGCTCCCTGCAGAAAGGGAATCTGCTCATCCTGAAAGTGGAGAACAGCTTTGACGGGCGGCTGGTGCTTAAGGCGAAGGAGGAGTTCCCGGTGACAGACAAGGCGGACAGGGAGAATCATGGGATAGGGCTTATTAACATCAGAAGCACAGCGGAGAAATACCAGGGAACAATGGATTTTAAGGTAAACGGCAGAGTGTTCATCCTGTCGGTGATGATGAAAAATGAAAGGAGAGAGGAAGATGGATTTCGGAGTAACAGGTAAATTGGGAGGGTACTATCTGGCGGAGCAGTACCGGAAGAATGCGGCGGCTGATAAGAATGGAGGCGTAAGTTTTGCGGAGCTTGCGGCGGCAAAGGCGGCGGGGCAGTCAGAGGCATCGGGAATGAGTTTTAAGGATATGTGGCAGGCGAGGTTTCCGGGAGCGTACTACCATACGGCAGATGCGTCCAGTATTCCGCAGGGGGTATGGGAGAGGAATGACTTCCCATTTGAGAAATTTTTCCGTAATGATTTAGACGAATCCGCCGTGAATTGGAAACCCAACGGAGCGAACCCTGCTATGGATTCATCCGGGGTACAGTCAAGGCTCCACTCAATCGCCGGACAGAAGTCGATTGTCGTGCCGCCGGAACTGGAAGAAAAAATGAAAAATGATCCGGCACTGGCAAAACAGGTCATGGCAAAGGTGGAGAGTTTTATAGCAACAAACCAAGTGCCTGGAAGGATATGCTCCCATCTGATTGTTTTGGATGAAAATGGGGAGATTGCACGTTTCCGGGCTTCCAGTCACGGTGGAAATATTACCGGCCCGACAGAGGAAGAAATGCGTCAGTTTGAGGCGGAGCAGGCGGCAAAGAAAAAAAGGCGTGAGGAATATGCCCGTCTGAACGAGGAAAGCGCCCTGAAACGCAGGCTGATGGAGCAGGAAGCAGACGAGAGATATTATAAGGACAGCATGACCAAAAAGGCGGTTTCGATTGCCGCATATGAGGCGGCGGGCATTTTGAAGTAAGGAAGATCATGCCCGGACTTACCGCAAGGGGGCATGGGCGGCCCTGAATGACAGAGGGGCCGCAGGTAAGATTTTTTGAAGGAGGATGATTATTATGGCAATTTCAGGAGTAACGGATTACACGAACACTTATGCAGCAGACAGGGCAAATGGGAGCAGTTCCCTTAATGGGGATTCGCAGGCTTATCTTAATAGTCTGAAAGAGAAATACCCGGATGTGAACATAACGGTTGCGGATTTCAAAAACGGAAAACAGGAAGATGCCTATATGCTTGGGAGCAGGGGTTATAACAACATAGCGGTTTCCTCCAGTATTGTGGAGAAGATGGCGAAAGACCCGGCAGCGGCGGCAAAGTATGAGAAAGTCTTTGCAGAAATGTCCGGCAATTCGGAGCGGATTGAGAAGTTCGCAAGAGAGAACAATGATGAGATACTCAGTGCAGGAGCCCTTATTGACAAGAATGGGAAAGTGTCTTACTGGATGGTCGGCAGGAGCAAGGACACAATGGAGAACCCCGGCACGGTCTATAAGGAAAAGGTACAGAAACAGATAGCGGAAAAACGTGCGAAGAAGAAAGAGGAAGAATCTTTAAAGGAGAAGAAGCTGGCAAAGGCTGAATCCGTGGAAAAACTGATGGAACAGATAAAGGCGGGAACAAGCCAACCTGTAAAAGTGCAGGAAGAAGGCAAGGGCGCACAGTTGGATCTGACCATATAGAAGGAGGAATTTTATCATGCGTATAGGAAATAACAATCAGGGAATCTGGCAGTTCTTATCAAATAAAAGTTTTCCGTTTGCAGGGAAACAGGGGAATGTAAGCAAGGGAAATGAAAAAGCAATAGCAGACCTGCTCTCCGGGCGCAGGAAAAATTCTTATGGCGTAGAAGGCATGAGGATAACAGGCAGGACAGATTGGAAAAGGGTCATTAACGTATCGGATGAAATGAAGCAGCACGTCTTTGAAGATGTGAAGAAGGAATTTTATAAATATGGCGGAATGTCTGGCGATAGTACTGCTGAAACAGATGCGTATTATGACAAGATACATTCTTATGTGAAAACGCTGAAAGCAAGTGATCGTTCTCCAGCCACATGGACGCTGAGCCAGCTTCATTTAGACCTTGCACACGCAGTAACTGCTGCGGTTAAGGAAAAAGTGCCGGGCTGGACGAATGGAAAGCCGATTCCGTCTGATGTACTGGATGAAATTTTTGCGGATGAGAGCATCACGGCAATGGTATCAGGCGAGGCAAAAGGGCTGGATATGAAGATATAATCTTTACACCCTATTCCGCAGAGGCGCAAAAACCATGCGCCCCTGCCGGGGATAATTTGGAAGGAGGTGAATGTCAGTATGAGATTTGACCGGGGAAGTTAGGCGGTATGTCTGCATGGAGGTAATGAACTGCTCGGACTTATCATGAGGGAGCAGAGGCGGCTCTGAACGACTGAGGGGCTGCCGTTAAAATAATTGATGACAATGGAGGATTTGAAAAATGAGCGTAAATGGAATAGGAACAACAGGATATCCGGCATGGCAGGGAGCAAGAAAAACACAGCAGAATACTGTAAGAAAGAATTTTGCAGAACAGATAAACAATGTGGCAAGCGCAAAGCCACATACATCTATTGTCTATATGAAAACGGATGATATGCTGTACTCTGGCGGTAACGGGACAGGGCTGTCTTTCTACATCAAATATGCGGAAGGCTCAACAGAGGATGATCCGACTGTGATTGCAAAAGGTGTTGATGAGAATGGGGATGAATTCGAGCAGACCATACATATCAACAAAATAAATCCCCGGAATGCTTCATTAGTGGAAATGACAGCATTGGAATCCTATATGGGTGTAGATAAGAATGGAGGGCTTACATCATTACCGCCTGAAACGGGAATGATGGGATTGCACGATAGGACAAATTTCATGGATATGTTCCAGAAACAAATCAGTGACATGAAGCTGTTGAGCCAGAAAAAAGCTGCGGCATATTACCAGTACAGTATGCAGGCGTATTGGGATTTCATGAACAAGAAATAAATTCCATCGGCTGTATATCCCCGATAAGCTACAGCCTGACAAGGCAGGGCAGGCATCCCCGGCGTTCCGGCAAAACAGAGAGAGGCGATTGAAATGGATATAACAGGAGTAGCAAAAAGCCATCATGCGGGCATCCCAAAGCCATCATCCAAGAAGGAATGGAAGCTGTCTGACTCCCTCCGGGAGCAGATAGCCGGATACGCCAGGGAGGATGCGGCGCAGGATGTCTATATGGGGAATAAGTTCCTCGCCCTACGCAAAAGCGAGGTCGCCAAAGTCGCGCCGGACAGGGCGGGAGTCACAGGCAGATTAGTGAGAGGGGGTGAAGGACGGTATGGAATTTGGGCGGGGAACATAGGGGATATTTCTGCATGGAGGTAATGAATCGCTCGGACTTACATCAAGAGAGCAGAGATGGCTCTGAATGACAGATGAGCCGCAATACTAAAAACAATGGAGGATTAAAGAAAATGAATGTTAATGGAATAGGAGCAGCAGGATACCCGGTGGCAGGGTATGAAACGAGAAGGACAGAAAGAAATGTGGCAGGAGGGAAATTTGCTGATGCGATAAACAAAGCCGCGACACAGAATGAAATACCCAAAGGAACAAATGCTTTCAGGCCGGAAAGTTCAGATGAAGTGATGCAGGCATGGGATAAGGCGCTTGCGGAAACGGGAGTAAATCCTTTTCCGATGAACCGCATCTCAACGGCTTTGGTTCTGCACGTTGAAAGTGGACAGCAGGGTTTGAGTTCCACATTTTTGGGTGACAGTGTGGGTTCCGCAAAATCTATGGCTGAAAAGATTATACATAGGCTGGAGAACCCGCTGACCCCGGCGGCAAACCCGGATTTTGCAGGGCAGGAATTGATATTCTACAAGAAATTCTTAGAGTTTTTGGAGTGATGGATTTCTAATACGATAGCATCACACGAAGAAAAATAATAATGCACAAACGATAAAAGGGAACCAAGCAGAGGTAGAACCATACGCCTGTCTGGTTCCCTTGTTACATATCAGTGCGGGGAGGCGGTTGTCAGTGGAAAGGATCAGATGCCCGAACCCGAAGTGCGGGCGGCACATCCTTGACATTGAGAAGATGCCGCCGGGCAGGACGGTGCTTGAAATTTTCTCATTACAATGCAAAATAGTAAACAAAAGCGATACATACATTTTAGCGGGCGTGCTGCGTTTCACGATGAATGTGGATTGCAGTGCGCCCGCTTTTTCCAGTTACGGCAAGTAAAAAGATAAACTACGATACACACCTGATAAAGGCAGCCAGGACGGCTGCGTTATGCTGGGTGTTTTCTATTGTTCAGAGAAAGGACAGGACATCCGGCGGGACGGCCCCGCCGGATGACGCCGGCAGGCTGCCGGGGAAGCCGGAACAAAATGCTGTCCCCACGAAAGGGGACATTATGGCCATTGCACGGGCTGGGAACGGATTTCCGCCACCTGCAGACAAACATCATATTCTTTATGTACATACCGCAGTTCCTTCCAAGGGGGCTGCGGGCTTTTTTTATTCGACATATTTCTATTTTATTCCCAGACATATTACAAAAGAATACATGATTTTCATTACGGTCGTACCTGGGATTTTTCAGGTGCGCTTTTTTTGCGCCTTAGTGCGCCCGCCTTACAGGGTGCGCGCGCCGCCATTCCAGTCTTGAAACTGTTTAACCAAATTTCAAGACTGGAGGGAATCTGAATGAAAATTGAATACAAGGATGCGGACGGCAAGGTACTGGAGCTGGAGGTTTCTGATGAGATCGGGCAGTTCTACCTTTCTTCCGTGAAAGAGGCAAAAAAGAGCGACAGGAGGAATACCAGGCCGGACCGCCACACGTCCCTGGAATCTTTTGTGTATGAGGACAAGCGGTTCTTCACGGCACCGTCTAACCCCATGCAGGAGGCCGTGGAAGACTGTGAGGTGGAGCGGCTGCTTTCCTGCCTGAATGACCGCCAGAGGGAACTTGTGCGGCGGTGTGTGATCGAGGGGTGGAGCTACACGGAAATAGCCGTCCAGGAAGGGAAGGATGAGTCAGCAGTCCGCCATGCGGTAAAAAGGGCGCTGAAAAAAATGAAAAAAACTTTTTTCTGACCGTCCGAAAATGTGTCCGCCCATGGCTTATGCCAGAGGGTGCGGTGAAAACCCTCGGAAATGGAGGTCATGGGCATGGAACACACATTGAGGATCAGTGTTTCAAAAGAGCCGGCTGACGGCGGGATCGTGAGCTGCCGCAACGTCTCCGTGAGGGAGCGCCTGGTGCGCTTCCTCCTTGGGGAGAAGCGGAGCCTGACCATCATCGTGCCGGGCGGTTCCGTCCGGGAGCTGGCAGTGAGTGAAGTCATGGAAGGAGGAAACGTACATGGGAAAAGTGAAGTTACTGCTTGACGTCATCGGGGATCTGCGTTCCCTTGCCGACAGCCTGCAGGCCGTTGCGGATGCGGTGGCGGACAATGGTGCGGCAGAGGCGGAGATGACGACCACAAAGGAGCCGGAGAAAACAGGAAAGAACGGAAAGGCGGGCGCAAAGAACACGGCGAAGAAGGATGCGAAGGCGGCAAAGCAGGAGCCGGAGGAGAAGCCGCTGACGCTGGAGGAAGTGCGGGCAGTTCTGGCGGAGAAGTCCCGCTCCGGACACACGGAGGAAGTGCGGGCATTGCTGAATAAGCACGGCGCGGATAAGCTGTCGGAGATCGACCCGGCGGAATATGCGGCGCTGCTTGCGGAAGCGGAGGTGCTGTGATGGGGAGACACGCTTTACTGTCCGCATCCTCCAGCCACCGGTGGCTTGCCTGCCCGCCATCTGCGAGGCTCTGTGAGAACTACGAGGATACGGGCAGCGAATACGCACAGCAGGGCACTGATGCCCACAGCCTGTGCGAACACAAGCTGAAGCTGTCCCTGGGCATGGAAACGGAAGACCCTACGGAGGGGCTTGCATTCTACGAGGAGGAGATGGAGGAGTGCGCCTGCGGGTACGCAGAGTATGTTCTTTCCCTTGTGGAGGAGGCAAGGCAGTCATGCAAAGACCCGGTGGTGCTGATTGAGCAGAGGCTGGACTTCTCCCGGTATGTGGAGGAGGGCTTCGGCACCGGCGACTGCGTCATCATCGCAGACGGGACGCTGTATATCATCGACTACAAGCACGGCAAGGGCGTGGAAGTTTCCGCAGAGGGCAATCCGCAGATGATGCTGTACGCCTTGGGAGCGCTGGAACTGTTTGACGGCATTTATGACATTGATACCGTCCGCATGGCAATCTACCAGCCGCGCCGGGAGAATGTCAGCGTGTGCGTGATGGCGAAGGATGACCTTCTCCAGTGGGCGCACAATGAGCTGGTTTATAAGGCGAAGCTGGCCTATGCCGGGGAGGGCGAGTTCTGTGCCGGGGAACACTGCAAATTCTGCAAGGCGAAGGCGGTCTGCAGGAAGCGGGCGGAGTACAACCTGGAGCTTGCGAAGTATGACTTTGAGATGCCCGCCACGCTGGAGGATGACGAGATCGCGGCGATCCTTGTGAAAGCGGATGAGCTGGCGGCATGGGCGGCGGACGTGAAGGAGTTCGCATTGCAGCAGGCGCTCTCCGGCGTGAAGTATGCCGGGTTCAAGGTGGTGGCCGGGAGGTCGAACCGGAAGTACACGGATGAGGACGCCGTGGCGGATACCGTGAAGAAGGCGGGCTTCGACCCGTATGAGCCGAAGCTCTTAGGCATTACAGCCATGGAGAAGTTGCTGGGTAAGAAGAAGTTTGCAGACATTTTAAAGGGGCTTGTGGAGAAGCCGCAGGGCAGGCCCGTCCTTGTGCTTGAGAGCGACAAACGCCCCGAATTGCAGTCCACTGCCGCTGCTGATTTTGAGGCAGGCAGCGAATGAAACAGATACCGTTAACACAGGGCAGGTCCGCAATTGTGGATGATGCAGATTATGAAGCCCTGACAGCGCATAGCTGGTGCCTTTCGAACTGCTCCGGCATCTGCTATGCGGTGAGGGGATGCAAGGCTGGTGGGAAACACCATACCGTCCTGATGCACAGGGAAATTATGGATGCGCCGGAAGGGATGCTGGTCGACCACATCAATGGGGACGGGCTCGATAACAGGCGCTGCAACCTGCGTTTGGCAACGGACAGCCAGAACCATTTCAACCAGCGAAAGCAGAAAAAGGCCACATCATCCAGGCATAAAGGGGTTTACTGGCATAAGCGCGACCATGTGTGGATGGTCCGTATCCAGGCAGAGGGGAAAGAAAGGTATATCGGGAGCTATAAAACAGAGCGGGAAGCGGCTCTTGCTTATAACAAAGCCGCAGTCAAGTATCATGGTGAATATGCGAAACTGAATGAAATTTAGGAGGAAAATCATATGTCAAACACAGCCAACAATCCAACAAAGGTAATTACCGGCCCGAACACCCGGTGGAGTTACTGCAACGCATGGGAAGCGAAGGCAATTAACGGCGGCACGCCGAAGTTCTCTGTTTCCCTCATTATCCCGAAGTCGGATAAAAAGACCATTGCCAGGATCGAGGAGGCGATCAAGGCGGCGTACCGCGAGGGCGAGGCGAAGCTGAAGGGGAACGGCAGGAGCGTCCCTGCCCTTTCCGTGCTGAAGACCCCGCTGCGTGACGGGGATGTGGAGCGCCCGGACGATGAAGCCTATGCGGATTCTTATTTCGTCAACGCCAACAGCTCCACGGCCCCTGGCATCGTGGACGCGGACCGGCAGCCGATCCTGGATCATTCCGAGGTGTACAGCGGCGTGTACGGCAGGGCGAGCATCAATTTCTATGCATTCAACAGCAATGGCAACAAGGGTATCGCCTGCGGGCTGAACAATTTACAGAAGATCCGTGACGGGGAGCCTTTGGGCGGGCGTTCCCGTGCGGAGGATGACTTTGCGGATGATGCCGGGGATGATGAGGATTTCCTGTCATGACCAGATAAGCAATAGCACAGCCGCCGGGTGGCGGGGAACGGGCATCTGCCTTTTCCCTGCCGCCCTTAAGGCGGTGAAAGGAGCTGGTGGAATTGAAGTCTATCGAAATTGATATTGAATCGTACAGTGATGTGGATTTGTACAAATGCGGTGTTTATAAATATTCCTCTTCGCCGAATTTTGAGATTTTATTATTCGGATACAGCGTGGATGGCGGGGATGTGAAGGTGGTTGACCTTGCCTGCGGGGAGGAAATCCCTGCGGAAATACTGGCGACGCTTTCCGATGAGTCCGTCACGAAATGGGCGTTCAATGCCATGTTCGAGAGGGTGTGTTTATCAAATTACCTTGGGGAATGGCTGGAGCCGGAATCGTGGAAATGCTCCATGGTCTGGTCTGCCACCCTTGGCCTTCCGCTGTCTTTGGAGAATGTTGGCACAGTGCTTGGGTTGGAAAAGCAGAAATTGTCAGAAGGAAAAGACCTGATACGGTATTTCTGTGTCCCCTGCAAGCCGACCAAGGCGAACGGCGGTCGGACGCGGAACCTGCCGGAGCATGACAGGGAGAAATGGGAGCGGTTCAAGGCATACAACATCCGCGACGTGGAAGCGGAGATGCAGATACAGCAGAGGCTTGCCAAATTCCCCGTGCCGGAGTTTGTATGGGAGGAATACCGGCAGGACCAGGAAATAAACGACCGGGGCATCGGGGTGGACATGGAGATGGTCAGGAATGCAATCGCCATGGATGGGCGCTCCAAGGCGGAACTGTCGGCAGCCATGAAGGAACTGACGGAGTTGGAGAACCCAAACTCCGTGCAGCAGATGAAGCGGTGGCTTTTGGAGAACGGGATGGAAACGGATTCGCTGGATAAAAAGGCGGTGGCGGAACTGTTAAAGACTGCGCCGGAGCCTTTGGGGGAGGCGCTTGCCCTGCGGCAGCAGCTTGCCAGGTCATCTGTGAAAAAATACCAGGCAATGAAGAATGCGGTGTGTACGGACAGCCGGGCGCATGGGATGTTTCAATTTTACGGTGCTAACAGGACGGGGCGGTTTTCCGGCCGCATTATACAGTTGCAGAACCTTCCGCAGAACCATATCCCCGATCTGGCACAGGCACGGGAGCTGGTGAAAGCCGGGGATTTCGATGCCCTCTCTATTCTCTATGAGGATATCCCGGATACGCTCTCGCAGCTCATCCGCACGGCATTCGTGCCGCAGGACGGGAGGAAGTTCATTGTGGCGGACTTTTCCGCCATCGAGGCGCGGGTGATCGCGTGGATCGCCGGGGAGCGGTGGCGGCTGAAGGTGTTCGAGGGCGGCGGGGATATTTACTGCGCCTCGGCAAGCCAGATGTTCCATGTGCCTGTGGAAAAGCATGGCGTGAACGGGCATCTGCGGCAGAAAGGGAAGATTGCCGAATTAGCCCTCGGCTATGGCGGATCAGTCGGGGCATTGAAATCCATGGGAGCTTTGGAGATGGGGCTTGCGGAGGAAGAACTGCCGCCGCTTGTGTCGGCATGGCGGGATTCCAACCCAAGCATTACGGAGTTCTGGTGGGCGGTTGACCGCGCTGTGAAGGAGTGCATCAAAAAGAGGATGCCAACGGAAACACACGGCATCCGCTTCAGCTATGAAAGCGGGATGCTGTTCATCACTTTATTTTCCGGCCGGAGGCTCGCCTATGTGAAGCCGAGGATTGGCGAGAACCAGTTTGGCGGGGAGTCTGTCACTTACATGGGCGTGGGCGGCACGAAGAAATGGGAGCGGCTGGAAAGCTACGGCCCGAAGTTTGTGGAGAATATTGTCCAGGCGGTCAGCCGGGATATTTTATGCTACGCCATGCGGACGCTTCGGAACTGCTCAATCGTGGCACACGTCCACGATGAGATCATCATTGAGGCGGACAGGAGGATGTCCCTCCCTGCCGTCTGTGAACAGATGGGCAGGACGCCGCCCTGGGCAAAGGGGCTGCTGCTCCGGGCAGATGGCTATGAATGTTCATTTTACCAGAAGGATTAGGTGGTGTGTGATGGAACGGCTGCGGATTGAATACAGAACGGGATATATGGAACTGAATGTGGAGGCGTTCTTTCCCTGCAAGATGCCGGCGATGAGGAAAGCCGCAAGGCTCATCAATTCATATTGTACCGATGAAACAAGGGCGGAGCTGCTCTCGGAACTGCGGGAGCTGGCTGATGGTTACAAGGCCCTGTGCGATATGTACACGGAAAAAGCGGAGGGGTTTCCAGAGGATTCCCCACAGCGGAGGCACTGGAGGGCGCAGTTTAACAAAACGGAAGTCCTACGCAGACGGATGGGAAATAATATCAAACTAATCTCAGGAGGCAGAGAGGGATGAGCAGGGCGGAAATGCAGGGGTGCAGGGCGCACGGGGACTGTTTCGCAAACAGGGGCGGCGTCTGCACCTGCTTAAAGGATAATGACTTTGGCGGGAGGGATTGCCCGTTTTACAAGCCTGCGGACACGGTCCGGAAAGAGAGCCGCAGGCAGGATGGAGGTGTAGTTCATGGGAATCAGCAGATACAACAGTGGGGGATACAGCGACCCGACCAGCCATGCGGCGCTGTCGGGGATAAGGAGGGAAGAAAGGGCGGCAAAGCGGGCATACCGGCCGCTGGTCTATATATGCTCCCCGTTTGCCGGGGACACGGAAGGGAACACGCAGAAAGCGAGGCGGTACAGCCGGTTTGCGGTGAAGAACGGCGCGATTCCGTTTGCGCCGCACCTGCTCTTTCCGCAGTTTTTGGATGACGGGAAGCCTGCGGAGCGGGCAATCGGTATGTTCATGGGCATGGTGCTTTTAGGGAAATGCGAGCAGCTATGGGTGTTCGGCGGCACCATATCCACGGGGATGGCGGCGGAGATTGAGAAGGCGGAAAAGCGGGATATGGTGATCCGCTATTTCACGGAAGGCTGCGAGGAGGTATGCAGGGTATGAAAATGACATTTTATGTGGCGAACTGCCGGGGAAATGAGAAGAACAGCCTGTACCCGAAAAAGTGCGTCGTGGATAACGAGGACGACTGCCTGGAGGTCATGGCGTTCGACCATGTGTGCGGTGAGTTCAAGGGATGCCGCCGTGGGAATGATAACTTCCTTTCCTGCGACGCATCCGTGATGGACTGTGATAATGACCATTCCGATAATCCGGCGGACTGGATTCATCCGGAGGATTTGGAAGGGAAAGTCGGGAAAGATGTGGCATTTGCCGTGGTTCCGAGCCGGCATAACATGAAGCCGAAGGAGGGGAAGTCTGCAAGGCCGAGGTTCCATGTGTATTTCCCGCATGATCCAATTACGGATTGGGAGAGCTGTGCTGCTTTGAAGAAAGCCATACAACAGGAGTTCCCGTTCTTCGATGCCAGGGCGCTGGACTCTGCCCGGTTCATCTTCGGGCATCCGGCAGGTTCCATCCTCTGGCATGAGGGCGAGATCACTATTGACTGCATCGTGAAGCCCCAGGGTATCAGCCCCGGAGGTGCGGGGCGGGAGATTCCGCAGGGGCAGCGGAACGCCACCATGTCCCATTTTGCGGGGCGCGTGGTGAAGCGGTACGGCGCGACGGAACGGGCGCATGAGATATTCATGGAGGAGGCGGCAAAGTGCAATCCGCCCCTGGAAGAGGCGGAGCTTGCCATGATCTGGCAGAGCGCCTGTAGGTTTGCGGAGAAAGTGCAGGGGCAGGAAGGGTATGTTTCCCCGGATGCATACAATGACGAGTTCGGGCGGGAATCGCTGAAGCCGGGGGATTACTCCGACATCGGGCAGGCGAAGGTGCTGACAAGGGAATACGGCGTGGAGCTGCGCTATACGGCGGCTACGGATTACCTGCGTTTCTGCGGGCAGTATTGGGTGGAGTCGAAGCAGCAGGCGGTGGGAGCAGCGGAGGAGTTCCTCGACCTACAGCTTGCGGATGCCAAGGATGAGATCGCCCGGACGAAACAGGCGCTCATGGATACCGGCATATCGGAGGATGCCATCACCTCCGGCGGCAAGTCGCTGGAAAAGAAGATAAGCGGAGGGCAGATGGACGCCTACCTTGCGTACCTGTCCGCCCAGGCGTATAAGGCGTTCGTGATGAAACGCAGGGACATGAAGTATGTGGTTTCCGCCCTGCAGGCGGCGAAGCCGATGCTAGAGATCAGCGTGTCAGACCTGGATAAAGACGGGTTTCTTCTGAACACGCCGGACGGCACCTATTACCTCCCGGACGGATTGGAGGGGAAGCGCGACCACAGCCCGGAGGACTATATCACGAAGATAACGGCGGCGGCTCCCGGCGATAAGGGGGAGAAACTGTGGCTGGATTCTTTGGACACTATTTTCTGCAAAGACCAGGAGCTGATTGATTATGTGCAGCAGATCGTGGGCATGGCTGCGGTGGGGCGCGTCTACATGGAATCGCTGGTCATCGCCTACGGGGAGGGGAGGAACGGAAAGTCAACCTTCTGGAACACCATAGCCCGTGTGCTTGGCACCTACAGCGGGAATATGTCCGCCGACACGCTGACCGTGGGCTGCAAGCGGAATGTGAAGCCGGAGCTTGCCGAGGCGAAAGGCAAACGGCTCATCATAGCCGCCGAGCTGGAGGAAGGGATGCGGCTGAACACCTCCGTGGTCAAGCAGATGTGTTCCACGGATGAGATTTTTGCGGAGAAAAAATATAAGGACCCTTTCAGCTTTACGCCGAGCCATACCCTCGTGCTGTACACCAACCACCTGCCGAGGGTGGGCGCAAATGATCCGGGGACGTGGCGGCGCTTAATTGTGATCCCGTTCCATGCCAGGATAGAGGGTGCAGGGGATGTGAAGAACTATGCCGATTTCCTCGTTTCGGAGGCATCTCCGTCAATCATGGCGTGGATCATTGAGGGTGCGCAAAAGGCAATCAGCCGTAACTTCCACATCCCTTCTCCGACCTGCGTGGAGGAAGCCATCAAATCCTACCGGGAGGATAATGACTGGCTTGGGCATTTCCTGAGTGAGTGCTGCGAGGCCGATAAAACGTACCGGGAGAAGTCCGGCATTCTGTACCAGGAGTACCGCAGCTATTGCATGAGGACGGGCGAGTACACCAGAAGCACGGCCGACTTTTATAATGCGCTGGAGTCCGCCGGCTTTTCCCGGAGGAAGGCGAAGGCCGGCATTATCGTGTATGGGCTGCGGATAAAGGAGGAGGATTTTGAGGTCTGAGAAAGCCCATGTTTTGGGAAAAGGTGCAGGTCGGTGCAGGTCTTGGTATAAACCCCCTTTAGGGCAGTTTTTTCAGCAAAAAATTACTTATAGAGGAGTTTTAGGTACGACTTGCACCGACCTGCACCCTAAAGGCTGGAATGCTTGATAAATAAGGGATTGGAGGCATTTGCATGAGAGAGAAAACCATAGAGCAGAAATTCAGGGCGGCAGTCAAGGCCGCCGGGGGCTTGGCACTTAAGTTCGCATCGCCCGGTTTTGATGGGGTGCCTGACAGACTGGCACTTCTCCCTGGCGGGAGGATGGCATTCGTGGAGGTCAAGGCTCCGGGGGAAAAGCCACGCCCCCTGCAGCTTTCCCGGCACCGGCTCCTGCGGCGGCTTGGGTTTAAGGTGTATGTGCTGGATGACGAATCGCAGATTGGAGGGATCATTGATGAGATACAGTCCACATGAATACCAGAAATTTACAGCAGAATACATTGAGGCGCATCCAGTATCCGCAATCTTCCTGGACTGCGGATTAGGGAAAACGAGCATCACGCTGACGGCAGTCAATGACCTGATGTTTGACAGCTTTGAAATCCACAGGGTGCTTGTGGTAGCGCCAATCCGTGTAGCCTCTTTCAGTTGGCCGGCGGAAATTGAAAAGTGGGACCACCTTGAGGGACTGAAATACAGCGTGGCGGTCGGAACAGCGGCAGAGAGGCTGGCGGCATTAAAAAAGCCGGCAGACATTTATCTCATCAACCGTGAGAACGTGCAGTGGCTGATTTCCGAGAGCGGCATACCGTTTGACTTCGACATGGTGGTGATCGATGAGCTGTCGTCCTTCAAGAACCACCAGACGAAGCGGTTCAAGACATTGATGAAAGTCCGGCCGAAAGTAAAGCGCATCGTGGGGCTGACCGGCACGCCGAGCAGCAACGGCCTGATGGACTTATGGGCGGAGTTCCGGCTGCTGGACATGGGCGAGCGGCTTGGGAGGTTCATCGGGCAGTACCGTACCTCTTACTTCCGGCCGGATAAGCAGAACGGGCAGGTGGTGTTCTCCTACAAGCCGCTGCCTGGGGCGGAAAAGCAGATATACGGCAAAATCTCAGACATCACGATTTCCATGAAGTCCACCGACCACCTGCAGATGCCGGAGCTGATAAATTCCAGATACACGGTGTATCTTTCCGGGAAGGAGGATTCGCACTATGCGGATTTAAAGAAAGACCTCGTCCTGCAGTTGCCGGATGGCGATATCACAGCCGCCAACGCCGCATCCCTTTCCGGGAAGCTGTCGCAGATGGCGAATGGCGCAGTCTACACAGATGCCGGGGAGACGGTCGCCATCCACGAGCGGAAGCTGGACGCGCTGGAGGATATCATTGAGGCGGCAAACGGCAAGCCGGTATTAGTGGCATACTGGTTCCGGCATGACCTGGAACGGATAACGGAACGGCTCCAGAAACTGAAAATCCCCTGTTCTCGGCTGGATACCGACAGCAGCATCCGGAAATGGAACGCCGGGGAAATCCCGGTGGCGCTGATTCACCCGGCATCCGCCGGACATGGCCTGAACCTCCAGGGCGGAGGGAACACGCTGGTGTGGTTCGGGCTAACATGGAGCCTTGAATTATACCAGCAGACGGTGGCGAGGCTGTGGCGGCAGGGGCAGGCATCCAAGACCGTGGTGGTGCAGCACATCATCACGAAAGGCACCATAGACGAGCGGATCATGAAGGCGCTTTCCGAAAAGGACACCACGCAGGCCGCACTGATCGATGCGGTGAAGGCAGACTTAAAGATATAAGCAGAGATGTCGCTAGTCAAAAATGCAAATCTGGGCCAATCAATGAAAATCAACGACAATCTTTGAAAATCCGGGGGAAGCAAATCTATTTTGATTGGAGGCATGGCTTATGAGCATTATCTGGAAGTACCTTGACAAGCGGTCGGCGGCCGTGGACGCACTGAAGGATTACAGCAGCATGAAATTCATCATCGAACACACGGATGATGAGATAAAGGCGGCATATGAGAAAATGGGCGGCGTCAGCAGCCCGCAGTCGGACGGGATGCCCCGCACACAAAATCCCCATGCCGTGGAGGACAGGATGATAAAGGGCATCGAGGAAATCGATGTGCTGAGGGAGAGGTACCGCCAGGCGGTGGAATATATGGCGTGGTTCCTTCCGGCATGGGAGGAGCTTTCCGAGGATGAGCGGTATGTGCTGGAAACCTTTTATTCGGATTCGGAAAGCCAGACCAATGCCGTGTATGACATCTGCGACCGCTTCGGCATTGAGCGTTCCTCGGCGTACAACAAAAAGAACCGCGCCCTGGGGAAACTGGTAACGCTGCTGTACGGGAAACCGTGAATGCGGGCGGCATGAGTAATATCGTGGATGATTTTCCTTATTGGGCGTGGTATGCTGATAGCGTGAAAAAATGTCAAGAGGGCCTTCGCGGGAGCATCCAAATCCTGCGGGGGCTTTCTTTATGCCGTGAGGAGGTGAAGTGTATGCCAAGAAAACCGAAGAGGCCGTGTTCCTTCCCCGGCTGTCCGAAGCTGACGGAGGGACGGTTCTGTGAGGAGCATGGGAAGCAGGAGAACCGCCGCTACGAGAAGTATGACCGTGACCCGGCTGTACGCCGTAGGTACGGGCGGGCGTGGAAACGAATCCGTGACCGCTACGCCGCAAAGCACCCATTCTGTGAGGAGTGTTATAAGAAAGGGCTGCTGCATCCGATGGAGGAGGTACACCACAGGCTGCCGCTTGCAGAGGGCGGCACCCATGACGAGGGAAACCTTGTGTCGCTGTGCCAGTCCTGCCATGCGAGGATTCATGCGGAGCGCGGCGACAGGTGGAATAAACATTAAATTACTGTGTGTGGGTTCCTTGTGGAGATTTCTGCCAGCCGGTAGGGGCGGGTGAAATCTCTACAAGGGACCCGCCGGGGAACGGGCGTGGGGCGTCACGCATAAAAACCGGAAATCAAACGGGGGATTGACCCCTCGGAGATTTCCCTGAAATAAAGACTTTCAAGGTGCTGCGGCGTTTGATTTCCGCAACATTTTTTCAAAGAAAATCAAAGAAACGGGGTGGAAACGGTGGCAAAAGACGGCAGCGGGCGCGGCGGCGCAAGGCCGGGGGCGGGGCGGAAGCCCAAGGCGCTCACGGAGAAGATCAGCGAGGGGAAGACGGCGGAAGTGCTGATGGAGCCGACCGAGCTGGAGGGCGTGGATGTGCCGCCCGTGAAGGACTTCCTCAAGTCCCCGCAGAAAAGCGGGCGGGAGCTGGTGGCGGAGGAGGTTTTCAACGAAACGTATGCATGGCTGAAGGCGAGGGGCTGTGAGAAGCTGGTTACCGTGCAGATGGTGGAGCAGTACGCCATGAGCGTCTCCCGGTGGATTCAGTGCGAGGAAATCGTGTCCTCCACGGGCTTCCTTGCGAAGCACCCGACCACGGGAGCGGCCATCGCCTCCCCTTATGTCACCATGAGCCAGTCCTACATGAAGCAGACCAATTACTGTTGGATGCAGATATACCAGATCGTGAAGGAGAACTGCTCGGTGGAGTTTTCGGGGAACACGCCGCAGGATGACGTGATGGAGCGGCTGCTCCGCGCAAGGAAAGGAGTGTAGATAAAAAATGGGAAAGACGACAACCGAGATGCAGCTCATCCCCCTGGGGAAGCTGGTGCCGTATGTGAACAACGCGCGGACGCATTCGCCGGAGCAGCTCACGAAGCTCCGCTCGTCCCTGCGGGAGTTCGGCTTCATCAACCCGGTCATCATCGACCGGGAGTTCAATGTCATCGCAGGGCATGGCAGGATTGCCGCCGCGAAAGAGGAAGGCATGGAGGAAGTGCCGTGTGTGTTTGCAGATTTCTTGACGGAAGCACAGAAGAAAGCCTACATTCTTGCGGACAACCGCATGGCTTTGGACGCGGGATGGGATGAGGAGCTGCTCCGCATCGAGATTGAATCCCTGCAGGGTGCGGATTTTGATGTGTCGCTGACGGGATTCGGCGAGGATGAGATTGCCGAACTTTTTGCCGGGGACGGGGAGAAGGATGTGAAGGATGATGACTTCGATGTTGATAAGGCACTGGAGTCAGAGACATTTGTACAGCCGGGAGATATATGGCTCCTTGGCAGGCACAGGCTTCTCTGTGGCGATTCGACAAAGCCAGAAGATGTGCTGCTTCTGATGGATGGGAAGAAGGCGAATGCGTGTGTGACTGATCCGCCGTATAACTGCTCGTATTCCGGTGGCACAGGAATGACCATTATGAATGATAAGTGGGGCGACAGTGAAAAATTCTGCCAGTTCCTGCTTGATGCGTTCAAAAATGCTTATGAGAACCTCGCTGATGGCGCAGCTTTTTATTGCTTCCATTCCGATGCAGAAAAGTGTAATTTTTTCAACGCAACCGTCAATGCCGGATTCCACTATTCCACTACCTGCATATGGGTAAAAGACACACTTGTTATCGGCCGGATGGATTTTCAGATGAGGCATGAGCCAGTTATTTATGCGTTCAAGGATACGGCAAAGCATAAATTTTATGGTGACCGCAAACAGACGACCATATGGGAATTCGACCGCCCGAAAAAATCAAAGCTGCATCCCACAATGAAACCCCTGCCGCTCGTTGCGTATCCTGTCAGAATGTCTTCGCAGGAGAATGGAATAATCCTTGACCTGTTCGGTGGAAGCGGCTCAACGCTTATGGCATGTGAGCAGACCGGACGGATTAACTGCACAATGGAACTGGACCCTAAATACGCATCTGCCATCGTCCGCAGATATGCGGCGTCTTCAGACGGGACGGAGGATATTTTTGTCATCAGAAATGGGGAAAAACTGCCATGCAGCAGCATATATATCCCATCTGGCAATGACCTGGATTTCAAGGAAGCGTCGGTTGATGAAGCACAAGGGGGTGGCGGCAGATGAGCAATGTGAAATATATTTTTTCAGATGATGGACTTACTGCTTATGGGGAACTGCCGGGCGGGGAGGTTTTTGTAATTGACGCGGATATGGTTGATAAGATAAAAACTGTCAAATTTTATGTTGGCGGCAAAAGCAGGGACGGCAATCAGAGCTATGTAATAGATTGCAGGGGGCGGTCATTGCATGATTATCTTTTTGAACATCGTGATGGATTTGAAATTGACCATATTAATCTGGATACGTTTGATAACCGCAGATGTAATATCCGCTATTGCACCCACCAGCAAAACCAGATGAACCAGCCTCTGCAGAAAAATAACACATCGGGAGTCAGTGGGGTAAGCTATTATCCGCCGAGACATAAATTCCGCGCAAGGATCAAAGTCAGCCAGCATGAAATACACCTCGGATATTTTGACACATTTGAGGATGCAGTGAAAGCAAGGAATATCGGTATGCTTTGTATGTTTGGGCAGTATGGGCGGTTTAATGATGCAGGGGAGATTCCGGGCTGGATTGAAAACAAGGTGATAGAAAAATGCATTCGTTTTGCTGGTTTATCGCAGAACAGTGCATTTTTTGATTTTTGGGAGGTGCAGATGGATGGACAGAACACTGATGACTGAGATTTTCCGCAGGATACACGCCCTCGGCGGCTGTGACGCCTCGGAGCGGTTTGACCGGGGATGGGACGCGGCGGTGGCGTCCTGCGAGGACGTGCTGACGGAACTGACGGGCATCTCCTATGATGACCTGGAAGATGGGGGCGGTGCGGATGGGTAATCGGAATATAGAAAAGAAGCTGACCCTCGGAAGCCTGTTTGACGGCTCCGGGGGTTTTCCGCTTGCCGGCCTGCTTGCCGGGGTACGCCCGGTCTGGGCTTCAGAAATAGAGCCGTTCCCCATCCGGGTGACCACGAAGCGGATGCCCTACGTGAAGCACCTGGGCGACATCAACGGCATACATGGGGATGGGATAGAGCCGGTGGACATCATCACCTTCGGCTCGCCCTGCACCGATATGTCGGTGGCGGGAAAGCGGGCGGGGCTTGGCGGGAAGCAGTCCAGCCTGTTCTACGAGGCAATCAGGATCATAAAGGAAATGAGGTGTGCGACAGATGGGAAATATCCAAGGTTCATCGTGTGGGAGAACGTCCCCGGTGCCTTCTCATCCAACAAAGGGGAGGACTTCCGCTGCGTCCTCGAAGAAGTCTGCTCTGTCAAGGATGAGGGCGTTTCTGTTCCTGGACCTCCGAAGGGGAAGTGGCCAAACGCAGGGGAGATCGTGGGCGACGGATACTCCGTGGCCTTCAGGCAGATCGACGCGCAGCTGTGGGGAGTCCCCCAGCGAAGGAAACGCATCTACCTTGTCGGGGATTTTGCAGGGTGGGGTGCCGGAAAAATACTATTTGAGTCCGAAGGCGTGTCTGGGTATTCTGCGGAGGGCTTCCGCGCGTGGCAAGGAGCTGCCCGCCATACTGAGGAAGGCGCTGGAGCGGCAGGCGGCGTCCGGGGAGTAGTGGCCTGCCTCTGTGACCAGGGCGGGCTGAGGATGGATGTGATGGAGGACATGGCCTGCACCCTGCGGGCGGAGGCGCATCATCCGCCGTGTGTCCTGGATGCAGCGGGGTTCTGCACGGAGCATTCCGCACAGGCACGGGGCATCGGCTATGAAAAGGAGACCTCGCCCACGCTCCGTGCCGGGACGGTGCCTGCGGCGGTGGCTCTTGAGAACCACCCGGCAGACAGCCGCGTGAAGCTGTCGGGGGACGGCAAAGTCCAGACGCTGACTTCCCGGATGGGGACGGGCGGCGGCAATGTCCCGATGGTGATGGATGCGGAAACGCCCAAGACGCTGAAAATCCGTGCAGGGGGAGGCTCTGGCGGGAAAGGGCCGATTATACAGGAGGATAGATCGGCAACGCTCTCCTGCAATAACGACCAGACGGTTTTCGTGCCGGTGCAGGCTTACGGCATCTGCTCCAAGGACAGCAACGCCATGAAATCAGATAACCCGCACAGCGGCTTTTACGATGCGGCAACTGCCCGGACACTGGATGGGAACGGCGGGAACCCATCCTGCAACCAGGGAGGGATCGCCGTGGTGGAGCCGGAGGGGATGTCGGCGTTCCACATCAACCAGAGGGACGAAGTCATCGACCTGCACGGGAAGTCCGGGGCATTGATGGCGACCCGGAACATGCAGATGCAGACTTTCGTCCTCCAGGGCTCCATGATCGGGCGGGACGACAAAAACGGGCCGCAGGGCAGCGGCATCAATAAGGATGTTTCTTTCACGCTGGATGCAACGGACCGCCACGCCGTGGCGCAGCCGACCTACTGCACGAGCAAGAATTCCCATTTCACGCGGGCGGAGAGGGAGCTGGCGAACACGCTGGTGGCTACTGATTATAAGGACCCGCCCGTCATAAACGATCTGAAGGAGGAGCCGGACTACATCGTGAGGAGGCTGACGCCTACAGAATGCGCGAGGCTGCAGGGCTTCCCGGACTGGTGGTGTGACGGCCTTGGCACGGAGGACCCCACAGAGGATGAGCTGGCGTTCTGGCGGGAGGTCTTTGAGACCCACCGGAAGATCATGGGGACTTCCAAAAAGCCGAAGACCGACAGGCAGATAGTGAAATGGCTGAAAAACCCCCACTCGGATAGTGCCGAATACAAAATGTGGGGGAACGGCATCGCGCTGCCGAACGCCTATTTCGTGCTTGCGGGCATTGTGTACTACGCCCAGTTCCCGGACTTTTTATTGTAACATTTTTCCTGCAGTTTCCCTTGCTATTTTTACCACTTTGAGTGATTAATGTAGTACCACAAAAAAAGGAGGGCAAACAGCATGGAAAGAAGATTTAACGCAACAGGGGAACGCAGGAAAGAGATGGTAAAGGTTATTTCCGGGATTGTCGGGATGAAGGCGGTCTACATGAGGATGCCGACCTGCGCATACGCCATCAGCAATTTTACGGTCAGCAAAGAAGGGACGCTGGCCTGGGATGAGCGCAGCAGTGAGGAACTGGTGGAAAAGGTCCTGGCAGGGCTGGCACAGGCAGGCTTCACGGCAGAGCCGGAAGATTCTACAGAAGAAGCGGGAGCAGCCGCAGAAGAAACCACGGAGGAACCGGCCACAGATGCGCCGGAGACGGCGGCAGGGGAAGAAAACGCCCAGGCAGAACCGCAGGAGGCGGGCATCGGGCTTACGGTGTCGCTGCCGAGGGAGTCCTTCACGGATGCCGCCCTGGAGAACCTGCACAGGCTGGTGGAGGCCAAGGCCGCCCTGATCAAAAAGGCGCTGGCGGTGGAAAGCCTCCCGGTGGAGGCGGATGCGGAGAAGGTCTCCTTCCCCTGGTTCGCGGACGGACAGGACGGGGATTCGGCAAAGGCATACACGCACTTCATCACCGCCCTCTGCGACATGGCGCGGAAGCAGAAGCGCGTCACGGCGAAGGAACGGCCGGCGGACAACGAGAAATACGCCTTCCGGTGCTTCCTGCTCCGGCTCGGCTTCATCGGGGAGGAATACAAGGGCGAGCGGAAGGTCCTGCTGAAGAACCTTTCCGGCAACGGCAGCTTCAAGAGCGGGGCGAGGAAGGGGGCGGCAGACAATGACATTTCCGAGTAGGGAGATTGTAGAGCGCGTCCGCAGGGAGTACCCTGCGGGGACGCGGGTGGCCCTGGTCAGGATGGACGACTGCCAGGCCCCGCCAGCCGGGACGGAGGGCGTGGTGGAAGGTGTGGACGACACGGCGAGCCTGATGGTCCGCTGGAACAACGGTTCGCACCTCCATGTGATCTACGGCGAGGACGAAGTCCGCAAAATATAGCGGCCGGGAGCCATAAACTACACAAAATCCGGTGGCAAACCTTGTGTACTTTATGCCAGTAATTGACTTGCTATTATCCCCTTTTAGAGCGAATATGTGTACTACCGAAAGGGAAAACACACAAAACGGAGGTAAAAGGGATGAACGAAAAAATGGCAAGGCAGATAGCGGAAGCAAAGAAACAGACCATCGGGGTGGAGATAGAGATGAACGGCATCACGAGGAGCAGAGCGGCGAAGGCCGCGGCAGACTTTTTCGGAACAGGGCGGTACAAAGACACAGCAGGTCGGAACGGCTACTGCACCTGGAGCGCCTGGGACGCCGATGGCAGGGAATGGAAATTCCAGAGGGACGTCAGCATCGCGGGGCCGGACAGCGAAAAATGCGAGCTGGTGACGCCGGTCCTCACCTACGCGGACATTGAAACCCTGCAGGAACTTGTCCGGCAGCTCCGGCACGCCGGCGCGAAGAGCGACGCGGGGAAGGGCTGCGGGGTACACATCCACATCGGGGCAAAAGGCCACACGCCGCAGAGCCTGAGAAACCTCGCCAACATCATGGCGGGCCATGAGGGCCTGATCGCGGAAGCACTCGACCTTGACCGGGGCAGGATGAGCCGCTACTGCCGCACGGTTGACCCGCGCTTCCTGGAGCAGCTCAACAAAAAGAAGCCGCAGACCATGGCGCAGCTCGCGGACATCTGGTACGCAAGCCACGGCGCGGGCTACAACCGCAGCGCCCACTACAACGACAGCCGGTACCATATGCTCAACTACCATGCGACCTTCACGAAGGCCACAGTCGAGTTCCGGCTCTTCCAGTTCGACGCCCCGGCAGACGGGAAGCGCAACGGCCTCCACGCAGGGCAGCTCAAGGGGTACATCCAGTTCTGCCTCCTGCTCAGCCAGATGGCGAAGGAAGTGAAGAGCGCAAGCCCGAAGCCGCAGCAGCATGAGAACCCCAAATACGCCATGAGGACCTGGCTCCTCCGGCTCGGCTTCATCGGGGACGAATTCAAGACCGCGAGGGAGGTCCTCACCCGCCGCTTAAGCGGGGACGCATCCTTCCGAAACGGGAGATAAACCGCAGGACCCAGCCTCCTGCCGCCTTACCCAAGCCGCAAAAAGCGGCCTTAAGGCAGTAGAAGGGTAGGCCCTTCGGAAAGGAAGGAAGACACAATGGAAAAAAGATATTACATCGCATACGGCTCCAACTTAAACATCCCCCAGATGCGGATGCGCTGCCCTGGGGCGAGGATCATCGGCACTTCGGTGATTGAGGGCTACCGGCTGCTGTTCAAAGGCAGCAGGACCGGCTCCTACCTCACCATCGAGCCGCAGGAGGGCGCGAGCGTCCCTGTGGCGGCCTGGGAGGTGAGCGCGGAGAACGAGGCGGCCCTGGACCGCTACGAGGGCTTCCCCACTTTCTACTACAAAAAAGAGATGGAGCTGCCGCTTAAAGGCATCCGGACCGGGAAGGTGCGGCTGCGGAAGGTTTTCGTCTACATCATGCATGAGGACCGCCCGCTGGGGCTGCCGAGCCGGTCCTACATGGAGACCTGCAGACAGGGCTACCGGAGCTTCGGTTTTGACGAGGCGTTCCTGGAACGGGCGTATGCCGACAGCGCGGCGGGGGAGGCGCGGGAATTTCCGGGCGGGTGGAAGGCGGGGGACGCCTGCTTCCTGGTGACGAACCGGAAGAACGGCTGCACCGGCGCATACACCGTGCGGGCGTTTGACGGGAGGTACTTCTGCCTGCAGAACAGGAATGGGAGCCAGTGCTGCGCGTCCGCAGGGCGGATGTTCCGCAGCAGGGAGGCGGCGCTTGGAAGGGAGGCAGATGCGGAATGAAACACACGGACAGGAAAAAGAGGGTATGCCCCAGGTGCGGGCAGGCTTACCGCGGGAGGCCGGCAGTCTCGCGGGAGGATGGAAGGACATCCATATGCCCTGACTGCGGAACGCGGCAGGCGCTTGAAAGCATCGGTGTGGATGAAAAGGAGCAGGATGCCATCCTTGCAGCCATCCACAGATGCGCGGAAGGGGGCAGCGAAGGATGAAGGCATATGGCAGGAACCTCCGGTGGATCGAGGACCACCAGTACGGGGATGAGATGCACACCGGGATCGCCATGCCCGCGTCCGGAAAAAGGCGCGGGCAGAGGCGGAGGCGCTACAAGCGGCCGTTCAAAAAGTCGGAGCGGTAGCACTCCAAACACGTGATCCGCCGGGAGCTTGGCGGGGATCAGGCGCCATAAACTACACAATTCCCGGCGCGGATATTTGTACAGTTTATGCCCGTAAATAACTTGATAATATGTGCTTTTAGAGCGAATATGTGTACTACCGAAAGGGAAAACAAAAAAACAAAACGGAGGTACACACCATGAAGAAGATCGAACTTTTTGAGAAGGCCATCGCAGAGAAAGCAGCAAGCCTTAAGGAATGGGGGATCAACCCGACACTGTTCTGGGCATACCGCAACAGCATCACGGCGGGCAACGACAGGATAGACTTCGGCGAGGCCATCTGGGACAGCGAGGTCGGGGAGATCACGGAAACGCTGAAGGAGAACGGCATCACCGAGTTCACCATCAGCAGCACCTTTTTCAGCCTGATCCCGACGCTTGCGGAATTTGCAAAGCATGGCTTCCAGATGGCGGGGCTGACCGAAGTGAAGGCGAACTACACGGACTTCCAGACCCAGGAGCGGGCGGTCATCCCGGCGATCCAGATGGCGGCGGAAGAAGCGTAAGGCACGGGGCGGCCTGCCGGGAAGGAAAACCGGCAGGCCGGAAGCCCCGGAAAAAACTGGAAGGCAAAAAATACATCCGCAGGGCAGTGCGGGGCGAAGGAGGATTTTTTTATGGCAGGGATGAAATGGTATAAAGTATGGCTGGTGGTTCCGGGTACGGATTTTAATGCGGAAGGCTGGCCCTGCGAGCCGGAATGGTGGAACGACATGGAGCAGGCCCCCGATGAGGAGACGGCGATCCGGCAGGCAAATGAAAAGGCCCGGAGGCAGTGGGAGGAGCCGAACCAGTATGAGCCTGGGGCGGAGGCACCGTCGGACAGGGAGCTTGGACAGGAATGCCCGGTCTGCACCGGGGCGGCGGAAGTCACCGACGAGGAATATGCGGAGTGGAAAAGAGAGATGGAAGAGTCGGTGGAGCTTCCGTTCCAATAGCATCCAGGCGGGTTTTCCGCAGGGCAACCGGGCCGGAAGGCTCTTTTGCCCGTGGCAGATATACACAGTTTCCCCAGCAGATATTTGTGTACTTTATGCTCCGGATTTGCTTGCAATTATCGGCATTTAGAGCGAATATGTGTACTACCGAAAGGGAAAACAAAAAAAGAAAACGGAGGACACAGACCATGAAGATCAACGATGCAATGAGGATTTACAGACTGCCGAACCCCACCACGCCGGAAGATTTGGAGTGCAGATGGAGCAAGCTGCTGACCTTTGGCGACAGGGTGGTCATCGCCGGGTACTTTTTCAACGGCCCGAACAAGCCCTGCTACTTCGGGGCGGCTTACGAATTCCTGGGTGACGACCACACCTGCGAAGGAGCCATCGGACTCCGGGCGGCAAGCGGAGCCGAGTTCGAGGATGACGGCCACGCAATCGCCTGGGCGATGCAGCAGTAAACGAAAAACAGAGCATTACAAGAACGGAGCCGGAAGGCTCTGTATCTTGTACCGATAGATTGGGGCTTGCCATAGGCAGGCCAATTTTTATGCCATCTTCTGGAGGTGATGCCGATGGCGATGCGGAAGCTGAAAAAATACAGGCCAACAAAATTTAAGGCGAAGGACAGCCGCTATGATAAGGACGCCGCCGATTTTGCCGTGATGTTCATCGAGAGCCTCTGCCACACCAAGGGGACATGGGCAGGGAAGCCCTTTGAGCTGATTGACTGGCAGGAGCAGATCATCCGTGACATTTTCGGCACTCTGAAACCGAACGGCTACCGCCAGTTCAACACAGCATATGTTGAGATCCCGAAGAAGCAGGGCAAGTCGGAGCTTGCCGCCGCTGTGGCGCTGCTCCTTACCTGCGGGGACGGGGAGGAACGCGCCGAGGTGTACGGGTGCGCCGCCGACCGGCAGCAGGCCACCATCGTCTTTGACGTGGCGGCAGATATGGTGCGGATGTGCCCTGCGCTTTCCAAGCGGGTGAAGATACTCGCCTCGCAGAAGCGGATCATCTACACGCCCACCAATTCCTTCTACCAGGTGCTTTCGGCGGAGGCGTATTCCAAGCACGGCTTCAACATCCACGGCGTGGTGTTTGACGAGCTGCACACGCAGCCGAACAGGAAATTATTTGACGTCATGACCAAAGGCTCCGGGGACGCCAGGATGCAGCCGCTGTATTTCCTCATCACCACGGCGGGGACGGACACCCATTCCATCTGCTACGAGACGCACCAGAAGGCAAAGGATATTTTAGAGGGGCGGAAGATTGACCCGACCTTTTACCCTGTCATCTACGGCGCGGATGAGGCGGACGACTGGACGGACCCCAAGGTGTGGAAGAAAGCCAATCCCTCTTTAAACATCACGGTGGGGATTGACAAGGTGGAGGCCGCCTGCGAGTCAGCAAAGCAGAACCCCGGCGAGGAGAACAGCTTCCGGCAGCTCCGGCTGAACCAGTGGGTGAAACAGGCGGTGCGGTGGATGCCCATGGATAAATGGGATGCCTGCGCCTTCCCCGTTTCCGAGGACGGCCTGGAGGGGCGCGTCTGCTACGGCGGGCTGGACTTGTCCTCCACCACGGACATCACGGCGTTCGTGCTGGTGTTCCCGCCGTTAGATGAGGAGGACAAATACTGCATCCTGCCGTACTTCTGGGTGCCGGAGGAGACGCTGGAGCTGCGCGTGCGGCGCGACCATGTCCCCTACGATGTGTGGGAGCGGCAGGGGAAGCTGATGACCACGGAGGGGAACGTGGTGCATTACGGATTCATTGAGAAATTTATCGAGAGGCTTGGCGAACGGTTCAACATCCGTGAGATTGCCTTTGACCGATGGGGCGCGGTGCAGATGGTGCAGAACCTTGAGGGGATGGGCTTCACGGTGGTCCCGTTCGGGCAGGGATTCAAGGATATGTCGCCGCCTACCAAGGAGCTGATGAAGCTGGTGCTGGAACAGATGATTGCCCACGGCGGGCATCCGGTCCTGCGGTGGATGATGGACAATATCTTCATCCGCACCGACCCGGCAGGGAACATCAAGGCAGACAAGGAAAAGTCCACGGAGAAGATTGACGGGGCGGTGGCCGCGATCATGGGGCTTGACCGGGCAATCCGTTGCGGGAACATATCCTCGGAGAGCGTCTACGATACCCGCGGGCTCATCATCCTGTAGTGGTAAAATGCACAAACACCGCCGTAAATGTTTGTTCAAGATACTGCCGGAATCCGCTTGCTATTCTGTGGCTTCAGAGCGAATATGTCACTTACCGGGAGGGCATCCCGGAAAACATTTGGATGGAGGGATTTCTGATGAAGCCATATGGGGCAGCGGAAAGGTTTGGAAAATATGAGTGGGAGGATTTCGGCGGTTGGTCGAGGAACCACACCAAAGCGGCATCCATCCGCAGGTGGAAGCGGCCGCTGAAAAAGAGGGCGAGGCAGGTGTGCCGTGCCGTGCTGAGACGGCTTGTCTGAGTGGCTTTCCGGGGCGTAATTTACACAAAAACCGCCCCAGATGTTTGTGTAGTTTATTCCCGTAATTGGCTTGCTATTACTGGCATTCAGAGCGAATATGTGTACTACCGAAAGGGAAATCAAAAAAACGGAGGTAACGCACATGAAGGTACACGAATTTATCAAAAAACACAAGATTAAGGAATCCAGGATGCGGATCTACGACGCGGAGCTTGGGGATGAGGTTTACGGGATTTACGAGATGGGCCTCTACCGCGACTGCGAGGTGGTCAGGGCATACCCGCACAACGGCGACACGGTTTTGGAGGTCGCATCGGTAAACGGCTAAGACAGGACGGCACAGGGGGCGCTGCTTCGGCGGCGCCTTCCTGCTGTCCGTTTTTGGAAAGGAGCGTGGTATTTATGGGATTATTCAGCGGCTTGTTCCGGGCGAGGGACGCTCCCCAGAACAGGACATCGGGGAGCACCTACAGCTTTTTCCTTGGGAACAGCACAAGCGGGAAAAGGGTGAACGAGCGCACCTCCATGCAGATGACGGCGGTGTACTCCTGCGTCCGGATTCTTTCCGAGGCGGTGGCGGGGCTGCCGCTTCACTTTTATAGATACACGGACAATGGCGGGAAGGAGAAAGCAGCGGACCATCCGCTGTATTTTCTGCTCCATGACGAACCGAACCCGGAGATGACTTCCTTCGTGTTCCGGGAGACGCTGATGACGCACCTGCTCCTGTGGGGGAACGCCTACGCGCAGATCATCCGCAACGGCAAGGGGGAGGTCATCGGGCTTTACCCTTTGATGCCGGACAGGATGGGCGTGGAGCGGGATTCCAAAGGGCAGCTCTATTACGAGTACACGGTGAGCATGGAGGACGCTCCCACGGTGAAGGGAAGCACGGTCATCTTGCCGCCCACGGAGGTGCTGCATATCCCCGGCCTTGGCTTTGACGGGCTGGTGGGCTATTCCCCCATTGCCATGGCAAAGAACGCCATCGGCATGGCGATAGCCTGCGAGGAGTACGGGGCGAAGTTCTTCGCCAACGGCGCGCAGCCGAGCGGCGTGCTGGAGCATCCGGGGACGATAAAAGACCCGACCAGGGTGCGGGAGAGCTGGCAGTCCACCTTCGGCGGCAGCCACAACGCCAACAAGGTGGCTGTTTTGGAGGAGGGGATGAAATACACGCCCATCTCCATTTCCCCGGAACAGGCGCAGTTCCTTGAGACGCGGAAGTTCCAGATCAATGAGATCGCACGGATCTTCCGTGTGCCGCCGCACATGGTGGGCGACCTGGAAAAGAGCAGTTTCTCCAACATCGAGCAGCAGAGCCTTGAGTTCGTGAAATACACCCTGGACCCGTGGGTGTCAAGATGGGAGCAGTCCATGGCGCGGTCGCTGTTGACGGCGGAGGAGAAAAAGAAATATTTCGTGAAGTTCAATGTGGACGGCCTGCTCCGGGGCGACTACCAGAGCCGCATGAACGGCTATGCCGTAGGGCGGCAGAACGGGTGGATGTCCGCAAACGACATACGGGAGCTTGAGAACCTTGACCGTATCCCGGAGGAAGCGGGCGGCGACCTGTACCTCATCAACGGGAACATGACAAAATTAGCCGATGCGGGGCTTTTCGGGAAAGCCGGGGCCGCACCGGGAAAGGAGGAGTCGGATGAAAACGAAGAAGTTCTGGAACTGGAAGAAAGTGAAAAACCAGGAAACGGGGGCGGAGGAGCGCGTCCTGGAACTGAGCGGTACCATCGCGGAAGATAGCTGGTTCGACGATGACGTTACGCCGCAGCTTTTTAAGGATGAGCTGAATGCCGGGAGCGGCGACATTACCGTATGGATCAATTCACCGGGCGGCGACTGCGTGGCGGCGGCACAGATCTACAACATGCTCTCCAACTACAAGGGGAAAGTCACCGTGAAGATTGACGGCATCGCTGCATCAGCGGCATCCGTAATCGCCATGGCAGGCGACACCGTCCTGGTATCCCCGGTTTCCATGCTGATGATCCACAACCCCGCCACCATCGCCTGGGGAGACCATGCCGAGATGCAGAAAGCGATGGATATGCTTGCCGAAGTAAAGGAGTCCATCATAAACGCCTATGTGCTGAAGACCGGGCTTTCCCGGCCGAAGCTGTCGCACCTCATGGATGCGGAAACGTGGATGGACGCGAACAAGGCGGTGGAGCTTGGCTTTGCGGACGACATCATAGCGCGGGCAAAAACAGAGCCGGGGGAAGATGGCGAAGAGGATACGGAAGGGGAGGATGGGGAAGAAAAGAAATCCCCTTCTGCTCACAGCTCCATGCTGTTCTCCCGCAGGGCGGCGGACAATGCCCTGCTGAATAAAGTCATTGCCAAATACAGGGAGAAAAAGCCCAGGGCGGGCATCGGGGAGCAGGCGAAGATTCCCGCTCCAGGAGAAAAAGGCACACCAAAAACAGAAACCGGCCGTTCCGTGGACGTACTCATGGAGCGGCTTAATTTATTAAAGCGATGAGAAGGAGGATTCCATTATGACGATTCTTGAACTGCGTGAGAAACGCGCGAAGGCATGGGAGGCGGCGAAGGCATTCCTGGATTCCCACAGGAAGGAGAACGGCACCCTTTCCGCAGAGGATGACGCCGCATACACAAGGATGGAGCAGGAGATTACCGACCTTGGGAAGGAGATCGCAAGGCTGGAGCGGCAGGAGGCACTTGACGCGGAGCTGAACCGCCCGGTCAACAAACCCCTTACGGGGAAACCGGGTGGAAAGGCGGAGGCGGACGGTGCGGAGGATAAGACCGGGCGTGCCTCCGACGACTACCGGAAGAACTTCTGGAATGCCATGCGCTCCAAGGCACCGATGCCTGCGGTCACCAATGCCCTGCAGATTGGCACGGACTCCGAGGGCGGCTACCTGGTGCCGGATGAATATGAAAGGACGCTGGTGGAGGCTTTGGAGGAGGAGAACATCTTCCGCCAGATGGCGAAGGTCATCAAGACCTCCAGCGGCGACCGCAAGATCCCGGTGGTGGCATCCAAGGGTACGGCATCCTGGATTGACGAGGAGGGCGCATTCCCGGAGAGCGACGACTCCTTCGGGCAGGTCTCCATCGGCGCCTACAAGCTGGGGACAATGATCAAGGTCTCTGAGGAGCTTTTAAACGACAGCGTCTTTGACCTGCAGTCCTATATCTCCCGCGAGTTTGCCCGCCGCATCGGGGCGAAGGAAGAGGAGGCGTTCTTCACGGGGGACGGCAAGGGCAAGCCGCTGGGTGTCCTGGCGGCAACTGGCGGCGCGGAAACGGGAGTGACCGCAGCGTCTGCCACGGCAGTGACGGCGGATGAGCTGATGGATTTATATTATTCGCTGAAATCCCCGTACCGCAAGAAATCCATGTGGGTGCTGAACGATTCCACCATCAAGGCCATCCGCAAGCTGAAGGACAATAACGGGCAGTACCTGTGGCAGCCGTCCCTGGCAGCCGGGACGCCGGACATGATCTTAGGCCGCCCCATCAAGACCTCGGCGTATATGCCGGCCATGGCCGCGGGCGCAAAGACCATCGCTTTTGGCGACTTTTCTTATTACTGGATCGCTGACAGGCAGGGGCGTTCCTTCAAGCGCCTGAACGAGCTGTTTGCTGCAAGCGGGCAGGTGGGCTTCCTCGCTTCGCAGCGTGTGGACGGGAAGATGATCCTTGCGGAAGCGGTGAAGGTGCTGGAACAGAAAGGGGCTTCGGCTTAAGGTTTTTCGGAGGGAGGTGGAGGCATGGCAGTGACGCTGGAAGAGATGAAGAACTACCTCCGTGTGGACTATGACGAGGACGACGCCCTGATTGAAAGCATCATCGGGGCGTCGGAACGCCTCTGCATGGACGTGGCGCGGATGGATTCAATGGAGGAGTTTTCTGCTGTGGAAAATGCCAGGATTGCCGTGCTGTATGCGGCGGCCTACCTCTACGAACACCGGGAGGAGGCAGACCACCGCGCCCTCACGCTCACCCTGCGGGCTTTGCTCTTTGGGGCAAGGAAGGAGGCGTTCTGATGGATGTGGCGGCGATGAACGTGCGGATTGTGTTCCAGAAAAATGAAACGGTTTCTGATGCCATCGGAAACCACACAAACACATGGGCAGACTACTACTCCTGCCATGCCACCATCAGCGATTCCCTGGGGAAGTCCTCTGCGGAATCCGAGGCGGCGGGGCAGACCGCGGCGCACCCGGACATCAGCTTCACGGTGCGTTTCTGCCAGAAGGCAAAGGCTGTGGACACCACGGGCTTCCGGATTTTATGGGACGGCGGCATTTATGACATTCTGAAGGTAGACCATCTGAACAATAAAAAACGGGCATTGAAATTCAAATGTGAGAAAGCGGGGCGGTAATGATGTCAGACAGGGTAAGGATCGACCAGCTTGCGGCCGCAGTGATGGAGGGGCTGACGGAGTACGCGGACCTTGCGGCAGATGATCTGAAAAAGGCGGTGAAGAAAGCGGGGAATTCCGTGAAAAAGGATATCCAGGAGGGAGCGCCGAAGGACACGGGCGCCTATGCGAAAAGCTGGTCTGTGAAGAACGTGAAGGAGACTTCCAACTCCATCGAGCTGGTGGTGCATTCCAGGAACCGCTACCAG
The DNA here is from genome assembly GCA_910576385.1 of Lachnospiraceae bacterium. Taxonomy (GTDB): domain Bacteria; phylum Bacillota; class Clostridia; order Lachnospirales; family Lachnospiraceae; genus Petralouisia. The sequence continues at coordinate 37,274 of CAJTIR010000028.1, forward strand.
CTCTCGCACCTCTTGGAATTCGGTCACGCCAAACGGGGCGGCGGGCGCGTCCCCGGAAAGGCGCACATCGCGCCTGCGGAGGAGCGGGCGGAACGGACGCTGGAGCAGGAAATTGAAAAGGCTCTGAGGGGGTGATGCATTTTGGAAAAACTTGTAAGCATGATTGCGGAGATGGGGCTGCCTTTTGCCTACGACCATTTCATAGAAGGGGAGTCGCCGGAGCCGCCGTTCCTCTGCTACCTCATTCCGGGGAGCGACAATTTCGCAGCGGACGGGAAGGTGTACCACAGGGGCGCAAGCGTCCATGTGGAGATTTACACCGATAAGAAAGACCTGGCGGTGGAGAAAAAAGTGGAGGATGTGCTGGACGCGCATGAGGTCTTCTACAACAAATCGGAAACATGGATCAGCAGCGAGCGGCTTTATGAAGTTCTGTATATTTTTGGATGGGAGGCATGACGGATGCAGAATAAAAAGAACAAAGTGAAATACAACCTTAAGAACACGCACTATGCGATGCTCACGGTTTCGGAAGACGGGGCGGTGTCCTACGGGACGCCTATCCCGATGCCCGGCTCGGTGTCCATCTCGCTGGACGCCAACGGCGAGCCGGAGAACTTCTATGCGGACGGGACGGCGTACTATGTCATCAACAACAACATGGGCTACGACGGCGACCTGGAGCTTGCCATGATCCCGGAGTCCTTCCGCAAAGATGCCTTACGGGAGGAACTGGACAGCAGGGGCGTGCTGATTGAGAACGCCTCGGCGGAGCTTGCGGCTTTTGCGCTGCTCTTTGAGTTTGACGGCGACCAGAGGCACATCCGCCATGTCCTCTACAACTGTTCCGCCTCAAGACCGGGCATCGAGGGCAAGACCAACGAGGAGAGCCGGGAGGTGCAGACGGAGACGCTGACCGTCAAGGCCACGCCCCTGGCGGACGGGATGGTGAAGGCGAAGACCGGGGATTCCACAGACGAAACTGTTTATAAGGACTGGTACAAGGCGGTGTATATGCCCGCGGCGGCAGATGATGGCGGCGGGGAGCAGGGCAATGAGGAGGGCGACGCATGAGCATGACAAGGAAGATTGAGATTGACGGGAAGGAAGTGCCGTTCCGGGCATCGGCGGCCGTTCCGCGTATTTACCGGATTAAGTTCCACCGGGATATTTACAAGGATCTGAGTGCGCTGGAAAAGAGCATCGGGAAAAGCGATGAGGAGAATTCCAATTTAGACTTGTTTTCACTGGAGCTGTTCGAGAACATCGCCTTCATCATGGCGAAGCACGCCGACCCTTCCATCCCGGACACGCCGGAGGAATGGCTGGACGGCTTCAGCACGTTCTCCATCTACCAGGTGCTGCCGCAGCTCATCGAGCTGTGGGGGCTGAACGTGAAGACCGACGTGGAGGCTAAAAAAAACTTCGCGCAACTGACCGCCCGATGACCACGCCGCTGTTCCTGCTGCGGTGTGTGCAGCTCGGCATCTCCATCCGGGACCTGGACCTTCTGACCATCGGCATGGTCAACGATATGTACGCGGAGAGCAGCAATGACAGCGCCGACTATTCCATCATCGCGGGGCAGGACGAGTTCGATTTATTTTAACCACAGATTTGGTTTTATTTACTGATAACGCCTGGGAATCCGGGCTTTTTTTGTGCCGTTAAGGAGGTGGCGTCGTGGCGGCAAACAGGATAAAAGGGATTACGGTAGAGATCGGCGGCGACACCACGAAGCTCCAGACGGCACTAAAAGGCGTGAACACGGAAATCCGGAACACGCAGTCGCAGCTTAAGGACGTGGAGAAGCTGCTGAAGCTCGACCCCGGCAACACGGAGCTGATGGCGCAGAAGCACCGGTTACTCGGCCAGGCAGTTTCGGAAACGAAAGAGAAACTGGAAACGCTGAAAACGGCGGCGGAGCAGGCAAACACGGCCCTTGCCAATGGGGAAATCTCGCAGAGCCAGTACGACGCCCTCCAGCGGGAGATCATTGAGACGGAGAACAACCTGCGCGACCTGGAGCGGCAGGCGGGGCAGTCCGCCGTGGCTTTGCAGAAGATCGCCGCCACGGGGGAGAAGTTAAAGACCGTGGGTTCCGCCATCGAGGGCGTGGGGCAGAAGCTGATGCCCGTCACTGCGGCGGTGGGCGGGCTTGGCGCGGCTGCCGTGAAAGTGGCTTCCGACTTCGACTCGGCCATGAGCCAGGTGGCGGCGGTTTCCGGGGCGACAGGCAAAGACCTGGAAGCCCTGCGGGATAAGGCCCGCGAGATGGGCAGCAAGACCAAGTTCTCCGCATCCGAGGCGGCGGAGGCGATGAATTACATGGCCATGGCAGGCTGGAAGACGAACGATATGCTCTCCGGCATCGAGGGAATCATGAACCTTGCAGCCGCTTCCGGGGAGAATCTTGCCACTACTTCCGACATCGTGACGGACGCGCTGACCGCCCTGGGGCTTTCGGCGGAGGATTCCGGGCATTTCGCTGACATCCTTGCGGCGGCAAGCTCGAACGCCAACACGAACGTTAGCATGATGGGCGAGACGTTCAAATACTGTGCGCCTGTTGCCGGGGCATTGGGATTCACGGCGGAGGACACTGCCGAGGCCATCGGCCTGATGGCGAACGCGGGCATCAAGTCCTCCCAGGCAGGCACGGCCATGCGCTCCATGATGACCAACCTCACCGGGGAAGTGAAGTTCGTCGGGGACGCTTTCGGGGAGCTGACCATCCAGACCACGGACACGGACGGCAGCATGAGGAGCCTTGGGGACATCCTGGCAGACTGCCGTGCGGCATTCGCACAGATGTCCGAGTCGGAGAAGACCGCCAATGCGGAGGCGCTGGTCGGGAAGAACGCCATGAGCGGCTTCCTTGCGGTGATGAACGCCGCGCCGGGGGACATTGAGAAATTAAACAGTGCCATCAACAACTGCGACGGCACGGCGGAGAAGATGGCGGCCACCATGCAGGATAACCTTGCGGGGCAGCTTACCATCTTAAAGAGCCAGCTTGAGGAGCTTGCCATCTCCATCGGGGAAATCCTGATGCCGTACATCCGGCAGATTGTTGGCTGGATACAGGGGCTTGTGGACTGGCTGAACAGCCTGGACGAAGGCACGAAGAAGATTATTGTCACGGTCGCCCTTGTGGCTGCGGCGCTCGGCCCCGTCCTGATCGTCATCGGGAAAGTGGTCGGGGCAATCGGAACAATTATGACCGTGGTGCCGCAGATCGCCAGTGCCATTTCCGGCGTGATTGCTTTCGTGTCCGGGACGGTGATTCCGGCGATCTCCGCCGTGGTGGCGGCTATCGGCTGGGTGCCCCTGGCGATTGCGGCAGTGGTGGCGATACTTGTGGTGCTGTACAACAAGTGTGAGTGGTTCCGGGATGCGGTGAACGCCATCTGGACGCAGATCAAGGAATTTTTTGTTTTCGCATGGGAAGTCATCTGTTCTTTCTTTACGGAGACCATACCGAATGCCTGGAATTCCCTGGTCTCATTCTTCCAGGGCATCCCGGCATGGTGGAGCGGGCTGTGGCAGTCCGTGGGAGACTTTTTCAGCAATATCTGGACGAACATGATGAACAATCCCGTGCTGACGGGGATTGTGGACATGATACGCTCCCTGTGGGAGAACCTCTCCACAACGCTGCAGGGCATCTGGAACGGGATAAAGACAGCGGCTTCCGGGGCATGGGAGCTGATAAAGAACGTAGTGCTTGGACCGGTGCTTCTTCTTATCGACCTGGTGACCGGGAATTTTACCAAGCTGAAGGAGGACGCCGCCAACATCTGGAACAACATCAAGAATGCGGCGTCCAATATCTGGAACGGCATCAAGCAGGTGGTCGGCTCACTGGCGCAGGGGCTTGTGAACCATGTTTCCATCCTGTTTAATGGGCTGAAAACTACGATTGCCAATATCTGGACGGCAATAAAGAACACGGCCTCGTCCGCATGGAACGGGCTGAAAAATTTAGTGTCGTCTATTGCGTCCAACTTAAAGCAGGCGGCGGTGAACGCTTTCAAGGCCATGGTGTCCGGGATACGCTCCGCGCTTTCCTCCCTGGGGAGCGTGGTGCAGTCCGGGTTCCAGTCCGCCGTCAGCTTCATCACCTCGCTGCCGGGGAAAGCCCTGGAGTGGGGGAAGGACTTCATCAACGGCATTGCGGACGGCATCCGCAGCGCCATCGGCAACGTGATAAACGCGGTGTCGGACGTGGCGGATAAGATACGCTCCTTCCTGCACTTCTCCGTGCCGGACGAGGGGCCGCTGACAGACTACGAAAGCTGGATGCCGGACTTCATGTCCGGGCTGGCAAAGGGCATCGAAAAGAGCCGGGGCATGGTGAAGAAGGCCGTGTCCGGCGTGGCATCCGACTTAATGCTCCAGCCACAGGCGACTGTCCAGGGGATGCAGGGCGGACGGGATTCCTCCGGGGATTCTTCCGTGGGCGAGCTTTTAGGAGGGCTCCGGGAGATGCTTTCCGGCCTGCAGGAAATGGCGGGCGGCGGGACCATCTGCATCCCCGTGTATGTGGGCGGGACGCTGCTGGACGAAGTGGTGGTGGATGCCCAGGCAAGGCAGAACTTAAGGTCGGGAGGGAGGTAAAGCGGTATGGCATATATACAGTATCTGGCAATTGACGGTGTGCCGCTCCCCCTGCCCGATTCCTATGAGGTGCAGATGGCAGATGTTGAGGCGGACTCCGGGGGCGAGACGGAGGCCGGGACCACGCAGAGGGACGTGGTGCGGATGGGCGTGGTGTCCATCCCCGCCGCTTTCTCCGTTTCCCCGAAATGGCTGAAAATGCTGACGGGGTTTAAACAGAAAGAAAAACTGACTGTGGACTACTTTGACACGGAGACGCTGGAAATGAAGCGGACGGAGATGTTTATCAGCGGCTATAAGGCGGCTCTTGTGAAAGACACATCCTATAAAGGATTGTGGAAAGTGTCGTTTACTTTGAAGGAACTGTAGGGGGAGGTGGGCATCCGGATGTACCCGGTGAGCGAGGCATTCCTGCGGGCGGTGCAGGAGAACACACGGAACTACCGCTGGACGGGGCAGATCACGACAAAGGGCGGCGCTGTATACCCATTCGTTTACAAAGATATCGTGAAAGGGAGCGGGTACATCACGGCGCAGTGCTGCGGCAGCGCAGAGATCGAGCTGGGGACGGTGTACGCCGCCGAGATGGGCGTCACGCTCTTTTCCCAGATTGACCGCTACACATTGGAAGGGGCGAAGGTGCGGCTTTCCTACCACCTGCGGCTTGCGGACGGGAGTTTCGAGGAAGTGCCGATGGGCATCTTCGAGGTCAGCGAGGCGAACCGGACGGCGCACTGCCTGGAGCTGAAAGCCTACGACTATATGCTCCGCTTTGAGAAAAGTTTCAATGGATTTGAGACCGTGGGCAATGCCTACGCTTTTCTTGATTTATGCTGCAAAGCCTGTGCCGTGGAGCTGGCGCACACACAGGCGGAGATCGAGGCCATGCCCAACGGCACGGAGCTGCTCTCCATCTACCCGGAGAATGACATTGAGACGTACCGTGACGTGCTGTACTTCGTGGGGCAGGTGCTTGGCGGCTTTTTCTGCATCAGCCGGGAGGGGAAGCTGGAGCTGCGCAAATACGGGACACAGCCGGTGATGGAGGTAAAGAGCAGGCACCGGTTCACCAGCAGCTTTTCCGACTTCATCACCCGGTACACTGCGGTCAGCTCCACGAACCTGCGCACACAGACGGCGGAGTATTACGCCCTGGAGCCGGACGACGGGCTGACCATGAACCTGGCGGCGAACCCGCTCCTGCAGTTCGGGCTGGAGGAGACGCGGGAGCAGCTCTGCCGGAACATTTTAAATGATCTGGCGGTGGTCAGTTATGTGCCTTTTGATTCCAGCACCATCGGCAATCCGGCGCTTGACCTGGGGGATGTGCTGACCTTCACGGGCGGGCAGGCGGATGGGAGCCAGGTTGCGTGTATCACTTCCTTTAACTGTAAGATCGGGGGAAAACATACGCTGAAATGCGTGGGGAAGAACCCAAGGCTGGCGCAGGCGAAATCGAAAAATGACAAGAACATCTCCGGCCTCTTAAACCAGATCGAGGCGGGGAAGATGGGGCTGTTCACCTACACCAACGCGAAGGCGTACAGCCTTTCCAAAGCCAGGTGCGCGGTCATCAGCATGGAGTTCGCGTCCTCCCAGGAGACGGACGCGCAGTTCATCGGCCAGGTGATGCTTGAAATCTCCGCCGCCCAGGTGGAGCGGCAGGCGTCCGCAGAGGGGAAAGTCACCGTGCCGCTCCCCGCAGAATCCGGCGGGGCTGTGGATTCCGGGGAAGGAAACGGGGGTGTGGAAACGGAAACAGCGGGGAGTACAGATGTGGAAGTGGATGTCTCGCTGCCCGTGAAGTGGAAGGAGGACGGGAGGGTTTCCATCCTTGCCGCCTATGAGTTTGACGACAACGAGATCCTGTCGGTTTACCCGGAAGAAACTTTCGGCAGCGGCAGGCACATCCTCTCCCTCTATTACCCGCTGGCGGGAATTGTGCAGGAACGGATGCACACGTTCCGCGTGTACCTTTCGGCGGAAGGCGGGGAGGCGGCGGTCCCTGCGGGCGGGTGCATCGCCTCCATCAGCGGCCAGGCGATGGCGGGCGCGACGAAGAACTGGGACGGGACGCTGGAATTCGAGGAGTATTTCCCGGCGGCCATGCTTACGCAGAAACAATGCCTGAGGCCGGCGGAAGAGCGGCTTGCCGTTTCATGGCCGCAGGAAAAAGCCGTCCGCCACACAGAAACATTCCCAAAAGTTATTACAGGGTTTACCGGCCTTGTGCTGCCGGAGTAAGGAGGGCATCATGAAACTGAAAGGGACTATGACGATTGAACTGACGGATGCGGGCAGCGGGGAGACAGAAACCATCCGGGAGGAGAACATGGTCACGGACGCCGTGGACAACATCCTTGGGAGCAACCTGCTGGGGGTGTATTTCGACTCCGGCACAAGCTCGAAGAACATCACGGTGAACAGCCAGCTCCTGCCCATCTGCCCGAACACGCTGGGCGGCATCCTGCTGTTTGCGGATACGCTGGAGGAGCGGAAGGATAACCTCTACCCCATGTCCGCGAACTACCCCGTGGCCTACGCCTCCAACGACGTGAACCTTGGGACGGACACGGCGCGGGGCAGCATGAACCAGACGGAGAGCGGCCCCATCGACAGGGGCTATAAATTCGTGTGGGACTTCACCACGAGCCAGGGCAACGGCACGATAGCCGCGGCCGCCCTCACAAGCTCCTGGGGCGGCAAGAACGTGTATGGGAGCGAAACAGAGGACGGCACTGCGTTCGTGGTCATGAAGGCGGTCTCCATTGCCGGATGCACGAACCGGAAGCGGTGGCTCTTAAGCAACGCCATAGAATGCGATTTTGAGAAGGAGGAGGTCTGGTCCATCAACTGCAGCAACACAAACATCATCACCATCAGCAGGTCCAGGCTCCCCATGGTGAGCCTGTGCGTCAACGAGAAGCTGAACGACAGCTCCGTGCAGGAGCTGGAAAGCTGGGAGATCGAGCCGTCCGTGTTCGGCTTTAAGAAGAACGTGTATTATTACGGCTTTTTCCTGAACGGATGGGACGGGTACTGGTACGGGTTCTGCAACAGCCCGAATTCCTCCGGGAACGCCTCGGTGAAATGGATAAAGATAGACCGCACGGACTTCAGCTACACGGAAGGCACATGGACGCTCACCAACGTCCAGCTCCCGACCATGGGGTACCGCGACACCAACTACGAGCTGTACAAGACCTGGACCCGCGCCTGCATCCGGGGCGGGTACCTCTACACGTTCAACTACGGCTACACCGGGTTCTACAAGATATGCCTTACGAACCCGTCCGACGTCACGTTTATCCCGGCGGGGTTCACGGCAAGGGGGAACGCCCTGGGAGGGAGCCTTGCGGGGAACGCCATGGAGCTGATGGGGGACATCATCGTGGGGTATGACTTCCTGCTGTTCGCGGACGACACGGTCAGGCAGAACAAGGGGAACAAAAAGACGGAGGACGTGCAGACGCCTTTGTTCTGTTATAAAAACTTCTGCATCTCCTGGGCGTATGACGCGAGGTATATGTTCCTGCGCACGCCATACCTGGGCACCATAAACAACCTGTCCTCGGCGGTGGTGAAGACGGCGGACAAGACGATGAAGATCACCTACACGCTGACGGACGAGGGGCAGTGACGGCTTTACGGCAGGGGGAGGCGTTTCCCCTGCCGTGGTAAAAGGGATGTGTGTATGCCGGGGGAATCCCGGCGGGGATTTACTGCTGTGCGGCGTACCTGTCAGACGGCTCTGCGACCATGGAGAGGGATGCGGCTTCTTTTTCCGCGCGGCGCTTCATCTTTTCAAGTTCCGCAATCCTGCGGGAAATCTCCGCCTGCGTCTCCCGCTGTTCTTTTGCCGCCAGTTCTTCGGCGGTGAGGGTGCGGATGCGGATGGAGCCCTCTTCGTATTCAACGATGAGCGGGGTGCCGATGGAAAAGCCGAGGGCTTCCAGCCACTTCCCCTCCATCTGTATCTTCGGCACCGTGCAGCACGGGCCGGAGCCGGTGCGCAGGATTCCGCCGCTCTGGGAATAGCGGCTGCTGTATAAGACTTTGATATTTTTTGTTTTCATAGGGTGTCCTCCTTGCATTTTTATTTCCCGTGCCGCCTCCCGTTTTCCGGGCAGGCGGGGCTTTGGGTAGTGTTATTAATCACTCTGAAGCCGTGAAATAGCAAGGAAAACAGGGGCATAAATGTGACAAAGATTCCCACAGATACTTGTGTAAACGACACAAATAAATATCCTTTTGGATACGGGGCTGTCCGCCATTGGCGGGCGGCCTTTTATCATACAAAAAATCATTTAAAGGAGGTTTCAACATGAAGGAATTCTGGAACACGATCCAACTCATCTTTACGGCCATCGGGGGATGGCTCGGCTGGTTCTTAGGCGGCTGTGACGGCCTGCTGTACGCGCTTGTCGTATTTGTCGTGGTGGACTATGTCACGGGCGTGATGTGCGCCGCGGCGGATAAGAAGCTGTCCAGCGAGGTGGGATTTAAGGGCATCGCAAAGAAGGTGCTGATCTTCCTGCTGGTGGGGATCGCCAACATCCTCGATGTGCAGGTCATCGGGAACGGCTCTGTCCTGCGGACGGCGGTTATCTTTTTCTATATTTCCAATGAGGGCGTGAGCCTTTTAGAGAACGCCGGACACCTTGGGCTGCCCATCCCGGAAAAGCTGAAGGATATCCTGGAGCAGCTCCATGACAGGGCAGAGGACGGGAAGGGGGATGAATAATCGTGAAACTGGTGGAAAGCATCCTGACAAGGAACCCCTGCTATACGGCAGGGCGGAAGATCACGGTGAAGGGGCTGATGCTCCATTCCGTGGGCTGCCCGCAGCCGAAGGCATCCGCTTTCATCAATAGCTGGAATAGCCCGGCGCACGATAGTTCCTGCGTCCACGGTTTCATTGACGGGAACGATGGCGCAGTGTACCAGACGCTCCCGTGGAACCACAGGGGATGGCACTGCGGAAGCGGGAATAAGGGGAGCGGGAACAATACCCATATCGGGGTGGAGATGTGCGAGCCTGCGTGTATCCGGTACACGGCAGGCTCTAACTTTACCTGCTCCGATGTGGCCGCGGCAAAAGCGGTGGCAAAAAGAACCTATGAGGCAGCGGTGGAGCTGTTCGCCATGCTCTGTAAAAAATACAGCCTGAATCCATTGGAGGATGGCGTAGTCATCAGCCACAAAGAGGGACACAGACGGGGCATTGCCAGCAACCACGGCGACCCGGAGCATTTATGGACGCAGCTTGGCGCGGGGTACACGATGGACGGGTTCCGCAAAGCAGTCAAGGCGGCGATGGGAGGCGCATCCTCCGGCACGGGCAGATACACGAAGATCATGGGGGATTCCGCGGCAACGGCAGAGCAGATGAGGAATTATATCAAAGGGAAGAATCCGGCAGTGGCGCAGTCTGTCCTCGATACGGTTCCGCTGTATCTCTCCGAGGGTAAGGCGGAGGGAGTCCGGGGCGACGTCGCCTTTGCACAGTCCTGCCTTGAGACCGGCAATTTTACCTTTTCCGGCTCTGCGGTCACGCTTTCACAGAACAATTTCTGCGGCATGGGCGTGACTTCCAATGGTATGAAGGGAAATTCCTTTGGCACGCCGCAGCTCAGCATCCGGGCGCAGGTGCAGCATTTGAAAGCCTACGCCTCCACGGACGAACTGAAGAACGCCTGCATTGACCCGCGTTTTAAGTATGTCACGAGGGGCTGTGCGGAATATGTGGAGTGGCTTGGGCAGAAAGAAAATCCGGCCGGGAAAGGATGGGCGGCGGGAGCTGGCTATGGGGAGAAAATCCTCTCCATCCTGAAAGGCATCCTTGGCACGGCGGGAGGCGCACCAAAGCCTGCTCCCGCAGAGACCGAAGCCTGGTACCGCGTCCGGAAGTCGTGGGCGGACGCATCCTCGCAGAAAGGGGCGTTCAAGTCGCTGGGGAACGCCAAGAAGTGTGCGGACGAAAATCCGGGGCATTCCGTGTTTGATGAATCGGGGAAGGCGGTGTATACCAGGGCGGCGGCATTCCAGCCGTACCTTGTGCGGGTGTCCATCCCCGACCTGAACATCCGGGAAGCGCCTGGGACGGATAAGCCCAAGACCGGGAAGGTGACTGGTATGGGTGTATTTACCATTGTTGAGGAAGCGGACGGGAAAGGCGCATCCCGGTGGGGGCTGCTGAAATCCTACCGGGAAAAGAGAAACGGATGGATTTCGCTCGATCACGCCAGCCGGATATAAATACAGACAGCAGGGCCCGCGGCATTTTCCCATGTGCCGCGGGCCCGTTTTTTAGTGGGTGTAAACTACACAGGAAACGGATGGAAAGTTTGTGCATCTTATGGCGCAGATATGAGTGGATAATCTGCGGAATCTGATTTAACATGGCACTACCCCAAAGGGCGCTGCCGGGAACGGCGGCAGAAAAATAAAGGAGGCACACGCCTATGAAAAAACAGTTTATGGAAACAGCCCGCCTGCCACGCAGGGGGCGGCGGAAGGAGGGATGCTGATGTTCACTGCGAAAGAACGCACACTTCTCACTTCCCCTTACTTCCGGCTCATCCGCCAGACGGATGACTTCTTTGAGGTCCAGTCCAGATGCACCAAACACTGCTGGATCGTCCAGAAACTTTCCTATGACCGGTATCCGGTCCGCATCTACCACAAGCACACGAAGGGGACGGCCTACTACCATAGGCACGGCCATGCCAGCACGGTATCCTCCGCCGTCCGGCAGATCAAGAGCCACGATGTGTGGCAGCTAAACGGGAGGCGCGCCATGGCGTAAAGCCCGGCGCGAATAGTGACAAGCCTGCGGCACATAAAATGTCGTGGGCCATTTTTTGATTTCAGGGGGTTCAGTTCCCCCGTTTCCGTGGCCTATATGTGAAAGCTATTTTTCCGCACGGCGGGAGGCGCAGAAAAAATGCCGATGCAACCGTCCGATTCCCGTCCCTGCGGTGGCATATGGCAGGAGGTGTGTTTTTCATGACGGAGGAACAGAAAAGGAAGGTTTCAGACCTGCGGCGGGCAGGCATGGGATATACGGAGACGGCAAGGCTGGCGGGCGTGTCCAGGGACGCGGTGCGCAGCTTCTGCAGGAGGAACGGCCTGGCGGGGCAGGCGGCGCAGGACGGGCAGGAGGACGCCCAGGCGCAGGAAGGCATCTGCCGGGAATGCGGGAAGCCGCTGCAGCAGACGGCGGGCGTGAAGCGGCGGGCGTTCTGCTCCAGGGAGTGCCGGGAGAAGTGGTGGCACGGGCATCCGGAGCAGATAAGGCAGAGGGCGGTGTATTCCTTCACCTGCGCCGGGTGCGGGGAGCAGTTTGACGTCTATGGGGATTCCAGGAGGAAATACTGCTCCCACGGGTGCTATATAAAAGCCAGGTTCGGGGGAGGCGGCGCAGATGAGTGAGGGGGAATTCCGCGCGGAGATGCGCTACCGGATGTCGCTTGCCGTGGCGCGGGCGATGCTCGAAGAAGGCGCCATCACCAAAGAGGAATATTCGGAAATTGATACAATACTTTTGCAGAAACACCGGCCAATTCTGGGTACATTATTAGCCGGAAAAACCTTGCAATAAGTGCGGTCTGGAGTGATGAATGGTAGCGGAAAGGAGTGGTTTCTATTGAAGAAAATCAGAAAAATCGAGCCGGCCCTCCCCGCACTGGCAGGGCGGAAAAAGGTGGCCGCCTATGCCCGTGTTTCGAGGGACACGGAGCGGCTCATGAATTCCGTTTCCGCACAGATAAGCCATTACAGTGCGCTCATCCAGAACAATCCGGAATGGGAATACGCAGGGGTGTACGCGGACTGCGGGATATCCGGGACAGGGACGGCCAGGCGCGGCGAATTCTTAAGGATGCTCGCCGACTGCGAGGCGGGCAGGATCAACATCATCCTGACGAAATCCATCAGCCGCTTCGCAAGGAACACGGTCGACCTTCTGGAGACGGTCAGGCATTTGAAGTCCCTCGGCATCGAGGTGCGGTTCGAGAAGGAACATATCAATTCGCTTTCAGAGGATGGGGAGCTGATGCTCTCGCTCCTGGCGTCCTTTGCACAGGAGGAGAGCCGGAGCATCTCGGAAAACGTGAAGTGGGGAGTCAGGCGGCGGTTCCAGTCCGGCGAGATCGGGACGGCGAACAAGCACATCCTCGGATACCGGTATGATGAGGATGAGAAAAAATATGTCATCATACCGGAAGAGGCGGAAGCAGTCCGCTGGATGTTCCAGATGTACATTGACGGCGTTTCCTTCCGCCGGATTGCGGAGAACATGAACAGGGTGGGCATCCGCACCACTCTTGGCAACGATTTCCAGGAAGCCTCGGTGCGGCAGCTCATTTTCAACGAGGTCTATGCCGGCGACATCCGGCGGCAGAAATGCTACATGGCGGACCCCATCACCAAGGCAAAGGTAAAGAACGGCGGGGAGCTGCCGCAGTATTACATGGCAGACTGCCATGAAGCCATCATTGACCGGGAAACCTACGCAAAGGTCCAGGCGGAGATGGAACGGCGGGCGGGGCTTGTCAATCCCGCCTACCCTTTTACAGGGAAGATGAAATGCGGCGTCTGCGGGCAGCCGTTCACACGGAAGAAAGGGACCATAAGGGGGAAGACCTATGTACACTGGATATGCCGCTCCAAAAAGGAGACGGGCATGAGCTGCACCAGCGTGAATTTCAGCGAGGAAGAGCTGGAGCGGATTTCGGCGCGGACGCTTGGAATGGATGAGTTTGACGGGGCTGTGTTTGAAAAGGCTGTCCGGGGCATCACCGTCATGGAAAACGGGGACCTGGAATTCCATCTCACCGGCGGGGAGACGAAAGTCTGGAAGAACCTGCACCTGGACCCGCCCAGGCACATCGCCACGGTCACGGACTGCTTCCAGGGGAAGATACGGTGCGCCGCCTGCGGGAATACATACCACCGGGTGAACGGCGCGGGGAAGTGGGTGTACTGGTACTGCATCGGCAAGAAAAGGAAGAATGTGGAGTGCCATAACCCGAACTACACCGATTACAAGCTGAGGCAGGTTTCCGCGCACATGATGGGGCTGGAGGAATTTGACGAAGCGGAGTTTGAAAAGCAGATAGAGGAAATCACGGCATTTCCGGATGGCAGCCTGGAATTCAATTTTTATGGAAGGAGGAAAGAGCGATGGCAAAGAGCGTGATCACGATACCGGCCACGGTGAACAGGCACACGGCGGCGCCGATAGGCAGCTACAAAAAGCGCAGGGTTGCGGCTTATGCCCGTGTTTCTACCGACCATGAGGAGCAGCAGAGCAGCTACGAGGCGCAGGTGGACTATTACACGAACTACATCAACGGGCGCGAGGATTGGGAATTCGTATCTGTATATGCGGACGAAGGCATAACCGGCTGTAACACGAAAAAGCGCGACGGCTTCAACAAAATGGTGGAGGACGCGCTTTCCGGCGCCATCGACCTCATCATCACCAAGAGCGTCTCCCGCTTCGCAAGGAACACGGTGGACAGCCTCACGACCATCCGGAAGCTGAAGGAGAACAGGGTGGAGTGCTACTTCGAGAAAGAGAACATCTGGACGTTTGACAGCAAGGGCGAGCTGCTCCTTACCATCATGTCCTCGCTGGCGCAGGAGGAGAGCCGGAGCATCTCGGAGAACTGCACCTGGGGGCAGAGGAAGCGGTTCGCGGACGGCAAGGTCACGGTGCCGTTCAAGCGGTTCCTGGGCTACGACCGGGGCGAAGATGGAAACCTCGTCATCAACGAGGAACAGGCGGAGACCGTCCGCAGGATTTACGGCCTCTTCCTGCAGGGGCGCTCGCCCCACGCAATCGCAAAACTGCTGACGGCGGAGGGCATCCCATCGCCCGGCGGCAAGGAGGCATGGTCTTCCAGCACGGTCAAAAGCATTCTTACCAACGAAAAATATAAAGGCGACGCTCTCCTGCAGAAGGTGTACACGGTGGACTTCCTCACCAAGCAGAAGAAGGTAAACGAGGGCGAGGTGCCGCAGTATTATGTGGAGAACAACCACCAGGCCATCATCAGCCCGTCCGTGTTCGAGGAGGCGCAGCACCAGATGGCGGCCAGGCATTCCGGGAAGAACCGGGCGGGCAGCATGGGCGTATTCTCCGGCCGGATAAAATGTGCGGACTGCGGGGGCTGGTATGGCTCCAAGGTGTGGCATTCCAACAGCAAGTACCGCAAGACCATCTGGCAGTGCAACCACAAGTTTGACGGCGGGGAGAAATGCGGCACGCCCCACCTTGACGAGGAAACCATCAAACAGCTTTTCCTGAAAGCGGCCAATGCCATCTTTGCAGAAAAGGACGGGGTGCGGGAGGATTACGATTCCATAAAAGACACGCTTTTCGGCACCGCGGAGCTGGAGACGGAGCGCCTGCGGCTGCAGGAGGAGATGAACGTGGTGGCGGAGCTGATTGGACAGTGCATGGCGGAGAATGCCCGCGTCGCCCTTGACCAGACGGAGTACCAGAAAAAGTATGACGGGCTGGCGGGGCGGTTCAACCGGGCGAAGGGGCGGCTTTCGGAAGTCAGCCAGGCCATCACGGAGCGGCAGGCGAAGCGGGAGAAGATCGGGAGGTTTGTTTCCGCCCTGGAAAAGCGGGACGGCCCGCTCACGGAATTTAACGAGGACGACTGGTACAGCCTTGTGGAGTACGCCACGGTGTACAGCAGGGAGGACATCCGCTTCACTTTCAAGAACGGGATGGAGATAAAGGCATGAGAATATAGTCCCCCGGAGCAGGGAAGAAAACGGCTCCGGGGGATTCTGTGTGGTTAATGTTTATGCTGCTATTTGTGTGGGATCATGCTTTGATGGGAAAGCTGATTTCTGCATCATTCTTTGGCTTTATCTGGAATACCATCCGCCACTGCACTTCTGACACAGGCTCAAAATGCAGGGAGGAAGCTGCCATCCGTTTGTCAGGAGCAGCATTTTTCCCGGCCATAAAAACTGCTGTGGGGCCGTCTGACCTGCCCGGCTGCCCTTGGGCATCACCCATTCTTGGGCGGTCGCCTTCTGCGCAGTCGCGGATGCAAAAAAGGCTGCGGTCTATTTCTGGTGCAATGCTGTAAGAGAGTATCTGGCAGTATTCTGGGTAAACCACACCTTTCGCTCCAATTTCTGCGAAGCTGTTCCTGATCTGTTCGCAGCCATGTAGTGTCAGAGTGTATTCCTGACCGGTTATGGGATGGGCTGTCTTTACCGTTTTGCTATCGCAGGAAACGCCAGAGGAAAAATGCCCCGCAGTGATGGAGATTAAGTTTGCCTGGAAAGCAAGTGATATTTTCTGAGGGGACAGTATCGGTTCTCCGTCCCAGTCATAGCAAAGCCGTTCAAAATACCAGCAGCATTCCCTGTCGCAGGCATAAGCATCCATCCATTCCTCCGCAGTTTTGTTATTTTCAAAACCGTCTTCGCTGGCAGGTACATTCCCCATCTGAATTACATTTTCCGGATACCATCTCAGGCTGCTGCTCATGTGGCGCACCAGTGGCGTACCATCAAGGCATATTTCTACGGCAAATTCCCTGCTTCCGGGGTTGTCCGCATCTATCTGTTCAAATTCTTCTGGGGTTTTTAGGGACATCCGCCGCGCATAATCCCATTTTTTCAGGAATGCCGCCATATCCTCTATCGGGATTTTTGCGCATACATCAAGGGCGGCGCCTGCTTTGCCTACATAGACTGCTGGGATAAGTATTTCCTGTTCGCCCCATAGAAAAGAGTGATTGACAGGGAGGGCTGTCAGCTTGGTTTCAGGCGAGCCTTTCCCCCATATATTGTTATCATGGTATACGTCCATTCCGTGTGCCTCCTTAAGTGTTCAATGAAGCAATTATACCACGGATGCCAGGATATTTCCAAAGCTTTTGATTTTTTATGGGAAAAATCACGGAGTATAGGAAAAATCGTGGAGTATGGGGAAAAATCACGGGGTATAGGAAAAATCATGGAGTATGATAAAAAATCGCGGGGTATCGGTAAAAAATCATGGGGTTTAAGGAAAAATCAAATTGTATCAAAGACAGCGTTTACATAGATGA